>CAJKLK010000009.1:0-88643 GCA_905200715.1 uncultured Collinsella sp. | reverse complement strand
TCAGGGAATTGTAATTGATGGTGAAGGTTCAAAGGTTATTTGCAAAGACTAATTTAAACTTCCAGTTTGCTGCACTCGCTCCTAGCAGGGTTTGGGGCAGGAGGGGCGCAAGAGACGGGAGGACCGTGTACGCGTTCCTGCGCGAGGACCGCGGGGAGGGACTGCCTGGGTACGGCACCTGTCAACTCGGTCTACGTCTTTGATGACCGGGTCGTACTCAATATCAACTTCACGGATGATGCCAAAACGGTCACCCGTGAGGAAGTGTTGGATTCGAGTGCTGTGGACAATGTTCCAGCATGCTGGGATCGAACTCGCTAGCCGGAATCACACGGTACCCGTGGCGCAGGAGCAGGTCGACGAAAACGCCGTTACCCGGTGTGAGCGTACCGCTGAACGTTCCGTCGTAGATACGGCCTACACCACACGAGGGGCTACGGTCCTGCAAGACGCACGCAGCGTTCTGGGACGGGCCGCCCGCCTGCTCGCACATGTCGAGCGCACGTTGGGCACCCAGGCGAAACTCGCGATCGACTGAGGTACCCTCGCAGGTACGGACCTCGCCGTCCACGATCTCGGAAGGATCGCGCGGTGTGGGCAGGCCGCCAAAAACCTCAGGGCATACCAACAGGACCTCGGTCCCCGTGCGCTCGCAAGCCTCGACCAGCTCGCGATGATAGTTGTCGAGTCCGTTATACTTGCAGCTCTCGCCCATCAAACAGGCGCTCACCACGATCTTCATGCATATCCCTCCCAAGCAAAACGCCCCATTTGAGATAGAAGCTCAAATGGGGCGTTCGATGCTGTGTAACCAGCCTTACTGCTGCTTCGGCATCAGCGGATTCTCGCGCGTGAGGAGATTCATGAACTCCTCGCCCGTGATCGTCTCCTTCTTGTACAGATAACGAGCCAGCTCGTGGAGCTTAAACTTGTTCTCCTTCAGAATCTGCAGAGCGCGGTCGTGCGCATCCTCGATCAGCTTGGCGACAATCGCGTCCACGCGCTCGGCCGTACCGGGGGCGCAGGTGAGCGACGTGTCCTGGTTGAGGTACGCATTCTGAACGGTACCGAGCGCCATCATGCCAAACTCATCGGACATACCAAAACGCGTCACCATGTTACGGGCGAGCTTGGTGGCCTGCTCGATATCGTTGGCTGCGCCGGTCGTCATCTCGCCAAAGATGAGCTCCTCGGCTGCACGGCCACCGCAATAGACGGCGAGCTTGTCCAGGACCTCCTGGCGTGTGGTCAGGAAGCGCTCATCCTCCTCGACCTGCATGGTGTAGCCAAGAGCACCGCTCGTGCGCGGCACGATGGTAATCTTCGTGACCGGCGCAGAACCCTTTTGGCGGGCAGCAACGATGGCATGACCGATCTCGTGGTAAGAAACGACCTGTTTCTCGTGGTCGGACAGCACCGTGGACTTGCGCTGCTGACCGGCGATGACGACCTCCACCGACTCCTCAAAGTCGTCCTGCGTAGCGCGCTTGCGACCCTCGCGGACGGCGCGCAGGGCGCCCTCGTTGATGATGTTGGCCAGGTCGGCGCCCGAGGCACCGGGCGTGGCGCGGGCAATAGCGGTCAGGTCGATCGGCGGCTGCGTCTTCACGCTCTTGGCATGCAGCTCAAGAATGTTCTTACGGCCGGTCAGGTCGGGCAGCTCAACGGGGATACGGCGGTCAAAACGACCGGGGCGAAGCAGGGCCGGATCAAGGCTGTCGGGGCGGTTGGTAGCAGCGAGGACGACGATACCCTTGTGGTTATCGAAACCGTCCATCTCGGTCAGCAGCTGGTTGAGCGTCTGCTCGCGCTCGTCGTTGCCGCTAAAGCCGCCGCCATCGCGCTTCTTGCCAATGGTATCGATCTCGTCGATAAAGACGATGCATGGGGCCTTTTCCTTGGCCTGCTTAAACAGGTCGCGCACCTTAGCGGCGCCGCGGCCGACGAACATCTCGACAAACTCAGAACCAGAAATACTAAAGAACGGCACGCCGGCCTCGCCGGCCACAGCCTTAGCAAGCAGGGTTTTACCGGTACCCGGAGGGCCGACAAGAAGAGCACCGCGCGGCAGCTTGGCGCCGATTTCCTCGTAGCGCTGCGGCTTCTCCAGAAAGTCGACGACCTCCTTGAGGGACTCCTTGGCCTCTTCCTGGCCGGCGACATCCTTAAAGGTCACGCCCACGTCCTTGGAGGCGATCACGCGCGCGCCGGACTTGCCCAGTCCACCGCCGCCAAAACCACCGCCGCCAAAGTTCATCGACGGACCGTCATCGCCCATGGCCTTCTTCATGCGGCGGTTGAGCCACCAGCCGATCAGGAAGAAAATCGCCATGGGAAGAATGAGGGTGAGCAGGTAGTAGGTCATCAGACCCGAGTTCTTATCGGGAACGACCGACTCCAGCGAGGCGCCAGATTCAAGCACGCGATCGGTAAAGCCCGCGTCATTCGGAACACCGGTCGTCTTGTAGGCGATGTTCTCGTCCTCGCCCTTCTTGGTGTAATAAATCGAGTAATCGTCCGTGTTGTACTCGACCTTGTCGACACTCTTCTTATCGAGCGCTTTGACAAACGTCGAGTAATCGGTCTTCGTAATCTGCTGCGTGTGACCGATGTTGGGGAACAGAACGGTCGAGAGCACGAGGTAGACGACGAAGGCGATGAGCACGTAGAGGATCATATTCCGTCTACGTTTGTTGTCATCCATCTCCATCTGCTTGAACTCCATCTACTGGGGTTGATAATGTTTTCTAGAATACCCAACCCGGACGGCGATAAACCGACGCCGGGCACGAAAGGACAGAGATGGCATCACTGGAAGTCGGCAAGGTTCAAATCTATACGGGCGACGGCAAAGGCAAGACGACGGCTGCGCTGGGGCTCGCGCTGCGCGCCACGGGCTATGGACTTAACGTGCTCATGCTTCAGTTTGCCAAGAAGCTGCACTGCGCCGAACATGATGCGGCGCCTCGATTGGGGTTACGCATCGTACAAGCCGACCGCGACACGCCCGAAGCCTGTGCCGCACAGATCATGGAGCTGGCGCGCGAGCAGATTAGCCAGGTCGACGTGCTGATCTTGGATGAGCTGGGAGAAGCCATGCGACGGGGCTTTGTGACGCGCGAAGATGTCGAAGCGTTGATCGCGATGAAACCGACCACGACGGAGCTCGTGCTCACCGGCCGCGGCTTGCTGCCCCTCGCCGACCTTGCCGACCTAGTAACCGAAATGCGC
This sequence comes from uncultured Collinsella sp., assembly GCA_905200715.1. Lineage (GTDB taxonomy): Bacteria > Actinomycetota > Coriobacteriia > Coriobacteriales > Coriobacteriaceae > Collinsella. The sequence continues at coordinate 85,412 of CAJKLK010000009.1, read as the reverse complement.
CCCGTCAAACACTACTTCGACGAAGGCCTCCTAGCCCGCCAAGGCATCGAATACTAATTAATCCGAAAGGGACGGAGGAAAACGGATCACTTCGCCTTATCGCCAGCCAATGATCCGTTTTCCTCCGTCCCCAAGGGATCATTTGGCAGTGGCGCGGCCGAGCCAGTTGCCGCTGTGATGGTAGACGGTGAACATCATGGCGGTGATTACCCAGGTTACGGGGTAGACCAGCAACAGGTGCTCAAGCGACGGATCGAACGGCATAATCGCAAACACCCAGATCACCCTGAGTACGACGGTGCCAAAAATCGTGAGCAGCATGGGCTGCAAGCTCACGCCGGCGCCGCGGATGGAACCCGAGGCGTTCTCGATGATCGAGAAAATCGCATAGAACGGCGCAATGAAATGGAGGATGGTCGTGGTGTACGCCGAGATCGAAGCATCGTTGACAAACAGACGAGACAGCGGACCCGAGAATACCAGCAGCACGGCAGACAGGCCACCAATGAGCATAAACGACAGCACGAGCGACGTATGGTAGCCCTTGCGCATGCGCTCGTAGTTGCGCGCGCCGAAGTTCTGCGCCGAGAACGTGGTGATCGACACGCCAAGCGCCTCGGTAACCATCCAGACAATGCCATCCAGGCGGCCCGAAAGACCCCAAGCCGTGGTGACATCGGCGCCAAACGAGTTGACCGACACCTGAATCAAAACGTTGGAAATCGAATACGCAGCAGACTGAAAGCCAAGCGGCAGACCACACGAGATCATGCTCTTACAAATACCCGGATCAATGCCGAGTTTGGACAGTGAAAGCCGCCACGCACCCGGTGCGTGCATCATACGAATTACGATCATCGTGGCGTTGGAGCAAATGGTCAGCGCCACCGCGATGCCGCAACCCAAAGCCTCCATATGAAGCACGGCAACGAAGATGACATCCAGCACCGCATTAACAAGGCAGCCGGAAGCGATGATCACAGCAGGCCCGCGCGTGTCGCCCACGGCGCGCAGCAATGCCGTTCCCATATTGAGCAGCAACGCCGCAACCATGGCGGCAAAATAGCAACGAGCATAGGCCACGCCCTCGGCCAATAGTTCATGCGGTGTGTTCATAAGTACCAGCATGGGCTCAACGAACACTATGCCAAGAATCGAGAAAACGATACCGCCCACCAGCGCGAGCGTCATGGCCGTATGGACTGATCGGCTCAGGCGCTCGTCATCGTGCTGACCAAAAAACTGGCCCGTAATGACCGCGCAGCCGGCACCCACACCGACGCAAAAACCAATGCAGAGCTCCGTAAGCACCATCGTGGCCTGAATGCCACCCAGCGCGAGCTTGCCGCCAAACTGACCGACGATATAGGTACCAATAAGCGTGTATGCCTGCTGAAAAAACGAGCTAAAGAAGATAGGGACGCACAGCGACAGCAGCTGTTGCCAAATGACACCCTGCGTTACATCGATAGCCGTAGATTTCTTAGCCACACGCCCTCCCCACTAGCGTACGTCATACAACAAAACGGCAATTTAAGACCAAAACCGACACCAGCTTAGCACCGACCAGCGTCGGCCGAAACGCCCCGAACCAGAGCCCGGTGCGAAATATCTGTTTAGTGATACAAACCCGGCTGGTAGTGATACTCATTGCTCACATGCGGACACAGCTGCCAAAAGGCGACAGCACTTGCCGCGGCCACGTTGAGCGAATCGACCCCGTGCGCCATCGGAATTCGCACGGCTCGGTCGCAGCCCGCAATGGTCTTGGCGCCCAAGCCAGCGCCCTCGGTGCCCATAAAGATTGCCAGGCGGTCAATCTCCTGCAGCGCGGGATCGTCCAACGACACCGAATCATCCGTCAATGCCATGGCGGCACACGAGAAGCCGGCATCGTGCAGCGCCGCCAGCCCATCATGCGGCCATACGCGCGCCTCGCTGCCAATGCGCGTCCAGGGCACCTGGAACACCGTGCCCATGCTCACGCGGGCTGAGCGACGGTACAGCGGGTCACAGCACGTAGGGCTCACCAAAATGCCATCGACATTCAACGCAGCCGCCGAGCGGAAAATCGCGCCGACGTTGGTGTGGTCGACAATGCCCTCGAGGACGCACACGCGCACCGGGCGCTCTCCCGCCGCCTCGACGACGCCGCCCAAGAACTCATCAACCGGAATCTGACGTGGACGACGGAATGCCGCGAGCGCACCGCGCGTCACGTTAAAGCCCGTCAGCTGCTCCATAAGCTCCATGGAGGCCACGAACACGGGAACCGGGCCCGCACCTTCGCGTACCGCCAGGCGCTCAAACAGCGGCATCATCTGGTCGAGCCAGCGTTCGCCCAAAAGAAAGCTCACCGGCTCGTATCCGGCGCGCACCGCGCGCTCGATAACCTTGGCACTCTCGGCGATAAAGATGCCCTTTTGCGGCTCCAGCACGCAGCGCAGCTCGCGCTCGGTCAGTCGCACGTAGGCATCGAGCCGCTCGTCCTCGAGCGAATCAATTCGCAGCACCTCAACGGCATCAGTCATAGCAGCCAGCCCGTACCTTTCTTAACAGCACATCTATACCAAACGAGGCGACGCTAAGCGCCGCCCCATGCATTCAAATAACCCGATGATACCGTTCACTCCAGACGATTTACGCCTCAACGCGACGATACGTCACGAACTCATAATCGACGCCCTCGTCGCCCTCGCCCGAGGCAATCGTGGCAACACCGCCACGACGCGCAATCTCCCACGCGGGATCGGCGTCCAAGTCGGGAAAGTATGTGTCCACGGCATGGATGCAATGGTCGTGCGTGACCTCGGCCTCGACGCAATACGGCAAAAACTGCCGATACACCTCGCCGCCGCCAATCACCCACGCAACGGGTTCATCGGCTACGGCGGCCAAGGCCTCGTCAACGCTATGAACCACGTCGACACCCTCGGCAGCAAAGCTCTCGTCGCGGGTGAGCACGATATTGCGGCGATTCTTGAGCGGACGCCCACCGGGAAAACTCAGCAGCGTCTTGCGTCCCATAATGACCGGACAGCCTTTGGTGCACGCCACAAAATGACGCATATCGGCGCGATTGGACACCACCATGTCGCCCTCGCACCCAATACCCCAGTCATCGCACACGGCGACGATGGCAGAAAGCTTACTCGTCATGCGCGTCACCTACACCGCAATGGGGATGTTCTTGACCTGCGGGCCGTGCTCATAGCCCTCGACGATCAGGTCATCGGTCGTAAACGCATAGAAATCATGCACATCCGGGTTGAGCGTTACCTTGGGCGCGGCAAACTGCGGACGCTCGATAAGCTCGCGGACGATATCGACATGACGGTCGTAAATGTGGGCATCGGCAATCACATGCAGCAGCTCGCCAGCGATCATATCGACCGACTGCGCGACCATCATCAGCAAAATAGCGTACTGGCACACATTCCAGTTGTTCGCAGCCAAAATATCCTGGCTACGCTGGTTGAGAATCATGTTGAGCGTCGGTTTGTCATCCTGCGGGCGCTGCGTCACGTTATACGTCACGCTGTAGGCGCACGGATACAGGTGCATCTCGGACAGATCGCTAAACACATAGGTGTTCGTCATAATGCGGCGGCTGTACGGCGTGTTCTTAAGGTCGTACAGCACGCGGTCCATCTGGTCAAAGTCACCCTCGGCATAATGGCTCTTCTGGCCAATCTGGTAGCCGTAGGCCTTGCCGATGGAGCCGGTCTCGTCGGCCCACTCATCCCAGATATGGCTGTTGAGGTCATGCACGTTATTGGACTTCTTTTGATAGATCCATAGGATCTCATCCATGGCAGATTTGAGGGCTGTACGACGCAGCGTGAGCGCCGGAAACTCCTCACGCAGGTCATAGCGCGCCGTAACGCCAAAGTTTTTAATGGTATAGGCAGGGGTGCCGTCCTCCCACACCGGGCGTACCTTTTGGCCCTCGGTCGTGGTGCCATGGTCCAAGATATCGCGGCACATGGATACAAACTGTTGATCAGCTTTGCTCATTGACCCTCCTGTCAGTCGCCTACAAGCGAGATTCATTGTAGCCCAGGCGCACGCGGCCCCACAGCCCAAACATAAGCCCTCATTTTCTGACATATGCCAGAAATTCCTTGCGCAAATCTACACGTTCGCTATCCTATTGTTGACATATGTCAGATAAGGAGTGCGCATGGCAGGAAGACGCGAAAAACTGCGCCGTGTTGGGATCATCCCCGAATACCGCGGCTTTACCCCTGACGGCCTAGCAAGCGGAGAGGCCATCGACATGACGGTCGACGAACTCGAAGTCCTGCGCCTGTGCGACCTAGAAGGCCTCAATCAGGAGGCAGTCGCACAGCAGATGGGTATCGCGCGCGCCACGGTGGCGGCAATCTGCAGCCGCGCGCATCGCAAGGTGGCAAGCGCGCTGGTCAACGGACGAGCGCTCATCATCGAAGGCGGCAATATCGTGTACTCCCCCATCACCACGACAACGGCCGCATGGCCAGCAAAGGAGGTTGACACCATGAGAGTGGCAACTACGTACGACAACGGCAACATCTTTATGCACTTTGGCCGCAGCGAGCAGTTCAAGATCTACGACATTCAGGACGGCAAGGTGCTCAACGAGCAGGTCGTGGGCACCGGCGGCACCGGCCACGGTGCCCTTGCGGGCCTGCTCGCCAACGGCGGCGTGGACACGCTCATCTGCGGCGGTATCGGCGGTGGCGCCATCAACGCGCTCGCCCAAGCCGGCATCACGGTATACGCAGGTGCCCAGGGCAGCTGCGACGCTTGCGTCGAGGCCCTTATCGCCGGCACGCTCGCACAGAACGGCGAGGCCACGTGCGGCTGCCACGGCCATGACCACGACCACGCCCACGAACATGGCGAGGCCTGCAGCTGTCACGGCCATCACGAGCACGAGGGCCACGAGGGCTGCGGCTGCCACTAACGGCACGGCACCGCGAGCTCAGGGCACGACGCTAAACGCAGCCCAACAATCAAAGCCAACAACAAAGGCCACCCGGTAGCTTCCGAGTGGCCTTTGCCATATCAAGCTGGAATTACAGCCCTATTTCTTATTACGCATCTGCGCTTCCATCTGGCGCAGCAGCTCCATATCGGACTTGGGACCGCCCGTACCAAGGCCGCCCATGCCGCCCAGACCCATAGCGTCCAGGCCAGGGATATTGGGCATGCGCATCCTCTTGCCCTTCTTTCCCTTTTTGCCTTTTTTACCGCCAGCCTGTGCCTGATTGGCCATCGTGCGCATGCGGCCCATCATCTTATTCATCTCGCCCCACTGCTTCATAAGGCTGTTGACCTCGGTGGGGGTTACGCCGGCGCCCTTGGCGATACGGGCGCGACGCTGGCCGTTGATGATGGAGGGGCGAAGGCGCTCCTCCTTGGTCATCGACATGATGATGGCCTCGTTCTTATCGAAGATGCCCTCGTCCAGGTTGCCGCCCATCTGGTTGAGCGCGCGCTGACCACCGGGGAGCATGCCCAGGATGCCCTTCATGCCGCCCATCTTCTTGACGGCTTTCATCTGGTCGAGCATATCGTTCATGGTAAAGCCCTCGCGCAGCATACGCTCGGCAGCCTCGAGCTGCTCTGCATCGGCTGCCTCCTGAGCCTTCTCGATAATGCCGACGACATCGCCCATGCCCAGAATGCGCTTTGCCATGCGATCGGGATAGAACGGCTCCAGCGAATCAGGCTTCTCGCCCATGCTCACGAACTTGATGGGTTTGCCGGTCACCTGGCGCACCGAAAGTGCGCCACCGCCACGGGCATCGCCGTCGAGTTTGGAGATGATCACACCGTCAAAGTCGGTGCGATCGGCGAAGGTCGAGACGACGTTGACGATATCCTGGCCGGTCATGGCGTCGACGACCATCAGCACCTGGTCGGGCCTGACGGCCTTCTTGATGTCGACGGCCTCCTGCATCATCTGCTCGTCGATCTGAAGACGGCCGGCGGTATCGACAATGACCACGTCGCGCAGGTGGTCGACGGCCTCCTGGATGGCACCCTTGGCAATGTCGACCGGGTGCGCCCCGTCACCGCGGAAGACCGGCACGCCGATCTCGCCACCGAGCGTGGCCAGCTGGTCGGCAGCGGCGGGACGATAGACGTCGCACGCGGCGAGCAGCGGCGAGCGGCCCTGCTTCTTGAGCAGGTAGGCCAGCTTTACGGCCGCCGTGGTCTTACCGGAGCCCTGCAAGCCCACGAGCATGATGACATTAGGAATGCGGTTGCTAAAGACGAGTTTGCTCTCGGTTGAGCCGAGCATCTCGGTGAGCTCGTCGAGCACGATCTTGACGACGTTTTGCGCCGGCGACAGCGACTCCATGACCTCGGCGGTCATGCAGCGCTCCTTGGTCTTGGCGACGAACTCCTTGACGACCTTAAAGTTAACGTCGGCCTCGAGCAGTGCCATGCGAATATCGCGCATGGCCGAAGTAATATCGGCCTCGGTCAGCTTACCCTTGCCGCGCAGGCGGTCAAATGTGTCGTTGAGGCGATCGCTCAGGGAATCAAACACTGGTTACTCCTTAGTTGGACTCGCCCACCAGGGCGCGGCAGAAATCTTTGGCGTTAAACTCCTGCAGGTCATCGACCTGCTCGCCCACGCCGATGCGAAGGATCGGGAGCTTGAGCTTCTCGGCCACGGCCATGGCGATACCGCCCTTAGCCGTGCCGTCGAGCTTAGTCATGATAATACCGTCCAGGCCCAACGCTTCGTTAAACTCGAGCGCCTGGTTCAGACCGTTCTGACCAGTGGCGGCATCGATCACAAGCACGACCGAGACCGGCATGGGACCGGCGGCCATATTGGCGGCGCGCCTACGGGTCACATTGACCACCTTGGCGAGCTCGCGCATGAGTTCGGGGCTCGTGTGCAGACGACCGGCGGTATCGATGAGCACCAGGTCGCTGCCGCGCTTATCGGCCTCGTCGAGCACGTCATAGCATACGCTGGCCGGATCGGAGCCGCGGTCACGCTTGATAACCGGTACGCCGGCACGCTGCCCCCACACATCGAGCTGCTCGATGGCGGCGGCGCGGAAGGTGTCGGCCGAACCGATCACCACGTTCTTGCCGCGGGCGGCCATGGCGCTCGCAATCTTGCCGACCGTGGTGGTCTTGCCGGCACCGTTGATGCCGACAAACAGCACGCAGCTCGGCGTATCGGAAAACGGATCGCGCTCAACAGGCACAAAATGGCCCTCGAGCTGCTCGGCCAGGGCACGGCGAAGCTGCGGGGCGGTCTTGAGGTTCTTCTTGGCAGCGGCGTCGCGCAGGTCATCGGAGACCTGAATGGCGACCTCGGCACCCATGTCACCCATAACGAGGGTGTCCTCAAGGTCCTCCCAAAAATCCTCGTCGACCTCGCCGCCAAAGTAGAAGACCTCGTTAAGGGCCTCGCGGCTGCGCTCAAGTCCGCGCGAGAGAGCGTCAAAGAATCCCATTATGCATTCACGACCTTTCCGGTTTCGCGATCGAGTTTTTGCGAGACGACGCGACTGACGCCGTCGGCTTGCATCGAGACGCCGTAGAGAACGTCAGCATCCTCCATAGTACGGCGCTGATGCGAGATTACCAAGAGCTGCGTATCGGAACGCAGCACATCGAGGGCGCCGATGAGCTTGGACAGGTTAGCGTCGTCGAGCGCAGCCTCGACCTCGTCCAGCACATAGAACGGCACCGTGCGCGTACGGTATACGGCAAAGAGCAGGGCGAGCGCCGTCAGGCTCTTCTCGCCACCCGACATGAGCATCATCTTGGTGATGCGCTTGCCGCGCGGCTGCGCCACGACCTCAATGCCTGTCTCGGCAGGATGCTCGGGATCGGTCATCTCAAGGTGAGCCTGACCACCCGGGAAAAGCATGGCGAAGATCTCGCGGAAGTTCGCGTCGACCTTCTCAAACGTCACCAGGAACGCCTTGCGCATCTTGCGGTCGATCGCCACGGTGATCTTGGTGAGCGCCTTGCGCGCGCTCTCCAGATCGGCAAGTTGCTCCTCGATGTAATCGGCACGGCGCTTGAGCTGCTCGTACTCCTCCATGGCGACCTGGTTCACAGGACCCAGGTTGTTGATCTGGCGCACGAGTTGGTTGAGCTCGCGCTCGGCGGCGTCGCGGTCGGTGGGCGCCGGCAGCATGAGCGCTTCCTCGAGCACCGTAGTGCCATCGGCGGTGATGGCCTTGATGGCAGCCTCGACCTGCACCTCGAGCTTGCCGCGTGCGACCTTGAACTCGTTTTGCGTCGCCGTGGCAGCATCGACCCGCTCCTTGGCGCGGGCGACCTCGGTCTTGGCGTCCTCGATGGTCTTCTTAAGCGAAGCCGAGTCCGCCTCCTCAAGCGAAGCCTGATCGCGCAGGCGCGCAGCCCAGTCCGAGGCGCGCTCCAACAGGGCAGAATAGCGCTCGTGCATGGGATCGACGCGAAGGCGCAGCAGCTCAAGCGAGCGCGAGGCCTGGCGTGTTCCGCGGATACGTCGGTCGATGCCCTCCAGGCGATGCTCCAGATCGGGCACGCGGCCCTTCAGCGAACGAAGGCGCTCGCTGGTCTGAGCCAGGCGCACCTTAGCGTCGGCGAGCTTACCGGCGGCCTCGGAATCGTCGCGACGCACGCGATCGAGCTCATCATTGGCCTCGGCAATCTGCAGGCCCAGGTCGCTCGCCTGCGCACGGGCCTCGTCGCGCGAACGGGTGAGCTCGTCAACGCGCGGGCGCGCAGCGCGAACGGCCTCGGCGGCCTGCTCGCGGCGCTTGGAGATGCGCACGCGCTCGACCTCGGCGTTGTTGGCACTCTGCTCCAGGCGGCCGATCTCGGACAGCAGGGAGCGACGCTCGCCCTCAAGGCGGGCAATCTCGCCGGCAGCATCGCCCTCGGCAGCACGGGCCTCCTCAACGGCCGCATTGGCCTCGACGACCTGATCAGAAACATGCTCAAACGCGGCAGCAAGATCGGGCTCCAGGCCTTCCAGCTCGCGGATACGACGCTTGCGCTCCAGGGCGCCCGAAGCCTCGCCGGCATCAAGCCCCACGCGAACCAGGCCGCCGCAGGCAACGCGTGCGCCATCGGGAGTCACATAAGTCGCGCCATCAACGACCGGCGCGGACAGCGCGGCAGCCAAGTCATCGACCACGTAATAGCCGCCGAGCAATGCCTCGACGACCGGACCGTAGCCCGCACGCACGGACAGACGATCAACGAGACGGGTACCGGCGGCACCCTCGGCAGCCGCAGGGCCACTCACGCTACGCGCCACCAGCAGCGCCTCGCCCGAAGCCTTCTTCTGGTCCAGGGCGGCGCGACCGGCGCGCTCAAGTGCGGCAGCATTATCGAACAACAGGGCATCGATATCGCCGGCGAGCAGCTGCTCAACCAGGCTCTCAAGCTCACGCGGTGCCTCGAGCACATCGCCCAGACGGCCCGAAACATCGTCGCCCAGCGCGCCCACCAGACGGCTTACGAGCGGCGAGCTGTCGGCCATGCGAGCATCAAGCTTCTTTTGGCTGGCAAGCTCCGAGCGCACCTCGGACAGCTTGTTGCGCGCATCGCTCTCGCGGGCACGCAGGTCCTTGAGGGCAGCGCGTGCCGCCTCGGTGGCCTCGCGTGCATCGCTCTGGGCCTGACGGGCCGCCTCAAGGGCGCTCTCAAGTTCCTCAGCACGGTTGCGGCGGCTATCAAGCGATGCCGTGACCTCCTCGAGCTGCTCATCGATCTGCTCCAGGCGCGAGGCATACATGTTGTCCTCGACCTCGGCGTTGCTCAGCGAGTCCTTCACCTTGGCGAGCTCGAGCGCAGCATTATCGGCAACGCGCTGCACATCGCGCTGTTCGCGCGTGAGCTGCGAAATCTGATTGTCGAGCGCAACGCGACGCTCGTGGAGCTCGGCGGCGGCAGGACCAGCAGCGTCAACGTCCTCCTGGGCCTGCATATGCGCGCCGGTCACTTCCTCGAGCTGAGCACGTGCGTCCTCAAGCTCCTCGACCACGCGACGGCGCTGATGCTCGGAGCTCGAGATCTGTCCGCGCATGTCGGACAGGCGCGACACCATGTTATGGCCCTTTTCCTCGAGCAGACGCATGTCTGAGTTAATGCGACCGACCACATCTTGCATATGGCGGCGCTGCTCGCCCAAGTCGCCCACAAACAGGCCCTTTTCTTCGAGCATAACTTGGAGCTTCTCGAGCTCGCGCTCCTTTTCACCCAAGCGGTATTGCGCAAGCTCCAGCTCGGCGGCGCCCTCCTTAGAGCGGCTCTCCAGGTCGTTCCACTGCGACTGCAGCGAACGAAGCTCGTCGACGGCCAGCATCTGCGTAAGCTCGTTCGCGCGCGAGGACAGCTCTTTGTACTTGCGCGCGCGATCGACCTGACGCTCCAGCGGCCGCAGCTGACGGGCGATCTCCTTGTTGATATCGCGGGCACGGGTCAGGTGCTCGTCCATCGATTTAATCTTTTTAAGCGCACGTTCCTTGCGACGCTTGTGCTTGGAGATGCCGGCGGCCTCCTCAATGAGGGCACGGCGCTCCTCGGGGCGGCTCTGCAAAATGGCATCGAGCTTGCCCTGGCTGATGATGGAATGCGTATCCTTGCCCAGGCCCGAATCGTGCAGGATGTCCTGAATGTCCATCAGGCGGCACGGGCTCGAGTTGATGAGGTACTCGCTTTCGCCCGAGCGGTACATACGGCGGGTGATAGCCACCTCGTCAAAGTCGACAGGCAGCATATGGTCCGAGTTGTCGAGCACCAGCGTGACCTCGGCTACACCCACCGGCTTGCGCGCCGACGAGCCCGAGAAGATGACGTCTTCCATGGCCTGGCCGCGCAGCTGCTTGGCGCTCTGCTCGCCCAGGACCCACAGAATCGAGTCGGAGATGTTCGATTTTCCCGAGCCGTTGGGACCGACGATGACGGTCAGGCCCGGCTCAAACGTCATATGGGCGCGGTCGGCAAACGACTTGAACCCTTTGAGCGTGAGGGACTTGAGATACACGGCTCCTCGCTTAAACAGGCTTCTTGTTGAGAATCACGCCGTTGGTGGTGTAACCCATGCGATCAAGCGCCTCGAGCGCAGCGGCACCCTCGGCCTCCTTCTTGGAGGAACCGGTGCCGCGGCCCTGGCGGATACCGTCGATGAGCACCACGGCGGTAAAGGTCGGTGCGTGCGCCGGGCCCTCAGAGCCAACGAGCTTGTACGCCGGAGGCTCGTGGCCGTCGGCCTGCACGCACTCCTGCAAGAACGACTTAGGGTTCGCGGGATACTCGGCACGCTCGGAAGCCAGGTGCGGCTTGAGTGTACGGTGGATAAACTCCGCCGCCGCATCCCAGCCGGCATCCAGGTACAGGGCGCCCACGAGCGACTCGTAGACGTTCTCGAGCGCCGAGTGCAGACCGCGCGCGCCCGTGCCGGTCTCGGAGGCACCAAAGATGATGATGTCGTCGATGCCCAGCTCATGGGACACCTCGGACAGCGTGGCGCCCGAGACGAGCGACACCTTCAGGCGCGTAAGCTTGCCCTCGTCAAACTCCGGATAGGACTCAAAGAGCGAGCGGGCAACCACGGCGCCCAAAATGGAATCGCCCAAAAACTCAAGGCGCTCATAACTCGCCGAGACGGGCTGACCTTCCACGGCAGAAGGGTGCGTGAGCGCCGCGCGCAGCAGCACCTTGTTATTGAACTCGTGGCCCAGGATTTCCTGGGCGCGCGCGAGTCGTTGAGATAAAGCCAAGACTTAGGCCTCCTTGGCGTTTTCAATAGCGTCGACAGCGTCGGCGACAGAGTTGAGCGACAGCAGGGTCTCGTCATCGATCTCGAGGTCGAACTCGTCCTCGATGGCCGTCACCAACTGCAGACGCTCGAGCGAATCGGCATCGAGATCGTCAAAAGTGGTCTCGTCGCTAATGTCGGCGACATCGACGCCCAGAACGTCAGCGGCGACTTCGGCGATCTTATCGAAGATTTCGGAGCGGTCCATAGCGCTTCCTCTCGTATTGCGTGAACATCAACGAGCTGGCGCCGCAAGCGCAGCGCCAAGACACGGTTTTGATTCTACCCCACGACGAAGGCCGCGAGGCACATAACAGCGCTCTAACTCGCTCCTACAAAACGATGCCGTCCATAGAGTTGGCGACGTTCTCGACCAGCCCGGCGCGCACGGCCTCCGCCGCGGCGAGCGTACCGTTTTTGACGGCCTCGACCGAGGTGGCACCGTGGCCGATCAGGACCACGCCACGCAGGCCCAGCAGAATGGCGCCGCCCTTAGCATCGCCCGAGAGCTTTGCCTTGATCTCGCGCATCTGCTTTTTGATGAGCAACGCGGCGATCTTGGTGCCGAGCGAAGCCATAAAGGCGCCCTTGAGCTCTTGCAGCAAAAACTTAGCGGCGCCCTCGGTCGCCTTGAGCGCGATGTTGCCCGACATGCCATCAGCAACGACGACGTCAAAGTTACCCGAGGTCAGGTCGGTACCCTCGCAGTTGCCCACAAAGCCGGGAACCGCGGCCTTCATGGCCGGGAAGCACGCCTTGGTAAAGTTGGAGCCCTTCTCGTCCTCGGTGCCGTTGCCGAGCAGACCGACGCGGGGATGCTCAATGCCCAAGACGACGCGCGCATAGGCGCTACCCATCTGGGCAAAACGTACCATGTCGTCGACCTCGACATCGGGGTTGGCGCCCATGTCGCACAGGACCGTCAGGCCGCCGGCGCGGTTGGGCAGTGCATTGGTGAGGCACGGACGCACCGGCTGCTTCTTGCCCTCGGCCAGATACCTAAACGGCGTCACGTAGGCGGTAGCGGCAGCGGTCATGGCGCCGGTGGAGCCGGCAGAGAAGAACGCGTCCGCGTTACCCTTCTTGATAGCGCGGCAGGCAAGCACGATCGAGGACTTGCGCTTGGTCATCACGGCTCGAATGGGATCGTCATCCATGGCGATGACATCGGGTGCCTCCAAAGCCTCAACGCGAGCGTGAGCCGCGGCAAAGGGGTTCACGATCTCTGCGGGACCGACGGCTATGACCTCGATATCGGGATCCGCCGCAAGCGCCGCCTCGATACCGTCGAGGACAACCTGAGGTTTCTCGTCTCCGCCCACAACGTCTACACAAACGCGAACGTTACTCATATACATGCTCCTTATACAAAAATGGCCGACTCATTGAGCCGGCCATTGTGGTTCCAGTTGGAACGGCATCGCATCCAGAGTATACAGTTACTCGGTAACGATAACCTCGCGGTCCTTGTAGAAACCGCAGCTGGGGCACACGTGGTGCGGGAGCTTAACAGCGCCGCAACGGGGGCACGTGGACTGAGCCGCAGCCGAGATCTTCATGTTGGCGGAACGGCGGGTGTGAGTGCGGATACGACCCTGCTTTTGTTTAGGTACGGGCATAGTGACCTTCCTTATGAACTATCCAGTGTGGCGATTACGCGCAAGTAGCGATACTACCACAGTTTTACTCGTCAAGCTTGAGATTCTTCAATGCTGCAAATGGATTTTCCGTGGCAGCGGCCCATTCGGCCTCTGCCTGAGCGGCGCAATCGCATTGCTCGACGTTGAGATTGATGCCGCAAGTGGGGCATAGGCCGCGACAATCGGGCTTGCACAGGACAACGAACGGCGTGTCCATGACGACCGCGTCGTTGATGGGCTCGCCCAGATCGACGATGCGATCCTCGCCCAGCAGCTCGTAGCCGTCTTCGTAGGCCTCGGGGTCCTCGGGCTCGTTAAAGAGGTAGAATTCCTCAATCTCACCGGCGATATCAAACGAAGCGGGCTCCAAGCAACGGTCGCACTCACCGGTTGCGTGCGCGCGGACCATGCCCGTAAGCAGAACACCGGTGCCGGCATTGGTAAAGACCACGTCGTAGTCAATGCCGTCCTGCAGCTGGTACTCCTTCTCGCCCACCGTATAGGTGGCGACATCGACCTTGCCGGTCAGCGGATACGAATCTCCGGGAAACTCGAGCTGCTCGGAAAGATCGACGGTAACGCTCGGGAACTCAGCCATTACCACTGACCGTTCTGCTGGGCGGCACCCTCGTTGAGCTGCTGACGGCAACGGGTCACCGTACCGGTCAGGCTCTTGAGGTTCTCCTCGAGGTGTGTAAAGACCTGCTCGGCGTAGTCCTCGGCAGCATAGCGCGTCTCGCGCTCGTACTGCTGGGCACGGTCGCGAATGTCGTCGGCCTGCTGCTGCGCTAAGCGGACAATCTCCTGCTCACCGGCAATGGTGAGGGCCTGCTGCTGAGCATCGGCAATGATGGAATCGGCCTGAGCGGCGGCGGAAGCCATAAGCTCCTCGCGCTCCTTGAGGATACGGCGGGACTTCTGCCATTCCTCGGGATAGCTCATGCGGATCTCATCGAGGATGTTAAAGAAGACGTCGGCGTCGATAACCTTCATCTGGGCGTTCTTGCCGAACGGCGTCTTAGCCTCTTCGATGAGCCCCTCGAGCTCGTCGACAAGACTCACGATCCTGTCGCCAGGAAAATTCTCGCCCGGCATCCGGTCTCCTTTCATAGGTAACATATCATCGTGTTAGTTTACCACATGCCACCAGGCATTAAAAAACGTCACGAAAAGCGATGTTTGAGCGCCTTGACCACATTGGACGGAACAAAATTAGAGACGTCGCTACCGAGCGAGGCAATCTGGCGAACCACCGAACTCGAGATATAGCCGTACTGCGGCGCACTCATAACAAAGATGGACTCCAGCTCGTTATCCAGGCGGTAGTTGAGGTCGGCCTGCTGCAGCTCGTACTCAAAGTCGGTCATGGCACGCAGGCCCTTGACTACGGCTCCTGCTCCCTGTTCGCGGGCAAAATCGACCAAGAGGCCGGTGAAGGGCAGCACCTCGACGCCGTCAATATCGCCGAGCGCCTCACGGGCCAGCGCCACGCGCTCGTCGAGCCTAAACGTGGTGCCGACGCCGTTTTTTCCCTGCGACTCGGCAACGGCCACGATCACGCTGGGAAAGATGCGACGGGCGCGGCGGATGACGTCGATATGGCCAAACGTGATGGGATCGAAGGTGCCCGGGACGATTACGCGGTTAATGGTGTCACTCATGGGAATCCTCCGTGGGTGCGTCGCTATCGTTGCCATCATCCTCGCCGTTGCCAACCCAGCGCAGCAAGTCAACCGAGGTTATGCCGTAACGCTTCTCGCGCACGGTCTCAAAACCGGTCGGGTGAGCGCCCGTATCGGCCGCAGCGTGCTCAAAGAGCGCGTAGGCGCCCTGCGCCAGCAAGCCTTGCTGAGCCAGATTCTGCAGCAGCTCCTCGACCGGCTCGGCACCAAAAGCATAGGGCGGGTCGAGCAGGACCAAGTCGAAGGGACCGCTCGGCACGCGGCCGCGCGAAGCGCTTGCCAGCACGTCACCCGTCACCACGCGCCAACGCGCACGGTCACGGCAGAGCGACTCGATATTCTTGGTAATCAGACGAGCAGCGTTGCGATCGATCTCAAACGTCGTGAGCGAGCGGGCACCGCGCGAGAGCATCTCAATGCCCAATGCACCGGAGCCGCCAAAGGCATCCAGCACGCGGACCTCGTCCAGATCGAAGTCGAATGCCGACATGACCATAGATGCGCACGCCTCGCGCACGCGATCGGTCGTGGGGCGGGTGACATCGCGACCACGGGGCTCCTCGATCTTACGACCGCGCCATTCGCCGCCGATGATTCTCATCCTCCGCTGACCTCCTTAAAGATGTGTCGATACCGCGTGGCGACCGCATCGCGCAAGGGACGCGTCGCCACGGAGTCAAGGTTGCAAGCATACCGCAAGAGCTCGACCGCGTCCAAATGGGCCCACTCGATCAATTCCTCGTCGGCATCGAGATCAACAAAGCGCAAGGTCACGCCGCCATGCTGGCGGTAACCCAGGATTTCGCCCTCGTGGCGCAGACGCAGGTCCATCTGGGCGAGCGTAAAGCCGTCCGAGGTCTTCTCGAGCGACTGGAGGCGGTCTTGTGCCGCCGACGCGCCGCCGTTGCCCTTAGAGTGCGTCATGACCAGGCACGTGCCCGACACGCTGCCGCGGCCTACGCGCCCGCGCAGCTGGTGCAAGGCCGCCAAACCAAAGCGCTCGCCGTTCTCGATGACCATGACGGTGGCGTTGGGCACGTCAACGCCCACCTCGACTACCGTGGTCGAGACGAGCACATCGATCTCGCCACGCTTAAAGGCATCGATGACCCGGTCCTTCTCCCCCGCCGGCATGCGGCCGTGAAGACGCTCGATGGAAAGCCCCGGTAATGCCAGACGAAGGCGATCGAGCTCGGTCGCCGTGTCATGCAGCGGCACGGGCACGGTCACGCGGCCTTCGTCGTCGCGAGCGATGCCGGGTACGTCTTCGAGCTCATCGGCCGAATCGCTCGGCTCCACGAGCGGACAGATCACGTAGGCTTGCTGCCCCTTTTCGTGCGCCTCGCGAATGGCGCCATAGGCCAGGTCGCGACTCGACTCGGTGAGGACGCGCGTCATCACGCCGGCACCCGGAACGGGACGATGGCGGATGATGCTCGTATCCAGGTCGCCGTACACCGAAAGCGCCAGCGTGCGCGGGATCGGCGTGGCAGTCATGACCAGCAAGTCGGCACCCGGGCCTTTTGCGCGCAGAGCGTTACGCTGGCCCACGCCAAAGCGGTGCTGCTCGTCGATCACCACAAGCGACAAATGCTTGAACGTGACGTTCTCCGAAAGCACCGCATGGGTACCAAAGAGCACATCGAGTTCGCCAGACTGGAGTCGCGCATGAATCTGTTCACGCTCGGCCGCCGGCGTGGCTCCCGTCAAGAGCGCCCAGGTCATGCCAGCCTGCGAGAGCAAGGGGCCGGTCTTATCGGCATATTGACGCGCCAGCACGCCCGTGGGCGCCATAACGCAGGCCTGAGTGCCGCTATCGGCCGCGACCGCCAGTGCGCAGGCGGCAACGGCGGTCTTACCGGTACCGACGTCGCCCAGCAGCAGACGGTTCATCACGCGACCGCCATCGCACATGTCATGCAGGATGTCTTGAAAGGCAGCCTCCTGCTCATCGCTCAGCGAAAACGGCAGGGCCTGTTTAAGCGCAGTCAAACGCTCGCCCGCGGCATGCGCATAAGGCACCACGTCGACCATACCGCCATCGTTGCGCAGACGCAGCGCGAGCTGCAAGTAGAGACACTCCTCGTAGGCAAGACGCCGGCGCGCAATGTCGCGCTCGGCCATGCTCGAGGGAAAGTGGATCGAGCGCAGCGCACGGGCATTGCTCATGAGCTTCCGCTTTGCGCGCAGCGGCGCGGGAATGGGATCGAACGGATTGGCGACCACTTCGAGCGCACCGCTCACGATACGGCGCATCCATGCCTGACTCACGCCGTCACTTACGTAGTGGACCGGCAAAATGGTACCCGCGGCGCGCCCGTCCTCGAGCTTTTCAAAGTGAGGCGAGGCCATCTGCTTAAAGCCGTAGGCAAACTCGACCTTGCCCATCACGGCCAGGCGGTCGCCCTGCTTAAGCTGTTGGGCAATCCAAGGCTGACGGAAAAAGGCAACCTGCAGCACGCCCGTCTCGTCCACGAGCGAGACCTCAGTCACCTGCATACGCGGACGGGGCTGCTTTTGAACGATACGATCGACCGTGGCGATGATGGTGCACACGGTACCGATGGGCGCCATCTCGATGGACCACGAGCGAGTGAAGTCCAGGTAGCGATGAGGAATATGGAGAAGGAGGTCCCCCACCGTCCGAATTCCCAGACGGCGAAGGGCCTCCTCACGTTTACCCGAAACATATTTGAGTCGCGCGATATCCTCGTCGAGCGCATTGCTCTGGGCAAAACGCTCCGAGACGCGCGGCACGGAGCACAGCTCGGACATGGGCAGAGCCTACTCGATTGAGAAGATCACGGGATAGAGCGGCTGCTCGCCACGATGGGCATCGATCTCCAGGTCGGGCTGAGCCTCCTCGATAGCGTCGACGATCTCCTGGAAGGCCTCGTCGGACAGCTCCTCGCCGGCCAGAATCGTCAGCGCGTCGCCCTCCTCTTCCTCCTGCATGCGGTTGATGCAATCGAGCGTGACCTGCTTCACGTCGGAACCGACCACGTCGATGGAGCCGGCGATGATACCCATGACGTCACCGGAGTGAATCGGCGAGCCGTCGGAGGCGCTGGAGTCGCGTACGGCGCGGGTGACCTCGCCATCGCGGACCTCGCTGATGGCGTCGACCATAGCGGCAACGGCATCCTCGAGCTCGGAATCGGGCAGGACCGCGAACAGCGCGGAGAAGGCCTGCGGGACGGTCTTGGTGGGAACGACGGCAACCTTCTTGTCGGTGCAGGCGGAGGCAGCGGCCTCGGCAGCCATGCGGATGTTGCCGTTGTTGGGCAGGATGATGACCGAGGTCGCGTTGACCTGGTCGACGGCGCCCAGCAGGTCGGCGGTCGAGGGGTTCATGGTCTGGCCACCCGACACGATCACATCGACGCCGAGGGACTTGAGGATGTCGGCCTCACCAGAGCCAGCCGCAACGGCGACAAAGCCCAGAGCCTTCGCGGGCTCGGCAGACTTCTCCTGATCCTCATGGATCTTAGCGGTGCGGTCGTGGGCCTCCATCTCCATGTTATGGATAAAGACCTCATAGATCTGACCAAGCTGAAGCATGTGCTCGAGCACCAGGTTGGGGGTGTTGGAGTGCACGTGGATCTTGTAGTCGGGATAGGCACCAACGAGCAGCTCGCAGTCGCCCATGGAGCCCAGGAACTTCAGGCACTCGTCCTCGTCAAAGGGGGCGTCGGCCTTAAAGAGGAACTCGTTGCAGTAGCGGAACTCCGAGCCCTCCCAGTCGTCGTTGGCCTCGATCTCGACACGGCCAAGAGCGGCGTCGCGAGCAGAGCCGGCGGAATCAAACGTAGCGGAGAAATCCTCGACCAAAGTGCTGCGGCCAAGAGCGGCGGCAACAAAGTTCTCCAAGAAGATGGCAAAGCCAAAGGCGCCGGAGTCGACCACGCCATTCTCCTTGAGGACGGGCAGTAGGTCGGGCGTGCGGGCGACGGACTGGTAAGCCTCGACGACGATGGCGTCGAGCGCATCCTCGGCAGAGAACTTCTTCTTCTCGCACTCGTCTGCCTTCGTCGAAACATCACGCAGGACCGTGAGGATCGTGCCCTCGATGGGCTTACGAACAGCCTGGAAGGCAACCTTGACGGCGCGACGGAAGGCGAAGGCGATATTGGCGGACGTAATGGGCTCATCGGCAGAGACAAGGCCCTCGGCCACGCCGCGCAGGATCTGCGAGGTGATGACGCCGGAGTTGCCGCGAGCACCCATCAGGGAGCCGTGGGTGATGGCGCCGGCAATGGCCTCCATGTCGGCATCGGCAGGAAGGGCGGAAAGCTCCTTGGTCACCGAGGCGAGCGTGAGCGACATGTTGGTGCCGGTGTCACCGTCGGGTACGGGGAAGACGTTGAGCTTGTTGATCTCCTCGGCCTTTTCGGAAACGGCAGCCGCAGCGATCGGAAAACAGGTGCGAATGGTCTTTGCAATCATAAGTGATGAAATCTCCGTATTCGGATGCTAGTTCAGACGGCTCTTGAGCGCGTCGATGTGAATGCCGATCTTAAGGCTGGCGGGATCGATCTGGGCGATCTCCTGCAGGGTGAAGGCGACGGAGCTCGAAAGATTGTGGCAGACGGACTTCATGTTGACGCCGTTCTCGAGCACGACGTGAAGGTCGACCGTGAGGCCGTTCTCGTCGGCGGAAACAAGCACGCCCTTGCGGAGGCGCTGGCCGGCAAGCAGGCGCACGCTCTCGGCGCCCTGCAGCTGTTCAGCCATACCGACGACGCCGTAGCACGTCATCGCGGCATAACCGGCAATATCGGCAATAACGTCGTTCGAGACGCTCAGGCTGCCGTTAATGGTCTCAGACACAAGAATCTCCTTTTCTGGTACTCGCGGCACCATGTCGTGGGAGCAATCATTCCAATAGTTTACAACGACAGCGCCATGTTAAGGCGGCGGGGTTCGCGATTACATCCTCGACACGAAATGTTGATACGGTAACGTTCGCCACGGGCGATCGCGGCATGAAAAAACCCGCCGCATAAGCGACGGGTTTTACAACCTGGCTCCCCGGGTAGGACTCGAACCTACAACAGCGCGGTTAACAGCCGCGTGCTCTACCATTGAGCTACCGAGGAATTTAAAAGCCCAGCGAAATGGGCTGAGAAATTCTGGCTCCCCGGGTAGGACTCGAACCTACAACAGCGCGGTTAACAGCCGCGTGCTCTACCATTGAGCTACCGAGGAATAGGTGCGTGCTCTCAAGCAACGAAGTTTATTATACGGACGATTGGACGAAGGGCAAGAACTTTTTTAAGAAATTTTCCGACCCAGTCATTGGGGACGTTCTTAAACGACTGGTCATTTAAGAACGTCCCAAACTGCCAAGCAATGGAGATGCCGCAGGTAGAGGACGGACAGCGAGCGACGTCCAGAGCGAACAAGTTGGCATGAAAAAGGCAAGGCATAGACCTTCTGGTCATGCCTTGCCTTTTGAATGACAAATTGTCGCTCTGGGCGGCGCGCAGCGTCGACCAGTTACGGCGTTTGGCAAAACGCCGTAACTACTAAGACTCAATGTAGTCCTTCAGCTTGCTGCTGCGGCTCGGGTGACGGAGCTTGGCCAGGGTCTTGGACTCGATCTGGCGGATACGCTCGCGTGTGACGCCAAACTCGCGACCGACTTCCTCGAGCGTGCGGGGATGTCCGTCAACGAGACCAAAGCGCAGCTCGATAACCTTACGCTCACGATCGGCAAGCGAATCGAGCACCTGGGTGAGCTGCTCCTGCAGCATGGAGAAGCTGGCGGCATCGGGCGGAACGATAGCCTGGGAGTCCTCGATGAAGTCGCCCAGCTGGGAATCCTCTTCCTCACCGATCGGGGTCTCGAGCGACACAGGCTCCTGCGAAATCTTCTGGATCTCGCGGACGCGGTCGGCGCTCATGTCCATCTCAGCACCGATCTCCTCAGGGGTCGGGTCGCGACCCAGATCCTGGAGGAGCTGGCGTTGCACGCGGACGAGCTTGTTGATGGTCTCGACCATGTGCACGGGAATACGGATGGTACGGGCCTGGTCGGCAATAGCGCGCGTAATGGCCTGACGGATCCACCACGTGGCGTACGTGGAGAACTTAAAGCCCTTCTGGTAGTCGAACTTCTCGACGGCGCGGATCAGACCGAGGTTGCCCTCCTGGATCAGATCCAGGAACAGCATGCCACGGCCGACATAGCGCTTGGCGATGGAGACGACCAGACGCAGGTTTGCGCTGATGAGCGCCTGCTTGGCCTCAAGACCAACATTCTCAATACGCGTAAGTCGACGCATCTCGGAGCGTGTGAGTTCAATCTCGCCTGCATCGGCAGCCTCGAGCTTCTCGGTAGCCTCGAGACCGGCCTCAATCTTCATGGCCAGATCGACCTCTTCAGATGCGGTCAGCAGGTCGACCTTACCGATCTCCTTGAGGTACATACGAACCGGGTCGCCGGTCAGCATCACCGTGGAGGCATCGATGCCGCGAACGCGCGAACGCGAACGGGACGTGCGCACGGTGCGCTTCTTCTTGCTCTTGGAAGAGCCCATCTCGGCATCGGCCTGGCGGGCCATCTTAAGCTCGTGATCGTCAAGCGAGCCGGAATCGTGCTCGTCATCATCGAAATCGTCGGTATCGTTATCGTCATCGTCGACGTCCATCGGGGCGTCGTCGTTTCCGCTCGCGGAGATAATCTGGATGCCGCTGTTGCGCAGCGCGGAATACACCGCGTTGAGCTGCTCATCAGTAACATCGATATCCTTCAGGGCGACCTGAATCTCGTCCTCGGTTACCGAAGTCCTGTTTGAGCCGTTGCCCATGAGCTTTGCAACGTAGGATTCCAGCCCAGTACCCGTGCTCTCAGTCTTTTTTGGCACAGATTCTCCCTTCGTAGTCCACAGGACTCAATACTTTAGCACACACGTAGACCTCTATACCCAAAATAAAGACAGGATATAGGCGAGAATACGCTGGTTGACCACAACATCTAGGCCTGATCGGCACCTGCGGTCTCCAAACCGATCAAACGGAACGGGTCGGCCACGCCACCGATCGACTTTTGGAGCTCGCGCTGGCGCTGTGAATCTTGCACCGCCTGCATCGTCAGCACGCGACGAGCCTCATCGTCGAGTGAACGGTCCTGACGCAACTTGGCCTGCGCGGCTCGCATGCGACGTTTGATGGTGTAGAGCTCGAGCGTATCGAGCATAAAGACGATGTTCGTCTCGGTCGGGTGCTTGCTCGTCGCCGAGATGCGCCCGGCGCTGACAAGCGACGCCGCCTCGGGACACACCGCCCGCGCCGCATCCATGCATGCCGCAGGATCGGTTCCCGGCGGCGTTGCCAGCACGGCCCACGCAATGGACTCGTGACGCGGGTCGACCCACTCGATAGAACAAATGCGATCGGCATACGTGCGGAACAGATCGGTGTAGCTCGTGAGCATCGTCAGCAGCTCGCGCTCCCCCGCCAGGGATTTCCGCTCCAGATCGGTCAAAACAATCGGCATCGACGGAGCTGCCGCCGCGCTTGAACTATCGGCAACGGGTGCCGCGCTTTCCATCCCCGCTGGCACATCGATTGGCGGCAGATCCTCGTCGACCTCCACCGGCGCGGCCCCATAGGCATCAAGCGGAACGTAGCCGTACGGATCCTCCTCGACCGGTGCGGACACCGGCGGCGTCGCACCCGCGGCCCAGGCACCGCGAGACGTCCCCTGCGAACCAGACGCCCGACCGCTCGCACTGCCCGCGCGCTCAGCTTGCGCGCGTTGACGCTCGTAGTTCTGCTCACGCCGGCGCTCGGCATCCTCACGCTTGGCGACATCGCGAAACACGCGGCCCGAACTCGCGCGCACGGTCTCCAGGTCCAAACCCAACAGGTCGGCAATCTGGATAAAGTACGTGTCGATCATATAGCTGTCACGTAGCGGATAGATGAGCGTCAGCGCGTCCTCGAGCGCCTTGGCGCGACCGCCCGGTGTGGTAATGTCGCTCGACTCCTGCAGCGAGCGGTACACAAAGTCCATGAGGGGCTCGGCCGCGTCAATGCGCGCCTGAAGCTCCTGGCCGCCATGCGCCGTGATGAACTCCATGGGGTCGTTGCCGTCGGGCAGCACCACACAGCGCAGGTCCATCGAATCCTGCTCGATAAACTGAATCGCGCGGCGAGCGGCCTTTTGACCGGCGGCGTCGCCATCGAACATATATACAATGCGCTTGGCAAAACGGGTGAGCGTCTTAACGTGATGTTCCGTCAGCGCCGTGCCCAGCGTGGCGACGACATTTTTGATCCCCGCCTCCCAGCAGGCGATGCAATCGGTATAGCCCTCCACCACGATGGCAGTATCCTGAGCAACGATAAACTCCTTGGCCCAGTTAAAGCCATAGAGGTTTCGCTTTTTATGAAACACGCTCGTCTCGGCGGTGTTGAGATACTTGGGCTGACCATCGCCCATGATGCGCCCGCCAAAGGCGATATTGTGACCCTGTTCATCAAAGATGGGAAACATCACACGGTCGTAAAAGCGGTCTGCGAGCTGTCCGCGCCCACGGCTTACGGCCACGTTGGCGTCGATCATCTCCTGCGGGGTAAAGCCCGCCTGAGACAGGTGCGAAACCAGCGCGTTGCGACCCGGCGCAAAACCCAGGCAGTAGCGTCGGCAGACATCGCCACCCATACCGCGGCTGGCAAAGTACTCGCGCGGACGGCTGTCCTTACCGCGCATAAGCATGGTGTGGTAGAACTGAGCCGTCTCGGCGCACAGGTCATAGATGCGAGCGCGCTTGGTGCCGCGATCGCGCTGCGCACCGGTATCGTGCAGTTCAATGCCCGCACGATCAGCCAAATAGCGGATCGACTCGGGAAAACTCAGGTTCTCGCGCTTCATGATATAGGTAAAGACGTCGCCGCCCTCGCCGCAGCCAAAGCAGTGCCACACCTGCGTAGCAGGGATAATGTGAAACGACGGGGTCTTTTCGCCATGGAACGGGCAGCAGCCCCAAAACTCATGGCCGCGGGGCTTGAGCTCAACCGTTTCCTGCACGATGGCAACCAGGTCCGACGCTGCGCGTACCTGATCTTTTTCCTCATCGCTAATCACGGATACTCACCCCCTGCTCACCCAAGTTATGACGGATATCGTCGATATTACCCTCGACGGTCGCGATCAACTCGTCCAGGGAATCGAACACGCGAGACGGACGCAGCCAGCGCGTAAACGCCAGCGACACGGAAGCGCCATACAGGTCGCCCGCATAGCCGATCAAGTTGGCCTCGAGATGCGCCGAGGCGGCATCATCGGCATAGGTCGGCGGCAGGCCGACGTTAACGGCAGCAGGCCATACGGTATCGTCGACCAGCACCAGACCCTCATAGACGCCATCGGCAGGCACTTGGATGCCGTCGGGCACCTGGATGTTTGCCGTGGGAAAGCCCATGTCGGAGCCCTCGTGACGGCCAGCCGCCACAACGCCGCGCAGCATATAGGGACGGCCGAGAAGCTCGGCAGCCAGCTCCACATGACCCTGACCCAGCTCATGGCGGACGCGCGTGGCGCAGACGGTCTGCCCGTTAACGCAGAGAAGGTCGTGACCGTAAACGTCAACCCCACGCTCAGTGCCCCAGGCGCGCATCTCGGCAACGCCCGAAGCCCCGCCGCGGCCGAGTCTAAAGTCGCTGCCTACACGAATGGAGCGAATGTCGATAACGCGCGACAACAGCGCCAGAAACCCGACATGATCGAGTGCCGCCACGGCGGGCGTAAAGGGAACGGCCACCACCGCATCGACCCCGGTTTGAGCCAGGGCATGCAGGCGGTCGGCCGTCGTCATCAATTTTTGAGCGGGCGACGGACTCACCACGACGTCCGGATCAGGATCGAAGGTGACCACGACCGCTTTGCTGCCGTGGGAACGTGCATCGCGAACAACCGCGTCAATCAGCTCTCGGTGCCCACGATGTACACCATCAAACACGCCAATGGCGATCGACGCGGCACCCAAGAACTTGCACCCATCAAATGCATCGGCAAAAACGATACGGGCCTCGTCCAACTCACCCGCGAAAAAGATACGCGCGAGCTCGTGGGGCGCCAGCATCATCGAACACCGCCGATCGCCTGCGGAAAGACATGCTCCATCACAAAGCGGCCGCCCTCGATTCGAGCAAGCGCCTTCAATCCACCATCGAGCACGAGCGCGAACGGCGCCTTCGACGCATCGAAGTCCGCAAGCGCACGTTCAATGGGAATGCGGCGACCACAAAGCAGGTCGTCTGCAAGATTTCCCGGCAAATCGACACGCGTGGCACCAAGGGCGGCGATGGAATCCAGAGCGAAACCGGCAGCGGACTCGGCAGAGAGCTCCTCTACCGCATGACAGGCGCCAATGGAAACAACGCCGGAGGCCGTACGACGCAGCGCGGAAATATGCGCAGCACTATCGCAGGCGCGACCAAGATCGCGAGCGAGCGCGCGAATGTAGGTGCCCTTGCTTACCGAAAACGCCACGGTCCAGACGCACGTTTCGCCCTCGCCGCTCACGGCGATCAGGTCGGCGGCATAGACCTCGACGGGGCGCGGGGGCAAGTCTACCGCATTGCCCTCGCGAGCACTCTTATAGGCGCGAACGCCATTGACCGAGATGGCCGAAAACGCCGGCGGCACCTGCATCTGCGGGCCAAGCATAGCGGCGAGCTGCTCACGGGCGTAAGCGAGATCGCGCAGCTCGGGGGCAACGGGCACCGTGCGGACGGCCTCGCCCTCCGCGTCATCGGTATTGGTCTCGACGCCAAACGAAATGTCGGCGACATAACTTTTGGTATCGAGGGTTAGCATGCCCAGCAGACGGGTCGCCTGGCCCACGCCCACCACCATGACACCCGAGGCCATGGGGTCGAGCGTACCGGCATGGCCGACGCGTCGCTCATGGAGGGCGCGTCGGCACTGCGATACCACGTCGTGGGACGTACAGCCCACCGGCTTATCGACGGCGAGCAGCATATTCAATTGAGAAGGCGTACGACGAGCCATGTACCATCCAAAATGTTAGAGCTCGACGGTCACCGAAGCGGGATCCTCCCCTACCAGCTCGGCCAGCATGGGAAGTGCCACGGCGAGCGTCTCGCGAATCGTTCCGTTGTTGGAAAAGCCGGCGGCGGCATGATGCCCGCCACCGCCAAAGTTGGCAGCGATCTCGGACACATCGAGGTCACCTTTGGAGCGCAGGTTGCCGCGCACCTTGGTATCGCCGTCGATGCCCTTTAGGAACAGACAGACCTCAACGCCCATCACCGAACGCACCACATCAACCAGGCCATCGCACTCGTCCGAAGTGACGCCGCAGGCCTCGAGGTCGCTCTGATACGCATAACTATACGCCACGCGACCGTGCGCCACTGTCTTGATGCGGCCCATAACGATGGACTTGAGATGCAAGAACTCTACGCGCATGCTCTGGTAGACCTCGAGCGCAACGCGCGCGGGGTCGGCACCGTGCGCGACCAGGCGCGAGGCGGCATGGAACGCAGTGGCATCGGCGTTTTGGTACTGAAAACGACCGGTATCGGTCACCAGGCCGCACAGCAGGCAGGTCGCGACACCATCGCGAGCCACAATGCCGCAATTGTCCAAAAAGCGGTCGATGATCATAGCGCAGGCCGCGGCGCCGACGCACCTCAGGCTCAGCTCGGCAAATTCCTCGCGCGCCGGATGGTGATCGAAACACACGACATGCGACGAGCGGCGGAGCACCTCGGCGGAGTTGTTCAGACGCTCGACGACCGGCACGTCCACCGAGATGAACAGGTCCGGATTGCCGGTATACGCAGATGCCGGCACCAGACGGTCGGCGCCCTCCATAAAGCGGTAAATACGCGGAACCGGGTCATCGTCTGCCAGCAGCAGGGCAATGTCCTTGTTGGGGAAAAACTTCATAAGCGAGAGGCCCAGACCCAGCACGGAGCCCAGGGCGTCACCATCGGGAGACGTATGTCCCGAAATCGCAATGGAGGACGCACCCTCGATGAGCTCGAGGATGCGTCGCTGAATATCTGCAGACTCGCACGATGCGAGGTCGGCGGAATTACTCATCTAAAGCTGCCTCCTGGGCGGCATCCGCAATTGGATAGCCGTCCTCGTCCTTTTCGATCGCAAGCGTGGCGGGAACGTTTTCCAGCGCGCGCGTGATGCGCTCGGCCTCATCGGTCGAGCGATCGATGCGAAAATCGAGCTCGGGCGTGACGCGCCAATCGAGCGAGCGGGCCAACAGGCTACGGATGCGGCCCTTGGCGCTGGCAAGCGCCTCCATGACCTCGTCGTAGCGGCTCGCGTCGCACGACACGTACACACGCGCGAACGAACGGTCCACCGCGACCTCGACCGCGGTCAGGGTGACCAGGTCGAGACGCGGATCGGAAACCTCAAAGAGCAGGATATAACCGAGCTTCTCGCGAAGCTGCTCGCCCAGACGGCGGGTTGCCTGCGTTTGCTTCATAGCGCTACCCCCTACTCGGTACGGGCAACCTGGTCGATACGGTAGCCCTCAATGGTGTCGCCAGGCTTGATGTCCTGGAAGTTCTCCAGGCCAATGCCGCCCTCGGAACCGCTCTTGAGGCTCTTGGCCTCGTCCTTGTAGTGGCGCATCGAGGCGATTTTACCGTTGAAGACCACGATGCCGTCGCGCACCAGGCGCACGGAATCGGTCGCGGCGATCTCGCCCTCTTCGACGCGGACGCCAGCGGCGATACCGACCTTGGGCACCTTGAAGGTGTCCAGAACGGTTGCGGAACCCGTGGAGACCTCGACCTCGGTGGGCTTGAGCATACCGATGCGGGCAGCGTCGAGGTCCTCGAGGCACTTGTAGATGACGTCGTAGCAACGGATCTCGACGCCCTCGCGCTCGGCGGCGGAGCGGGCCTTGCCGTCGGGACGGACGCCAAAGCCGATGATGATGGCGTTGGAGGCGTCGGCCAGGACGACGTCGGTCTCGTTGATGGCACCAACGGCGGAGTGGATCGTGTTGATGCGCACCTCGGACTGATCCATCTTGTCGAGGGAGTCCTGAAGGGCCTCGATAGAACCCTGGACGTCGGCCTTGATGATCAGGTTGAGCTCCTTGACCTCGGCGTCGGCGATGGTCTCGAAGAGGTTCTCGAGCGTCACATGCTTCACGCGGCTCTGCTCCTCGATACGGGCCTTGAGCGAACGCTCGTCGGCCAGGGCGCGAGCCTCGCGCTCGTCCTCGAACACGCGGAACTCGTCACCGGCGTTGGGGACGGACTGCAGGCCCAAGATCTCGACGGCGTCGGAGGGACCGGCCTCGGTGACGGCGTTGCCCTTGGGGTCGAGCATGGCGCGGACGCGGCCATAGGTGAGGCCGGCGACCAGCGTGTCGCCCACGCGCAGGGTGCCGCGGGTCACGAGCACGGTGGCAACCGAGCCGCGGCCCTTGTCGAGCTTGGCCTCGAGGACGTTGCCCGATGCGAACGTATCGGGGTTGGCCTTGAGCTCGAGCACGTCGGCCTGGAGCAGGACGGTCTCGAGCAGATCGTCGATACCGATCTTCTGCTTGGCCGAGATGTTGACGAACATGTTCTGTCCGCCCCACTCCTCGGGGATGATGCCGTACTCGGTGAGCTCCTGGCGCACGCGGTCGGGGTTGGCGCCCGGCTTATCGATCTTGTTGACGGCGACGACGATGGGAACGCCGGCGGCCTTGGCGTGGTTGATCGACTCGATGGTCTGGGGCATGACGCCGTCGTCGGCGGCCACGATCAGAATGACGATATCGGTCACCTTGGCGCCGCGGGCACGCATGGCCGTAAAGGTGGCGTGACCGGGGGTATCGATGAAGGTAATCTTGCGGTCGTTGATCATGACCTGCGAAGCGCCGATGGCCTGCGTAATGCCGCCCGCCTCGCCGGCAGCGACGCCGGTGTGACGGATGGCGTCGAGCAGGCTCGTCTTGCCGTGGTCGACGTGACCCATGACGGTGACGACCGGGGCGCGCGGCTTAAGGTCGGCGGGATCGTCGTAGAACGAGAAGGTGTTCTCCTCCTCGGGGGTGATGATCTTGATCTGACGGCCCAGGTCGTCGGCAACGAGCTCGACGAGGTCGTCGGACATGGACTGCGTCATGGTAAGCGGCGTGCCCAGCAGGAACAGGCGCTTGATGATGTCGTTGGCCGGAACGTCGAGCGCCTCGGCGAGCTCCTGGACGGTAACGCCCTGGGAGACCTTGATGGCGTCGAGGTCCTCGGGGTTCACGCCCTGGGCCAGCGCCTCCTCAATCTTGCGCTCTTCCTGAGCCTTTGCGGCCTCGCGCTCGCGCTTCTCCTTGCGCTTTTTTCGGCGACCAGTGGACTCGCGAGAGGCCTCCTCGACGGCGGCACGAGCCTCCTCGAGCACCTTCTCGCGGCTGTACTCCTCGGCCTCGCGAGCCATGCGGCTGTAGTGGTCCTCTTCGTTGTTGTGACCGCCCTTGCGCTTCTTGCCCTTGCCCTGCTTGTCGGGGTTGGGGAAGTCCATGCCGGCAGCGACGTTATTGCTGGCATTGGTGCGATGGCTATGGGGACGGTTCTCGGAGGCGTTGCGCTCGGAGTTATTGTCGGAGGCGTTGCGATCGTTACGACGGCCACCGCGACGGTCGTTGTTGCCGCCACGACGGTTGCCGCGCTCGGCAGCGCGCTCGGCCTTGGCCTTCTCCTCGGCGTCCTTCTTCTCCTTGAGCACGGTCTCCTGTGCGGCGATCTGGTCGAGCAGAGAGCGGAAACGCGAACCGGAGTCGGAAGCGGGAACGGCGCGGCGCTGGGCCTCGCGGGCAGCCTCCTCCTTCTCGCGAGCAAGACGCTCCTGCTCGGCCTTCTTCTTGGCCTCGGCCTCGGCGCGGGCGGCCTCCTCGGCAGCCTGGGCGGCGGCGAACTGGCGGCGCTCCTCCTCGCGTGCCTTCTCGGCGGCGATGCGCTCGCGCTCTGCCTCGGCAGCGCGTGCTGCCTCCTCGGCGGCAGCGGCCTGCTCCTCGGCCTGCTTGGCGGCCTCGACTTCCTGGGCGCGGGCCTCGATCACCGAAGCGAGCTGCTTGCGGACCATAGCTACGTAGGCGTCCTCCAGGGCGGAGGAAGCGGACTTAGCGGGAATCTTCATTTCGGCGAGATGACCCATCAGTTCCTTGGAGGTCATGCCGAACTCTTTGGCCAGGGTGGACACACGGACTTTTGCCATATGACTTCACCTACCCTTTCTGGCACCTTGGGTGCCTAGAGACTGAACGAGCGTGGGAGATGCGCCGGAACCTGCCCGGCGCGACCGCGCGCTAGATCAGGTCCTCCGCATCATCGAAGGCGTCGGTGTCGTGAACACCGCAGAAACGGGAGCCGGGACGGGCCTGGTTGCGGCACTGGATGCCGTCCTCGGAAACGAACTCGCAGCGACGGACGTCCTCGTCTTCCTCGTCGCCGATCAGATCGGCGGCGGGCTCCTCGTGAACGGGAACGTTCTTGAGGATGTCGGCGGCAAGGGTCTCGGACTTAATGTCGATGTGCCAGCCGGTCAGGCGCGCGGCGAGACGGGCGTTCTGGCCCTCCTTGCCGATAGCGAGGGACAGCTGGTCGTCGGGCACGATAACGCCGGCGTAGGCCTTCTCCTCGTCGATAAGGACGCGAGTGACCTTGGCGGGCGACAGGGCGTTGGCGACATAGACGGCCGGATCGGCATCCCACAGGATGACGTCGACGCGCTCGCCACGGAGCTCACCCACGACGGCGCGAACACGGCTGCCCTTGGGGCCGACGCAGGCGCCAACCGGATCCAGGCGATCGTCGAGCGAGTGGACGGCGACCTTAGAGCGCTGACCGGGCTCGCGGGCGATCGACTTGATCTGGACGGTGCCCTCATAGATCTCGGGCACCTCCTGCTCAAACAGACGACGCATGAGCTCGGGGTGGGTACGGGAGATGACAATCGGCGGACGGCTGTGCTCGCCACGAACCGGCTGCAGGTTGGAGTTGGGGTCGCGAACGTCGATAATCACGGCCTTGATGTGCTGGTTGTGCAGGTAGCGCTCGCCCATCGGACGCTCGTTGCGCTCGTTCTCGTAACGGCGCTGGTCGAAGTGCGGAAGCTCGGCCTCGACGCCCTCGCGAATCTTGACGATCGTGAAGTCGGGAGTGGACTGCAACACGGTACCGCTGATGAGGTCACCGATGCGGCCGGAGAACTCCTCGTAGATCTGCTCGCGGGCGGAGTTGCGCACGATGGCGTTGATCTCGGCCTTGGCGTGCTGGGCGGCGATGCGGCTCGTGTTCTTGGGGGTGACGTCGATCTCCTCGAACTCGGTGAAGTTGCCCTCCTCGTCCATGGAATCGTCAATCGGCTCCAGACGGTAGACGTAGATCTTGCCGGTGGTGCGGTCGATGGTCACCTTGGCGCCCCACTCAAGATGCAGGATCTCGGCATAGCTCTTGGCGAGCGACTGCTCCAGGCGGTCGATCAGGTAGAGCTGGTCGATGTGCTTCTCCTGGCAAAGCTCCATCAGGGCGGACATCATGTCGGATGCTGCCATCTTACTTTCCTTCCTTCGCGGGCTTGAAGTCATAGGTGGGCTTCAACTTGCACTTTTTAACATCAGAGAAATCGAGGGTGACGGACTCGCCATCCTCGAGCTCGAGGGTCACGTTTGTCTCGGTGGCGGCGGCAATCTTACCGGCGTACTTGCGACGGCCCTCGGTGGCAGTGGAGGTGAGCTCGCAGTTCTCGCCCACAAAGCGGGCAAAGTCACTCGGGCGGCGCAGGGGGCGCGCCATACCCGGGCTCGACACCTCGAGCGTATAGCTCGAAGAGATGGGGTCGAGCTCCTCAATCACATCGCCGACCCATTTGGTGTTGGCCGTGACATCGTTGAGCGACAGGTTCTGGCCCTCGGCACCCTCGATACGCACACGCACGCAGGGGGCCTTGGTGGCACCCACGAGCTCAACGTCGACGATGTCGACATCGTGCTGGGGAGCAACGGCCTCGAGCGCGTCGATGATCGCCTGCTCGGTCTTGGTCTTGACCATTGCGGCACCTCCATCCATACAAAAAAGAAGCGGGGCCGAAACCCCACTTCTTTCAATTACAACTTCATTTGCAAGCAAACTATACCAATACCTGCACAAACGTGCAACCACAACACAAACCCGCAGGTCAGCGTGAGCACAGGTTCTCCACAAGAAATGGATAATTGGGTGTTGTCGCAAGTATCCATAACCAAAGCGAGGGGCGACTCCCTGCGGAATCGTCCCTCGCTTTTTGATGTCAGCTATGCGCGCAGCGCTTACTTGACCACCAGGTTGACCAGCTTGCCGGGCACGCAGATGGCCTTGACGACCGTTTTGCCCTCAAGCCACTTGGCAACGGCTTCCTCAGCGGCAGCCTGCATCTCCTCGTTGGAGGCATCGCGGGCGACGTCGATGCGGCCTCGGACCTTGCCGAGCACCTGTACGACGATCTGCACCGTGTCCTCGATGGACTCGGCCAGGTCGAACTCGGGCCAGGCGGCGGTGTAGGCGTTGCCCTCACAGCCGAGTGCCTCGTGCCACAGCTCGTCGGCCCAGAACGGGCAGATGGGGGCAAGGACGCTCACGATATCCTTGGCCACGCCGTAGCACAGCGCCTTGTCACGAGAAGCGCCCTCGGTGGCGTTGAGGTAGGCGCTCGCCGCGTTGACAAGCTCCATGACGGCCGAGATGGCGGTGTTGAACTGGCCGCGGTCAAAGTCCTCGGTGCACTTGGCGATGGTGCGGTGACGCTCGCGATAAAGCTTCATCGCGACCTCGTCGAGCACGGACTTGTCAAAGGCCACGTTGGCGTCGCCGGACTGGACGAGCTGCCACACGATACGCCAGGCGCGCTTAATGAAGCGGTTGGCGCCCTCGACGGCCTTGGGATCCCAGTCGAAGTCCTTCTCGGGCGGGGCGATAAACAGGATCGCCAGACGCATGGTGTCGGCGCCGTAGGGCTCGATGACCGAGCTCGGGGGCACGACGTTGCCCTTGGACTTGGACATGGTGTCGCCGTTCTCGTCCTTGACCATGCCCTGGCACAGCAGGTTGGTGAAGGGCTCGTCAACGCTCAGCAGGCCCAGGTCGCGCAGCGCCTTGGTAAAGAATCGGCTGTAGAGCAGGTGCAGAATGGCGTGCTCGATGCCGCCGATATAGTTATCAACAGGCATCCAACGATCGGCCGTCTCACGGGAGAAGGGCAGCTCGGTGTTGTGCGGATCGGTATAGCGCAGGTAATACCAGCTGGAGCAGGTAAAGGTGTCCATGGTATCGGTCTCACGCTTGGCCGGGCGACCACAGACCGGGCAGGTGGTCTCGTAGAACTCCTTGCACTCGGCGAGGGTCTCGCCTGCACCCAGGTCCAGGTTCTCGGGCAGCGTCACCGGCAGCTGGTCCTCGGGCACGGGCACGATGCCGCAGTGCTCGCAGTGGATGGCCGGGATGGGGTTGCCCCAATAACGCTGACGGCTGATGAGCCAGTCGCGCAGACGGAACTCGACCTTACGACGGCCGCAGCCCATGGCCTCAAGATCAGCCACGATCGCAGCCTCGCCCTCGGAGTGCTTGCCGCCGCGCATGCCGGTGTACTTGCCGGACTGGACGAGCGTGCCCTCGGCAGCGTGGGCGCAATCCCAGTCGACGGTCTCGGCATGGAAAGTATCGATGGTCTCGCCGCTGGCCTCGACGGCAGCGCGGTCGTCATCGTCCAGGATGATCGGCACGATCGGCAGGTCGTACTTGCGGGCAAACTCAAAGTCGCGCTGGTCGCCGCAGGGAACGGCCATGACGGCACCGGTGCCGTAGTCGGCAACGACATAATCGGCAACCCAAACGGGGATCTTCTCGCCGTTGACGGGGTTCACCACGTAGCGGCCGGTAAAGGCACCGTGCTTCTCGAGGGTTCCCTGGGCACGCTCGACGGCAGAGATATGCTTGGAGTCCTCGACGATCTTGGTGACGGCCTCCTCGTACTCCGTGCCCTCGACGAGCTCGTGCAGGCGCGCGTACTCGGGAGCCAGGACAAAGAAGGAGACGCCGAAGAGCGTGTCGGCTCGCGTGGTGAAGACGGTAATCTTGCCCTCGTCGCCCTCGATAGGCTCGCCATCCTTGTCGCACAGGGTAAAGTCGACCTCGGCGCCCTCGGAGCGGCCGATCCAGTTGGCCTGCATCTGCTTGACGCGCTCGGGCCAGCCGGGGAGCTTCTCCAGATCGTCGAGCAGCTCCTGGGAGTACTCGGTAATCTTGAAGTACCACTGCTCAAGGTCGCGCTTCTCGGGCTCGGTGCCGCAGCGCCAGCACTTGCCCTCGGTGACCTGCTCGTTAGCCAGAACGGTCTTGCAGGTGGGGCACCAGTTGACCGGGTTCTTCTTGCGGTAGACCAGGCCCTTTTCCCACAGCTTCTCAAAGATCCACTGACCCCAGCGGTAGTAGTCGGGGCTGCAGGTCTTGACCATGCGATCCAGATCGTAGGAGAAGCCCATGCGCTTCATCGTGGCGAGCGCCTGGTCCATGTTCTTGTACGTCCAAGCGGCAGCCTGCGTGTTGTGCTTGATGGCGGCGTTCTCGGCGGGCAGGCCAAAGGCATCGAAGCCGATGGGGTGCAGCACGTCAAAGCCGCGCATACGGGCCTGACGGGCCATGGCATCGCCGATGGTGTAGTTGCGCGCGTGGCCCATGTGCAGGTCGCCCGACGGATACGGGAACATCTCGAGCACATACTTCTTGGGCTTGCTAGCGTCGGTGTCGACGGCAAAGAGGCTGGAGTCCTCCCAGGCCTTCATCCACTTGGACTCAATGGCCTGCGCGTCGTAGGCAGGGATCTCGTCCTTATGATCTGTGCAATCGCACATATCAGCTCCTTTAATCTTAGCTGGGGTCGGTCGACTTAGCTTTATTCGCTACTGCGGACAGTCCTGCGCAAGACGAAGAGCACATTAAGTGCTCTTCTTTGCGTGCGGAACTTGTAGCGAACAAAGCTAAGCCGCCCGACCCTAAGGTTAACTCGCATGATGATAGCAAATACGACAAGCGAGATGCCTGCGACTTGCAGGCATCTCGCTTTATCTAAATAACGTGGTTGATACTCAACCTTTATGTGCGGCTTTTACCCTATCGATAAGACACAGACTGCTGGGAGTCTTTCACGACTACGTCGTGGGCTCCGCCTTCGACGATCGAGGTGGAGCTGACCAGGGTCAGGCGTGCCTTTTCCTGGAGCTCGGGGATCGAGAGGGCGCCGCAGTTGCACATCGTGGACTTGACCTTGTAAAGCGTGCCGCCCACGCCGTCCTTGAGGGAGCCGGCGTACGGAACGTAGGAGTCGACGCCCTCGACGAAGCTGAGCTTCGCGGCGCCACCCAGGTCGTAGCGCTGCCAGTTGCGGGCACGTGCGGAACCCTCGCCCCAGTACTCCTTCATGTACTGGCCGTTGACGTTGACGCGCTCGGTCGGGCTTTCGTCGAAGCGGGCGAAGTAACGACCCAGCATCATAAAGTCGGCACCCATGGCAAGGGCGAGCGTCATGTGGTAGTCGTAGACGATGCCGCCGTCGGAGCACACGGGCACGTAGACGCCGGTCTCCTCGTAGTACTCGTCACGGGCGCGGCAGACGTCGATCAGCGCGGTGGCCTGGCCACGGCCGATGCCCTTGGTCTCGCGGGTAATGCAGATGGAACCGCCGCCGATACCGACCTTGATGAAGTCGGCACCGCAGTCGGCCAGGAAACGGAAGCCCTCTGCGTCGACGACGTTACCGGCACCGACCTTGACGTCCTCGCCGTAGTTGGCGCGGATCCACTCGATGGTGCGCTTCTGCCACTCGCTGAAGCCCTCGGAAGAGTCGATGCACAGGACGTCGGCACCGGCCTCGATGAGCAGCGGCACGCGCTCGGCATAGTCGCGGGTGTTGATGCCGGCGCCGACCATATAGCGCTTATCGCCGTCGAGCAGCTCGTTGGGGTTGGTCTTGTGGCTGTCGTAGTCCTTGCGGAAGACGATGCCCATGAGGTGATCGTTGTCATCGACGATGGGCAGAGCGTTGAGCTTGTTATCCCAGATGACGTCGTTGGCAACCTTGAGGCTGATGTTCTTGTCACCCACGATGAGCTGCTCACGCGGGGTCATGAACTCGGAGACCTTCTTCTGGTGGTCATCGCGGCTGGGGCGATAGTCACGGCTGGTGACGATGCCCAGGAGCTTACCTTTGGGAGTGCCGTCGTCGGTGACCGGCATGGTGGAGTGACCGGTCTTATCCTTGAGCTCGATAACCTGCTCCATGGTCATATCGGGGGTCAACGTGGAATCGGACTGAACGAAGCCAGCCTTGTGATCCTTGACGGCCTTGACCATAGCGGCCTCGGACTCGGCGCTCTGGGAACCGTAAATGAAGGACAGGCCGCCCTCGGTAGCGAGCGCGACACCCATGTCGACGCCCGAGACGGATTGCATGATGGCGGAAACCATGGGGATGTTCAGGGTGATTGCCGGCTTCTCGCCGCGCTTAAAGCGGGTCAGCGGCGTCTTAAGAGAGACGTTGTTGGGGATGCACTGCGAGGACGAGTAGCCAGGGACCAGCAGATACTCCGAAAACGTGTGGGACTCACCGGGAAAGAACGTAGCCATGTTTCTCCTTTTTCCATGCGACCGGTCGGCTGCAGGCCTCGTAGGACCCAGCCCAACCTTGGGCGCCCAATACTGGGGAAGTATCTTAACGCACTTTGACTGCTACAATGCATGATTTAAGAAGAGCACACGAGGGTTTGACGCAGGCTTTGCGTTTGCCCAGCAAACACTTTAGCGGGGAGACGTGGAGCACATGGAGTACAAGACGACGGCAAAGTTGGTCATTCAAGCGTGCGACAAAGATCTGCCGGGCGTGTTTGGTCATGGTTGCGTTTTGTTGCTGCAGGGCATAGCCCGCGAGCACTCGCTCAACCGCGCTGCCAAGAGCATGGGCATGGCGTATTCCAAGGCCTGGCGCATTGTGAACGAGGCTGAAGGGCAGCTGGGCTGCAAGCTCATCGAGCGCGACGGCGCCCGCGGATCCACGCTCACGCCGGCCGGCGAGCGCGCCATAGCAGCCTACGAAGAGCTGCAGGCCGACATCAACAACGTCATCGCCTCCAAAGCCAACGACCTCATCGCCAGCATCAACGCGGAGTAGTCCTTTTAGGCGGTTTTTAGCCCACAGCGCCCTGGGGCTGAGGCTCGCGCCACAAAACGGGCCCATCTACTACGTTTAGTTGAATACCCTCGACCATACCGGACATTATGAAATTAAAACCGCTGGTAAACAGCTTGGTAATTTTCAAAATAGGCGGGTGTGGTCGACCCCTATTGCTTAAACGTAGTAAATAGGCCGTTTTCGTGACACAGACCCCGATTAGCTACTTGCGAAGGGCGTTATCGAGAGTGGCAGCCACCTGCAGGGGGTCGTCGGTGCCGGTGAAGAGGCGGATGGTGCTCCCCTGCTTGCCACGTGGAGCCGAAAGGCGCGTTGTTAGGCCGCCTGCGGGTGATGTGCGGAATTCATCCGGCAGCATGCTGAAGAATTCGCCCGCGGTGTAGTCCATCAGGTCAAACTCTACTGCCGGGCCAAAACCGTGCTCCAGGATGCCGGTCGCGATGGCATGGTCGGGATGCGAGGTCAGCCCGGGATAGCGCACGTTGCGCACCATCTCGTTGGCAGCAAGATACTCGGCCAGCGCACGGGCGCGGTCGAAGTGCGCCTGCATGCGGGTGTCGAGTGTTTCGAGCCCGCGCTCTAGAACCTCGGCCTCATCGGAGGACAAGTCGAGCGTAGCCAATCCGCACCCTTCGAGCAGCGCATGCGCGCACTCGGCAGCAGCATCCACACGATGGCGCTTGAGCTGCGAGCGCGCCACCGAAGCAGCAACGAGCTTACGCGGAGCCTTACCGGCACACACGCGGTCGAGCGCCTCGAGCGACAGCGCAGCTCCCAGCCGCAGCGGATCGCAGCCAAAAGCCGACGCCACGGTGTTGTCCGCAACCAGCAGCGCGCGGGCCTCACGAGCCGCGCGGCCCAGAGCGCGAAGGTCAGGCACACGCAGACCAAACCCGCCGATGGAGTTGACGAA
The DNA here is from genome assembly GCA_905200715.1 of uncultured Collinsella sp. GTDB lineage: Bacteria > Actinomycetota > Coriobacteriia > Coriobacteriales > Coriobacteriaceae > Collinsella. The sequence goes on along the minus strand of CAJKLK010000009.1, from coordinate 47,182 downwards.
CCACCACAGGTGCGGACCCTCGGCATCAAACGAAGCATCAAAGCCCTCGGACGCAGCGGCAAACGCCTCGGCGCACGGATCGCCTAACAGCACAACATCGCAACCAGCAAAGCTGCGGGCAAACGCTTCGGTAAAGTCGTCCGCAAAGGCCACCAGGCGGTCACCGGGGCGCACAATCCCCAACAGAGACAGCGCCGCCGGCACATGCGGGGCCGCAACAAGACGCGCCTCACGCGCGCCGGCCCTTACTGCCCAGGCCTCTTCTAACTGTTGCACGTTCACGCGGCACCGTCCCTAAAATAAAATTGAACCAAATTAGCACATCCTGGAAGAACACGAGCCAGCGAGCGGGCAGCTGTCGTGGCGAGGTGCCGTGAAAGAGGAGCGACGCGTACTTCATGTACGCGAGCGACGGTTTGAGCGGCAGATCGCCCGGCAGATGTCCGCGCAGCGTCGAGCGGTCCGGCGTTCGTTAGAACGCCGGAACATAATTAACCGTGATATTCGCCGTTGTATTGGATCAACGTTAGGTCTTCCACGCCATCGAGAGCGCGGATGGCGTCGGCATAGGGCATATCCACGCCGTCCGAGAACACCTCCACGGCCATCTCCACCTTGTCACCGCGCATGGTCTTGGACTTCACCGTAAACTTGGTGCGGCCAAACGCGCGCACGATGTCGTCGCCGGTGGTCTGGCCCGTGTAGTGGATGACCATCATGTACACGCGCGCCTTGTCTTGGTGGCTCGCAAAACCGGCAATCATCACCACGATCACCACTGCCGTGATCCCTACGAGCGCATACATGCCGGCACCCGCCGTAATGCCCGTGGTAATGGCCCAAAACAGATACAGCAAGTCGAGCGGATCCTTAACCGCCGTACGATAGCGAACGATGGACAGAGCACCGACCATACCGAGCGAGATAACCACGTTCGTCGAGATCGCGAGCGTGACCATGCAGGTAAGCACGCACATGCCCACAAGCGTCACGGCAAAACTGCGAGAATACACCACGCCGGTAAAAAAGCGCTTGTACACGTAATAAATCAGTATGCCCATGGCGAGCGCCACGAGCAGCGACAGGCCGATCTTGGCAGGGTCGACCTGACCAAACGCCTCCAAGACGGAGTTCTTAAAAAAGTCCCTGGTGCTCATGGTCTAAATATCCCCTCGGTTCTCAAAATCCGATTCCCAGTAGTTAAAGCCGCGTAAGTAGGCAGTCTTTTCGTAGCACAGGCAGTACTTAGAGACCGCCGTAAGCTCGGCCGCGCCCGGCGGCACCATATCGCGCACGAGCTGCGGGCACAACTCCGTAAACTTGACCTCCATCACCAGCTTGCCGGGCTCCAGGACCGGCAGCGCGGGCAGCGTCGCGTCAAAGATATCGAAGCTTCCCACCGCGGCACGCACGTTCATGTCAAACGTGATGCGCACGGTGCCCTCGTCCATCACCCACGGCTCGCGTTCGTAATCCACGATGGTACGCGGGCGCATCATGTTGCAAATGCACTCGATGTAGAACTCACGGCAGAGCTGGTGTGGACTCCGCAGCAAAAAGTCGTAATCGCCGGCCAGGATCTGCTCAAACTCAACGCGCGTGAGCGGCGCGTCCTCCTTATAGATCCAGCTACCGTACTTCTTTTTGCGCTCGAGCTTAATCACCTTGTCGCTGCCGTTATAGATGCGCACGCGATACTTTTTGCGCATGAGAATACCGGCGTCTTTTTCCTCGTAGGCCGAGTTGCAGTAGTCGTCAAAGTACAGGCTGCGAATGGTGTAACCACCCGCCTGCGCATGCTTGTCCAGCTTAAACACCGGCGCCATACGACAGGCAAGCGCGGCGTGCTCGCCCTCGTTAATGAGATATTTGAGCTCGTGGCGGTAACGCTCTTGCGTGGTACGCGCAGGCGGGGCCGCCAAGCGCTCAAGCAGCGCGCTAGCCCTCCTCATACGTGTCCTCCACGACCTTGCCGCCGTCTTGCACGTAAAAACACTTCATGCCGTACTGTTTGCCGTCGTCAGTCACATAGTAGTCAAACGCATCTTGCGTATAGTCGTCGGAGTTGGTGGCGCGCACGCGCACAAAATACTGGCCGGTATCGGGTGCATCGCAGGTCACCTCGGGCAGCAGCACGTCCTCGGCCTTAAAGATAACTTTAGTAATGGCGTAATCGCGCGCCAGCTCCACGGTGTAGCGAATGTCGCGCGCCTTAAAGTCGTACGACGCGTCCCAATTCATGCGCAGTTTACCGTTATCAATCTGCGGCACACCAATGTAGAACGGCATGGGCTTCTTATAGCTCTCGCGGAAGCTCTGATAATTCTCCTCGATCTCGGACGGAATCGCCGCGGCAATCTGCTCGTATTCGTCCTTGGTCACGGGCAGATTCTCCAGGTCGGGCGCAGCAAAGACGAGCGGCTCCGTCACCTCGCGATAATGCTCGATCATCTTGCTCAGACGCTCTTTGGTCATGTACGAGCGCAAATCCTTCACGGCGCTATCGAGTTCGCTGCGGAACGACTTGCTGCGCAACGCGCGGTTAAACAGCACGTTGCCCCAGTAGTTGCTCACGCCGCGCTCCCAGCTCGAATAATCCGAGAACCCCTTCAGGCTCAGCTCAAGCTTGCGCAGCATGCCGTCGTTATCCCAATCAAGGATGTACCAGACCTTGGAGTTAAGCGGACTGTAGAGATAGCAGTTACGGTTCTGCGTATCGCAATTGCCCGTCAAGATCTGAAACGCCATCCAATAGACCAGGTTCTCGGTATCGAAGTAGGTGTCGAGCACATCGTCGATCTTTAGCGTATCGTCGTTGAGCGCATCGAGCATCTCGATTAACTTGGTATGGTCCGAGTCGCCCTTAATCTCGAGCATGCCCTCAAACGCCGTCTGGTCATAGTCGGGGTCATCCGCCAGCTTGATGGTGTCTTCGAAGCGATGAAAATCGAAGCTGTTCACCTTATACAGATGCCCGCTCTTATCCAGACCGTGGGCCTTGAGGGCCGTCTTGTTGAGCTGCTCCACCTGCGTAAACAGACCGTAGTCCTCGAAGGTATCGTTGGACTTTTCGGTCTGGTCGCACACCCACAGATGCACAAACTGCGTACGCAAGCCCATCATCTGGGGAATCCCACGGATGAGGTCATAGGCCATCTTGTTGCGAAAACGCATACCCTCGCCCATGTGCTTGTTAAGCGCAATCGCGCGCTGATGGCGCCAGGTACCCTTGCCCTTTTTGAGCTCTACCTTGTAATTCTTTTGCGAGTTCATGCTCGACGTCTGGCCGCGCACCTGCACGGTAGCATTGGGCGCTTCCTCGCCATAGCCCACTTCACCAGCAACGGGACCGTCCTCGTCACCCGCCTGCAGCAGGCCCATAACCTGATAGCGCGTCACGCCCATGTCGGCATAGTCGTAGACCGAGTACGTATTGATCTCGGCCCAGCTGTGGTCAGTGTTCTCGGAGCTATTGCCGCGCGAGACCGTCAGGTACATGGTCACAATGCCCGAGTCGTCGTAGACCTCGTACAGCTCGTCCTTATCGCGAAGGTGCTTGGTCCCGCTAGACGCATCGGCCTTTTTAATCTTGCCCTGCTTCTTGGTCTTTTTTTTCGAGGATTCGTCCTGCGAAGAGCAGCCCGAAAGCAGCAAGGCGCCGGCAGCCGCCTCAATCAAGCGGCGACGCGATATCATCCTATCGGTCATCAGGACCTCCCCAACGATTGCGATACACGCGAACCACCATGCGCTCAAACGCACCATGCGGCTCGCCCTCTAAACGCAGCTCCTCGTAGCGCTGTTCGGCACGGTCGAGCAAGCGGCCCAGCTCCGTAAAGCGACCAGTCTTGTCGGTCGCCACAATGGGCTGTTGACTCAGGATACGATACGGCAAATTGGCAGTATAGGTATCGAGCCGCATGAGCGCCACAACAAAAAACACCGCCGCGCCGAGCAAAAAGCCAAAGCCATAAAACTGCTGCGGAAAGAACAGCGAGACGATGGTCGCCAGCCCCGCCACGCCCGCGAACAGCCCGGAAGCAAGCACGGCGCCCTTGTAGTCGGTAAAGTACAGCAAGATGAGCATCACCGTATTGCCCACGGCATACAGGCCATAGCCCACACATAACGTGCGAAAATACCCGTGCATCAGGTTGTTGAAGCCCAGTGGCAGGGCCGAGAGCACCGTGGTCTCGAGCGAAATGACCGCCGCCGTCACAAACAGCTGCTTGAGCGCACAAAAGCGCAGCTCCCGGTTGAGCGTGGCGAGCATTTCCTCCTCGGCCACCACGATGTCGCCCACCACGCCGCCGTCGTTAAACAGACTGTAGTAGTCGCGGTAGCGCGGATAGAAGTTGACCTCGACCGACACCACAAAGTTGACGGTCGTGACCAAAATGGTCAAAAACGCAAGCAGTGCCGGCACATCATGATAGGGCGCACCGTAAAACAGACCTTTGACCTGCACGCCAATGGGCCCTGCCCAAATAATCACCAGGTGCGCAAAGAGCCCCAAATTGGTAAACAAGCCCGTGAGCGCCAGCGGCATAAATTGGTCGAGCCAGCGCAAAAAGAGCCAGGGGCTGCGATCGCTCTGAGGAAAATACCGGTACAGCAGCACCACGTCCCAGGCGAGCATCACACCGTAGCCCAGGGCGATTGACGCCAACAGGCCCTCGACGGGCGGCAACCCCAGCGCCAGCGCGGCCAGGGCGCACAAGCACGCCACGCCAATGGCCGCGGCAAAGCTGCACAGGATGCCGCGGTAATCCTTAATAGCGGTGAGGTAGCTCATGCCGTTCCAGTTGACGATCATAATGTTGAACAGCCACAGGCACAGCAGCCCCTGCAACAGCGTGGCGCCTGAGAACAGCAAAAAGACGCCGTAGAGCACCGTGCCCGCAACGAGCATGATGGCATTGGAGCCCCAAAACGAGGGCAGGATCTCTGTCTCGCGCTCGGCAAAGAGCATGTCGGCCAAAAAGCGCGTGACCGGCATGGAGAAAAAGCTCGTGAGCGTAAGCGACGCCAGCAGCGTGTAGGTCACCATGCACACCAGCAAGTCCTGGTTGGCACGGCCCACACCCCACAGGCCGCATAGCACCAAAATGCCCACCTGCAGCAGCACGCCCAGCAGCATGGGACCCGTGCACACAATGCCGGCGTAGCCGTAGGCGCGCATCGTGGCAAACAGACCCTTGCGCTTAAACAGGCGTTTGAGCTCAAAACCGATTCCGGCCACCGGCTACACCTCCTTCTTGGGCAAATTGAACGCGCGAGCCGTCTCGTCGTACAGCGCGCGATAGTTGGCGAGCATCTGCTCGTGTAGGTAGTAGGTCGCCACGCGACGCTGGCCGCGCTCCCCCATTTCCAGGCGGCGAGCACGGCTCGCGCACATGCGCTCCATGGCATCGGCCAAGCCCTTGCGATACATGGGCGGCGTCACAAAACCCGCCACGCCAAAGTCGTCGCCGGGGGCGCCCTCGAGCAGCTCGCGGCAGCAGCCGACCTCGGTCGTCACGCAGGGGCGACGCGCGCCCAGCGATTCCAGCACGCTCAACGGCTGGCCCTCCGAGATACTCGTCAAAATGGTAAAGTCGAGTTTTTCCATGTACTCGACAACGTTGACGCGGCCAGTAAAGATCAAGTCACGCACGCCCAATGTCTGCACCAACGCATGGCATTCGGCTCCATATTCCTCGTCGTCCACGCCACCCATAATATGCAGGCGCACATGCGGCAGGCGCTCATGCAACTCAAAGAAGGCATAGATCATGGTCTTAACGTCCTTGATGGGCGCCAGGCGCACCACCGCGCCAATGTCCACCCAGCCGTCATCGGGCTTTAAGGGAATGTCCCTAAAGCGATCGAACTGGATGCCATTGGGGATGACCAAGCATTTGTCCGCATCGCAGCCCATATCAATCTGCGTCTTGCGGGCGTTGTGAAACAGGCTCGTCACGCGGAAGGCACGACGGTAGATCTCCTCCGAAAGCAGGTAGAAAAAGCGAATCCAGCGGTCCTTAAACGAGGGCACCACCCAGTCGGCGCGAATGATCTCTTCCTCGCGTTCGCGCGTGTAGATGCCGTGCTCGGTCAGCAATGCCGGCGCGTTATGCACGCTCGAGCCAAGACTCGCAAGCAGACCGCCATAGCCGGTCGAGATGGCGTGGTACACATCGGCCACCGGAACCTCACTGCCCAGCAGATAAAGCACGGGCAGTAGCATGGAGCGCATGGTGTGGAATGCATCGGCAAAGGGCGTGTACGGGTACTCGGCCAGGCACACGTCGCGGAAGATGTCCATAAACGTGCGGCTCTGCAAAAATGAGAGCGGGTGCACGTGGCGGCGCTGGAAGATATCGAACAGCACGTCCCAGTCCGGATTGGAGAGCGACACCAGGCGACGCAGCGCCTCGCGCTCGCGGTCGTCGAAGTCGACTTCCTCCTGCTCGCCCGAAAGGCGCAGGGCATCGTCCAGGAACACCTCGTGCACCTCGACGACGTTGCCGGGCAGCTCGTAGACAAACTTGCCGCGGTCTTCGGCGTGGGCGCCAATCACCCACAGCACAAACTCATGCTCGGGCATGGCCGTAATGTAGCCGTGCATCCAGGTGGACACACCGCCGTGCACGTAGGGGTAGCAGCCCTCGAGCACCAAGCAGATTCTCATCGGTCGCCGCCCTCCTTACGCTCAATCGTCACGGTCTTGTCCGTCGCTTTGACTAGGTACAGGTCGCCCGTCAGGTGTTTAATCTCGCCACCGGACACCGCACCCGGCTTGCCGTTATTGGCGCGGAACATAAACCAAGCCTCATCGTGGAAGTTGCCCAGGCTGAGCGTCCAGGCATCGTCTCTCGTATCCACGCTCACCGTCACGGAGGAAAAACGCTGGATGGCACCCGAGCACTCCGAACCCGTCTGGTGTCGCAGGTCGGGAGCGGACGTAGCAAGCCAGTCCAGATAGTCGACCAGGCCACCCTTGTAGACCCCCCAGCCCTCCGTAGCGCCGCGATCGGGATCCAGCAGATCGTCCGGGTGCATAAAGTGCGTACTCACGTAGTGCATGTTGAGCTCGGACACCGCGGCCAGACGCATATAGGCGTCATCGACCATGCCGCCCGAAACGACGCGCGGCTGCTCCACAATGCCATCGCTCGCCACGCCAAATTCCTGCACGTAGGGCAGATCGGTTCCGTCCTCAAAGTACGTACTGGCAATGGTCTTAATGCGCGGAACATCGGCACCGATAATCTTGCGGGCGCGGGCCGAAAGGATATTCGACGGTGGCACGTAGACCGAGCCGCGTGCGTTGGGCAGGACGTCGTCCTGGAAGGCGATAAGCTCGTTGAGCGATGCAACGAGCGTCTCCTTGTTCTTCCACGTCTTGTAGTCGTACAACGTGCCATAGTCGGTATCCCAGAGCGCCAGCGGCTGATGGTTGTAGCCATGAAAGCCCAGCTCTCCGCCCATCTGCAGCAGCATACCGCCAAAGTAGCGGAACTGCGTGGTATCGGGCTGACGCACGGGCTCGGTCTGATTGACCACGTCCTCGTAGTTCTCGATCATCACGCCTGTGAAGCGAATGCCGTACTGCTGCGCGAGTTTTTGCAGGTCGGGCCACCACACCTTGGCATAAAAATCGGCGATGGAAAGCCCGTAGTCGCGCTTGATGTAGGTACCGTCGCCCGAGGGCACGGGGCTGGGAAAGTCGTCCAGATAAAACACGGCGCTGTTGATGACCGGATAGGCCGTGGCATCGCCCAACAGGCTCACGGCCGCGGCATAGAAACCGCGCATGACCTTGTCGTAGATACCGATATTGCACACCACGGTACGGCCGCTGCCGCAATCGCTCGACCAAATAAGCGGAGTACCCGTGTCGCCGGTTTTAGCCCACACGTGGGCAGTCTCACGCAGCGAAACCGAGAGCGACGAATCGAAGGGATCCGAGAGCTCATAACGCTGGCCACCGCCGATCATAAAGTCCTCGCTCGGCACGATGCTCTCTGCCGTCGCATATTCATAGCCGGCAGAATCGATGCCCAGCTTGGGACCGATTGCCTGCAGATAGCTCGAGTTATCCGGCGTCATGGCGAGCATAAGCGAACCGCCGGCGCTCACCCAGCTCATGATGTCGGAGAGGCGCGCACCGAGCCCATCAATCGAAGGCATCAGTAAAATCACGCGGTCGAAGGATGTAAGGGAAGGAATCGCATCAACACCATCGGTGGCAATATCCGCATCGCGGTGGGCAATTTTCATGTCGAGAAGAATCTGGTCAAACTGCTCTTTGACGTCCTCGACGCCATCTTGGCCCGAGTCGGTAATAACCAAGCACGTGGGCTTTCGGCCAAACATCGCCGAGCTTGCCGGCACGGCGTCGTTGGCAGCGAGCATGCCCAGCTTATGCTGCCCGGCGCTGTACTGCACGCCGGCACGCTCGATCAACAGCACGGCGGCCATGGCGATAAAGACCGCCCACACCACGAGCAGCCCTATCCAGCGAAAATGGCCCGCACGCTCGCGGATATGTTGCACCACGCTCATCGGGCCTCCTCTCCTTCACGCCAAAATGACAACCTCTCGCGATTTTCGGCATTCAAATACACATGCTGCTTGTCGATTGCATCGATTACACGCCGCACCGCCTGCCCATCGCGACGAATCACAGCCAAGCGCAGGCAGAGCATCCACACGTCCTGCTCGTCTGATGCATCGATCACCAACTGGCTAGCGACGTCCTCTGCCTTATCAATCTCGCCGGCATCGGCCAGCGCCGTGGCATAGCGAATGCGCAGCGCCGACCCGTCCTCACGTTCGCAACGACGCGCGAGCAAGCGTGCATACTGCTGACGCTGAATCTGCGCCACGCGGCCCTCTGCCAAACCCGAGTCCAGATAAGCGCCCAAAAAGTCGCAATACGCATCCAGGTTATGCGAACTGGGATCGGTCTTAAACGCGCGCTCCAACTGCTGCAGCTTAAGGTCGGACTCCTTGGAAATCTGCGCCACCGCCGTCGCGGCATAGTGCGCGACTTCAACATCATCGTTGAGTTTTGCTGCCTGCAACTGTGCCAGGTACGCATCCGGATCCTCGGTAAGCATGGAGAGCATCAGACGGCGGCGGTCGCCCGGGTCGTTGACGATCAATGCTTCCTCGAGCGGCACCACGCCATCATCGCCCTCGCGTCCCTGCACGAGCATGCTGCGATGCATGTCATCGTTAATGCGCAGCGTCTCCAGCGTGGCATCCTTAAGGTCGTCACCGAACACCGCGCTACGCACCGAGAGCAGTACCACGAGCAACGGACCCCACAGCGGTACGAGCACCATCACGGCAAGCATGTGCCCGCGAACCGGCAGCAAGCCCAGTTTCATAAGCGTCCACAGCACCAGACACACCAGCGCATGAAGTAATAGCAGTACGGCAGCAACGACAAGCGAGATCAAGCGGTCTCCCCCTCACCGTTGCCAGCGGGCGTGATGCGCTGCAACAGGGCCACAACATCCTCGCTGTCGACGCGCTCCACCGTAATGTGCTTGGCGGCCATGCGCTTGCAAATTACGGGCAGGTCGGCCTCGGTCGCCTGACGCATGAGCAGGTAAAGCGTGTCTCCATCGACCAAGCCCGCAGCGTCACTCTCGCGAATGGCCGACCCAATGGCGCCGACCAGCTCGCCAACAGGCTCCATGCCCGGCACCACGCGCAGGAGCAAGAAGCTCCCCATCTTGTTGTCCGCAAGCGCTTGCTCGGCGGCAAGCTCCCGGCCAAAGGCGTCGTGGTTGAGCACGCACGTGCCGGCAACGCAGCGCTTATCCTGCGCCACGGCCTCGTAATCGAAGGCGCGCCCCAGCGCGCTTTCCACCAGGCCGCACAGGATGCGGAACAGGTTTTGGTAGTACAGGGTCATTTGGCTTTCGGCCACGTGACGCACAAAGATCAACACGGCGGGGGCTCCATCGCGCTCGATCGCATAGCCAAACATCGGAAGCCCCGGCGTCAGTGCGCGGTTCACCCACAAACCAGAGATCGAACCTTGGAGCACGGGCGCAAGGTCGTCGAGCGAGAGCGAGCGCAGCACATTGTTGGAAATCGCCGGGCTCGCCGCTACCAGGCGCGCAAATGCCCCGCCCGAAACATGGTAGATTGTCACCGAATCGTTCTCTAGAATCTCGCCCAGCAGCTCGCAGCACTTGCGGTATATATCGCGCGGGTTGAGTACGTCGAGCTCCTGCGTCACGGCAAAGATCTTGCCAAAGCTGTCGTGGCGCCCCACAATCTGTCGCTTATAGGCACGCTTGTCCTCAATCGCGTCGTGATAGAGCCGCGTGAGGAACGTATTGCGGTTTCGCACAAGCTCGTTCTCGTCACGCTCTGCCTTAATTGCCTCGCTGTTGCGCAGCTGTACATAGCCGCACACGGCACCCACCACAAAGTACGCAATAAACGGCAGCCAGTTGGAAGGCTCATAGAACAAACCCTGAAAGGTATAGCCGTACAGGGCAAAATAGCTCACGGCCAGACCAATAGACGCCAGCAGAGCGGCGACCAGGCCAAAGTCGAGCCCGTAGAGCGTGCCAATCAGGACCACATAGAGCAGACGATAGTCGAGCACGTTGAGCTGGGCCGATTGGGAGAACAGATGCTCCAGCACCTCGAACAGGACCCAGGCAACGCCCGTCTCCAGGCATTTAATGGGCAGCGCGCGCAGCTGAATGCGATCGATAGCCGCACGCAAGGGATTGGCCTTGTTGGTACGGGTGTTAGCCCAGCGGGCATGGATGGTAGAAAGATCGAGCAGCAGGTCGTAACGCTGAAACCAGCCATAGCGTTTGCGAATGGCATCGCCTGCGGGCAACGCATAGCCGATCGACTCTCCATAGGCAACGGACAACCCGGGGAACAGACCCTGGAGCGCGCCGCCCAAGTCGCCCGCTGTGCGATGGAAAGCATCTGCAACGTCGAGCGTCTCAAAGGTCACATCCCAACTGTCAAAGACGCGATGCACCAGCACCGCTAGCTCCTCCGCGCACAACAGGGGAAACGGCGCGTCCGCGGCACCTTGGAGCGCGACCGACCCGGTCGAGCACGCCTCGAACAGCGGCACCAAGAAGGGGTCATCGAGCGCCGCGGATGCTGTATAGAGATAGGGAGTGCACAGGATCTTGGCCTGGATGTCATCTTGCGAGGCGTAGTAGCGACAGAGGTCGTTGGCCGCGCGAGCGATAATGCCCTTACCCGTTTGGGCGGCAGCGTCTGTGGCATCAAGCGAATCGGCATTGCTCGCCGCGCCGCCAACACCCTCCGCACTTGCAGGACCCGCCACATACAGCAGCTGAACACGGCGGCCCATACAAGCACGAAACACCGAGCGCAGCAGCTCAATGTCGCCAAAAGTCTCGGTATGCGGAGTGAGATAAGTAGAGAGGTAGACCACGCGGTCGAACTCATAAGCCTGGTCCAGGTGGCGCAGCAACTCTTTCCACGAGCTGTGGGACGATGACTCGCGCTGCGCATCGTCGGCAGCTACAACCTGAACATGGTCACCGGGAAACGCCTTGGCACAAAAGTCGTCGTCAACATACACGGTATTGCCAACAACCAGCACCTCCATGGCGCGCCCCTTCCCTTAAATTCCACTTTTGCCATAGTCAAACATGCGTATTGTACGCTGTCAATGAAAGCCGAGGCGCCTTTAAGGCTGTCTTAAGAACTTTTTTAGAGGATGGGGTGAGGAGCACCTTACCGTGAGTCGCCCTCAATCGTCGTACATTTAATCTGAAGCTTTAATACCTCGATAGAATCTCATCTCTATTGTCTTTGAGATACTCGTCCAAATCCGGCACAGCAAATTGAACATAGCCCCTCTGAGGCGCCTGGATTACTTCTCGTGAAAGCAGCTTGGCCCTAACAGAACTCAGCTCACTCGTCTTTTTACCAAGGCGTTTGGCCAAATCCGAGGTCTTGGATTGCCTACTATCCTCGCACATGGCATACAGGTAGTTGATTTCATTACGGGAAAGACCCGAAATTGCGGGCTCGTGGACCACGTCGTGGAAACGAGCTTTGGCAAGCAGGATACCTTCATCAACATCGCGCTCACTAACGAGAGTTGATTTTTCCCGATGAAGGTTCGCGCGCTGCCAGATTGAATACCCAACAAGTTGAACTAAATACGCATAACCTTTTGTTGCTCTCGCCGCTTTTGATAGCAAATCCCCGTCGAGAGAAAGACCGGTCGCGTTAAAGCTATCACTCAAAGAAAGTGCAATCTCGATTTGATTGATAGGAGCAAGGTCTTCGGGAACCGCGCGGCGAAGAAAAGTAAGTGCCTTGCCGTTAATGAGATCCATAACGCCCGATGGCAATCCGGCAAAGGCAAGAGCGATATTGGCTTTCTCCCCAATGAGTAATTGAACTGTTGAGGCAATAATGCGCATTTCCTCAACTGGGGCATCTTGGACTTCATCAACAGCGATAAACAGGCCCTTTGAGCCCTGTGCAATCTGCTTTAGTTTTGCTCGAAGGCTCATTTCGCTTGAAGAAATGTCCAACTTGGCAGAAGTAATACCAGCGTTAACGCCAAGCGAAGCGGAGGAAAAAGTCAGTTGGTCTTGAATCTGCTCCATAAGATCGTGCGACAAACGCGGACCAGCCGAAACAACAACGGCCTTCCAACCCAGTTCAATCGCTCGGTCGCGCAGATCGCAAAGAAGAACCGTTTTCCCCGACCCGCGCGGGCCTGTGATTCGCATAAGACGTGCGGGGGCGCCAACGCCGGACATGAGACCCTCCACGAACTCGAGAGAGATATCATCACGACCGATGATTCGAGGAGGCTCCGCACCGGCGGTCGGACGAAACGGATTGTAGAACTTGGCTTTGTCCATAACCAGCAACCTTAGGCAAACGTCGCTTATATAGATTTATAAACTAGTATATATGTATATATAGCTTTATAAGCGGCTATACAATCGATAATGTAAAGAGAATTCATCGAATTAGGGGATACATTCAGGCAAAACTAACCCAACGAAACAAAAATGTGGAAATAAATGCTCAATCGTAGCCAGACGATCACCAACGCCGATCCTGCACGTGCAATAAATGCAGAGATGGCCCTGCTCTGCAAGCAAGGCCTCCAGAACTTCTCGCTTGCTCTCTCCGCGCAACTCTGTGAAATTAAACGTCGTATCGGGGGTGTTGCGTATGGCCCTCTTGGAACAAATCGAACAATCGACCCGCCTCTTCAGGTCGAGAGGATGCGCCCAGGACGGTGTTGAGAATATCCCCGGCATCGCGTCCACGCGTTTCCATAGCAGGCACCGTTGCAGCGTCCTCTTCAAGAATGCGGATGTCACCGCGAGGTACCGACGCCACCACAACAGGTGAATGCGTTGTAACTATAAACTGTACGTTTGGAAATATGCGAACAAGGTCCTCAAGAATCCGTGCCTGCCAGCGGGGATGCAAATGAAGGTCGATCTCATCGATCATAACAACGCCGTATGGCCAACCACTTCAGACTTCAATTGTGCAGAGAAAAATGGGCAGGAGATAAGGCCTTTCGAGTCAGCGTTAGTGTAAGGATGCCGATGGCTAACCGCCAAACGCAAACGACCCCTGTCTTAGAATCTGAAATTGCTACATAACTCATAAATCGTGGAGCCCGCAGAAACAGAGTAGCTCAACTTCGCATTTGTGAACAAAAAAGCCCAGCAAAAGCTGAGCTTATTAAACAAAAGGTGCTCCATGGCGGATTCGAACCGTCGACCTTGGGATTAGAAGTCCCCTGCTCTATCCAACTGAGCTAATGGAGCAAATAACCGCACGCCAAGCAAGCGCGAGCCCGCCAAGCGCAAATAAGTATAACCTACTTGAACTGTTCGCGGTATGCCTTGCATACCTCATCGACCGGGCCGTCCATACGAAGGTCGCCCTTCTCAATCCAAATGCACGCTGGCAGATGCGCTCAACCTGCTCCATGGAATGCGACACGAACAAAACCGCCACGTCACCGCTCTGGATAAAGTGCTGTATACGGGCCTCGCACTTTTGCTGGAAGAACACGTCGCCGACGGAAAGCATCTCATCGACGATCAGGATATCGGGCTCGGTAATGGTGGCGATTGCAAAAGCAATGCGCGCAACCATACCCGAAGAGAAGTTCTTGAGCGGCATGTCGACAAAGTTCTGCAGCTCAACGAACTCGATAATGCCATCAAAGTCGGCATCGATAAATTCCTTGGTATAGCCGACTAGCGCAACGTTCAAATAAATGTTCTCGCGTGCCGTCAGCTCGGAATCAAAGCCAGCTCCAAGCTCAATCAGAGGTGCAATGTTGCCATGAACCTTAACGCTGCCCTCGCTAGGCTCGAGCACACCAGCGATAATCTTGAGCATCGTGGACTTGCCGGAACCATTAGTACCGACCAAGCCCACGACCTCACCGCGGTGAATATCAAACGAGATGTGCTTAAGCGCCCTAAACTCCTCAAAGAACAACTCATGCTTAGCGAGCTTAATAAAACATTCTTTGAGGCTGATCAGCGAGTCAGACGCCATGTTAAAGATCATGGTGGTGGCGTCGACCTCGACAGTCAGAGGCTGCTCGTTGTAATCAACAACAGATTCAGTCATCACAGCATTCCTTTAGATGTAGAAGATGAATTTGCGCTCGGACTTGTGGAAGACGGCTACATCTCAGGATGCCAGGGCCAAACGGCTATACTTTCTACGATTGAATGTATAAGGAGCATTGAATGTATAAGGAGCATTGATTGAATCCTGAATCTATTGCCGTCATTATCCCCTGCTACAACGAAGCCCTCACGATCGGCAAAGTCATTGACGACTTCCACCGCGAGCTTCCACAGGCGACGGTCTACGTCTATGACAACAACTCGTCAGACGATACCTCGCGCATCGCAACGGAACACGGCGCCACAGTGCGCTTTGAGCCCCGACAGGGAAAGGGCAACGTCTGCCGTCAGATGTTTCGCGATATCGACGCCGATTGTTATCTGATGGTCGATGGCGACGATACCTACCCCGCCGAGGCGGCCAAAGCCCTTTGCGAGCCCATCATCAACCGCATGGCCGACATGACCGTGGGCGACCGACTGTCCAACGGCACCTATGCCGAGGAAAACAAGCGTGCGTTCCACGGCTTTGGCAACAACCTGGTCCGCGCCATGATCAAGTGGATCTACGGCTACAGTTTCGATGACGTCATGACAGGATATCGTGCCATGAGCCGCCCGTTCGTCAAGACCTTCCCCGTGCTTTCCGAGGGATTCCAGATCGAAACCGAACTCTCGATCCATGCCGTCGACCACCGATGGCGCATCAAAGACGTGCCCATCGAGTACCGCGACCGCCCGGAAGGCTCCGAGTCCAAGCTTAATACCGTGAGCGACGGCATCAAGGTCGTCGCCATGATCGGCACGCTGTTCAAGGACTACCGCCCTTTGAAGTTCTTCAGCCTCGTCGCGCTTCTGTTTGCGATAATCGGTCTAGCCCTGGGCATTCCCATCATTGTCGAGTATTTCCAGACCGGTCTTGTTCCGCGCTTCCCCACCGCCATGCTCGCCGCATCGTTTATGTTCCTGTGCGGCTTAAGCCTCGCGACTGGTTTTATCCTCGACTCCGTGGCAAAGGTCGAAAAAAAGCAGTGGGAAGTCAATGTGTATAGCAAATACGCCTTCGGTGACTATCGCAACGACAGCCCGAACGCGAGGTAAACCGCCCCTACGCCGTTCGTTGGAACTCCTTCTCACGCAACTTTGGCAAAGAAGTGGGCCTATTTGCCGGCCTCCAGCATGTACTCCGCCTCGCGCACGAGCAGGCGCGTGCGGTTTACTTTGAGCGCTCGGCGATCAAACTCCGAATAAGGTCGACGGTCGCCTCGTAGGAATGCGGACGGTCGAACTGGGCCACGGCGAGCTCGCGCGCCACACGACCCATGCGCGCACGCCCCGCCTCGTCCTCCACCAGCTCGCAGATCATCTTCGCGAGCCCCTCGGCGTCGCCGGGAACCACGTTCACGCCAAAACCTTCGCGTTCCACCTTCTCGCGGAACTCCGCGTTCATGGACGTGTTGACCATGGGACGGCCCGAGGCAAGGTAGTCGCCAATCTTGGTAGGCACGCTCTGCGGCGCGTTGGCCACCAGCGAGTTCACCACCATGTCGGACGCCTTGAGCCAGGCGGCCATGGTGCGGTACGGCATATAGCCCAGAAGCTCAGCGGGAGCGCCGGTGCGCGCGACGGCGGCCTCGACGGATCCGCGCTCCGGGCCATCGCCCAAGATCTTGAGCTTGAGCTCGGGGTACACCTTAGCGGCGATGGCCACCGCCTCAACAAGCGTCTCCAAGTCGTAAAGCGCCGAGATGTTGCCAGCATAGGAAACCCAGACCTCACCGGCGGGCTTCCCCACCGAAGCGGCGTTTTCCGCAGCTCCGGCGTCGAACTCCGCGAGATCGTTGCCCACATACACCACGAGCTTGGGAATGTCCTCCACGCGATCTCGGAAGGGTCGCGCCGCGTACTCGTCGGAGGTTCCCACCACGGCGTCTGCCAACGCGTAGGCACGGCGCGCCTGGCGCTCAAACGGCGCGAACAGCAGGTCCGACACAACGGGCACGTCGAGCGCGATGCGGAACGCTTCGGGCCACAGGTCGTTCACGTCCACCACGAAGGGGATGCCGTAGCGCTTGGCCGCCCGTCCCACGGCAAGCGTCACATCGTTGGGAGGGATTTGGCAGTAGATGAGGTCGTAGTCGTGGTCGGCGTCGAAATACGCGCTCACACGCTTGGCCATCACATGGTGCGCCCAGATGCGCTGCGGGCACATGTTGGTCGGGTAGCTCGGCTCGGAAATGAACTTGACGTTGAACGAATGCGCGCTCGCATCGAACGAATCCAAATCGCGCTGGCGCTTCTCCCAGTGCTGGAAACCGCTCGTGATGAAATCAACGTCGAAACCACGCTCCACGAGCAGGCTCGCGAGAAACGTGTAGCGTGTAGCCCCCTTGACCTCGTGACCAAGCTTGGCGTCGGCGCTGAATATGGCGATACGCGGTTTGCGACTCATGGAGTATCCCCTGTTGGCTTGCTAGTGACGGCGCCCGGCAACCAGGCGCTTGATGGAATTGTACGAGAAGTTCAGGCGGTTGAGCAGCATGGCCATGCGGTAGCGCTGCTCTCCGCGCGCCCACTGGTCGATGTCGGCGCGGCGAAGCTCGCGACGGAACTCCTTTGCGCGCGCACGGCCGCGGCTGCGGTCCTCGTCGAACAGGAGCGCGATGTTATAGTGAGTGTCCACAATGAGATGGACCTTCTCACGGACGTAGTAGACGGCTTCGTTCGAGAGCTTCTCACCGGTGGCCGCGCGAATCTCATCGTGCTCGCAGCGCTCGAGATACGCCAAAAGTTCGGTCACCACGCGAGAATGGTCGTCCCAACGACGCACGTAGTTGCCGTGGTTCACGGACTGGTTGGCGTTGCCCACGAGGTACTGGTACACCTCGACATCAAGGTAGCAGATGGTCGAGGCCGGCACGCTTGCCTTGACGACGTACTCGTAGTCCTCGTAGAACGTGTGCTCGAGCAGTTTGATACCGATACCGCGCAGGTAATCCGTGCGGGCGGTGAGCGTATGGATCATGATCTGAAAGACGGTGTCTCCGTTGGTGAGCACGGTCGAAAAGTCGAGCACGCGGCCGGGAACAACACCCTTCGCCAGCGGGAATGCACGCTCCTCGCCTGTGGTCATATCGACCTCGCGCTTCTTGTCCACCACCAGATCGCAGTCGAGGTCGGCCAGGCGATCGAGCAGTTCAGCCATGCCGTCGGCGTTCACCCAGTCGTCGCCGTCGATCACGCGGAAGTAACGGCCGCGCGCATGCGCGATGCCAGTGTTCACGGCCGAACCGTGCCCGCCGTTCTCTTTTGAGACGACGCGAATCACGCCATGGCTGCGCGCAGCGAACTCCTCCGCAAGCGCACGGGTGCCGTCGGTGGAGCCATCGTCCACCACGACGACCTCGAGCTTGCCCACGAATCGCGGGTCAAGGTAGGACTCGAGGCCGCGCGCGAGGTAGGACTCGACGTTGTACGCGGGAACGGCGACGGTGAGCTGTGGCGCAGATGTGTCGAACGTGCTCTTGGACACGGGAGCTCCTAACGGGAGAACGTGGCTTTACGGTACGCGAGGCCGGCACGCGACCTCATGAGGTGGATGATGCGGCCGGCGGCGCACCACACCAGAGCGCTGTGCGTCTTGAGGAGGCCCACGCACACGCGGGCTCCCCTGCCCTGCGGGCACGCATCCAGGACGAGCGCGCGGAAGAGCTCGTCGTCCATGATACTGCGGCAGAAGGCCACGCGGCCTGCATGGTTTAGCCCCGCGCGCGCATCGCAGTTGCGCTCGAGCGCGGACAAGATGTAGCGCGCATAGCGAGCCCCGAGGCGGGAGCGGACATCGGCGGAATCGAGGCCCCACGACACCTGCTGGCGGTATACATCATCGATGCGGCGGCGATGCACCTCGTAGTACTCGGGCACGAATTTGGCCGTCAGGTTGGCGGCCACGCGCTTCTCGTAGCGGTACAAGGGACGCGCAACGAGCGCAAGGTTCTCAACGCGATTAAAGACAGCAACGTTAAAGACGATGTCCTCGATGAGGGGAACGGTCTCAAACGCGATGCCGTCCAGCACCTCCGCACGGTAGACCTTGTTCCACGCATAGCCTAGAAGCGTGCGGTCCTCGAGGTCGAGAACCTGCGCGTGCGCATCGGAGCCCGAAAAAGCCCCGTCGAGCGCCGGCACGATGTCGTGCGCACCGCATACGGAACCGTCCGCATCGAAGAGCTCCTCGGTAAGTCCGAACACCACGACATCGGTCCTGGCCTCCGCATCAGCCTGGGAACGGATCTTCTCGGCACAGCGCTCGAGCAGGTCGGGAGCGTACGCATCATCCGGATCGGGCATCCAAACGTAGCGTCCGCGGGCGGCGGAGATGCCGGTGTTGCGAGCATCGGCGAGACCATGGTTAACTTTATGACGCACGAGGCGAATGCGCGGATCCTCGGCAGCAGCATACTCGACGAGCTCCGCGACGTTATCGGGAGAAGCGTCGTCCACGCAGATGAGCTCCCAGTCCGCACACGTCTGCGCGCAGATGCACGCGATGGCGGAGGGTAGGTAGGCCGCGACTCGGTAGCACGGCATAATGATCGAGAACAACGGCCGGGCGTCGACGCCCCGCTCCGCCGCCTTGTCGCACGTGCCGGACATGCTAGTCGAACTGTGCCCTATATGCCGAGCACACCTCGTCCACAGGACCGATCATGCGCTCGTGTCCCTTCTCGATCCACACGGCGGAGGTGCAGATGCGCTCCACCTGCTCGATGGAGTGGCTCACGAACAGCACGGTCACATTGCCCGAGTCGATAAAGCTCTGGATGCGACGTTCGCACTTCTGCTGGAAAAACACGTCGCCCACGGAGAGTGTCTCGTCAACGATGAGGATATCGGGCTCCACGACGGTGGCGATGGCGAACGCGATGCGTGCGACCATACCCGAAGAGTAGTTCTTCATGGGCATGTCGAGAAAGTCGCGCAGCTCGGCGAAGTCTACGATCTGGTCGAGGTGCTCCTCCATGAACTGCTTGGAGTAACCCAGGAGGGCGCCGTTAAGGAAGATGTTCTCGCGCGCGGTGAGCTCGAGGTCGAAACCAGCGCCCAGCTCGATGAGCGGCGCGATGTTACCGCGCACGGTCACGGAACCATGCGTGGGCTCGAGCACGCCGGCGATGATCTTGAGCATGGTGGACTTGCCGGAGCCGTTGGTTCCCACCAGGCCGATGACCTCGCCCTTCTTAACCTTGAAGCTCACGTGCTCCAAAGCATGGAACTCCTTGAAGAACAACTCGTGGCGCACGAGCTTGATGAAGTACTCCTTGAGGGAGTTGAGCTGCTCGCTGGCCATGTTGAAAACCATCGTGACGTCGTCGACCTCGATGGCGTACTCGGTGTTGGTAGCGTCTGCCATGGTTCCGCCTTAGACGTAGAGGATGAACTTGTGCTCGGTCTTCTTGAACACGAAGATACCGATGATGAGCGCGATGATGGCCCACGCAATGCACATGAGGAGCACCGTGGGAGTTGGGTTCTGCTGCCACAGGAAGATGTCACGCATGAACTCGAGGTAGTTGTACATGGGGTTTATCTTCACCAGCATGATGATCCAGTGCGGGGCGCCCTTATCGATAAGCAGGGAGAGGTCCCAAAAGATGGGCGTGAGGTAGGTCCACGCGATGATGACGACGCCCCACAGGTGGATAATGTCGCGGAAGAAGACGGAGAGCGCGCCAATGGCCATGCCCACGCCAATGCAAAAGAGCATCAGCAAGAACAGGCACAGGGGCAGCCAGATGAAGTGCCACGTGGGCATAACCTGGAAGAACAGCATGACGATGGCCACGGCGATGAGCGAGAAAGCGAAGTTCACGAGCGCGAACAAGACCTTCTGCACCGGGAAGATGTACCGGTTGACCTTAACCTTCTTGAGCAGGGGCGCGGCGTTGATGATGCTCGTGAGCGCCGCGTTGGTGGAGTCACTCATGAGCGAGAACGTCACGTTGCCCACGATGAGGTAGAGCGGGAAGTTGGGGACGTTGCTGCCAAACATGTAAGAGAACACGATGGACATGACGATCATCATGAGCAACGGGTTGAGAACGCTCCACAACACGCCGAGGAAACTACGGCGGTACTTGAGCTTGAAGTCCTTGGTGACGAGCTGCTCGAGGATGAGCAGGTCCTTCTTATACGGACGCGGGGCCTTTTCGGTTGCGAGAGTCTGTGAGGACACCGACGACGCCTCCCTATTGATTGCACGTTAGCGGCAGATGCCGCCCTTGCCGAACAACGTATGATAACACAGGGGCGCTTGCGCGATTTCTCGCCTCGACGAGCTGCATACAATCAGGAGAGTCGGATGCGCGCTCATGAGAACACAAGCAGGACCCCTACCCCTTTGCGTTCTCCTTGGCTCGACGGGCGGCGACCGCCTTGCCGTTCGCAAAACCACCGACCTTGCGCAGCAGGCCGCGAACGCCATTGCTCTTCACGAAGAAGCGCGTCTCGCTCGCGAAGTACTTCACGCGCGGCCACACCGGCACGCGTCGGCCAGCTATGCCCATCTGCTCCAGGTAGAAGCGCTTGCGCTTGGGGGAAAGCTTGGGATGCCCCAGCACAATCTCAGTGTCCATGCGCGAGAACACACGGCGTGTACCGTCCTTCACGATGGGGTTCTCCCAGCCATCGTCCACGATTCCGCCGTGGATGTAATTGAAGCCGCGCATGTAGTGCGCCTCGAGGATACCGCGGTCGGTCACGTGCAATCGCTCCAGGATGTCCGTCATGTCGCACCAACGGTCGAACGGCAGGGCGACCGCGCTGTCCTTCTTATGGTTGTACGTGGCGCCGGGCAGGTCGCAGCGGTAGTGGTAGAACGCCTCGTCGAACGTCATGATTGCCTTGGCCTGGCAGAACGACTCGATAAGGAACGGGTTGTCCGCCCACCCGGCACCCGGGTACGGAATGAAGCGAATACTGCGCTCGTTCAGGAAGTCGCGACGGTAGATGGCGCTCCAGATGCTGGGGTGCTGCTCCACCATGATGGGCAGGTCGGTCAGGGTCACGGGACGCGTGGTGTTGGGCAGGCGGTGCGCCAACACGCACTGCTGCTCGTACTGCGTTGAAGGGTCATCCCAGTCGTGCACATCGATCCACGGGCACTTGACGATGTCCACCGGCACATCCACCATGGCTGCGCGCGCAAGCATGCGTTCGTACATGGCCGGGTCGATCCAGTCGTCCGGCTCGATGATGGAAACCCACTCGCCGCGGGCCATCTCCAGGCCTCGGTTGCACGTGGCGCCATAGCCCTCGTTGGGCTTGTCGACCACAACCACGCGCGGATCGCGTGCCTCGAACTCGCGCAGGATCGCGAGCGAGCCATCCTTAGAGCCATCGTTCAGGCAGATGACCTCGAGCTCGCGGTGCGTCTGCGAGCAAATGCTCTCCAAACACTGAGCAAGGTACTTCTCCACGTTGCACACGGGAATGATGACGGAAACGAGCGCAGAAGCGTCGGAGTTCATGTAGGACGACCTTTCGGGGACGCGGCGGCGAAGCGCATCAAGCGCCAGGCCGCATTCTTATCTGAACAAAGATACCAAAGAAGCCCCGCATACTCTCCCCTTTGCTATCATTTGACACGAATCATCAAACCTCGGCGCCAAGTAGCGGGAACCTCACGACCTTGAGCAAGCACCCCGCAACGACGCCTCTCGCATGCTCGCAGATCGGATTCCCCATGGCTGCATTGCCCTTAACCGCTAACATCTCCCAGGTTTTCGAAGCCGAGCACGGCCACGTGGTCTACCGTGCCGAGCTTCACGGCTGCGGCACCGGCACGGACGCGCAGCTTCCCAACCCCGCGGACTTTGCCCTCGCCGGCAAGAACGGCTCCCCGCTCGCCGCGAATGCACACACCCGCTTCTACATCCTGGAGCCCCAAGCGCCCGGACGCGCGCCCATCCTGTCTATTCTCACCACCGGCTCCACCACCAACTTCGCCCTCACCTACCAGGGCATGTCACTCGATACCATGACGGGTCGCCGCCGCGAGCGCATGCGTATCCGCCGCGACCTCGACATGGTGAATCCCAGCATCGACGGCGCGTACGCGAGCTACCCCAAGCCCCAACCCCTGCCGGAGGGCTCCATCCCCCAAGACTTCCACCCGCTCGTGAGCATCATCTGCCCGCTGTACAACACGCCGCTGCCCTACCTGTGCGACATGATCGACTCGGTGCTCGCGCAGACCTATACCACCTGGGAGCTCGTGCTGGTAAACGCGAGCCCGGACAACCAGGGCATGCAGGAAGTACTGGCCACCTATGCGGACCCGCGCATCAAGACCATTGACTTCCCCGAGAACCTTGGCATCGCCGGCAATACCAACATAGGCATTCGCGCCGCCACGGGCGACTACGTGGCTTTTGCCGACCACGACGACACGCTCTCGCCCTACGTGCTCGAGCGCTATATGGCTTTCGCGGCCCAGCACCCCGATGCCGACCTGTTCTATTGCGATGAGGACAACTTCGAGAAAGACGATGACGCCGGCTACGCGCCGCGCTTCAAGCCGGACTTCAACCGTGACCTGCTGTACTCGTATAACTACGTGGTGCACATGCTCATGGTGAGCCGATACGTGCTGGGCCGCGTGGAGCTTTCGGGCGACGAGATGTCCGGTGCGCAGGACTACGACCTTTCGCTCAAGGCCGCCGAGCATGCCCGCCGCATCTGCCACATTCCCGAGGTCCTCTACCACTGGCGCGTGCACGCCGGCTCCACCAACGGCGGCGTTATGGAGTCAAAGCCCTATGCCATCGCCGCCGGCGAGCGGGCGCTCAACGCGCACTTCCACCGCCGCGGAATCGCCGCGACCGCCCACGCCACGGACATCCCCTGCGTCTACCGTGTGGACTACGCGCCCAACGGCAAGAGCGTTGACGCCGTGGTCATGAGCCTAGACACCATGCGCACCGAACGCGCCCTAGCATCCATCGAGCACCTAGACGGGATTGCGGGCACGGTCGCGGTCGCGCATCCCAAAAGCCTCAAGGCAGTAGCCGAGCACGCGCTCGACGCGCTCGGTAGCGAGCTCATCCTCTTCGCCACGGATGCCGTGGAGTTCACCGACCCCGCCTGCGCAAAGACCCTCGCAACCTACTTCTGCCGCAAGGAGGTGGGCGCGGCCTGCCCCAAGCTCTTCTACCCCGACGGCCTGGTGGCCCAAGCCGGCACAGTGCTTCTGAAGGACGGGTGCCCGGTAGCGCCCAACCGCAACTTCGTGGACAACATGGGCGGAGGCTATGCGGGCCTCGCCGAGGTGACATACGATACGAGCATCTCCACCCCGGACGCCTTCATGGTGCGCCGCGCAGACCTGCAAGCCGTGGTAGACAGGATGCGCGAACACGGCGACCTGCTCACCGAGGCTATGGAGCTCTCGTTCCTTCTACGCGAGATGAACCGGGTCGTGATGAGCACCGCGCATGCACGCGCCACCACCCATGGCAGCTCCTACATGGAAGCCCGCGACCTCAGCGCCGCCTACGGAAGCACCCACGCCCTACACCGCCTGTGGCGCCGCTGGCCCTCCATGCGTGCCGACGTACTCGCGAATCCCAATGTTGAGTATACGAGCGGCTATCCGCGTCTCAACATCGAGCGAAACGAGGACGCCGAGACCAAGCGAATCTACACTAGAGGGGTCCTCTCAAGCATCAAACACCGCATCTTGGGATAGTCACGCAATTCCACCATCACCAAGTTCAACCTCATGACCCCTGGTCGCGATGACGAGGACACCGCCGCAGAGCACGCGGTCAGGATCATCACGCTCGTCGTGGCCGACAACCCCGTTCCCGGCAGGAAGGCGGCGTGACATGGGCTGGAATGACGGCGTTCTAGGTGGAGCTCCTGCATGTCGATGGCGCAGTCGTCGAAACGGGGCATGGCGAGCATGTCCGGCGTCGGGTCTGATAAGATTTCCATAGCGGTCTTCGTCCTTTCCTAGAACCTGTTGTTGTGGTGATTTCAGATTCTAGGACGAAGGCCGATCTTCGTTAAACAAGCGCTAGGGTGTCACCCTTACACCAACATTTTCGACGCGATCGAAAATTGTCGGATTCACTTAAGAAGTCGGCGCGATATCTATAATCGCCGCCAACGTTTAGAATGCCAAAAAAATCGGTCCCTCGAGACACCTCGAGGGACCGATTCATTACACGAGCGTCTTGAGGTACTCCCCCAGCTCTTCCTCCCAGTCGGGCATGTGGAAGCCGACCGACTCGAGCTTGGACAGGTCGAGCGCGGAGTGAACCGGGCGCGGGGCAATGGGGCCCGTGGCGGTGGAGTAGTAGTCGGCGGTGCTGACCGGCACGACCCTCTCGCCGTTGCCGTTGGCGGCATCGAAGACGGAGCGGGCGATGTCGGCCCAGGACTTCACCGCGCCGGAGCCGGTGCAGTTATAGGTGCCGTAGGGGGCGTGCGTCCCCAGCACGTGGAAGATGGCAGCCGCCATGTCGCGCGTGAAGGTCAGGCGGCCCAGCTGGTCGTCGACCACGGTGACCTGCGTGAGCCCGTCCTCGGGGTCGGCTACGCGGTCGGAGAGGCCCCTCATCGTCTTGACGAAGTTGTGCCCCTCGCCGATGACCCAGCTGGAGCGCATGATGTAGTGGCGCGGGCAGCCGGCCACGGCGATGTCGCCGGCCGCCTTGGTCTGGCCGTAGACGGAAAGCGGGCTGAACGGCTCCTCCTCTGTGTGCACCTCCACGGTGCCGTCGAAGACGTAGTCGGAGGACACGTGGACCAGCGTGATGCCGCGCTCGGCGCAGGTGCGGGCGAGCAGGGCCGGGCCGGTCGCGTTGGCCTTCCAGGCGGTCACGCGGCCCTCGGGGGTCTCCGCTTTATCCACGGCGGTGTAGGCACCGCAGTTGATGACGGTGCCATAGAGCGACCAGTCGTACTGCGCGTAGGCCTCCGGGTCGGACATGTCGAAGGTGTCGATGTCGCAGAAGTCGAAGTCCTTGGCGACCCCGCGCTCCTCGGCGAGCGCTCGCACCGCATGGCCCAGCTGGCCGTTGCAGCCGGTGACGAGGGTGCGCTTGGGCGCCATCGGGACGACGTCCTTCAGCATCGGGTGGTTTTTGTCCGCCTCGGAGACGGTGGCCTCGTCGAGCGGGATCGGCCACTGAATATTGAGCACGGGGTCGGCGAGGTTCACGAACGTGTAGGTCTTCTTCAATTCAAGGGACCAGTGGGCGTCCACCAGGTAGGTGTAGGCGGTGCCGTCCTCGAGCGCCTGGAAGGAGTTGCCCACGCCGCGTGGGACGTAGATGGCCTTGGAGGGGTCCAGCACGGTCGTGTAGACCTTCCCGTAGGTGGCGCTGCCCTCGCGCAGGTCCACCCAGGCGCCGAAGACCGAGCCGCGGGCCACGGAGATGAACTTGTCCCAGGGCTCGGCGTGGATGCCGCGGGTGACGCCGCGGCTGTCGTTGTAGGATACGTTGTTCTGGACGACGCGGAGGTCGGGGATGCCGAGCTCGGTCATCTTGGCGCGCTGCCAGTTCTCCTTGAACCAGCCGCGCGAGTCGCCGTGGACGGCGAGGTCGACGACCTTCAGGCCCTCGATGCCGGTCTCGGCGACGGAGAGGTCCTTCTCGAATGCGATGTCTGCCATAATTCTATCCCCTCTTTACTGCCCCTGGGCGCGGTAGCGGGCCTCGGTGGCCTCCTTGGCCGGGCGCCACCAGGGCTCGTTGGCCACGTACCAGTCGATGGTGGCCTTGAGGCCCTCGGCGAAGTCGGTGTGCGCCGGCCTCCAGCCCAGCTCGCGCTGGAGCTTGGTCGAGTCGATGGCGTAGCGGCGGTCGTGGCCGGGGCGGTCGGCGACCCAGTCGAAGTCCTCGGGGTCGCGTCCCATCGCCTCGAGGATCATGCGCAGCACGGTGATGTTGTTCTTCTCTCCATTAGCGCCGATGAGGTAGGTCTCCCCCATGCGGCCCTTCGTGAGGATGTCCCAGACGGCCGAGGAGTGGTCTTCGGTGTGGATCCAGTCGCGGACGTTCTCGCCCTTTCCGTAGAGCTTGGGGCGGACGCCGTCGACGATGTTGGTGATCTGCCTGGGGATGAACTTCTCCACGTGCTGGTAGGGGCCGTAGTTGTTGGAGCAGTTGGAGATCGTGGTGCGAAGGCCGTAGGTGCGGGTCCAGGCGCGCACGAGCATGTCGGAGCTGGCCTTGGTCGAGCTGTAGGGGCTCGAAGGCTTATAGGGCGTCTCCTCGGTAAACTTCGCCGGGTCGTCGAGCGCCAGGTCGCCGTAGACCTCGTCGGTGGAGACGTGGTGGTAGCGGATCCCGTATTTACGCACGGCCTCCAGAAGGCGGAAGGTGCCCTCGACGTTGGTGCGCAGGAAGGGCTCGGGGTCGGCGATCGAATTGTCGTTGTGGGACTCGGCGGCGTAGTGCACGATGGCGTCGTGGCCCGGGACGATGCGGTCCAGCAGCCCTGCGTCGCAGATGTCGCCCACGACGAGCTCCACGCGGTCGGACGGCAGCCCGGCGATGTTCTCGGGGTTGCCGGCGTAGGTCAGCTTGTCCAGGACGGTGACGTGCACCCCGGGGTGGTTGTCCACGACGTAGTGCACGAAGTTGCTGCCGATGAAGCCGCAGCCGCCCGTGACGATGATGTTCTTGGGTTCAAAAATCTCAGACATGAAAATCCAATCTGAAGCATGTACAGCTTCTTTAGTATGCCGCAGGAAGTGACGCCGCGACACTATTCAACAAAACTATCGGACATTTCGGCATGCGATAAGAGCCATAACCTTCGCAGAATTACTTCCCGTACAAAACGCCTCCGGAATGCAGTCTTTGTCGTACCGGAAGACCGAATTCTCAGTTTTATTACGTAAGTACTTATAGAAGAAATCCTCCCAGCTTTTAAACTTCTCACTGCTAACAAAGGCTTCTGGGGTTTCCAAAACCGCCTTAACATCTAACCCTGAAATTACGCCGGAGCTCAGCAAAAGCCACTCGAACGACTCGGGAAGACAAACCGTAACAGTATCGCGATGAATGTCTTGCAGCTTAAGGACGCGGTCAGCATAGCACCCAAATGCCGCTCCGTCCGCAACAACAAACACGCGATCATCGAGATGCTGATCCAACCAGCCCAAAATCGCGCTGTTCGTCATGGCCGAAGCACAGGTAAGCTCACTGTCGGCGAAATGCCGTTCAAAGAACTGGAAACCAGACTTACTGTCCTCGCATAGAAGGATAGAAAAGTCCTGTTTGGGCGCCGACCGGGAAATGGCATAACGATGATTCCCGCGATCTTGATAAACAGGGACGAAAGAATGGTATTTTCCGCTCGTCTTAATCTTGTAAATCTCATCCACGCTATACGGAAGATTAGGGAAATCAGCCCTTGAGATCAGCACGAAATAATTCGAGGAATACAGCACATGATGGGCAAACTCATCAGAATGAATCTCTTTTAAGCCCTCATCGACAAATACAATCGAGTCATGAACGGACGAAAGCTGGTTTCGCCAATCATAATCGGTCAGGGCGACACAGGGACAATCGCATTGCAAGGAAACACCCGACTGCTCGCCCGTTCGCATGTAGTCTGCGACCATGTCAAACAGTGTCGTCTTACCCGTGCCGCTATCGCCACGCACAATAGTGATGTTCCGCTTGATGGTAAATGTGTACTTGGTTCCCCTGCGGCGGGAAATCTTAACGAGATGCGAACCGTTCATAAGCAGCACCTACAGATACGGAATCGACTCGTGAATCAATTCGGCCATGTTATGAACGATTCGACCGCTGTTCACGACTTTGATTTTAAAATCCTCGCGACCAAAGTCCATCACATGATAGAGATTCACAACGAGCTTGCGGTCTTTCGCCATGTCGAGAATCCACTTGGCACAGTTATCGCCACAGGTCGAAGCGTTAAAAAAATGTTTGCGATCAAATCTCATAAGCAGCAACGTTTTCACGCCACCAGAAAGCTGGAGTGGGGAGATGGATCCAAGCACAGGGCTTTCGATGACGTTTTCGGAGACAACGTCCGATCGATCGACATCTTTAATTATCGAGACTGCATAGGGATCCGTAATCCAAGAAGACCGGTAAGAGTTTTTGAAATATGTCGCTGTGTTGTAAATCGCTTCTGGCATATCGCCAAAGTAGACGCTTAACACATCCACTCCCAATCATATTGGCTATATGGTCACCGTAATCATAACGAAAGGGGCCACCAGATAACGGTGGCCCCTAAAAGAAAGCAAGAAGGCGCTAGTACTCGCGCGGGCTGTTGACGATCTCGCCGGCGGCGACCTTCTTGAGGTGCCGGCCGTAGACCGACTTGCCGTAGGCCTTCGCGGCCTCCTCCAGCTCGGCGGTCGTGATCCAGCCGTTCTCCCAGGCGATCTCCTCGGGCACGGACACGGGCAGGTCCTGGGAGTGCTCCACGGCGCGGACGAACTCCGCGGCCTCGTGGAGGCTCTCCATGGTGCCGGTGTCCAGCCACGCGTACCCGCGGCCCAGGGTGACCACGGACAGCGTCCCCTCCTCCAGGTACATCTGGTTGAGCGTGGTGATCTCCAGCTCCCCGCGGGCGGAAGGCTGAACCTTGTGGGCCTTGGCGGCGACGTCGCCCGGGTAGAAGTACAGGCCGGTGACGGCGTAGGAGCTCTTGGGCTCGGCGGGCTTCTCCTCGATGGAGACGGCCCTCCCCTGCGCATCGAACTCGACGACGCCGAAGCGCTCGGGGTCGTCCACGTGGTAGCCGAACACCGTGGCGCGGCCCGACTGCGCGTTCTCGACGGCCTTCTTCAGGTGTCGGCTGAGGCCGTTGCCGTAGAAGATGTTGTCGCCGAGCACGAGTGCGCACGGCTCGCCGTCGATGAACTCCTCGCCGATGGTGAAGGCCTGTGCCAGGCCGTCGGGGCTCGGCTGCTCGGCGTAGGAGAGGTTGACGCCGTAGCGCGAGCCGTCCCCGAGCAGGCGCTCGAAGTTGGGCAGGTCCGTCGGCGTGGAGATGACCAGGATGTCACGGATGCCCGCCAGCATGAGGGTGGACAGCGGGTAGTAGATCATGGGCTTGTCGTAGACCGGCAGCAGCTGCTTGGAGGTCACGAGCGTGAGCGGGTACAGGCGGGTGCCGGACCCGCCGGCGAGGATGATGCCTTTCATAACATAACTCCTTAGAATTAAAGCAGCCAGACATTGTATATCTGCGGCAGCATTAACTTAAAGGTCAACGAAGCCGCAGATATGCATAAACCAAATCAAACTATAGCATCAGTCATATAGGGAAACGACTTTATCCGTCAGTTTTGACCAGTCCCTCTCCTCCGCAGTCTTCAGTCCCTCGTCATACAGCGTCTCCCGAAGCCTGTCATCATTAACGATACGATTGACGCAGCTCACCGCAGCTTCAATATCTCCACGGCTGTAAAGCAAGCAATTCGACCCATCACGAAGGAACTCTGCATTGCCCCCATTGGGAACAGCAACAACATACCCGCCCGTGGCCATCATCTCTAGCGGCGGATATGAAAAACTTTCAAGAATGCTTGTCTTTAATAGAATATGGCACTGATTATAGATGTCCGAAATTTGGTCATACGGAACCTTGCCAAGGAAATTATCAATACGGTACCAGGACTTCTTCTTACCGGTGTAATTCATATACCAAATCTCAAATCTCTCAGAGTCAAGCCTTTCAACGACTCTGAAAGCTTCATCAACGTTTTTATATTCCGAGCCACAATCACCCTCAATTAAAATCCGAATTTTGGGCAGAGAGAAATCACGCTTAGAATGAGGAAACGAGGCAAGGTCAAGTCCATTCGGCACCGACTTACAGTTTTGACCAAACCTGTCCGAAAGCCATTCCTCGCACCAAGGCGAAATCGTCAGATAGTCAATATCGTTATTAAGATACGTAGCATTCGCCTGGAGTCGTAGCCTATCTCCCGGAAGATAGAAATCAGTCTCCAGATTCTGAACCAAATACTTTTTCTTACCGATACGGGGATACCGTTTAACAAAATCTAGAGTATCCCAAAGGGTTGCAACTGCAGTATCGATTGCACCCGACAACGGACAATTATCTAATTTACCGCTAGGAACTACACGGTTAAGGACAGGAATACGATGCCCAAAAACTTCAAGCCACTCTGTCGAATCATCAGTATTAAGAATTAGTACATCAACGCCAGCGTCTTGAAGAATGCACAGATGCCTAAGGGCAACTAAGACACCGCCACTAGTGTTCACACTTGGCATAACCATTCCGAGATTGGGGAATTGCTCTTTTACAATAATATCTCGAATCGTTTTTGCAGCCGAAACAGTAGTGCAGTGCTCATGGCAGAATAAGTATGAAGATTCGCCGACGCTCTTCCTAAGACCAGAATCTATAATTAGGCGTTCAAGAACAGCGCACCAATCCTCACAATCATCGCAAAGAAAACCAGTAACACCATCCTGAATCATCTTTTTAAAGGCGCCGACATTACTTGCGACCGTGGGAACCTTAACAAGTGATGCTTCAATCCATTTATTTTCGGACTTAGCACGATTAAAGAGAGTGTTCTCCAAAGGAGCGATATTGATATCGCAGGAGGCAATATAATTTGGAAGTCGGCGCCAATCACAAAATGGGAACGTGACAATACGATCGGAAAATGGCATTAAAGCATCGGGAACATCAAGTTCTCCACCCACCATCAAGGTGACGTTGCGATGAGTCTCCATTACCTTAGATAATGCAGGAAGCACTAAATTGAAGTCTGCATTATGGGTAATGCTTCCGCTGAAATATCCGATTCTGATTTCCTGGGTTTTCTGTTTTTTATCCCTACGCTCAATCGCTCGCTTGTATGGAACCCTATCCTCAGGCAAGACGCTTGAGCTTTGCAAACTGGGGAGTACATCTCGACGATAGATAGCAATATTCGAATAATCAATCATTAATTCGGATGCTACATTTCTATTTATATAAACCCTGGGGACATATTTTTTTAATTCGTCCGCCATCCCCTCAGTAGTAGTGATAGCGCAATCGCAAAGCTTCAGCGTTTCACCCATTCGTCTAACGCCATCGTCATAGCAAGACTTATCATGGGCAGTCATTGCTTTAACGAACGGAATAGAATCGGTATAAGCGGTGTCGATAACCAAATCATCGATGTCATAAATTACACGTTTATTGAGTTTTTTTGCCTGAATAATTAAAGATTCAACTTCATCACTCAGGGGACAACGAAAAATAATGAAAGTACGCGCATGCCTAAGAATATCTGTTTTCATATCCCAAGCATTAACTTTTTGAACCGTTAAGCCGGCAGCCTCAAGCTCCTCAATCTGATGATCGACACGGTACCTAATAGGATGCGGAACGGAATAATCACATCCATTAATGAAAATAACGTCAAAAAAAGAATTGTCATGGCGAGATCTGAAATCAAGTCGAGGCCTATGAATTGAGAGTACATGAGAGACCTTCTTGGGGACGTTATAAAATCCCTCTTCTTTAACGGTATAACCAATGCCCTCAAGAAGGTTCAACATAAAACACTAGCTCCTAAAACGCAGAAAGAATTGAAATAAAGTCAACTAATAGAATAGTACTCATTAGCAAAGAAGAACCAAACAAGACATGTCCTTCAGAACTTGATTTTATCGGCCGCAAGATATTCAACAGAACCGGAAGGACCAGCGGGAACAGATATCGTCCTTGGACCCCCATGATAATATCTTCACGTTTATCAACAGTAAGAGTCCAGTTCCTCATCGTCATAACAATCAGGAAGAAATTAACGAATGCAACGGCAATCATTACAAAGCGATCCGTGCTGCAGAAGAGTTTCTTATTATTCTCGTCGTTATAAAACAAAACAACAGACTGGAGAATGATGTAGAGCCAAAAACAAAATGGCCAAACATTAATTGAAAGAGCACCAAGATTGTAACCTGCATAGGATTGAAACCAGAATGGCCCCATCTCCCAAATAGACTTAATAAAAACCTTTGTGCAATGCAGCGGCGCTCGCATCAAATCAAATGAATCTGGCATGAAGCTTCCATGATAGAAAAACACGAACGCGCAGCTCGCAACAAAAGCTATCGCAAAGAAGGAGCAGGTAAACTTTTTATAGCTGTCTGTTCCTTTAAGTTTTTTCCAGTGAATAAGGTTCAAGAGTACCAACGGGAAAAACATTATCTTTGAAAGAAGAAGTAAAGCGGATAACAGCATTAACACCAGCAGCGACCGATATGAGTACAACGATTCCGCATAAACCTTAACAACTACAGCAACGTACAAAATCGCAACAATGTTTGCGACAGAATCAGCCGAAACAGACGCTTCCTGCTGCAATAAAATGGGATTTAGTAAAAAAATCAAAACAGCATTTTTACCAACTGGCATCAGTTTGATTATCCAATAAGCTGCGAAACAATATACCAATCCAGCGCACACGCGCGAAACTGAAAGGAGCATAAAGGCATTGGAACCCGTTTGCTGCGCAAATCCCAGAATTACTCCCGGAATAAAATACAGATGAGGATAATAGCTCCCCAAATATGTGTGGCACACAAAAACGCTAGACCAATCGGTACGCTGAGTCATTGCATTAAAATAATCGGCATACGATGAAGGAAACTGGCCTATTTGGAAGCAAGAGACAACATCAAAGCCGTTACTGTTTCGCGACAATAAAGACGCAGCCTGCCAAATATGAGAAGCCTCATCTGGAACATTAGCGGGAAGCATGAAAAGGCCAAAGGCAGTTACAGCGGGCACACCGATCACAACAAAGCAAATTGCGGGATCGTGCTGCTCTTTAATTAATAATAGGGCGCCAACAAACAAGCAGGCGATAAAGGGCAGAGCCGAGAGCAAAAGGCCAGGCAATCCGATAACGTTAGCTTTAAAGGCGCAATAATAGAAAAATCCCAAGCAAAGGGAAACTACAGCTATAAGCGGGTAAACGAAAAGCGTCAGAGCTTTTCGACAGCTATCAGATTGCATTAGACGACCAGTAAAGGTGTCCCTATTCATAACTCTACAACTCCGTCTCGATAAATGTTCAACTTACGCCGGCATTGTTGCAGCGTCATAAAGAATTGCTTCTCATGCTAAGCGAATACAGACTACAGACTATTGGAGCAAACCACTTGGGCCAGAATTTTTGAAGCATCGTTTCATCCTCCGACCTTCTTGTGTCATCTTTAATCAACGCCGTGGTCTCAGAGCCTTCATGAATTCGATGAAACATTAAAACCTCTGGAGAATAGACGAAAGATCCGTCGATTTTCGAGAATCTTTCCCATGCCTCCCAGTCCAAGTCACATTTCATGTCTGTCGTAAATAACGGTGTCTGTAAGATGCTTAGATTAAACGTCACAGAAGGACAACAGATAGCGGAACCGAACCTCAGGATATCCCTTTTATCCTTAACCGATGAAAGAGCGCCATAACGGGCAAACTTACGAAGTAAAATACGCTTTATTTTAAGAATGAAGAGGTTTTCTTCAAGTGCTCCGTTTCTTATCTCTCCGTAATTAGAAAAAAAGATCAAGGGTTGCTCAGCATCCCTCATCGTCCGCAACATAGTTTCCGTATAACTCGACTTATAGATATCGTCCTGGTGTGCGATTGTCACCAGTTTTGTATTTGAATTCGCAATAGCACAATTCCAGTCATGGGATATGCTAGGCGACCCCTCGTTAACAACTACCGGAATCGAATAATTGGACGCTATGCGATCAATATAGGAATTAGGGGTTGATGTCGATATAAGAATATTACTTCGGGTGCTTTGATTCACCAAAGATTCTAGACAGTCAGACAAGTACGGAGACTCGCCGTATGCACACAATACAAATGTATGATCTTTTGCCAAGCGCATGGGATTACTCCTCATTATTTGATTCAAGCTCTTTTTCAAGCAATGCAATTCGTTGAGTTAAGTTAGCAATTGCAGAAGATTGTTTGCTTGACAAACATGCCATAGAAAGAACAATGCATATCAAGAATAAAAAACCTAAGACAAAAACAAAATTGGCTGGAGTCTGAAAACCGAATAAATTTGAAATACAGTAAAGAGGCTGCGGAAAGAGACCACATACCAACAAAACTAATGCAAGAACAATCCAAAGAAGTGAATACTTGAGCTGAAGGCTATCCTTTAATACAAGACGCAGCACAAAACAAAGCAAAACTAAACAAGCCGCAATGACACCAAGCTGTAAGGAAATATGCATAACAACCCGTCCTAATTCGAGAATGAAGAGATAATAATCGCCAAAGTTACCTTTATCATGTAATAAATGCTGCTAAAACCAGAAATTGACGACTTTCCTCCCTGCCGTTCCTTCATTACAACAGGCACTTCTGTAACGCGAAGACCCTTAACCATCGCCGCAACAGCAGAATCAGGCTCTGGATAGTCTACTGGGTATTTTTTACAGAACAGATCAATGGCCTTAGATCCACATGCGCGAAAACCAGAAGTGGGGTCACTGACACGAACGTGAGTTGTAAGATGAATTACCGCAGAGAGCCATCTAATTCCAAGACGCCTCAAGAAGGTTGACTTGAAGCCTTCAGATTCCTCAAGAAATCGCGAGCCGATAACAAGATCAGACCCATTATTGATTTCATCAAGCAAGCGTGATATGAAACGAGGATCATGCTGCCCATCACCATCAACTTGAATGTCTACATCATAGCCAAAGCGCTTGGCATATTTATGTCCGGCTTGAACCGCGCCTCCAATTCCAAGATTCTGCGGTAAATCCAGGACATTAACCCCTGCATCGCGACAAACGCGCAAAGTGTCATCAGTGGAGCCATCGTTGATAACTACATAGTCATACCCAGCTTCCTCCACAGAAGAAACCGTATCTAAAATATTAGCCTCTTCATTAAAAGCTGGGATAATAACCAACGCTCTTAATTCATGCATCATTTGAATCCTCAGTACAAAATATTACTCATACAGCCCAAACCAAACTGAAAATAAACTCAATCGAAACAAGGAGAGCAATTTTACAGTTCGAATGTGTCGGATTGCCTCGCCTTCCGATTTAATAGGTTAATTATACAAAGGGTGGAAAATAATAATCCAAAACCGTATGCCAACAAGATAATGATATTAATGATATTTGCATCAGAAGCATATGTCGGATTCGCAAAAGAACAACGGGAGAGAAATACGGCCAATGCTAACGAAGCGGCACCAGAGATCGTGCCAATAACCGGTTTCCCAAATGCAATAAAGACGTCAATAGTGAAAAAATTCAAGCCAGTGAATGCCGTAGCAACGAGCGCCAGCGGAAGATAATCTGAATGAAGACCAACTTCTTTGCCATAAATTGCAGTAAGTACAGGTTCGCCTATGAAAGCGCTAGCTATGGTACACAGCGCCGTCAAAACGAATACGGAAGCGAGCATCTTGATTAGCACTAAGTTTAATCGGTGAGTGTCATTTTTGCGCCACATTGCCGAAATAGGTCCAAGCAGGGGGGCATATAGATAAGATACGAGAGCCTGAATTACTGCAGTCGGAGTGGCAACGGCGGCATAAAAACCCAGTGCCTCATTTCCATAGGAAAGGCCATAAAACTGTCTTGTTACGCTAACAACAGCCGTGCACGCAAGAGATGCAACAAAACCGGGAAAACAAATACGCGATAATTTGATAAGGGAAGTAAAATCAAAATCAGGCATAACGGCACAAAACCGTTTTGTCATTCTAAAATCAAATATAAGCACAACAGCTATGGTAACAAAAGCCATTGATGCAACGGCTATTACCAAATTATCAAATATTACTAAGCACAACGAAAATGAGACTAGAACTCCTACGCCACGAACTATTTGAGAAATAGCCGCGATGTCCAATCTATTGTTTACCTGATCTACGCCGTGAAGAACATCGACAAATGAATCGCCAGCTTTAAATAGGCAATAGACTGCAACAACGGCCCAATCGCTGATTGCAACAGAGACCATACAAAAGATGAAGCAAATTACACAGGCAAATATTGTTGCGATGATTCTATGGGCGATAAAATTCCCAGTCGTAAATTCAGTATAACTCTCAGAAACCTGAACGGGACGCGCCCGAAGCAAAACAATGGTCGCAAAAATATTTCCAACAGACATAGCCACAGCAAGGCTACCAGACATGCTAATGTCGGAACCAAGAGTCACCACAAGAACAGTAGTCAGCCAGTTGCAAATCAAGTACACCATCGAGCCGACACTATTCCAAACAAGACTCTGCTCAACGGAGAGCTCTTTCGTTTTTTTATTAGACACAATCACTCCAGCAATGGATCATCAAGCCTTGTTGCATAAAAACAAAACGCGAAGAAGTAAATCAGAAATCAAGGTAGGTCGCAAACGCTTTGGAAAAAATACTTTCTTAAGTCTCGAAACAATCCCATCAGCGCAAATGAAAATATCAAGCTCATGTTTCTGCTCTGAACTAAGTGCGTCATAAAAAACCGCAGAAAAATGGCTTAACTTTTGGCTCTCGTCTTTCGATCTATCACCAAATAGCTCATCTTTAAAGTAAGTCTTCAAAAGATCAAGATAGCGATTATCGCCAGAAGTGACCGCAGAAGAATGGCGAACGTGGGAGGCCGTACAGACGGGATCGAACAATATCTTTCCAAATGCCGAAGCACATCGTATCATCCACCGATCATGCATTTCATTTCCTGGATTTACATCAAGGATAAATTCTCTGCAAGCAAGGCGATTAAACACTATCGTGAACCCTAGTCCAGGAGTGTAAAACAAAGTGTTATGAAATGAGAGATATTTTTCTTGCGGAGCCGACTCGCGTATCGTCTCACCATCTTCGCTTACATATGAGAAGGAAGAGAAATAGACAGTAGGCACCTTGTCTCCACTGTTTTCAATTGCCTTGACTGCCCGCTCGATTTTATCGGTCTTCCAAATATCATCCTGATCGGCAAATGCATAGAAGTCATATTCAGGAACCCGCTTGATAATTTCATAAAAACTATTTGGGCACCCAAGATTACCGATTGAGTCTTGAATTAAATGAATACTCGAGTATGACTGACAGTACAATTGTGCAATTTCAACAGTGTTATCCGCTGAACCGTCATCACGAATATAAACGGAGCAATTAGGCCAAGTTTGCTTCAAGATACTATCAAGCTGTTTGGCCAAATACTTGCCTCCATTATATGTGGGCAAAACGATGCAAACGGACTTGTCTTTGGTTTTATACATAATCCTATTTGTTTCTTTGCGAGGCACGATACTTAAGAAATGCAGGGATCAACCCGCTGATTACTTTATAACGTAGCTGAGGAAATGGCCTGGTTAAGAAATTAAACGCCCGCCAAGCAAGAAAATAAGCGCCCCAACCATCTTCATCTTCTGCGTCCTTCCAGAACGTTTCTGACAAATAATAGTGATACTCATTATTGAAACGATGAGTATTCCCCCGCCGCCATGGCCTCTCTTCGCCGAGATAATGGACGATAACGGGCTTCGATCTGGCAGTCATAAAACTGTCTTCATCCGAAAATCCCGGCATTAACGAGTTTAAAAATGAAAACGGATAGTAGTCAAAGATATTGGAGTAATTGAACGCAGGGGATAAACTGCAAATCCTATCTTTAAGTACTGCATTTAGAGCATCTTGATCATTCGCAAACAAGCGTCCCGAGCGGCGCTCGAAATAATCCAATAATTCATCTTCGCAACAAGTTGATCTCCATTGCTTTAAATCAACGAGCAGCACGCCAGCATTATGGTACAGGTAGCCATTTAGGTCTAAATCATTAAGTCGAGATGGACCAACCGTTGGCTCGGGAACCATTCCAACTACACGGCCCTTTAAATCTTGATTCCAAAGAAGGGCAATATCCCCGAGAACAATCGTATCGCCATCAAGATAAATTACTCTATCGATCTCATTAGGTAAAAAATGTGCCATCAAAAGCCTAGCGAGAACTATTTCATTCCATCCCGATGTATCAAAATCAAACCCGAGAGCATCTTTGAAGTTCGAAATATCATAAAACATAAGCTGTTGATTGTATTCGGTCGTCAGCTCCTGGAGCAAATGTTGGTTACGCTTTGTAATGCCATTAGAGAAAACATGAAATGTAATGTCATGAATGCCGGAATGATTGGAAGCAACCGAGCAAATATTGGCAGCCAACTGTGGGACAAAATTGTTATCGACCGTATAAAGCAAATTCATGATTACTAAACTTCACCTTAATTCATTCAATAGAAGTAATGTTGAAAACTCAACGAAAGAGGCTAAATAGATACTTATACAAACATTAAATATTAGCACGGTTTACCTCTTTCAAATAACTAACAAAGGAGTGAACCGAAGAGGTGTCATACTCCTTCGGTTCACTCCCTACCTTCATTAACGATGATTTATAAAGGTGAATTGTTTCTATAGTTAGCTTTTCTTAACCAACCTAACCTCAAGCGCTTCCAGATTCAGAGCCTCACCAGTTGTACCGGCACACTCACCCGACTTAACCCAATCGAGCCAACCCCTGCTTTGCACGTGCGCCCTATAGACAACGTCATAATACTTGGCAAGATCTCCCCTCAGTTTTATTTCAACAGCCTCAACAGCGAGAGATCTCCCCGTAGTACCGGCAACATTTCCATTTTTGACCCACTTTTGCCAGCCGATATTCTGAACGTGAGCTCGATATTCGATGTTGCCGGAATACCCAAGGTCTGGTTTGCTGATCGTCAATGCTTCAACAGCTAGGTTTCGACCAGTTGTACCAGCGGTCATGCCTTCGTAAACCGGCCGCTGCCAGCCAAGGTCAGAGACATGTGCCTTGATTGAAAACGTTCTCTGAATTGAAGGCTGACTCGTATCCCCAGGAGCGGGCAAACCCTTTTCGACCAAAACAACTTGATACGCCTCAAGCCTCAAGCCAAAACCGGTCGTCCCAGCAACCTGATCATTGCAGGCCCAACCAAGCCAGCCCTTATCCTGAACATGAGCACGATAGTAAACGTCATAACGATTGGCCATCTCACCAGTAAGTCGAATTTGGATAGCCTGGACAGACTTGCTCTGACCCGTAGTACCGGAGGCTTCTCCCTCTTTCACATAGTCTTGCCAACCGCAATCGGAAACATGCGTCCTGTACTCCAGGCTGCCATCGTAGGGAGCATTCTGCAGGTTGAGAGTAATAGCCTCGACAGCCTTGGACTGGCCAACGGTGCCAGAAACATTTCCGCCCTTGGAAGCCGACTGCCAACCGTCATTCGAAACATGCGAAGTTGCCAAAACATCAAGCGAGCCTCGTGACACCTTGACGACGTCGTAGCCCGACTCGTCCTTCTTGAAATAAGTCAGAGCGCCGCTATTGTGCGAATAAATAGCAAAGTCGTAATTTGCCGAAACAAGGATGGAATCCGAAAACTCTACGAGATAGCAAGAGTCACCCTGTTTGCAAAGGGATCTGATTGCAGCATCCGTGTCTTCGGTAACCGGAGAAGCAAACCAATCCATAATCGAATAATCGATAACGGCACCCGGCTTCAAGGCCTCGGTCTTCGTTGAATTCCAAAGTCCACCAGCAGCATCAGCGCTGGCCGAGTTATACGTACTAGACCCATATCCAGACAGGCCGATCTCCGGATTAAAGAAGAGAATTAGCTCTGCAGCAACGGAAGAATCGACATCGGTAATGCCCAGACGGTCAAGCTGTTCCTGCTTTTGGGGATACATGCCCGTCGGCGTGTTTGGATGCCCCTTGTAATAATACAAATAGTCATCGCCATAGATAACCTCGGTCAAGTTGGCATAGTCGTCAAAATTCTGCTCGTAAGTAACATACGTTCCAAGCAGCATCATTACCTTTTTGCCCTGCTGAGTAGCCGCATCAAAATAACCATCGATAAAGTTGTACAGTGCCTTAAACGCTTGGACCGTATCCTCTCCCCTATTTTGCAAGCTCGTAAGCATGCTCGAAACGTTTACTTTTTTAACGTTGGGGTCAGAGGCAATTTTATTGGCAAAAGCATTATCGTCGCCGCTTGTAAACAAATTGGTGCGAGTCATCCACCACTGAGTACCGGGCTCAATGCTCAGCACTGAATACATAGAATCCCAGTGATCATGATAGTCACTATATGACTTTGAAACCTCGCCGGTTTCGTATTCTATTTTCTTGGCAGCATTCCAAGATGCAATCAGCTCAGCTTGCTTAGAATCTGGATCCTTAACGTCAAAGGCCTCATTGGTAAATACATACGTGGCAGATCCATCGGACAACAGTCGAATGGAGTATTGGCCAGCGGGAATCTTATTGGCATAAATCATCCTATGGATCAACGAGCA
Source organism: uncultured Collinsella sp. (assembly GCA_905200715.1). Classification (GTDB taxonomy): domain Bacteria; phylum Actinomycetota; class Coriobacteriia; order Coriobacteriales; family Coriobacteriaceae; genus Collinsella. The sequence continues at coordinate 6,130 of CAJKLK010000009.1, read as the reverse complement.
GGTGATGTCATTGATATACAAATTGAACTTTGTCTTGGGGTTTATCTTGTAGAGAGCAGAGACATAATCCGCAAATGCCTGATAACTCGAACTAGAAGCATTATCCTCATGAGTCAGATACGGAAGGCCATACATCCCGGACGGAAGCGAGTTCCAGTTATAGGCACTTGGACGATCAAGCATCACAATCGACGGAACGCTCGTTCCAGAAGAAGAGTTGCTGATATCCCAGAAAGATAGCGAATAGAGGACAACGGGGAAAGAAGCACTCAAAGGGGCAAGGTTGTACTCGCTCGCAGAAATGCCAATTGACTGATGATCCTCATGAACGATGTTTCCGTTCTTCAGATATTGCAACGTAACGTCAAACGGACCATAATCGCTAAATTCAATTTCACTGGAACTGGAATCCAAATCACTGAGCGCAATCGTGCTTGAAACGGAACGGGTAACCCTCCCTCCATACGACATGGAACCCGCCACCTTTATCGAATCAGCGATACCGAGCCGTTTTATATCTTCGATCTGCGGAATATTTAGGGTTACTTTAGTCGTCTCCCCAACCTGAGATAGAGAGCAATTAAAGACATGCGGGACAAAAGCACCAGCGGTATCGCCGGGAGCCGCATCACCCTTCTTTACAATAACGATCTGCATTGCTTCAACGGCATAGGACCAGCCTGTAGTTCCGGCAGTTGATCCATTCGAGGCCCATCCAAGCCAGCCAAAATTTGAAGCATGAACCCGATAATACAGGTCATAAGAAGCCGACCTGCCACCCGTCAGCTTGAGCTCGACGGCTTCAATCTGAAGGCCCTTGCCCGTTGTGCCGGAGACAGCTCCATTAGAAACCCAATCCTGCCAGCCTTCATTTTGAACATGAGAGCGGTATTCGATACCAAGGTCTTCTGAATTAGGGAGGGAAACCCTGATTGCCTCAATCCTACGAGACTGACCTGTTGTGCCAGAGATCGAGCCATTCGATGTAAACGTCGACTCCCAGCCAATGCCTGAAATGTGAGATTTATAGCTGACGTCCGGGACCGCCTCTTTAAGCTCCACGGTAACATCAACCGAAGGCGTTGCTTCATCGACTGCAACAGCAGTTTGATTCGAAGAGTCGAATTGTGTCTCTGGAACGGATTCATATTCGTTGGAACCAACAGTTTGATCTGCCCAACAAGCCAAAGGGCTCAAAAGCAGCATCGACATGAAGCAGGAAATCAGAACAATGAATGCTCTAAATTGCCTTTTCAAGGGAATCGCCTCCTAGATAGACAGTCGTCAATAACCATACTATCGGGAGTAGGCTTCATTATTGCCACCAATTAGGTGAACGAAGAAAAAGGAGCCTAATTCAACGGCAAGGGTCCTTTCCTGTTGCCAAGACTACGACAACAGGAAAGGACCCTCTAACAAGCTCTCGCCGTTTACGAAATAGCTAGTAAATTACCACCTTGGTAGCAAGGGGCACGTTATCCCAAATCCATTTTGCGCGATCGATGGGCAAACGCACGCAGCCTTGTGAAATATGCATTCCCATTCGGCTGTCCATGGGATTAAAAGTTCCCTGGTAGTACGGTATTGAATGGAACAGATAGTCCCCGTAAAACTGCGTGTAGTAGTAGCAGGTATACCCATGTCCAAACGAGTAGCCCTTGCCGGTGACAGTATACTCACCCGTAGGCGTTGGGGTACTAGGAGCGCCGGTAGAGCAAGTCCAGTATTGAGCATAACTCCACGACCCGCGCTGTCCACGAAAAACTCCAAGGCGGCATGCTTGCCTGTCAACCATAATGAGCCAGTTTGTATTGCTCGAATATCTATTAGCCCGATTAAGCATGGCCATCATGTCGGCAGGCAACAAGGGCTGATCGGTAAACGGGCACCCAGTAGCACCGGGAGCACCAGCGCCCTTGGGAGCAATCTTCACTTGAACAGACTCGACTCTACAGCCTATCCTCGACGTGCCCGCAGGCTGCCCATTTGAGGTCCAGTCGAGCCACCCAAAGTCTTGGCAATATGCTCGATACCAGATATCAAAGTAGTTCGACAGATCACCAGTCAGCCTAATCTTAAGAGCCTCGATGCGCTTAGCACGGCCTACCGTACCAGCAACATTCCCATTGGAAGTCCAGCCTTGCCAACCCACATCCTGCACATGGGCAGAGTACTCAATACCGCCCGATACGCTACTGGAGACGCTTAGCTTCAGTGCCTCAATCGCAAGTGATCTGCCAGTCGTACCCGCAACGCCGCCGTTGCCAACGGGAGTCATCCAACCAAGCGTGGCGACATGCGCCTGGAGCGTTAGGGCTGGTACCGAGATAAATGCGGGCGCAGACGACGCACCAGGATCCCCGCCTTTCGCCACAAGCTTAATTTGAACAGCTTCTATTTGAATATTAAGCCCGGTAGTTCCAGCGGGATCGCCGTTTTTGGCCCAACCAAGCCAACCATAGCCCGCCGAATGAACTCGATAGTAAATGTCATACTGATTCGCGAGGGAACCATTTAAGCGCAGCTCAAGAGCCTGAATGGCCAATCCTTGTCCAACGGTCCCAACATAACCGGCAGATCGCCATTCTTGCCAACCTATATTGGCAACATGGGCTCTTGCCTCAATTAGAGAATCATCATCCACGCCAGACAACGACACATTCAAAGCTTGAAGAGAAAGCGATTTTCCCGTTGTACCGGCATTCTGCCCATCCAAAACAGATGGAGACCACCCACGGTTAGCGGAATGTGCCTGATAGACAACATGAGGGCTATCAGTGGATGTATCGGAAACAAATGCACTATCCGTTACACCGGGCGCATTGCTCCCTTTGCTGGCAATTCGCACTTCGACAGCCGTAAGGAATGAACCGGATATCGTTGCCCCCGCATCCGCACCATTGCAAGTCCAGCCAAGCCAACCTTTTTTGGAGTCAAAGCAGCGATACCAAACGTCATAGGTATTTGACAAATCACCAGTAAGAGTCAATCTCACCGCCTTCAAAGCGCGGCCATCATTTTTTGAATTAAGCGCGGCGCCATCAGAAACAACATCGCTCCATCCACCAAATTCAAAGCAGCCGGAATAATCAATTGATCCTGAAATCTCCTGATTTTCAAATGAGATTGAAAGAGAAGTTAAAGGTTCAGAAGAGCCGCTCTCGGAGCCCAATAAAATCGATTTGCCTCGTAAGGAGCCCAGGCTTTTCCCATTAAGGCAAAGTGAGCTACCGCTCAGAATATCTGTTACTCCAACGAAATGAGTCGCCGTATCGCCAGGAGCAGAGCCGTCCTTTTCGACAAGCAAAACCTGAATGCCCTGGACTGCGGCACCCTTCCCCGTAGAACCCGCAGGAGCCCCATTCGATGCCCAGCCAAGCCATCCGCCCAATTCAGAAGCATAGACACGGTACCAAATGTCATAGACAGCAGATATCTCACCGTTCAACCTAAACTGGACAGCCTCAATGGACCGAGACTGACCCGTCGTTCCAATAGTACCTGAAGACCAGTTTTGCCAACCGATGCCAGACACATGTGCCCGAGAAGAGATAGAACCTCCGTGTCCATACCAAGTAACACCAGGCGACAACGCCTCAATTGCATTCTTTGAGTTAATAAAACCAGAAGTATTCCCATTCGTAACCGCACTCGTCCATCCAACATTAGAGATATGAGATCGATAAGAAACAGTAGGCGGTTCTTGAGCACGGTCTTTAAAAGCGTCGCCGCGCGCTGGCGCATCTTGAGCGTCTTTCAGAATCACCTTAATCTGAATAGCCTCAATCGGGTAAGCATAGCCCTGAGTTCCAGCAGGCTCACCATTTGAGGTCCAGCCAAGCCATCCAACATTTGCAGAATGCACGCGATACCAAATATCATATGTATCGGACAGGTTACTCGACAATGTCAGCTTAATGGCCTCAATAGCTCGCGATTGTCCAACTGTTCCCGATACCTGTCCATTTCCCACCGGCTGGGCATCCCATCCAATTCCGGAAACATGCGCTTGAACCGAGATGCTATCGTTCTCAAATGGGCTACCATCTCGAGCGAGGAGGTTGATCTTTAGAGCCTCGACGCGCTTAGCGCGACCCGTTGTGCCGGCCGTCATTCCATCTGAAACAACATCTTGCCAGCCAATATCCTGGACATGCGCTTGATATGCGATTGAACCGAATTCGACAGAAGAGCCCTTTTCAGAATTCGTCGAATCAGTTGCAGTGGAGCCACACTCATCGGAAACGGAGGAGGCGGAATCCACATCAGGCGCAGTCGAGCGGTCATCTTCGCCGCCTTGCTCTTCGTCATTTATAACGGAACCTTCGTCTTTTGAGCCAATAGTGGCGTAATCAGGGGAAACAAATGATTCGACTTTCCCTGGTAAAGAGTCAGCCCATAGAGATAGAGGTGTCAAGAGACACTCAATGATCAATAGTGATGCCATCGTCACCGCTAGCCGCCGTTGCACCTTTTTCATTTTGGCTCCCCATCGATTAGCCGACTTTAGAATTATTATTTACTTATTCCATGGTTGCTCAAATACGCAAAACGCGAATGGTGCAAAAATAGAAACGAACGGAACGCCACAAAAGCGAACCGTTCGTTTTAAATCAAAGTACCAGGCTAAACTCAACTAGGAGCATCTTAAGCTCTCGCTACGCAAGAGGCACGTTGTCGTACCAACCCCATTTTGGCTTATACGTTGTGGAATAGTAGTCTAGCCAATAACCCATATCTAGAGTCCTAATATGGCCAACATTATCCATAACCTGGTTGTTGCCAATATAGATGCAAACGTGACCGTATATACGGCCCATATACGTATGTATATGCGAGGGAACAGCAATGACCATTCCAACCTTCAGCTGCGAATAATCAGTATATTTGCAGAAATCCCAATAGTAGTCACAAGCATCCGTATGAACATTCCTGAATCCAGCCCGCTCATAGACCTGAGCAATCCATTCTGAACACAACCCCGGACCAGGAGAGGGAACTTGCCTCGACAGATCTACAATTTTCTTCTGCATTGGATTAGCAAGAGAAAGTGGTTCGCCAAGAAGCATCGGAGAGATGATACTCCCCGGAGCAGCAGCGCCCTTTCTCGTAATTCTCACCTGAACGGCCTGGACATGCGCCCCATAGCCAGTGCTGCCGGCGACGGCGCCATTTTTTGTCCAACCGAGCCAGCCAACATTTTCGATATGGACCCTATACCAAACATCGAAATAAGTTGCCAAGTCACCCGATAGGGAGACTTTAATTGCTTCAACCGGATTGGATTCAGTAGCAGACGACAGTTGATCCCCGTTTGACTTACCAGAAGTCCAACCTGCATTTGAAAGGTGCAGCTGATAATTAATTCCACCGGCAACGAACGAAGTGATCTTGGCCGAGAACCCGGTAATGGAAATGCCCTTACCAGTCGTACCGGACACCTCTCCGGCAGAAACAGAATTCTGCCAAGCGCCCTTCGCCTGGGATGAGTACGTCACCGTTGGTAATTCAAGATGAGAATAGCCAGTCGTATCAGGATGGGACGCACCCTTCTTAATAAGCTTAATCTGAACCGCCTCAAGGGAACAAGACATTCCGGTGGTGCCGGCCTCCTCGCCGTCCTTTGCCCAGGCCATCCAGCCGATGTTGGAGGCGTGGACGCGGTAGTAGACGTCGTAGTCCTTCGCGAGGGAGCCCGTGAGCCTCAGGCGCACGGCCTCGACGGCGCGGCCCTGTCCGGTGGTGCCGCCCTCGGACGCCGAGGGGGTGTCCCATCCCTGCCAGCCGATGCCCGAGACATGGGCGTCGACCTGCACGGCAGAGCCGTCCGAGTAGTCGGAGCTGTCGATCGAAAGCTTGAGGTCCTCGAGGGCGAGGCCGCGGCCGGTGGTGCCGGCGGTCGCGCCGTCGGACACGGCGCCCTGCCAGCCCACGTTGGAGACGTGGGCGCGGTAGGTCAGGGACATGGGCTTCTTCTTGAAGGCGTAGTCGACGTTGGCGCCGTCGGACGAGGGGGCGGCGCCGCCCTTCTTGACGAGCCTGATCTGGACGGCCTCGACGCTCCTGCCGAAGCCCGTGGTGCCGGCCTCCTCGCCGTCCTTTGCCCAGGCCATCCAGCCGATGTTGGAGG
>CAJKLK010000008.1:0-103586 GCA_905200715.1 uncultured Collinsella sp. | reverse complement strand
AAGGGCGGAGGCGGGGCATGCCCCGCCTCTTACACCACATCTCTGTGCGCTACCTCTACAACCCCCTAAAGCAGCCAACCTGACTTGTTTAAGGTATATTGGAGCCAATTTTAATGAACATACTATAGGTTATGTTCATTATCTTCTTGGCCGTAAATGCCATTAGTCTAGCAACAGTACTCATATTTGGCATTTTTTGCCCATCTGTATATAACTAACCCCCATAGCGGGCAAAAAAGAGGCCGCAGCCCATAGCCGCGGCCCGCTCGAAACCCAAAAGAGGCGCTACGCGCTGTAGCCCATCGCCTGCAGCACAAACATGACGACCGTCAGCACCGTAATCACGCCGATAGTCGCCCACGTGAGCACGTTCCATACGCGGCCGTTGCGGTTGGCGCCCATAATGTGGCGATCCGCCGCGATAACCACCTGGAATACCAAGACTACGGGCAGCAGCACACCGTTGATGACCTGCGAGGTCATCATAATCTGGAACAAATCGACGCCGGGCATGAGCACCAACACGGCAGAAATGCCAATGATGGCCGTAATGATGCCGCGATAGACCGGGGCCTCATCCCAGCTGCGGTCGGCGCCGCGTTCCCAGCCAAATGCCTCGCAGATAGCGCTCGACGTAACGCCCGGCAGCACGCAGGCAGCCAAAAAGCTCGCTGCGACCAGGCCCGAGGCAAACAGCACCGTGGACCACTGGCCCGCGATGGGCTCCAGCGCGCGGGCGGCATCGGCGGCATCGCTAATCTGAATACCCGCCGGGAACAGCACCGTACCGGTCGTGATGATAATGAAGCCCGCAATGATATCGGCAGCGATCGAGCCGCTCACGGTATCAATACGCTGCAGCACGATGTCGTCCTCGCCCGCATTCTTATCGACCACGTTGTTCTGAGCCAAGAAGATCATCCACGGTGCGATGGTGGTGCCGATCGTTGCGACCACGAGCGACACGTAGCTGGGGTCGTTTTGAATATTGGGGACGACCAAGTCGACCGCGACCTCGCCCCAGTTGGGGCCGGCCATAAACGCGGCGACGATGTAGGTCACGAACACGCAGCTTACCAGCAGCAAAATCTTCTCGATGCGCCGAAAGCTACCCGACATGGTAAGCATCCACACCAGCAGCGCCACGAGCGGCACCGAAATGCTCGCCGGAACGCCAAACAGCGCAAGGCCGCTCGCGATACCCGCGAACTCCGAAATGGTCACGGCTGTGTTGGCGATCAGCAGCGCCGCCATGGCCAGCACGCTCTTGCGCACACCAAAGCGCTCACGAATGAGCGACGCCAGGCCCTTACCTGTGACGCATCCGCAGCGCGCCGCGGTCTCCTGCGTCACGATAAGCAGCACGGTCATGACGGGAAGCATCCACAGCATCTTATAGCCATAGCTGGCGCCCGCGCTGGAATACGTGGCGATACCGCCGGCGTCATTGCCCGAAAGCGCTGCCAACAGACCGGGGCCCATGGCGCCAAAGATGGCCGCGATGGTCAGCTTTTGCTTGGTGCTCGCCTTTTGCTTCGTGTTTTGCACGCGACCACCTACCCCATGACCGACATGGTGAGCAGCACCGCGGCGATGCAGTACGCCACACACGAAATCATGACGGCGATGACGTTCATGGCGGTGCCCGACGTGTTAAGGTCGTGCTCGTCGCGCCAGAACAGCACCATCAGATAAATCACAGCGCTCATGTTGCCAACCAGGCAAATGACGGCAGCGATATTAAAGCAGCCGGTAAAGAGCTGCTCCTCAAACATAGTGGCATCGGGGAACGCGGCGGTGCGCACCAGCTGCGCGCACAGGTAGGTCACGAGCGAAAGGATCAGGCCCATGCCCGTGCTCTGGAAGAAGAATCCCAGGTACGGCTTGGGCTCGTCGTCGTGACCGTCGTACTCGAGGAAGTAGTTCTTGACGAACGACACCATGCGCGAGGCAGCCAGCAGCACGAGCGGCATGGCGCACATGGGGAACACCACCAGATGCGCGGAGCCCAGCGCCGTCCCCAGCACCGTCGCCATAATGCACGAGGCGATGCCCCACACGACGACCCAGTACTGACGATGCACGAACCAGCTGAGCACGTTCGTCGAGTCGTCCGACGCGCTATCGCCCGAGCCGACACCGGCGATCTGCAGGTCCTCTTGATGCTCCTCGGCGATAACGTCCATGGCGTCGTCGAAGGTCACGATACCCAGGATATGACGGTTCTCGTCGCAGACAGGGATGGCAACCAGGTCGTACTTGGTCATCTCGTCCGTCACGTCTTCCTGGTCCTCGTCGGGCGACACGTAGACCAGATCGCGATAGGCGAGCTGGCCCAGCGTGGCGTCGCGGTCGGCCACGATCAGCGTGCGCAGCGAAAGCACGCCCGTCAGCATGCCACTCGGATCCTCGGTATAGACGTAATAGACGCTCTCAAAGTCCTCGTCGAGTTTGCGAATCGCCTCGATGGCATCGCCGACCGTCGCCGTGGCGGGCAGCGAGACAAACTCCGAGGTCATGATGCGGCCGGCGGTGTTGTCCTCGTAGCCCAGCAGATTACGAATCGCCTTCTCCTCCTTGACGCCCATCAGGCGCAGGAGCTTCTCGGCCTTCTCATAATCGAGCTCGTCGATCAGGTCGGCAGCGTCGTCCGGGTCCATCATGGCCAGCATCGACGATGCGTCGGTATCGGACAGGCCCTCGAGCATCTCGGTCATGAGCTCGTCGTCATCGAACTCCGAGATGGCCTCGGCGGCCTGTGCCGTGTCGAGCTGCGCGAACACCTGCGCACGCAGGCGCGGGTCGAGCTGCTCGATAATGTCGGCAATGTCGGCAGGATGCAGCTCGCCAAGCGTCTTGTGCGACACCGAGAGCTGGATGTTCTTAGTCGAGCGATCGAGCAGGTCCATGTAAGACCAGGCGATAATGTCCTCGCTGAGCGGCTTGCCCAAGTGCTTCATAAAGCCCTCGACGACGTGCTCGAGTGTGGGGCTGATTGCGCGCAGCAGACCGCGGGCGCCGACCTCGGCACCCAGCAGGCGCAGCTGATTTTCACCCGACATGGAAAACTTGATGTCGTTGACGCGCACGACCTTCATGCCCTGCGTATCGACAATCTGCTTGTTAAGCACGTCGCGGGCAAGCAAGAGTTCGGTCGGCTGCAAGTACGAAAAACGGATTTCGGTGGCCGACGTCTTAAGGTGTACGCCCGTCTCGTCGATACGGTCGACCCATTTGCGCCAGCTGATCATAAACGGCGTCTTGCCGGGACCACGGAACGCGAGCGACGTCACGTGCGGAAAAACCTCGCCGGTTGCAATGCCAAAATCGTTAACCACGCCGAGCTTTTCGCCGTCGACGTCCAAGACCGGCAATTTGAGCATCTCACTCAGATAATTCAATGGTGCTCCCCATCATTATTCCTGCGGACCGCGTGACCATGCCGGCACGCAATCCGTGGACTTTTAGATATGTATACGCATGCGCGGGCGGCACGCCGCTCGGCGCTCACACCCCGTGCACGCGCAGAAAGCACCTGCATGGGGTCATCGACTGTATGGTCGAGGTTTGGATTTCACCTGTAACCTTTCTCTTGACCCTCATTAACCGCAGTAACTATAGCATCAGCATCGCGCTGCGGCACCGAATTTATGCCCTGCACATTGCAGGCATACCAAACGCTGATGCATCCGTGACATAGAGCCGGATGAGCACAGTGGGACAAAGCGATTAAGACCGCCCTAAACGACCAGTCGTTTAAGCACGTCTCCGATGACTACTCTGTGGTGTCGTCGTCCTCGGGGAGTTGGGGGAACACGGCGTTTTTGGGCATGGAAACCTTGGTGAACGAGGTGAGCTTTTTGCTCAATGCCGTGTCCGTCTTGACCAGGTCGCTGAGCGTCACGATCTTGTAGCCGTCGGCGACAAGGCCATCGATAATCTGCGGCAGCGCCTCGAGCGTCTGCTCGGCGCACTCATCGCTATCGGTGAGCAGCACAATATTGCCCGGCGTCATCGAGTCGAGCACGGTCGATACTTGCTCGTCAGCGCCGTTGAGCAGCCAGTCGCCCGAATCGATATTCCACGAAACCACGGCGGACACCAGGTCCATCGAGTCAATCCAGTTTTGCTCGTCAAACGCGGCGTAGGGGGCACGCAGCAACATCGTCTCGACGCCGGTCGCTGACTTAATCGCCTCGGTGCCCTTCGTGATCTGCTTGCGCACCGTCTCACGATCCTCGCCCTTGAGCGAATCATCGCTGTAGCTGTTGGAGCCGACCTCGCACCCGGCATCGACAATCGCTTTGGCAGTAGCGGGAGAGGCCTCAGCCGCATCGCCCGAAAGGAAGAATGTCGCCGTGACGCCCTTTTCCTTGAGCACCTGCAAGATCTGCTTGGTCGCTCCGCTCGGACCCTCGTCAAATGTCAGGGCCACGTACTTTTCGTTGCCCTTGGGCGCTACGCTTGCGCACTCGACCACGCAGTCGGTGGCGGGAACGACCTCGCCGCGGTCCTGCGTCTTGCCCGACTGCTCGCCGACCCATACCTCGGAGCGGCCCTGAACGCCCCAGGTTTTGACATACTCAATGGCGCCCGTGCCCTCGACCTTAAGCTTTGGCTCGATAGTCGTGGCCTGGACCTCGTGCTTTTCGTACACGTTGCGGCCGTCCTTGACCGTCACCTTCTCGCCACCCGTAAGCTCGCGACTATCCCATTTGCCTTGCTTCACGCGCTTGCCGTCGACCTTCACCGACAGCTTTTCGCCGCCATGGCGCTTGAGCACGCTATCGTCGACGGCCAGCAGATCGCCGGCGTCGTACGTTTCGGTCAGGCTTTGATCGTCGATAAGATTCTGCAACGTAGAGCCCACGCGCACCGCGGTCTTTTGCCCGTTGAGTTCCACGTCCACGCTGCGGTTGACGTAGCCCACGACGGCAGCGATAAACAGCACGAGCGCGCAACCCACGGCGATGAGCGCATAGGGCAGGCGGGACGGTCGACGCGGCGAGCGCCCGTTGCCGATGCGCGCGCTGCGATCGCTAAACCCACGGCTATGGTTGAGGTACATCGCGCCGGGCTTACGGCGACGTCGACGCTGACCGCTGGGCAGCTGCCCCAGGTCGCGGCGCGCCGTCGGACGCGCACCCGAGTGCCCGTTTAAGTTAGATCCGTTTTGGCGCATGTGCCCTCCCCCATAAACACAGCGAGCCGGAGCAACATGTCTCCGGCTCGCCTCCCATCATTTGGTACGTCGCTATTTGCTAGCTTTTGACGAGCCCCCGCTCGCCTTTTGATATTCGTCCTTAAAGGCCTTGAACATACCGCGCGTCTTGCCGAGCTGCTTGCCCAGTGCGCGGCTGCCCTTGTCCACGGCGACCGATCCCTTGTCATCGAGCACCTTGGCGCCCTTCTTGACCTTATCGCCCACCACAACACTGGCCTCGGCAGCCTTGGCGGCCGCGCCGCCCGAATACCCAAGCGTCTTGACCTCGTCCGAGACAATCATCGCGCCGTTCTCGTAGCCGCGCAGCATCGTCGGCGGCACCTGCGTGTCGCCCACCAACATGCTCGATGCGGCGCTGGCGGTCACATAGAACGTCTGCACAATGCCCGAGCGCGGTTTGAACTCAACGTCCGAGCAGTAGCCCACGACATCGCCCGATTCCGTGCGCACGTCCATGCCAACCCAGATGATGCAATCGTCCAGGTTGATATCGAGGCGCTTGGCCGCGGCGGCATCGTAGGTGCCCCTGACGTCGTCGACCGCGACAGCACCCTCATAGACGCCGATGGCATCGAGCGCCACGAATCGGTCGGGGCGCTCGATCATGCCCGCGATATCGGACTGGCGGACCATAAAGCCCACCACGCGCGTGCCGCCCGGGGTAAAGACGGGAAAGTGAATCTTGCCGAGCTTTTTTGGGCTGCGCGGCGTGCCGTCCTTTTTGGTGCGCTTGTCTTCGGCAGGCTTACGATAAACCTTGACGCCGACAAAATCCCCTGCGCGCATTATGCCTCGGTCGAGGACTCCGTGGCCTCGGTGCCGGCCTCGGTGACGTTCTCGACCACGACGTCGGCAGCGGGCGTCACGTTGCCGCCCGAGATGGCGTCGTTGAGCTGCTCGCGAAGCTGGTCCATGCGCTCGCGGGCCAGGTCGACCTTGGCGCGCAGGTCATCGGTCTTGGCGTCGACCATCGGACCAAAGTCGTTGACCGCGGCACGAGCCTCCTCGGCACTGTGCTCGTAGGTGTCACGCATGTTGTCCCAGGCATCGTTGGCGATATCGGCGGCCATGGCGCGGGTCTCGGCGCCCGAGCGCGGGGCCAGAGCAACGCCGATGATAGCGCCGGCGGCAGCACCAAAGAGCGCACCGGAGACAAAGCTGAAAGTCTTTCCCATGATCATTCCTCTCCTGCGGGCACCTCGATGCCCACCGTTTGAATGCTGTCCATTATACCCGCAGCGCAACACTTGCCGTCGCGCTCATCTGCGTACGGTAAAAGCGCAGGTACATGATGGTGATAAGCGAGTAAACCTACTCCTGCGGCATGGCGGGCATGGCGACCGTGGCAGCCGGGTCCTCGCCTGCGCCGTCAACGAGCGGCAGGTTGCCCTCGTGCGCCGAGCCGGACGGAGCCGTTGCCGCACCGCCAAAGACGGCCGCGGGGGCCTCGTGGTTCTCGGCGACCGCACCCTCGGTATCGATTGGCATCTGCGGCTCGTCGTCAAAGCTCGGAACGCCCTGGGGCTCCGCAGGCTCGGGCTCAGCAGGCACCTCGGCAACAGGCTCAGTGTCGGCGTCGGCAGGAACGTCGCCCTCGGGCGCATCCTCGGCCACGTCCTCGCCGTTCGCAGCGGCAACGGCCTCGTGCGGGTCCTTGCCCTCGGCCTCGGCACGCATGCCCAGCACCAGGTTGCGCAGACCTGCGACCGTGCCTTCCACGTCGGGGGCCGGCTGGTCGGCGTGCAGGTACGCCCAGTCCATCATAAAGGTCGCCGACGACAGCGCGCCAATGGCCAGCGCGTCATCGGGACACGAAAGCTCAACCTCAAAGACACGCTCGTCATGCTCGCTCACGCGCGTGCGACCGCACGAGATACTGCCGGCAAGACCGGTCTCGTTCATGAGCTCGACCGTCACGTGCTCCAGCAGGTGGCAAAGCTCGGTCTGGCCCATGCAGTCCTGGAACTCGCGACCCGAATCGCCCAGGCACAGATGCTTGGCAATCGCGGGCACCAGGTAGTACACGCGCGCCGTGGCCTCGATATCCTCCGAGGTCATAAGCGGCATGCCGGGGTTCACCAGCACGTGCGCGCAAATCTTGTCCTCGCTGACGGTGACCTTAAGGATGTTGAACAGGCCTGCCATAACTCTCCCCTACTCGTCCTTGCCCTACTCGTCGCCGTCGTGCGGATCCGCAGAGCCCGCACCCGACGCCGCCGGCTTCTCTGCCGAGGACTCAGAATCCTTCTTATCGGTTTCGGCCGGAGCGATCACGCGAATGAGCGAGATGCGCTGGCCACGCATCGACTGTACCTTGAACTTGTACCCCGCGACCTCAAACACCTCTCCGATGTCGGGCACCGAGTCGCAAAGCTCCAAAATCCAGCCGGCGATGGTCTCATAATCATCGCTTTCCTCGAGCGGCCAACCAAGCTCAATCGCGTCATCGCACGAAAAACGCCCATCGACGAGCCACTCACGGCGCGAGAGGCGCGTGAGGTACTTGTTGTCGGGGTCGAACTCGTCCTCGATCTCGCCGACGATCTCCTCGACGATATCTTCGATGGTGATGATGCCGGCCGTGCCGCCGTACTCGTCCACGACGACCACGATCTGGTCGTGCGAGGTCTGCATCTCGGACAGCAGCGGCAGGATGTCCTTGGTATCGGGCACAAAGGTGGCATCGCGCAGGTAATCGGCGATGGGCCGGTCGCCCTTGCCGTCGAGCGCGGGCTGGATCAGGTCCTTGATGTGCGCGATGCCCGCGACGTTGTCGGGGTCCTCGTGATAGACGGGGATGCGGCTGAAGCCGGTCTGGCGCATGGTGGACAACACGTCGGCGACCGTCTCGTCGTCCTCGCACATGGTAGTATCCACGCGCGGCACCATGACCTCGCGAGCCACGGTGTCGCCCAGGTCGAAGATCTCGTGGATCATACGCTTTTCCTCGTCGAGCAGGTCGTCCTGCTCTGAGACCATGTACTTGATCTCTTCCTCCGAGACGTTCTGTCGGTCATCGGCGCTCTTGATGCGCAGGATACGGGCCAGGCCGTCGGAGCAGGCACCGGTCAGCCACACGAGCGGGCGGGCGATCTTTTGGAACACGGAAAGCGGTCCCACGACCTGCTTGGATACGCCCTCGGCGTTAGCGAGGCCGATGCGTTTGGGCACGAGCTCGCCGATCACGATGGACACAAAGGCGACGGCAACGGTGATGATGACCGGCGCCAGGCCGCGCGCGATGGCGGAAAGCGGCGCGATGCCAAAGCTCATGAGCCACGTGGCGAGCGGGTCGGACAGGCTCGTCGAGGCGACGGCGGACGAGGCAAAGCCCACGAGCGTGATGGCGACCTGGATGGTGGCCAACAGCTGATCGGAGTCGGCGGCGAGCTGGACGGCGCGCTCGGCGCGCTTATCGCCCTCCTCGGCATCGTGCTCCAACACAGCGCGCTTAGCCGTGGTGAGAGCCATCTCGGACATGGAGAAGTAGCCGTTGATAAGCGTCAGGACGAGCGTGGTAATAAGGGAGATGGTTATGTCCATCGGGAGTTTCTCGAACCTCCAAGATTCGGGACGTTAGGTCGTAAGCGTAGGTGGCGGATAGGGCAGTTGCGCCCGACGGCCGTTTGGATGCCGCGGGCATAGTCGCGATCGCTAGATTACGAAGAGGATCACCGCCATGAACTGGAAGATGCTGCCGGCGAGCACCCACAAGTGAAAAACACTGTGCAGGTAGCGCACGTTTTTGGCGATATAGAACGGCACGCCCGCGGTGTAGCACACGCCGCCGATGGCGAGCAGGGCAAGTGCCACGGGGTTGAGCAGCGCCACAAGTTCGGGCAGCTTAAAGACAACGAGCCAGCCCATCAGCAGGTAGACCAGGCCACTTACCCAGTGCGGTTGACGCTCGCGTAGGAAGCACTCGAGCGCAATGCCGATGATGGCGATGGCCCACACGGCAAAGAACAGCATAGGGCCGCCGTCGTTTGCGAGCGTGATGAGGCAAAACGGCGTATAGCTGCCGGCTATGAGCAGGTAGATGCAGCTGTGGTCGATGATGCGGAACACGCGCTTGGCGCCCGCGGGCTGAATCGCATGGTAGAGCGTGGAGGCTAGGTATTCGAGGATAATGCTGACACCATAGACAATCGCCGCGGCCATGTGGATCGGGCCTCCGCCGCGCAGGGCAGCGAATACGATCAGGAGCACCAGGCCCGCGATGCCCAGCAGGCAGCCGACACCATGGGTGACGGAGTTCATAATCTCCTCGCCCACCGTGTAGTGTGGAACGGCCGCGGTCTTGGGTCGCGGCTTAGAACTGTCGCTCGAATCGGACATGCCGGTTACATCCTCCAATGTAAAGAGTTCTCAACACTATATCAAAGCGTCTGGGTACGTGCGAAATTTGCACCATACGTGACCCTTTGTTTACCCATTCTTTGCTTGTTGACGCATCAACGGCGAACATCCATAATGCGCTTGTTTTAAATGTTGATGTATTAACATCTATAAGGAGAACCGTAAATGCCTCAAAGCGCACACCCCCATCGAAAACTTAAGATAACCGTCGTTGTTGCGCTGGCGCTTGTTGTCACGTTGCTCGGATTTGCCGGCAATTTTTTGTTTGACTTTGCCCTGAATCCCCAAGCGCCGTACACCATGAAGATGATGCAGGATAGCAAGAATGACAAAGAAAGTGAGCAGCCGGATGCCGAGGGAACCGAGGCGCGGGCATGGTTTAAAGAGAACCGCGAGAGCAGCAGCCTCACCGCGGACGACGGAACCGAGCTTGCCGCTTGGTATTTTGCCGCCCCAGAGACCACACACAATTACGCTGTCTGCCTACACGGATACACCGATGAGCCCATCGGTATGGCCCGATACGCCAAACGATTCCATGACCGCGGCATGAACGTGCTCGCGCCTGCCGCCCGTGCCCACGAGCGCTCCGGCGGCGACTATATCGGCATGGGCTGGCCCGAGCGGCTCGATGTCGTTGCATGGATCGAGCGAATCGTTCAGGCTGACCCCGAGGCGCGCATCCTGGTCTTTGGCGAGTCGATGGGTGCGGCAACCGCCATGAACGTCGCGGGGGAATCTCTGCCCGCAAACGTGAAATGCATTATCGAAGACTGTGGTTATACAAGTGTTTGGGACGAGTTTTCTCTGCAGCTCAAGGATGTGTTCGGCCTGCCCAGCTTTCCCTTGCTCGATGTAGCAAACTTGGTGTGCAACGTGCGCGCGGGCTACGACTTTCATAAGGCGAGCAGTGTGGAGCAACTCAAACACGCGACGGTTCCTATGTTGTTTATCCACGGCGACCAGGACACCTTTGTGCCGTACGACATGCTCGGCCAAAACTACGACGCGTGCGCCAGCAAGGTCAAGCAAAAGCTCACCATCCATGGCGCCACCCACGCCAAGAGTGCGCAAGTTGACCCCGAGCTCTACTGGAATACGGTCGACGACTTCCTCGACGAGTATTTTTAGGCAAATAGCACGGTTTACTGGTCTATCTGACTCCCCGTTTTCGGAAGTGCGGGGAAAATCGCACGAAGCCTGGCCAGACCACAGTTTTACCAACAATTTATCAGGGGCTTTGTTGCCAAAAAACGTCGTGTGCTCGGCAGTCTCAGAATTTGCCGCATACTTCCGAAAAACCGCCTGCGAGCACCGTGCTCACAGGCGGTTTTTGATTGAGTTACGCAACAAAATCGCGTTCTTTATCCAATAGGACGACGCTACTTGACCTCGATGAGCTCGTACTCGCTCGTGCCAAGGCCGATCTTCTCGGCATGCGCGATGCACGCGCGCCAATCGGTGTCGGGATGCGTGATGCAGAAGGGGTCGCGCGCCTGCTCGCCCTCCAGATGCTCGTGGTTATGCTCCATCTTGGCGGCGCTGTCGGTAAGCTCGGTGTTGGGCAGTGGTTCGGATGCCATGACGGCATCGGCGCAGGCCTGATCGATGGCGACCGGGTCGAAGCTCGCGAACATGCCGATGTCGTTGACGATAGGCGTATCGTTCTCGGGATGGCAATCGCAGTTGGGGCTGATGTCCATAGCAAGCGAGATATGGAAGCTCGGGCGGCCGTCGACGACGGCCTTGGTGTACTCGGCGATCTTGCAGTTGAGCACGTCGGCCGCAGCGTCATAGCCGGGCTTGATGCAGTCCTGGTTGCATGCCGCAATGCAGCGTCCGCAGCCCACGCAGCGATCGTGGTCGATGGCGGCCACGTGCACCGTGCGAGTAGCGCCGCTGGCAAGCTCGCGCTCGCGGGTGTCGTCGAACGAGATGGCGTTATGCGCGCAGATCTTTTCGCAGGCGCGGCAGCCAATGCAGTGCTCGGTCGCGACGTTCGGCTTGCCGGCGGCATGCTGCTCCATCTTGCCGGCACGGCTGCCGCCTCCCATGCCCAGGTTCTTCATGGCGCCGCCAAAACCGGCCTGCTCATGACCCTTAAAGTGTGTGAGGCTAATCACGATGTCGGCGTCCATGAGTGCCTGGCCGATCTTTGCCTCGCGCACGTACTCACCGCCCTCGACCGGAACGAGTGCCTCGTCGGTACCCTTGAGGCCGTCGGCGATGATGATCTGGCAACCCGTGGCATACGGGGTAAAGCCGTTCTGATAAGCGGTGTCGATGTGCTCGAGCGCGTTTTTGCGGCTGCCCACATAGAGCGTGTTGCAGTCGGTGAGAAAGGGCTTGCCGCCCAGCTCCTTCACCACGTCAGCGACGGCGCGGGCGTAGTTAGGGCGCAGAAAGCTCAGGTTACCCAGCTCGCCAAAGTGAATCTTGATGGCAACGAACTTGTTCTCGAAGTCGATCTGCTCAATACCGGCGCGACGGATGAGGCGCTTGAGTTTGTCGAGCTGGCTCTCGCGAGCATGCGTGCGCAGGTTGGTGAAGTACACCTTAGCGGGTGCTGCGGGTGCAGTTGCGGTCATAGATATATCC
The DNA here is from genome assembly GCA_905200715.1 of uncultured Collinsella sp. Taxonomy (GTDB): domain Bacteria; phylum Actinomycetota; class Coriobacteriia; order Coriobacteriales; family Coriobacteriaceae; genus Collinsella. The sequence continues at coordinate 91,405 of CAJKLK010000008.1, read as the reverse complement.
CCTCGGTCTATATGGCGTTACAGACATAGGAGATGGTACCCGTTGAAGTGGGGTTGAAGTCAAGCACGGCCACTCATTGGGGACAGACTTAAATGACTGAAACCACTCATTGGGGACGGACTTAAATGAGTGCCGCCAGGGACAGTCCTTGCCAGCCCGACCGGCGAGCCGACGATCCGACAAAGACTGTCCCCAATGGCTAGTCGTTTAAGCACGTCCCCGATGACTACTCCTGCACCTTGAGGGCTTCGGCCAGGCTGACGCGCTTGATAGAGCGCGTGTGTAGCAGCGCCACGACCAGGTAGGTCGCAAAGCCAATGCCGACGCATGCAGCCATGGACCAAGCAGGCACGTAGATCTCGATATTGCCGTTGTAGGCGAGCAGCATCGAGCGGAAGATGGCCGTGAGCGAGCCAATAATGACCGGCAGGCTCAGCACGAGCGACACCGCCACGCACAGCGTGATCGAGCGGATGTACAGATGCGAAATCTCGCCATCGCGATAGCCAAAGACCTTCATGTAGCTAATCGACCGGGCGCTATGGTCGATCACCGCTTTGGTCAGCAGGTACATAAACAGCAGGAAGATAAACACCGCGAGCCCGATCATCATTCCGATCATTTTGCTCATCATGCCGATGAACTGATCACCCACGGCGCGCATGTCGTCGGGCGTGGTGTCGCCGGCAAAGTAACGAGCGTCGAGGTCGAGCTTCTCGTCGCTCACATAGCCGTTAAAGTAGGCGGCGTCGTTGTCGAACAGCTCGTTAAAGTCATCAATGCTCATATAGATATTCATGTCCGACTTTGAGCCCCAGGCACAGTCCTTGCCCGCGTACTCAAGGGAATAATGCTCGCCCTCGTACTTGTCGCCGAGCGTGACCTTCTGCCCCTCGCTCCAGCCAAACTTATCGAGCAGGCCGCCGCCAAAGACGACGCGCCCATCGCCGACGTTGAGGTCTTTCCAATAGCGCGAGTTTGCCGAGATGCCGTAGACAGAAATCGTCTCCTCGCCATTACCATCGCCGCGGTCGTATTGCAGCTGGTAAACGGCATATTTCTCGGCCTGCGCGATTGCGCCCGCGCCGTTGTCGGTCGTATTGACCGGGTGGATATCGTCGTTGCCGGCGTCGATTTTCGAGGCTTTGTCGATCAGGTCGATAGCCTCGTCGCGGTTGCAGCCGAGGGCATCGGCAAGGTCGTCAAGGCGCGCGTAGAGCGCATCCTTCTTGTCCTGGACCTTGGCAAGCGCATCCCGCGCTGCAGTCAGGCTCTCGGCAGACGGAGATGCGTTCGCGGCATCGGCTGCCGTCTGCGCCGCATCGGCCGCGTCGTCAAGCTCGTCATCGGCATCCTGGGCGGCAGAAAGCAGCGCGCCGTCAACCGACTGCAAGCGCTCGAGCGCCGACCACTGCTCACGCTCCTCGGCAGTGCCCCCGAGCTCCAGCGGCGCCTTGAGCGTGTACTGGTGCTCGGCGACCAGGCTCGTCTCGAGGTTGTCCGCATAGTGCGTCATCGTGGGCAGGATCGCCAGGCCAAAGAGCAGCAGCAGCGACCCAAACGCAATGCCCACGAAGAGCGTGGCAAAGTTGCCCAGGTTGCGCAGGAAGATACGCAGGCGAAAGCGGGAAACAAAGCCCATGCGTTCCGGCAGCTGCAGACCGCGCTTGGTACCCGACTTGCCGCTCGCCTCGTGGCGAAGGAACTGCAACGGCGTCTTGCCCATCTTGCGAAGCAGGCCTACCAGCGTGATGAGGATGAGCGCGGCGGCGGGGACCACGGCGCACTTCACAAAGATCTCCCAGCTCCAGTACACCTGGAAGGGCGGCAGGCTGTACGAGCCGTAGTAGAGACCGCGCATGGGCTCGGTAAAGAACGCAACGCCGAGCGCGGTGCCCAAAAGTGCCGCGAGCACGCCCACGATGGCGGGAAGTGCCAGGTAGTGCAGCACGATCTCGCGGCGGCGATAGCCGCTGGCGAGCAGCGTGCCGATGATGGCGCTCTCCTCCTCGATAGTGGCGTCGGTGAGCACCACAAAGACAAACGCCATGATCACGATGATGATGTCGAGCAACGTCATCCACATCATGGAGTCGCCGTCCACGTCATCGCGCGCATAGCCAATGCCCTGGTTGGAGTCGGCATCGATCAGATCGTCCACGCGCGCATCGGCATCGGTCAGCGCCTCGACCATATCCTGCTCCGCATCGATGCGATCCGCGGTGGGGAGGTCGCGATCGGCAAAGGTGAAGGAGTAGGTGCAGGCAGGCGCGCCGCCGGCATCCTCGAGCGCGGCAAAGCCGGCGTCGGTGACCTCGGCCACGCCGTACGTGATGGTGTTCACCGTAAAGTCCGAATTGTTGAGGAACAGCGCCTGGCTATCGGGCTGGGTCATGATGCCGCAGATGGTGTAGGTGCGGCCCTCAAGCTCGACCTTATCGCCCACGGCGAGGTCGTTGTTGGTGGCGAAGACACGGTCGATTGCCACCTCATCGTCCGCCCTGGGCTGCTTGCCTTCGCAGTAGGACGCAATGTCAACCTTAGTGCGATGCACGTAGGTGCGCAGGGTGCGCTTGGTGCCGTCGTCGCCGGCGGTCTTTTTGATGATGGCGTCGATGGAGAAATTCTTGTAGAGCGTGACGCCACCGACGTCGCCGGCTGTATCCTCGGCGGCCTTGAGCTGGTCTTTGGTAGCCTCGAAGGAGGTGGTCACGCGGCCGTCCTCGATCGTGTACTCGTCGCGCATGTCGTCGATGAGGCAGCCGATGGAATGCGCCGCGAGCAAAAAGCCCGAGGTAAGGGCGATGCTTCCGCACATAAGCAAAAAGATGCCCAGGTACTTGCCGATATTGCGGCGCAGCTCGCGCGGGAGACGTTTTGCGAGAGGTGTCATGGCGTCGCCTACCAATCGAGATCGGCGGCCGCGATGGGCGACTCGTTGAGCTCATCCTCGACGATGTGCCCGTCGCGCAGGCGCAGCACGCGATTGGCCATGCGCGCGATAGCGGCATTGTGGGTGACGATGATGATGGTGCAGCCGTAGGTGCGGTTGACATCCTCCATGAGCTGCAAGATTTCCTTGGACGTCTTGTAGTCAAGCGCGCCCGTGGGCTCGTCGCACAGCAGCAGGCCCGGGTTTTTGACGAGCGCACGACCGATGGCGCAGCGCTGCTGTTGGCCGCCCGAGACCTGGCGCGGGAACTTGTTGCGGTGCTCGTAGAGGCCCAGCGAACGCAGCAGGTCGTCGACATTGAGCGGGTTTTTGGACAGGTGTGCCGTGACCTCGATGTTCTCCTTGATGGTAAGGTCGGACACCAGGTTGTAGAACTGGAAGACAAAGCCCAGCTCGCGGCGGCGGTACTCGCCCAGATCGGCAGGCTTGAGCACCGTGAGGTCGCAGCCGTCCACCATGATGGAGCCGCCGTCGGCATCCTCCAGGCCGCCAATGAGGTTGAGAAAGGTCGACTTGCCCGAGCCCGAGGGCCCCAGCATGACGCAGATCTCGCCGCGGTTGATGGACGTGTCGATGCCATCGAGTACCGTCAGGCGCGCATCACCGTCGCCATAGTGTTTCTTGAGCCCCTTGACCTGGACATAGGCTTTCTGCGCTGCCATGCTATCCCCCGTTGTTAGCCTTCTGCTACTTTTCTAGGGTAATAGTAAACCCTGGTGAACTATTTTTAAGCGACAGGCTCGACTTTTTTCCAACCCACTCATTGGGGACAGACTTAAATGAGTGAAATCGCTCATTTAAGTCTGTCCCCAATGAGTGTAAGTGCGTCCCCAATGAGTGGTCCCCAAGTGCCGGCAGGAAAGGAACGTCCCCAAAGGCCGGCATATTGGGACAGCCCTTGCCAGCCCGGCCGGCGAGCCGGCGAATCGGCAAAGACTGTCCCCAGCGACCAGTCGTTTAAGAACGTCCCCAATGACTAGGCGGTTAGGCGTGGGATTTGTTGTGCGCGAGGGCGAGGCCTACGGCGGCGATGGCCGCAGCAAAGAGCACCGTGATGCCCAGATCGCAGGCGATGTCGCCCAGCACGGTGGACGTCAGGTCCGCGGCGAGCGCCTTGTCAATCGCGTCGTTCACCCAAAACGTCGGCACAAAATGCGCCACGGTCTGCACGGCAGAGCCCATGAGCGACAGCGGCATCCAGGCGCCGCCCAAAAACGTCATGAGCATGCCGAGCAAGTTGCCCACACCGTTGAGCAGCTCCTCGCGCGCACCCAGGCTCGAAAGGGCAAAGCCGACGGCCAGAGGCGTGCATGCCAGGGCAAACGTCGCCGCCAGCGCCAGACACACACGACCCGCGCCGACCTCGGCGACCGCGCCGGCAAAGCCCACGACACCCATCATGCTCGACACAAACCAGATGCAGACGGTGATCACGGCGGCGGCCGCAAACACGGCAAGAGAGCGCTGACGCTCGGAGATTGGGCCGGCCTCCATGCGGCGCACGCGCTCGGGCTCGTTCATGCCCGAGAACACCAGTCCCACCGACACGATGACCGACGAGATAATCGCGTACGCACCAAAGTTGAAGTACGACTCGAGCGTGGCGGCGGCCGTCGAGTCGACCTTGACCTGCTCGACCTCGACCTTGGCGCGCTTCGCGGCGGCATGCTCGGCCGCCTTGGCAACATCGCCGTTGGGGGCAGCGGGCTCAAGCGCCGCCGCAGCACCCGCGAGTGAGATCCAGCGCGAGGCCTCGGCAGACGAAAGCGTAGCCGCCATGGTGCCGGCGCCGTAGGTCACATCGAGCTTGGGCAGGGCCTCCCCCGCACGGGCGGCCGCGATCAGGTCGCCCTCAAACCCCTCCGGAATAAAGAACACGCAGTCGGCGCTGCCCTTGGCGCTGTTGCTCTTGGCGAGCGCATCCGCAAGGTCGTACGTGTCGTCACCAACGCCCGTGACCAGGTCAAAGCGTAAGCCCAGATGCTTGGTGAGCGCCCGCGAAAGGTCGCTATTGTCGCGGTCGACCACGATCACGTTGGTGTCGTAGGGCTTGTACTCGGTAAGCTGCGACGAGTTCCAGCTCACCGAGGCCGCGATGAATACGCCCATGAGCGAGATGAACACCGTATAGATGAGCAGGTAGAACGGGTGCGCCAGCGCCATGCGAAGCGCGGTCTTAAAGGTGCTCATAGCGGCTCCTTCCAAAGATCAGCGTAGCGGCGGCGACAAACACCAGGGCCATCAGGACGAGCGCGCCGGCGCGGACGGCGAAGGGCCCCAGGTCCTCAAAGAAATACAGGCGATTGAACATGTCGCAGATGAGCTTGACGGGGTTGAGCCAGCACTCGGCCGGGCAGGCGCGGGCGACATCGTCGGCAAGTGCCATCGCCGGCTCGCCGTAGAGCCCGGCAAACAAGGCACACGTAGTGGCAAAGCCCGTGAGGATGCCCGACTTGGACGCCTTGCCACCCTTAACGGGAAGCGTACCCACAAAGAGCCCCAGGCCCGTGGCGGCAAGCGCGGATGCAGCACCGCCCAGCAGGCACAGCCCCTCGCGCCCGCCAAAGTCGACGCCAACGACTAGGCGCACGTAGCCAATCGCGACCGCCATCGAGGCAAAGGAAACCAGCCACGAGCCGACAAAGATGCCGGCCAGCGACGCCGTCTTGGAAAGGCCGCCCACGCAGCGGCGCGCGCCAAGGCCCGACAAATTGGGCTGCAGGTCGACGACGCTCAAGGCGGCAAACTCGGCAGACATCATCGCGACCAGACCAAAGAGCGCGTAATAGTAAATGGTCGTGCCGTCGGGCGTGGTGCGTGTCAGGCTTACGCGGCGGGTTCCGCCCTCGAGCGACAGGGCGCGCGCAACCGCCTCCGGGTCGGCAAGGGCGGCCGGGTTGTCTTGGGCAATCTGGGCCATGAGCTCGGCATTTTGCGTATACGAGCTTGCCACCGTCTCAAGGATGCTGCGGTCGGTGAGCACCGACGAGGCACGCGAGCCGTCATAGCTCGATAGCAGCGTGAGCTTGGGCGTGCCCGCGGCATCGACCGTGTAGATGCCCGCGACTTCGCCGGCCTTGAGCGCTTTACGCGCGGCGGCCAAGTCTTCGTACTCGCTCACATCGAGCAGTTGATCGTCGCCTTCCTTGGCAAGCGAGGTCGCCACGTCCTTAAAGGACGAAGCGCCCCAGGCTTCGTCAGCGACAACAGCTACCGGCACCGGGTCGACCTTGCCGTCAGAGCTCAGGTTCGCGAACATAAACATGAACATCGTTGAAAGCGCAATGGGAAAAATCGCGCCCCAGACCCATGTACTCGGTCGACGCAATAGCGTCTTGAGCGTGGTGATGATGGTGTTGAACATGGCCGCCCCCTAGTCGCGCAGCTCGCGGCCGGTGATCTCGAGGAACACGTCGTTGAGGGTCGGAGGCTCGCTCCACACGCGGCCGAGCGCCACATCGGCGGCGCGCAGCGTGTCAAGGATGTCGACCAAGTTGTGCGGGCTCGCTTCGCAGGTGCAGACAAGCTCGCCGTCGGACAGCTCAACCGAAAGCACATGCTCGAGGGCGCGCAGTCGCTCGACCGTGGCGGGCTCGACGGCGCCGACCTCGACGGTCACGCGCTCGCCCATCTGAATCATGCGCTTGAGCTCGTCGTTGGTGCCCTGCGCCAGCACGCGCCCGCCGTCCATGATCATGATGCGGCTGCAGATTTGCTCGACTTCCTCCATGTAATGGCTGGTATACACCACCGTGGCGCCCTCGTCACGCAGGCGGCAGATGCCCTCCAGGATGGCGTTGCGGCTCTGCGGGTCGACCGCCACCGTGGGCTCGTCAAAGAAGATGAGCTCGGGTTTGTGCGCGATGCCGCAGGCGATGTTGAGGCGACGCGCCAGGCCACCCGAGAGCTTACCGGGGCGGAACTTGGTAAAGTCGCCCAGCCCGACAAAGTCGATCGCCTCGTCCACCAGCGCGCGGCGGCGCTTGCGGTCGTTAACGTAGAGGCTGCAGAAATAGTCGATGTTCTCGCGCACCGTGAGCTCATCAAACACCGCTACCTGCTGCGGCACCACGCCGATGCGGCGCTTAAGGTCGTAGCGGGCGGGCGTCATGGGCTCGCCGAACAGCTCGATGGTGCCCTTATCGTAGGCAAGCAGTTGCAGAATGCAGTTGATTGACGTGGTCTTGCCCGAGCCGTTGGGGCCCAGCAGGCCAAAGATCTCGCCGGGGGCGATGCTCAGGTTAAAGTGGTCGAGCGCAATAAGATCGTCATAGCGCTTGACGAGGTTTTCGACGTGGACGATGTCTGTCATGAGGCGGCCCTTCTGTTGGTCGTGGCCCGGTACGATTGCATCATCGCAGGAGCGGGCGGCGCGCACCAGTGAGCTTTGTCACGAGTGCGAGGGGGGGCGGAGGCGAAACCCCCGCTCACGCGAGCGATCGACGCCGATTTGCCGCGCGGGAGGAATGTCACGGTTGCGCAGGCGGCCCCTCCACCGCGCGCGGCTTCGCGTACAATACCCGTATGAACAGGCTTTTCGACAAATCGATTGTGCTGGCGTGCTGTATCGCAACCGCTCTGGGCCTTGCTGTGGATGCTCGCTTGGTCGCAGCGTTTTGCCTTGGCGTTATTGCCACCTCGCTGGCCGAGCTCGCGCAGAAGGAACGCACGCGCCGTGTAAGCGAGGCCGCGAGCTGCGCTTACATCATCGCGGCCGTCTTCATGCCGCCGTTTGTGCCGTTTGCGTCCCTCGCCCTCTATGACATCGCGCGACGCGTGCGCCGCGAGCACGCCTGGGTCGCGCTGGGCATTGGCGTCGCCTTTGTCTTTGCGCTCGTCGCGGACTTTCGCACCGACGCGCTCACCGCACGAACGCTCCTGCTGACCGCCATCCTTTCGGTTGCCGCCACCTTGCTATCACTACGTACCGCCCAGTTAGAGCGCGAGCAGCAGCGCATGCGCCGTACCCGCGATGAGCTGCAGGAACGAGCCTTGGCGCTCGAGGCGCGCAACCGCGATCTTGCCGACCGCCAGGACTACGAAGTCGAGCTCGCGACACTCGCCGAACGCGCCCGCATCGCGCGCGAGATCCACGATAACGTCGGGCACCAGCTCACGCGCGCCTCGCTGCAGACCGAGGCCCTGCGCATAGTCCACGCCGACGAGCCCAGGGTTGCCGCCGATTTCGCCGACATCAAACGCACGGTTGACAAGGCGCTCCAGCTTGTGCGCACCAGCGTCCACGCGCTCAACGACAACGCCGTCGACCTTTCCGTGCAGCTCGAACGTATTGTTGAAAACGCGCGCTCGGACGGCGGCCCGCAGATTGAGCTTGAAGTTATGACCGAACATGCACCCGCAAACGTCACGAACTGCTTTGCGGCGGTCCTGCGCGAGGCGCTCTCCAACACCATGCGCCACGCCCGCGCGCAAAACGTTGCTGTGCGGTGCTTGGAGCATCCATCGTTTTACCAGCTCATCGTTACCGACGACGGCACGGGCGGGACTCAAGCGGGCGGTCGCGGCGTCGCCGAGGGCATGGGGCTCGCCTCCATGCGCGAGCGCATCGAGGCGCTTGGCGGCACCTTCACCGCCGGCCCGCGTGCCGGCTCCCCCGGTTGGCGCGTGTTTGCCACCGTTCCCAAACAGCAAGGAGATGAGGGCCGATGAGGCTCATTGTTGTCGACGACGACCGCTTGGTGGTCGATTCGCTCAAGATTATCCTGGGCGCCCAGCCGCAGATCGAGGTGGTGGGCACCGGCGCCAACGGCAACGACGCGGTTTCGCTCTATGCCGAACACGCACCCGATATCGCACTGCTCGACATCCAGATGCCGGGACGCGACGGGCTTTCGGCGGCACGCGAAATCCTTGAGCGCGACCCTGCGGCGCGCGTGGTGTTTCTGACGACGTTCTCGGATGACGAGTACATTGTGTCGGCGCTCAAACTGGGCGCCCGCGGCTACCTGATCAAAACTGATGTCGCCGCCATTCCGCCAGCATTGGCGCAGGTCATGGACGGCAAACGCGTGCTCGAAGGCAAGGCGATCGAAGACATCGACTTTGACGGGACGGGCGTTGAGGCGGACATGCCCCGCCGGCCCGCAGCCTTTGCCGGCCTGACTGACCGCGAGTTCGAAGTCGCCGAGCTCATCGCCCGCGGCCTCGACAACAAGGAGATTGCCGCCACCGCCTATATGGGCGAAGGCACCGTACGCAACCACATCAGCTCAATCCTTGCCAAAATGGGTCTGCGCAACCGCACGCAGATCGCCATCGCCTACCTGCGAGGGTAGTTGCCCGACGACCAACCGCTCCGGCATAGCAAAATAGCTGTCACCGATTTAATGCCATTTCAAAACTATGCCGGTTTACTACGATGAATCGCCCACCTTCGACCACGGCAAATTGCGCGCTTGCAAAACCGCAGGTAGAACGCTTGTGATATTTAGAAAAATGCAATCATGGTCGGGAATGTCGAATTCATCGTAGTAAACCGGCATAGTTTTGTTCGCGGCGGCCCTGCACGAGCGCCTCCGCAAGCCTCGCGGGACCAAAATGATCCGTTTTCTTCCGCCCGCGGAGATAGGCTGACGGCGCCCGCCACGAAATCGGCCCATCTACTACGTTTAGTCCAGCACCCTCGACCATAACCGCTTTTCATGAAAAACCGCAGGCGTTCTACCTGCAATTTTGTTTTCGCGTTTTTTGGCATGGTTGAGGGTAGCGGCCTAAACGTAGTAGATGGGCCCGTTTCGTGGCAGACGGGTCACGTAGCGGCCCTCGCAAGGCCAGAATGATCCGTTTTCCTCCGTCCCCGAGGGATCAGGGGCTGGTACTGATATGGTGCCATTTCAAAACTATGCCGGATTACGGGGCTAAAGTCGGGACCCTCATCCATACCTTCATTTTTTGAAAAACGGCAGGCTATCTACCTGCGGTTTTGTTTTTGCGATTTTCGGTATGGTTGGGAGTTCGCTATCCAGCCCCGTAATCCGGCATAGTTTTGTTCGCGGCGGCTCCACCGCGCGTTAAGCGCGGGGCCGGTGGGGCAATTTTGCCCCACCGGCCCCTATTCCAGCTCTATTCCAGCTCTATACAAACGCTATTCCGGTTTGGTTTCTACCGTGGGAGTCTTGTTCGCCGCAACTGGAGTACGAGCGGTGTCCATAGTCAGGCAGTGTTTGGGGCAGCTCTCGATGCACTCGCCGCACACCACGCAGGCATACGGGTCGATCGACCACGTTCCGCCCTTGCGATCGACCGCGAGCGCGCCCGCCGGGCAGCGACGCGCGCACATGCCGCAGCAGATGCACACGTCCATGTCGTTGACGATGTGCCCGCGCAAGCGCTTGGGCGCCGTCAGCTCCTCCTGCGGATAGCACACCGTGACCGGTTGCTTGACCATAGAACCCAAGGCCGTCTTGGCAAATGTCAGTAAACTCATGCCGCGCCTACCTTTCCGTGCAGCTAATGCAGGGGTCGATGGTCAGGATAATCATGGGCACGTTGGCAAGGAGCACGCCCTGCAGCGCATGCGTCAGACCCGCCAGGTTCTGCGACGTCGGCGTGCGCACGCGGAAACGGTCCAGGTTCTTGGTGCCGTTGCCGCGCACATAGTAATACGCCTCGCCGCGCGGCTGCTCAATCACAACCTCGCCGCGCGCGCCGTCGGCCGGCGTGAGCTTGGTGCGCCCACCGATACCGTCGTGCGGAATCTTGCCCACAAGCTCCTTGATGATATCCATGGCCTGGGTGACCTCGGCACAACGCACCTGGCAGCGGGCATAGCAGTCGCCATCGCTAGCAACGATAGGCTCAAACGCGGCCAGATCCGCATAGGCACCGTCGCCAAACATGCGCACGTCGTAGTCCACGCCCGAGGCGCGGCCGAACGGGCCGACCATCGAAAGCTCCAGCGCGTCTTTCTTGCTGATCACGCCCACGCCGTGCAGGCGCTCGCCGCAGCTATTGTCGTCCAAAAACGTATGCACCAGGGCCTCGTAGTCGGGACGCATGGCATCGAGCGTCTGCACAATACCCGCCAGCTCAGAGTCCTCGATATCGTGCTTAAGGCCGCCGATCTCGTTAATCGAAAGGATCACGCGGCCGCCGCAGGTGCTCTCAAAGATCTTGAGAATCTGCTCGCGCAGCGTCCACGAACGATAGAACAGTGCCTCGAAGCCAAAGGCATCGGCGAGCAGGCCCAGCCACAGCAGGTGCGAGTGGATGCGAGAAAGCTCGTGCAAAATGGTGCGGATATACTGCACGCGGCCGGGCACCTCGATGTCGAGCATGCGCTCGCAGGCGCTGGCATAGCCGTAGCTGTGGCCCACGGCGCAGATGCCGCAGATGCGCTCGGCGATGTAGCCAAACTGGTGCATGTCACGCTTTTCGGTGAGTTTCTCGAGCCCGCGGTGCACAAAGCCGATCTGCGGAATTGCCTCGATAACGCGGTCGTCCTCGATCACCAAGTCCAGATGAAGCGGCTCGGGCAGCACCGGGTGTTGCGGGCCAAACGGAATAACGGAGCGATGTGCCATGGACCTTACGCCTCCTTTTTCTGCTTGTCGCGGGCGGCCTTGGCGGCAAGCGCCGCGCGGACCTTGGCCGCTTTCTCGGAATCCATGGCGGCGAGCTTTGCCTCCATCTCGGCAGCCTTGAGCGCGGCCTTCGCAGCAGCTTCATCGTGCTGAGCATCGGAGCCGGCAGCCGCAGCGGGCTGAGCATCGCCAGCGCCCGCAGCATCGCCGGCACCCGCGGTGCTCTCCCCCGCGGCAGCAGCGGCAGCGGCCTTTTCGGCAGCGGCCTTGCGCGCCTTGGCCTCGGCGGCGGCGCGGACCTTCATGGCCTTCTCGCGCGCGGCCTTCACCTCGGGCGTGATAACGCTCATGGGCTCGGCAGTCGAGACCTGGTAGAAAAAGCCCTTAAAGTCAATCTGCATGTCGGTGATGGCAAGCCCGAACAGGTCGTGCGCCTCATTTTCAAACGGAAATACCGCCGGATAGTACGAGCTGATGGACGGAATCTCCTGGTACTGGTCGATACCCTCGACCACCAGATTCTCGATCGCATAGCTACCGTCCTGCGCAATATGCTCCTGAGCAGCACGAACGTCGATAAACGTATAGACCAGCCGATACGTGCCGTCGTCCACGTTGCGCTCGGCATGCATCTGCACAAAGCGCGCGCCGACGCCCTTGAGCGCTTGGACATGCGACAGGAGCTCGTCGATCCCGACGGTGGTATAGATAGCCTTTTGCATTACTCGGCCTCCTTTGCAGCGGCGGGCGTCCCAGCAGGCGCGTCGCCAGCGGCGGGCGCACCGTCAGCCGTGCCCGCGTCGACACCGGCCTCAGCCGCAGCCACAAACCCGTCCTCGCCCAGCTCAACGCCACCGTCCCAGGTTGCGGCGCCGCCCACGGTAAGCGGATCGCCACCGGCGCGCATCACGGCCTCCTTCTGGTCCAGGATGCCGCACGCCTCCACGATGGCATCGATCACCGTCTCGGGGCGAATGGCGCACCCGGGCGCGTACACGTCCACGGGAATCGCGCGGTCCACGCCGCCGATCACGTTGTAGGCATCGCGGAACACGCCGCCCGAACACGCGCAGATACCGCAGGCCACCACGCACTTGGGCTCGAGCATCTGGTTGTAAATCTGACGCACGACGGGCAGATTCTGCGCGTTGACCGAACCCGTCACCAAAAAGATATCCGCATGCTTGGGGTTGCCGGTGTTGACCACGCCAAAGCGCTCCGCATCGAACAGCGGCGTAAGCGAGGCCAGCACCTCGATATCGCATCCGTTGCAGCTCGAGCCGTCGTAATGAATAACCCACGGCGAGCGCGACATTTTATGATCCATGGATGCCGCCTCCTAAATAAATACGTCGACGAGGATGGGCATAAGGTTGAGCAGGCCAAACACCAGCGCCACGCCCCAGCCGAGCTTAAAGCAGCTGCGCCAGGTGCTACGGGCGAAGGTGTTATCGATCAGCACCTCGACAAAGTACGTCGCGGCCATAACGACCAGGGCTACGACCCAGCTCACGGGGTTGTCCCAAACAAAGAACATGCCCACCCACATCAAAAACAGCACGGTCTCGCACCAGTGCATAAGGGTCATCTTGGCCAGCGTGCCGCCGCTCATCTCTGTGGCGACGCCCTGGACGATCTCCTGATGCGCGTGATGCGAGTACGAAAGGTCAAACGGCGACTTGCGCAACTTGATGGTAAGTACCGCAAGCAGTGCGAGGAAAATGGGCGCGCTGTACACGATGATGGGGGCCGATTGCCCCGTCACGGCGATGGAATCGAAGCTATCGGTGGCAAGATACAGACCCACGCTCATCAGCAGAACGGCGGGCTCGTAACTCATGACCTGCAGCAACTCACGATCGGCGCCAACCTGGGCAAACGGGCTTTGCGTCGAGGCGGACGCCAGCACCACAAAGATCGCGGCGAGCGTCACCATAAAGGCGCACAGCAGTGTGTTGGAACCCGACACAAAGATGCCGCCGCCCACGACGGTAAAGATGAGCGCGCACGCCATGTAGGTATCATCCATGGTGTTTACGCTGGCAGGGGCTTTGCGCAGCAGCTTGGCAACGTCGTAGAAGGGCTGCAGCAGACGCGGACCCACGCGACCCTGCATGCGGGCGGACAGCTTGCGGTCAAGACCGTCGATCAGGCCGCCCAAAAGCGGCGCCAGCAGGGCAAACACCACGGTACCAATAAAGATGCCCACGACGCCCGAACCTTCGAAATACTTGCCGCGCAGCACCGAGGGCGCACTCATGGCAAGCCGCTCGGGCCCAATCCACGCGCAACACAGCAGCGCAAACAAGATAATGCTGCAGCACACGACGCTTCCCGCGGGGCCAATACGCTTCTCGCCAAGGGCGTCCTCCGAGTACCAATTGCGCTTTTCGGCCTTCACCTCGTGTCCCATCGAGCCGCGGAAATGGCGGTAATTGTCGGTTCCCACACCCGAAAGATACACGTTGACGTGCGGTTTGTTGCTCACGCGGAATGAAGTCAGCAGCACTACGGCGATAAACGCCACGATAACCACCATCAGATACATGGCGTCCTTGCCAATAACGTACGGCACGCGGCCAAACACCATGGCGAGGTAAGGCGACACCAGGCCGCTCGAGATGAGCGGGAACGCCACGCAGCACAGAATCAGCAGCGCGGCGATGGTGTTGAGCGCCATCCATTCGGTCTTATGGACATTGACCTCAACGTTTTGAGCCGTGGGGTCGACGCCCGAAAGCTTGGCGAGCCACTTGCCCCAGAAGTAAAACGTCGCGGCCGAGCCAAAGGCAAGCACCATGATCATGAGCACGTTGCCGGTCTGCGCAAACGCCACCAGAGCGCCCCACTTGGACACGAGCATGCCAAACGGTGCCACAAACATGCCCATGATGCCCAGCATCATCAGGCGCGTCAGGTGCGGCATGCGACTGAACATACCGTCCATGTCCTCGATATTGCGGCTGCCGATATGATGCTCGGCGGTGCCCACGCACAGGAACAGCAGCGACTTAGCCACCGTGTGGAACAGGATCAGGAAGATGGCCGCCCATACGGCCTCGGGCGCGCCGACGCCTAGGCAGGCACTGATGAGACCCAGGTTGGAAATGGTAGAGTACGCGAGCACGCGTTTGGCGTTGCTCTGCGAGATGGCCATGAGGGCAGCGAGCAAAAACGTGATGGCACCCACACTCGTGACCATAAAGCCCGTCACGGGATAGATGGCATAGAGCGGGCTCAGCTTGACCATGAGGAACACGCCGGCTTTGACCATGGTTGACGAGTGCAGCAAGGCGCTCGTGGGCGTGGGGGCAACCATGGCGCCCAACAGCCAAGTGTGGAACGGCATCTGCGCGGCCTTGGTAAGGGCGGCGAGCGATAGCAGAATGACCGGCATCACCAGCAGCGCGGATTGCGCGGTTCCGGCGCCGGAAAGCTCGATCATGCCCGAGATGGTCAGCGGCATGCCGCTGACGTGCAGGTACATGAGTCCGGCCAAAAACGCGATACCGCCCAGCATGTTGAGGATGATCTGGGTAAAGGCGTTCTTGATGGCCTCGGGCGTGCGCGTGTAGCCAATCATAAGGAACGAGCACACGGTGGTGATTTCCCAGCCGCAGAACAGCCACTCAAGGTTGTCGCTCGTCACGATGACGAACATGGCCGAGAGGAACAGGAACATAAGCGCCAGGAACTGCGGGCGACGGTCGAGTGCGGTCTGCCCGCGCAGCGCTGCCTCGTGCTCGTCATGGGCCTGGAAGTCCTTCATGTAGCCTAAGGCATACACGCAGATAAGGCTGCCGACAATGCCAACGGCGAGGACCATGATCACGCTCATGTAGTCCAGGTAGAGCGGCGTTGCCGTGACGGCTTCGGCCATGGGCAGCGTCATGGCTGCAAAGGCGAGCGAGCCCACCAGCTGGACTATGCCGAGCACTGTGGTAAGCACGTTCCTATATTTGTACGCGTTGTACAGGATGACGGCGCACAGGATGACATCAATGGCGGAGCTGATGATCGAGAGCACATGCGAGGTGCCGGGGGCAACCTCAAAGCTCTGCGGACCCGTGCCAAAAAACATGACGGCGACTACAACTGTCACCGCCATAATAATGCCGGAACCTATGAGCCCCACCGCATCGCGGGCGCGGTCACCGCGCGCGAGCAGCATGCCCAGCGCCGGTACCAGCGGAAACAGGGTAAGGAAATACAGTAGCGTCATACCATCACTCCCCCATGCAAAAACGCTGCAATTGTTTAACGTTATAGCTCAATTGAGGAGTAGCGGCGGCAGGTTTTCGGTCAACTGGGGAGTTTTAGGCGTACAGGGCAAGGGCACGTCCGCTTTGGAGCAGTGGCGCGGCAAGAAAAATGCGCCCCTGTGGGCGCACCCTCTTGCTACTCTGTCTGCTTAACGCGCGGCTTGCGACCGCGCGGCTTATCGATAAGCGCATCGGCGCCGCCATCGCGATACTGACGACACCAAGCCTTGACCGAAGACTCACTGGGAATCTTGTGCTTGATCATGGCCTCGCGAACCGTCAGGCCGTTTTCCAGGCGATCCTTTACCACGGCGAGCTTGACGTCGTACGAATAGGTGTGATGGCGAGCGCCCGCGTTGAGCACGGCGTCGGCACCGCCCACGGCATATGCGCGGGCCCACTGACGAGCCGTGGCCTGGGGAATGCCAAGCTTTGCGGCGAGGGCGCGGTGACCGACCCCCTCTTGGAGGATCTCGACGGCGCGCTGCCTAACCTCGGGCGCATGCGTGCGAGTCCTAGTTGCTTCTGACATACCTGCCACTTCTACTTCTTAGCCTTAAACGTTAAATTGCTTTCTTACGTGCGAGTTAGATAGTAGCATTTTACTGTTTGTTCAAAGCAGTTAATTAAAATAGACGCGGCGTTATCTGGGCATTTGACACCAATTTACGACATTTCTTTATCGATTATTTACGCTGGTAGCTAGCTCGCAGCCAATCGTCATTCGCTTGCCAACAAAATTGGCATCTCTTTATGCTCTTTGGTATAGAGGATATAATTATTAACCCCTCCCTCAACAATTCTGAGCGGTCCGCAAGGCAGTAGACGTCCTCGCTCCTCGTGATTAGCGCGCATAGCCATCCACCGAAGCAAAACAAAAAGGGCGGGACCTGCTGCGCTTGCAGACCCCGCCCCGGTTGACACCCGATGGGACGCAGCCGGGCGAGACAGGTCCGTGCTACCGCCCCGCCTGGCCGCGAAGTTAACTACAGCTCGTTGGCCGCGTGATATGCCGTGCGAATGGCGCTCGCGATGTCGGCGGTGCGCTCGCCCGAGCAATCGCCCACGCAGGTCACGGGCACCGTCACGCCGTCCAGGTCAAACGCGTTGGCCTTGGAGCCCACGGCCATCACCACGTAATCGCAGGCGATCTTCACCGGCTCCTCGGCGCCGTCCTCGGTGGTGCGAATGGCCTCCACGCCCTCGTCGGTAATGGCGGTCAGGCGGGTCTTCACGTGCTGCTCCACGTTGTGCTCGGCAAAGTCGCTCATAATCAGCGGCAGAATGGTCTCGGACTCGCCCGCGGCAATCTTGTCGAGCATCTCCACGATCGCCACCTCGCAGCCGTGCTGCAGCAGGTACTCGGCAGTCTCGGTGCCCACCAGGCCACCGCCAATGACAGCGACGCGGCCCGCAAGCTCCACCTTGCCGGCCAGCACGTCCCAGCTCGAGACGACCTTGTCCGAATCGGCACCCGGAACGGGGATGACCACGTCGTGCGCGCCCACAGCCACAATCGCGGCGTCGGCGGCGTTGAGGTCCTCAGCGGTAGCGACGTGGTTGAGCTCGACCTTCACACCCAGGCCGGGCAGAATCTTCTCGTAGTACTCGACCGAGCGCATGATCTCGTCCTTGCGCGGAGGCGCGGCCGCCAGCACAATCTGGCCGCCCAGATGATCGCTCGCCTCGTAGACGGTCACGTCGTAACCGCGCTTGGCCGCCACGCGTGCGGCCTCCAGGCCGGCAATACCGCCGCCCACCACGGCAATCTTCTTGTCGCCCTCGCCCGGCTTAATGGCGATGGTCGCCTCGTCGCCGTTCTCGGCATTGAGAACGCACGAGATGTACTTGCGGTTTTGAATCGCGTCGACGCAGCCCTTGTTGCAGTTGAGGCACTCGCGAATGGGCTCGCCCGTGGCGGCCTTCAGCGCAATGTCGGGGTCGCACATGAGCGAGCGGCCATAGGCGACGATGTCGGCGGCGCCGTCTTCCAGAATCTTCTCGCCGGCCTCGACCGAGATGACACGGCCCACGGTTGCCACCGGCACGGAGACCAGGGCCTTGACGCGCTCGGCCACGGGCAGCGTCCAGTTGTAGGGCATGGCGCCCATGGGCGGAATGGTGTCGCCCATGTTGCCGGTGTGGTTGGCCTGTGCGACCTGGATCATATCGATGCCCGCGCCCTCGAGCAGCTTGGCAAACTCGCAGGCCTCGTCGGGCTGCAGGCCACCCTTGCCGCGCGGCGTGCCGTCGGGGTTCTCCATAATCACGGGGAGCTTGTACTCCACCATCAGCTGCGGCGCGGCTTCCTTAATGGCAGCGACGACCTCGAGCGCGTAGCGAACGCGGTTCTCGAGCGAGCCACCGTACTCGTCGGTGCGCTGGTTGAGGATGGCCGAGCACAGCGAACCCACCAGACGGTCGCCGTGGACCTCGATGGCGTCGATCCCGGCCTGCTGCGCGCGGGCGGCCGAGGCGGCGATGGCTTCCTTGATCTGGGTGAGCTGCTCCACGCTCGCCTCGTTCACAAAGTGCTGCATGTCGTGGTGCAGCTTGGCGTAGGCCTGATTGCGGATCTCGTTGGACTCGGCCATCTTGGCGGCAAAGGTCTCCTCGTCGCCGGCGGCCTTGGCCTCCTGCGCGGCCTTGGCGGCGGCCATGGAGCCCATGACCATGCGGCCGACACCGGGCACGTCGTACTCGGGATGGAACAGCTGCAGCGCGACCTTGGCACCGTGCTTGTGGACGGCGTCGGCCAGTGCCTTAAACGTGGGGATCTGGGCGTCGGTCGCCAGCTTGGGCGTGGGGCTCGCGGTCATGACGGGAGCGACATCGCCGATGACGATGTAGCTCACGCCGCCACGAGCCAGGCGCTCGTAAAAAGCCAGGCTGCGCTCGCCGATGGAACCGTCACGCTCCTCGTAGCCGGTGGTCAGCGGCGGGAACATAATGCGGTTCTTGAGCTCAAGGGGGCCAACCGTAATGGGCTGGAGCAGCTTGGATGCAGGTACGGTCATGGATATTCCTCTCTTGTAGGCGCGGCGGCGATGTTGCCGCGTAGTTGTCTAGAGGATATGGCATGGGGGCACAGCGGCACAACGGAAATCGGCGGATAGCAGGTGACGGCAGGTGGATGGGGCGGGGCGGGGCGTCGGTTTGTCTCGATCTGTAACAGTAAGACCCTATTTTGCCGAGCAACTGTTACAGATCGAGACAAACCAAAACCGTCTCGCCGAAAATCTCAATCTGTAACATCTACAGGCCAAAAATGACCCTAGATGTTACAGATCGAGACATTCCTCTCAACCCATCCTCAACAATCTAGATCTGTAACATCTAGACCCACTTTTGCCCCCTTACTGTTACAGGTCGAGACAAACCAATCTAGCCTGCCGAAACATCTCAATCTGTAACATCTAGCCGCCCAAATCGGGTCTAGATGTTACAGGTCGAGATCTTTGATTGAGAGGTTGGGAATTGGGCTAAGAAAACAGTCCCGGAATAACAAAAAAGCTCGCCGGCTAGGCCGACGAGCTGCAAGTTCTTGGTCGCGGGGGCAGGATTTGAACCTACGACCTCCGGGTTATGAGCCCGGCGAGCTACCAGACTGCTCCACCCCGCAATGTCTGGGCGCCTCATGTGCGCAAGAAAGAATATTACTCGGGAGTTCGGTAAACGGCAAGGAAAATCTCGTAGAGCATAATTCCTTCATATTTAAACCCCTCAGTCTATATCACCGTAAATGAATCGCAGCCGAGCGCCGGCGGCACGTATACAATGGTGCGCGTCCTTTTACGCCGACACCTGGAGTAGACATGCTGCTCGCTATCGATATGGGAAACACGCAGACGGCCATGGGCCTGTTTGACGGAGACGAGCTGGTGCAGTCGTGGCGTATGCCCACCGACCGCTCCTATACCGCCGACGAGATCCACGTGCGCCTGATGGGCTTCTTTAAGATGTACGACCTCTCACTCGGCGCGGTCGACGCGATCGCCTTTGCCGGCGTGGTGCCGCAGCTCTCGCGCGAGTGGCACGCCGTGGCCAACCGCATCGCGGCGGACGCCATCGTCATTGGGCCGCAGACGGCGGCCGTGACCAAGCTGCGGGCGGCGCGTCCCCAAGCCGTTGGCGCCGACCGCATCGCCAACGCCGTCGCTGCCGAGACCTTCTACGGCGCCCCGGCGATCGTGGTGGACTTTGGCACCGCGACCAATATCGACGTCATTGACGAGGACGGCTATTACATTGGCGGAGCGATTGCGCCGGGCATCCGCATTTCGATGGACGCGCTCGCCGCCCGAGCCGCCAAGCTCGCCAGCGTTCCGCTCGAGGCGCCCGAGCACGCCATCGGCCGCGATACCGAGGAGTGCATCAAGGTCGGCGCCGTAACGGGCGCCGCCGCCATGGCCGAGGGCCTGGTCGCGCGCATGAAGCGCGAGCTGGGGCGCGAGGACGCCACCGTTATCGCCACGGGCGGCCTCGCCAGCATCGTCGCCGATTCGACCGACGCCTTCGACATAGTCGACGGCCAACTCACCATCAAAGGCATCTGCGAAATCTACCGCCGCATGCAGAAACTGGCGTAGGACGGGGGCCTAAGTCGAGCATGCCCGATGCCACAGCCCCCGCAAACGTTCGCCAAGCCTATTCCTCAAAACTGAATTATTTTCAATTTTGAGGAATAGCGGCTCCTCGAATACACCCAGCACAGCGATATCGTGCATGTTTCCTATTCCTCAAAAACGAAAATTTTTCAGTTTTGAGGAATAGGGCCGAGATACCGCCCTGCAGTCACGCAAAAGCCCTCCCCGGTGCAGGCCGAGAAGGGCTTCGCTGTCATCGTTATCTTTGAGCGTGGGCACCCTGCGTTACAGACCGCGAATGCGCACGGCTTCGGGCGGAAACTCTTGCTCGCCGGCGTCGGTCTTAATGGTCGCGCGACCCCAGATGTCCAGGCCCGCAAACACGCCGACCGCGAGCGGCAGGCCGTTGGGCGACACCGCCGCGACCTGAC
The DNA here is from genome assembly GCA_905200715.1 of uncultured Collinsella sp. GTDB lineage: Bacteria > Actinomycetota > Coriobacteriia > Coriobacteriales > Coriobacteriaceae > Collinsella. The sequence continues at coordinate 70,630 of CAJKLK010000008.1, read as the reverse complement.
GACCCAGCAGCGGCACCATATCGAAGTACTCGCCCAGCACCGGGGCCAGCGGGCCGGCAGCGCCCTGTGGCGTGTTGGCGGCAACCGCCCAGGCGTCAACGCGAGCGAGCACCGCCGCGACCAGTGCCTCGACCAGCACCTCGTCGGCCATATCCACGCCAAGCTCGCCCAGCGCCGCACGCTCAACATCCACCGTCACCGCTGCAAACATGCCCGCGGCACCGGCACCACCGTTGACGGCGACGCGCGCGAGCGACGTCTCAAACGCAGGCGCGCCGCACACGATGTCACTCGGCCACTGGATGCCCACTTTGCCGGCAAGCCCCAGACCCGGCGTTGCGGCCGTGCCCGCGAGCGCGTCCATCACACCCATTGCGGCCACAAACGGCAGTCCGTGGAAGGCGTGCATGTTCACATCGGGGCGCACGACCAGCGAAAACGTCAGCGATGCATCGCCCGCGCTCCACGCGCACCAGCCCGCGGACATGCCCTCGCGGCCCGCATCACGCGCCGCGTCGAGCTCGGTACCGGCGGCAACAGCATTCATCTCGATCATCTACATACGCCCCAATTCGCCCACGATATGGCCCACGCGATCCTCGGGCTCCTTGACCTCGACACCGTTGTAGCGGAAGAACCGCGCCGGGTCGTGCATCAGGTCCTCGAGCGGCACCAGCACAAAGTCTCGCTCGCCGATCAGCGGATGCGGCAGGCGCAGCTTCTTGCCGCCGTGGGTCTCGCCGTCCATCCACAGCAGGTCCAAGTCGATGGTGCGCGGGCCGTTTGCCTTGGCCTTCTTGGAACGGTCGCGGCCCAGCTCGGCCTCAATCTTCAAGAGCTCGTCAAGCAGCACCAGCGGAGCCAGCTCGGTCTTGATCTCGATGATGGCGTTGGCAAACGTGTCCTGGCGCGTCTCGTAAGCCGGCTCGCTCTCGTAGATGCGCGAGCAGTTGGACACACAGGTAAGCGGAATCTCGGCAATCATGTTGCGCGCAGCGCGGATGTTGTCGCAACGATGCCCCAGGTTGGAACCCACGGCCACAAACGCACGGCGCGGTTGCGGCTCGGCGACAGCCCAGTAACCGTTCAGGAACTGCGCAAAGCCGGCGACGTCGTGCACGCGCACGATGTTGGCACCGGCCTGGATGGCGCCCAGGCACACACCAAACGTGGCGGCATCGCGTGCGGCGGCCTCGGTCACGCCCGAGACGGCACCCACAAAGCGCTTGCGCGACACGGCGCACATGAGCGGATAGCCCAGCGACGCCATCTTGGCGGTCTCGCGCTGGATGACGATGCTTTCGTTGGCCGTCTTGCCAAAGCCCGGGCCGGGATCGATGCAGATACGGTCGCGCGACACGCCGGCATGGATGAGCGTGCGGGCCTGGTCGGACAGAAAGCCCATGACGCGGCGCATGATGGGCGCAGAATCGGGCAGGGTAAAGCGGCGGAGCTGCGAAGTGGGTACATAGGCTTCCTCACGGCGGGCACTGCGGCGCATCATGGCGGCCAGGTGGTCGCTGGGCTCTGGCGCGGCTTCGGTAGCTGCGGGCACGGTCTCGGGCGCAGCGGCGGCAGGGGCAGCCTGCTCGGCAGCCGGCGTCTCTGGCTCGGACTCGGGCGCGGGCTCCGATTCGCCAAGCGGCAGCGAGGGCTGTACCACACCACCCGGAAGCTTGGCTTCAACCTTGGGCTCGCCCAGCAACTTTCCGCGACGGCGACGGGCCGGCTTCTCGGCCTCGCGCGCGGCCTCGACAGCCGCTTCGCGTGCCTTCTCGGCAACAAACGCCGCAGCCGAGGTATCGAGCTGCACCGTCGCGTGCGTGCGTGCGGGTGCGGCGACCTCGCCGGCGTGCATTACGATAACGCCGCAGGTGCTCGTCTTAACGAACTCAACCATCTTGGGATCGGTGAAGCCCGTCACGTCGTTGACAATCGAAGCACCGCAGCGCACCGCCGCTTTGGCAACCGCCACATGACGCGTATCGATCGAGACGATGGCGCCCTCTTTGGCGAGCGCGCGCACGACGGGCAGCACGCGACGCGCCTCCTCGTCGGGGTTGACCGGGGTAAAGCCGGGGCGCGTGGACTCACCGCCCACGTCGATGATGTCGGCGCCGGCATCGAGCATCGCCAGGCCGTACTCGATAGCGGCATCCTGGTCAAAGTGCTCACCGCCATCGCTCATCGAATCGGGCGTCACGTTGAGGACGCCCATGATACGCGGACGGTCAAAGCTGAGCTCGTACTTTCCGCACCGCCATGTCTTGCTGTCGTTCGCCATGAACATCCTCCTAAAATGCCCGCGTCGCCGCGCTCGGGCACAGGCGGCGGGGTCGCTTTGCAATCAGTCTTTCCATTGTATCCGCGCACGCGGGCTAGAATGCAAACGCGGCCGCGATGTCGCAAGAAATCAGCAGGTCGGCATTTGCATCCTGATCGGTGGGCGCCAAATTGCAAATGGCCAGCGCATCGCCAGTAAAGTAACGCGTGAGGCCCGCCGCCGGATACACCACGAGCGAGGTCCCGCCCACGACGAGGGCGTCGGATGCGGCGATGGCAGCAACGGCTCCGGTAAGCACACGCTCATCGAGCGGTTCTTCGTAGAGCACCACATCGGGCTTGATGTAACCGCCGCACGCAGGGCACACGGGCACGCCCGCGGCGTCCTCGTGCTCGCGCGCGCAAATCCATTCGGCGCTGTAGACCGCGCCGCACGTCTGGCAGATATTGCGGTGGACCGAGCCATGCAGCTCAAACACGTGCCGTGAACCAGCCGCCTGATGCAGGCCATCGATGTTTTGAGTCACCACGGCGTCGAGCTTGCCGGCGCGCTCCAGCTCCGCCAGCTTGGCGTGGCAGTGGTTGGGCTTGGCGCCAAGCGCGATCATCTTGGTCCGGTAGAAGTCGAAAAACTCCGCCGGATGCGCCTCGTAGAAGCCGTGCGAGAGCATAGTCTCGGGCGGATAGGAAAACCGCTGGTGATACAGACCGTCCACGCTGCGGAAATCGGGAATGCCGCTTGCCGTGGAAACGCCCGCACCGCCAAAGAAGACCACGTGGCTATGGGTTTCGAACAGTTCCGCCAGCGCGGCGGAGGCCTGTTTGGGGTCCGATATTGCCTGCGTCATATATGTCCTCCGTCCGTGTCTCCGGGACGGCAGCGATCGCGCTATCACTCGCGGACTCCGCCCCGCCCCTGTTGCGCTAATCTTAAGCCTGCCAACCCCGTCGAAAGGACACCATGTCTCAGACTTATACGTTCGCCTCGTGGAACGTCAACGGCCTGCGCGCCGTGCTCAAAAAAGACCCGAGCTTTATTCAGATCGCGCAGGACCTCGACGTCGACATCCTGGCGCTGCAGGAGACCAAGCTGCAAGAGGGCCAGGTCGATATCGACTTGCCCGGCTATCACCAAACCTGGAGCTACGCCGAACGCAAGGGTTACTCGGGCACTGCAGTCTTTAGCCGCCAGGAACCGCTGCGCGTGCTGCGCGCCGACGCACTGCTGCCCTACGCCGGCGAGGGCGGGGCTGCCGAGCTCGTCGCCCAAGCCACAACCGAGGGCCGCATCTGTGCGCTCGAGTTCGACAAGTTCTGGTTCGTGGACGTCTATACGCCCAACGCCCAAAACGAGCTCGCGCGCATCGATGTACGCATCGCCTGGGACGATGCCTACCGCGGCTTTTTGGCAGGCCTCGAGCGCGAGACCGGAAAGCCCGTGGTGACCTGCGGCGACTTTAACGTGGCACACGAGGAGATCGACCTTAAGAACCCCAAGTCCAACCGCGGCAACGCAGGCTTTTCGGACGAGGAGCGCGGCAAGTTTACCGAGCTGCTCGACGCCGGTTTTACCGACACCTGGCGCGCGGCCAATCCGGACGTCGAGGGCGTCTACAGCTGGTGGAGCTACCGCTTTAATGCCCGCAAGAACAACGCAGGCTGGCGCATCGACTACTTCCTGGTAAGCGACGCAATCGCCGGCAACGTACGCGACACCGGCATCCGCGGCGACATCTTCGGCAGCGACCACTGCCCCGTCACCCTCGCCCTGGAGCTCTAACCCCAAATGATCCCCCGGGGACGGAGGAAAAGGGATCATTTTCACCTCGCGAGGGTATCCACGCGACCCACTCGCCACGAAACCGGCCCATCTACTACGTTTAAGCCACTATCCTCAACCACAGCGTACAACGCAAAAAGAAAACCGCAGGTAGAAAGCCTGCGGTTTTTAATAAACGCGGTTGTGTTTGGGGGTGTCAGGCTAAACGTAGTAGATGGGCCGGTTTCGTGGCGAGCGCCGTCAACTGATTCCCTGGGGACGTCTGGGGACGGAAGAAAACGGATCAATTGACTCTCTGAGGGCCGCGATGCCCGTCATTATTAGTCGGCCTGCGCAAAACTATGCCGGTTTACGGGGCTGAATCGCAGATCCCTAACCACACGCAATTCGAGCAAAATAAAACCGCAGGTAAACGGCTTGCTCTATTTCGAAAAATGCCGGTATGGTCGGCCTGCGTCAATCCGGCCCCGTAAACCGGCATAGTTTTGATATGGCACCAAGGCAGTATTGGTTCTCGCCCCGGCGCAACCGCCACTACAGCCCGTACTTCACGACGACGCGGTTGATGCGGCGACACCAGGGCTTGTACAGAGCGGCCAAAAACACGCAGGTCGCGAGGCCATGCGTGATATCGAACGGCACCGCCGTAGCAAGACGCGCTACGGCGCCTGCCCAGGTGAGCGGCTGCACAAAACCGATGATGTCATACGCGTTGATCACGACGCCATACAGCAGGCCCGACGCAAAGCCATACGCCAACAGCGCCGGCATTCGCACGGTTCCATCGGCGCGGTCAAACGCGCCCGCATGCGCCAGTGCGCCACCGATATAGCCCACCAGACCCCAGGCATACATCTGCCACGGCGTCCACATACCCTGTCCAAAAAAGAAATTACTGGTCAGCGCTGCCAACGCGCCGACCATAAAACCATTGCGACGGCCAAGTGTCGCACCCGCGATAATGGCTATAGCACTCACGGGCTTAAAATCGGGAATGGGCCCAAACAGGATGCGCCCCGCCGCGGCCAGCGCCGCCAGCACCAGCGTGGGCATGATTTGGCGCAGGCCTGGACGTGATGTCTCATAGCCCGCAAAGAACAGTGCAAGCACGAGTGACACAACAACCAGCATGGCAAGCGCCGCCTGCTCAATGCCCGCCAGCAATGCTGCGGCCATCACCGCCGGCACCACCAACAACAGCGGAATCTCCATTTTTGTGAGTAGGCGCGAGGCGCGATGATCCGTCATCCCATCACGCCCTGTAGAACACGTTGTCGGCAAAGAAATCTGCCGGAGGCTCCATGCAGGCGATCTCGCCGTCGAACATCATGGCGATGTCGTCGGACACCTGCTCGGCAAAGTCCAAGTCGTGCGTGGCCATGATGACGGTGCCGCCGGCCTGCGCATGCTCGCGCAGGGCTCGGGCGATAATGCAGCGACTTGCCAGATCAAGGCCCTTGGTGGGCTCATCAAGCAGCAGCAGCTCCGGACCAATCAACAGCAGCTTTGCCAACGCAAGCAGCTGGCGCTGACCGCCCGAAAGATCGTACGGGTGACGCGTCTCCAAGCCCGCCAGGCCCAAGCGCGCTGTCTGCTCCTGTGCTGCGGCCTCGTCGTATCCGCAGGTCGAAGCCCATTCCATCAGCTCGTCGCGCACCGTTTCGGCGACCAGCAATGCCTTGGGATTCTGTGGCAGCAGTGCCGCCGAGGCCGTCCCACGCACCATGCGGCCACGCTGCAGCTTAGCCGTCTTGGCCAGCACCGAGAGCATCGTCGACTTGCCGCAGCCGTTTCCGCCCACGACCGCATGCACCGCGCCGGCCGAAAACGTCACGTCGAGCCCGCGCAGCACCCAACCGCCCGCGCGATCGTAGCGAAACCAGCCTCCCGACAGGGTGGTAGCCGATCCGCCGTGCATTTTTTGGAGTATTCTGCTTCCATCCGTGCGCGGGAAGGCTTCCGAGCCGTTCTCGAGCGAGGTTTGCGCCACATATTTGGACGATTTGTCCAATTCCGAACTTTTTTTCGCGCTCGATACGTCCCCGGGCGGCTCCAGAGAGCCCAAATTGTCCTCACGCCTGCTGAATACTCCGTTTTTTGCACATCGGATGGCACCCCACCCCAACATGTCATCGGAAAACAGCGATTCTCGGCGTCCCAAAGAAGCCATATCCGCCACTTCGCGCACGCGACCGCCCTCAATCCGGTACGCACACGTCGCATACTCGAGCATCGGCCGCGGTTGATGCGTAGCCACAACAACCGTGCAGCCCAGCTCACGGTTTACGCGAAACAGCGCGTGCAGAAAATTCTTCTCGGCAACGGGATCGAGTTGAGACGTGGGCTCGTCGAGTAGCAGCACACGCGGACGCAGCGCCAGAACGGCGGCAAGCGATAGCAGCTGCTTGCGGCCACCCGAAAGCGTATCGGTATCGCGATGAAGCCAGTCCTCCAGACCAAAGAAATAGCTGGTCTCGGCAACACGGCGGCGCATCTCGTCGCGCGACATGCCTAAGTTTTCCAGGCCAAACGCCATCTCGTGCCACACGGTCTTGCACACAATCTGGTTCTCGGGATCCTGGAACACGTAGCCCACGCGCTCCGCAGACGCGCGCACGTCCATGTCGGCAACGTTCTCGCCCAGCACGCGCGCATCACCAGTGCGCTCGCCCGCCGGAGCGATCTCGGGCTTGAGCAGCGACAGCAGCGTCGACTTACCCGATCCGGTACCGCCAACAAGCAGCGCAAATGCACCTTGGGCAACAGACCAGTCGAGCCCCTCGAGCACCGCAGCATCAGCCCCGGGGTAGGCAAAGCTCAGGCTCCGCACCTCAATCGCCGGCATATCCGGGCCGCACGCCGCGCCCGATACCGGGCCCCTATCCAACCGAGCCATCAGCCGAACCTCTTCTCGTCAATCGCGCGCAGCACACAGGGCAGCACCATCCAGGCAGCGTACAAGACATAGCCCAGCCACGGCGCGGGCACCGAAAGCTGCGGGTAAAACGAATACTGCGTTGTCGCGGTCCATGCCACCGCCACCGCGGCGGCACCAAACACCGCAAGCCCCACCAGCGCGGCAACGTCGCCGCGCCCCAGCCGATACCGCGCATACGTTGTACGGCGCGACGCAGCACCCCACCCGCGCGAGCGCATGGCGTCCGCGCGCTCCAGCGAATCTTCCATGCCCCAGCCCATCAGCACACTCGACGCCCGCAGGCGCGATCGCACGGGATCGGCGGGCGCACGCCCCGGCACATCGATCGCGTCTTGCACCGCCAGCACCGTACGACCGCGGCGTAAAAACTGCGGGATAAGCCGCATGCACATCGAGATCATGAGCGCGAGCACCGGCGCGGCGTTGCCCAAAAGCGCAAGCACCTTGTCGTATTCGAGCATCGACGCCGCGGCCTCAAACCACAGCACGCTCGCCACAAACAGCCCACCCATGCACAGGCCGTACATCATGCTCTCCAAATACACCACGCGCAGGCCAATATGGAAAAGCTCGGTCGAGCCCGATGCACTAAACAGCGGATTGAGCACCGCGATGATCAAAATCACCGGCAGCTGCCAGCGAAGCGCCCCCAACGTACGCGCGGCGCCGCGCGTCGCAAGCCCGTACGCCAGACCGCCCGCAAGCGACAGCGCAATCAGCACCGGTTGCATCGAGAACATGGTGAGCCCCAACGTCAGCACCATGTAGAGCGCCGGCACCGCCGGATGCGACATCGAAAATGCCGCGACGGGCTCGTTGCCCGATTCCTCTCGCATGATATCCACGGGCACCCCCATCCCCTTGCTCAAACGTCAACGTCGCAGCGCCGCCGTCATACACAACCAGCGCAAACGCCACACCGGCGGCGCAAGCCCCAACCGCCGCAAACCAATCGTTACGCGCTCATCATATGCCTGCGGTATCATATTGCGCCGTGTATCGTTTCCAAACACACGTCTCTATAACGTAACAGGAGATCACATGGACGCAACCGCAATTATCCTCGCCGCCGGCGAGGGCACCCGCATGAAGTCGAACCACTGCAAGGTTTCGCACAAGATCCTAGGTAAGCCCATGGTCCAGTGGATCGTCGACGCCACCATCAAGGCCGGCTGCAGCCGCGTCGTGGTTGTCATCGGCAGCCACGCCGACGAGATGCGCGCCCTTATCGACGGCGCCTACGCCAACAGCGCCACCAAGGTCGAGTGCGTCGAGCAGACCGAGCGCCTGGGCACCGGCCACGCCGTCAAGGTCGCGCTCGAGGCCTGCGGCATCACGCGAGGCCCCGTCGTCGTGCTCAACGGCGACCTGCCGCTCATCACCGCCGACACCGTCGCCAAGTTCGCGCAGACCGTCGCCACCGGCGAGCTCGCCTGCACCGTCATGACCATGACCCCGCCCGATCCTTTTGGCTACGGCCGCATCAAGCTGGGCGCCGATGGTCAGATCGAGCGCATCATCGAGCAGAAGGACTGCACGCCCGAGCAGGCCGCCACACTGCTGGAGTGCAACGCCGGCTGCTACGCCTTCGACGGCGCGCAGCTTGCCGCCCACATTAACGAGATCGGCAACGACAACGCGCAGTCCGAGTACTACCTGCCCGACATGCTCGAGATCCTCAAGGGTCACGACCAGGCGGTCTCCATCTTCCACTGCGATGACTACCGCGACGGCCTGGGCGTCAACAGCCGCATCCAGCTCGCGCAGCTCACCGCCATCGCGCGCGACCGCATCAACGAGCACTGGATGGCCGAGGGCGTTACCTTCATCGATCCCACGCAGGCCTGGATCGGCCCCGATGCCGTTATCGGCCGCGATACCGTCGTGTGGCCGCAGACACACCTGATCGGCCACGTCACCGTGGGCGAGGAGTGCCAGCTCGGCCCCAACAGCCGTCTCACCGACACCACCGTCGGCAGCGGCTGCACCATCGATGAGACCATCGCCATCGAGGCCGTCATCGAGAATGGCGTCGACTGTGGCCCGCGCGCTTACCTGCGCCCGGGCACCCACATGCTCGACGGATCCAAGGCCGGCACGCACGTGGAGATCAAGAAGTCCACGATCGGCGAGGGCTCCAAGGTGCCGCACTTGTCCTACATTGGCGACACCACCATGGGCTCCGGCGTCAACGTGGGCGCGGGCTCCATCACCTGCAACTACGACGGCGTCCACAAGCACAAGACCGTCATCGGCAAGGATGCCTTCATCGGCTCCGATACCATGATGGTCGCGCCCGCTCAGATTGGCGACGGCGCGCTCGTTGCCGCCGGCTCTGTCATCACCGAGCCGGTCCCGGCTGACGCACTCGGTCTGGGCCGCACCCGTCAGGTAAATATTGAGGGCTGGGCCGCCGATTATCGCCGCCGTCTGCACGAGGACGACGAGGTATAACGTTTTACCAAGCATCTAAGGAGCTGTTCCCATGGGGACGGCTCCTTTTTCTATTGTGACCTGCGCGGCCGGATGAGTGGTCGGTTCGTGTCCGTTGACGGTAAAGACGTTATCAAGACTCGATAAGCCCCGTCGCGCGGTTACAATGCAACAAGGCATCTATATGGCATTCGATATAAAGGAGAAGGGTAATGCCGATTAATGATCCCGAGAAGTCGGAGAATATGCGCAAGTCCATCCGCGTGTATTCCGGTTCCTCCAACCGTCCCCTCGCTCAGAAGATTGCTGAGTACCTTGGGGTCGAGCTTTCGGGCCTTACGCTAAAGCAGTTCGCCAATGGTGAGATTTACGCCCGCTACGACGAAACCGTCCGCGGCGCCGACGTCTTCCTGATTCAGTCCGTGGCCGGCGGCAACGTCAACGACATGCTCATGGAGCTGCTCATCGCCACCGACGCTGCCAAGCGCGCATCCGCCCGCTCCATCACCGCCGTCATCACCCACTACGGCTATGCCCGCCAGGACCGCAAGGCCGGCCCGCGCGAGCCCATCACCGCCCGCCTCGTCGCCAACCTGCTCGAGCGCGCCGGCGTCAACCGCATCATCACCCTCGACCTGCACCAGGGCCAGATCCAGGGCTTCTTCGATATCCCGGTTAACCACCTGTCCGCGCTGCCGCTGTTTGGCCAGTACTACAACAACATGCACTTCGACACCGACAACCTGGTTGTCGTCTCCCCCGACGTGGGTCGCGCCAAGGCCGCCAAGAAGCTGTCCGACATGCTCGGCTGCGACCTGGCCATCGCCCACAAGGGCCGTCCGCGCCACAACGCCGCCGAGGTCATGGGCATCATCGGTGACATCAAGGGCAAGACTTGCGTCATCAACGACGACATGATCGACACCGCTGGCACCCTGTGCGCCAACGTCAAGGAGCTCAAGGCTATGGGCGCCGGCGACATCTACGTCTGCGCCACCCACGGCATCTTCTCCGGTCCGGCCATCGAGCGCCTGAACGACGCCCCCATCGTCGAGTGCGTCGTCACCGATGCCATTCCCGTCGAGGTCGGCGGCAAGATCAAGACCATCTCGGTCGCCGAGGAGTTCGCTCAGGCCATCTCCGCCGTTTACCACGAGGAGCCCGTCTCCACGCTCGTCGGCGGCGACTTCGCGCTGTAGTCGCTCGACCCTCGCATCCCTCCGGAAGCCCCGGACACGCCTGCGGGGTTATCACGCGAACGTCCTCGCCGCTTTGCGGCTGCGGAATGTTCGCTTTGATAACCCCTCCCGGCGTGTCCGGGGCTTCCTGCTGTCTCGGGGCAGCTGTTTTCTGAAATGACTTTGCTGCAACCTTTCCTCGCCTTCGGCGGGCGTGGTAGCCTTTGTCGTTGATTGAACTATTTACGTAACGGAGGACAAACATGGCAGCTGCACAGCCGCTCAAGATTCGCATGGTTGCCGGACTTGGCAACCCGGGCGAGGAATATGCCGAGACCCGCCACAACGCCGGCTTTAAGGCAATCGACGAGCTGGCCCGTCAGGCCGGCGTCACGTACTGGAAAAACCAGGCAGGCGCCGAGGTCGCGCTCATCAACATCAACGATCCCGAGGAAGAGGGCGGCAAGCGCCAGATTGTGCTGGTCAAACCGCAGTCGTATATGAATACCTCGGGTGGCCCCATCTCCAAGCTCTGCCGCGAGTATAAGATCAAGGCCGAGGAGCTGCTCGTGATCCACGATGAGCTCGACATTCCCGCCGGCGACGTGCGCGTTAAGGTGGGCGGCGGCCATGCTGGCCACAACGGTCTGCGTTCCATCATCGACAAGATGGGCAGCCGCGACTTCAGCCGCATCCGCACCGGCATCGGCAACCCTCCCGGCAAGATGGCCGTCGCCGACTACGTGCTTAAGCAGCTGCGCGCCCGCGAGGCCGAGGACTTCCAGGACACCTGCGCCCGCGCCGCCGATGCCGCCGGTCTGGCCATCGTCCACGGCGTGATCTATGCCCGCGACCACGTCAACGGCGCCGCCTCCGCCAACGGCAAGCACTAAAACCTACCATTTAGGGACAGGTTTATTTTGGCAGGTTTTACCTGCGGAAACGCCCAGTTGCGGCATCGCGATAAACCGCGTGCCGCCATACACGCATAGCACCCCAAAGGGGGCCGGCCTCATCACAACCCGAGGCCGGCCCCCTTTGCTGTTTTACCTGATAAAACTGACCAAAATAAACCTGCCTCTATTTGGTAGGACGAAGTGGATAAACCCTTTTCCCAACCGCCGAAGATACACGTAAGCGACATGCCCATGAGGGTATAATTTGTACCGTATGTCTGCACAACGCCTGTGCGCGTACGGTTTTATTCGGGCTACCGTCCATTTCCGTGGAGGCACGGTTCGGCAGCCCTAACAAGAGAGGGGTTCTATGTATAAGATCCTGGAGAAGACGCAGTTCTCGGAGAAGGTGTTCAAGTTCCGCATCGAGGCGCCCGCAATCGCCAAGCATGCGCACGCTGGACAGTTCCTCATGGTTCGCGCCAACGAGACGGGCGAGCGCGTCCCGTTTACCCTGGCCGGCTGGAACGGTGACGAGGGCTGGGTCGAGTTCATCTTCATGGTGATCGGCAAGACCACCGAGATGCTTTCCACCTACGAGGCCGGCGAGTCGCTGCGCGACGTCGTGGGCCCGCTGGGCGTTCCCACCGAGATGGCCGAGGGCCCCTGCGCCGTCATTGGCGGCGGCGTCGGCCTGGCAATTGCCTTCCCGGTCGCCAAGCACCTGGTCGAGACCGGCCACGAGGTGCACGCCATCATGGGCGCCCGCACCAAGGACCTCCTGCTCATGGAGGACCAGTTCCGCGAGCTCCTCGACGAGGACCACATCCATATCACCACTGACGACGGCTCCTACGGCGAGCAGGGCGTTGTTACCGCTCCGCTGGAGCGTCTGCTGCAGGACAAGGCCGTGAGCCAGGTCTTCTGCGTCGGCCCCGTTCCGATGATGAAGTTCTCGACCCTCACCGCCCAGAAGTACGACACCCCCATCACCGCGTCGCTCAACCCCATCATGGTTGACGGCACCGGTATGTGCGGCTGCTGCCGCGTCGAGGTGGGCGGCGTGACCAAGTTCGCTTGCGTCGACGGCCCCGACTTCGATGCCACCCTGGTCGACTGGGATGACCTTCGTGCCCGCCAGGCCGCTTACCGTTCCGAAGAGGGCGAGTCCCTCAAGGCCTATGAGGAAAAGAGCTGCGCATGCCACTAGTTAACGGTCGTTTCGTTGCCGATATGAAGTCGCCCCGCACCCCCGATAACGAGGAGCCGGCTGCCGAGCGCGCCTGCGACTTCCGCCCCGTCGACAAGGGCTTCACCGAGGAGATGGCGCTGGCCGAGGCCGAGCGCTGCCTCAACTGCAAGAAGCCGTTCTGTGTTGAGGGCTGCCCCGTCAACATCAACATCCCCCGCTTTATCGAGCAGATCCGCGCGAAGGACTTCGGCGGCGCTCTCGATACCATCCGCGAGGACTCCATGCTTCCCGCTATCTGCGGCCGCGTCTGCCCGCAGGAGAACCAGTGCGAGGGCAAGTGCATCCGTGGCAAGAAGTCCGAGCCCGTGGCCATCGGCCAGCTCGAGCGCTTCCTGGGTGACCGCCCCGAGCTCGCTTCCACGCCCAAGATGGCCCCCAAGAACGGCAAGAAGGTCGCCGTCGTCGGCTCTGGCCCGTCCGGCATCACCTGCGCCGGCGAGCTCGCCCGCAACGGCTTTGACGTCACCGTCTTCGAGGCATTCTTCACCGGCGGCGGCGTGCTGGTCTACGGCATCCCCGAGTTCCGTCTGCCCAAGGCGGTCGTCAAGCGCGAGATCGACGGCCTGGAGGACATGGGCGTCAAGTTTGAGTACAACTCCGTCGTGGGCAACATGGCCACGGCCGAGGAGCTGTTCGAGCAGGGCTTCGACGCCATCTACGTGGCGACCGGCGCTGGCCTGCCCAAGTTCCTCAACGTCCCCGGCGAGAACCTGCCCAACGTCTTCTTCGCGAACGAGTACCTCACCCGCGTGAACCTGATGAAGGCCAACAAGTTCCCCGAGTACGACACCCCCACCAAGCACGGCAAGAACGTCGTCGTCTTTGGTGGCGGCAACGTGGCTATGGACGCCGTCCGTACTGCCAAGCGCCTGGGCGCCGAGCACGCCATCATCGCCTACCGTCGTACCGAGGACGAGATGCCCTGCCGTCGCGCCGAGCTGCACCACGCTAAGGCCGAAGGCGTCGAGGTTCTGCCGCTCGTCTCCCCGCTCGAGTTTGTCGCTGGCGAGGACGGCTCCGTGTGCGCCGTCAAGGTCCAGAAGATGGAGCTCGGCGAGCCCGACGAGTCCGGCCGTCGTCGCCCGGTGCCCATCGAGGGCGCCATCGAGGAAATCCCCTGCGACGTCGCAATCTCGGCTATCGGCACCAACGCCAACCCCTTCGCCGCCAAGATCGGCGGCAAGATGGAGCTCAACAAGTGGGGCTACATCGTTGCCGACGAGGAGACCGGCCAGACCACCGATCCCCGCATCTGGGCCGGCGGCGACATCGTCACCGGTGCCGCTACGGTCATTCTGGCGATGGGCGCCGGCAAGAAGGCCGCCGCTTCCATCACCAAGAGCCTGCTGGGCGAGTAATCACCTGCAGCACTAGCCATCAAACGGCAAAGTCCCCGTCGAGCACACGCCCGGCGGGGACTTTTTCTATGCCGACCGACCGACCACCACGATGGGGACAGGCACCTTTGTGGTGGTTGGGGGCCTGGTCGGTCGTTTTATCTCAATCTGTAACACCTGGAGCCCGTTGAGCCTTGTAGTTGTTACAGATCGAGATAGTGCTCCAGCCGCCCCCGCTTTATCTCAATCTGTAACAGTTAGAGGCCAAATTCCTCGCTACGTGTTACAGATCGAGACGTTAGGTTGGCGGCCGAACAGTTCATCTCAATCTGTAACACCTGAAGCCGTTTTGGGCAGCTTGGTGTTACAGATTGAGATCTTGCGAAAGCCGAGGATGGGCGCTGTCGCCAAAACCTAGCGCTTGCGACGCTTGGTTGCGGCGACACCGGCCGCGGCGACGGTTGCGCCGGCGATGCCCAGGGCGGCGACCGTCATCGCGGCGGAGTCACCCGTGCTGGCGAGCTCCATGCCGCCGGACTTCTTGCCGTTCTCGCCCTTACCCTTGGACTTGTCCGTCGTCACCGTGGTCGTCGTCGAAGTCGAACCGCCCGCAGGAGCCCCGGTACCGCCAGAGCCATCCGCACCGCCACCCTGCTCGCCGCCGCCAGGCGTCGGCTTGGGTTCCGGCTTGGGTTCCGGCTTGGGCTCGGGCTCCGGCTTGGGCTCGGGTGTCGCCTCATCGGTCACCGTAATCGTAATGTTCAGACGCTCGGAATACTCGCTGTACGACATGCCAGGGCGCTGTGCCGCGATGCACACATACATGTTGCTATCGAGCGCAATAGGCTCGGTGTACTTTACGCGGCCTTCGTCACGGCAGGGGCAGGTGTCGTTGGTGGTGTACCAAATCGTCGTGCCATCCTCGGCCGAAAGCTCCAGCTTCGCACCCTTGGGCACCGTGATGTAGTTCTCCTTGGGCGACCATGCACCAAACGTCGTCGCACCAATCGTCGCCACCGGTCGCGCCGGTCGCACTGCCTCGGCAGACACGCGAACGTCGACCTGCTTGGACAGCGCCGTGCCGTCCACCGTCGCCGTCAACGTCGTCAAACCGGGCAGAGCACCATGCAACACAAACGTCGCCGCGCCGTCCTCGCCCGTCACGGCCTGGGTGGCATCGACAGAGCAGATAGCCGAGGACTCCAGCCCAGCACTAACCTTGGCGCCCGCAAACGGCTTGCCCGCCTTATCGGTCACGTGCGCCACCAGCTCAAAGTCACTGCCCTCAAGCATGGTCACGGCCTGCTCCACGTTGAGCTTGAGTTTGTCGGCACGAACGCCCACGACAAGCTCGCCACTTGCCCAGCGTGGCATAGCCGTGCCGGCGTAGTTGCGAGCACCGTCGAGCTCAAACGCCACCGTCGAGCCCGCCTCACGCGCATCGGCATGGCGAATACGCAGCACGCGCGACAGCGGCTTGCCATTGGGATCGTCCTGCTTGTCGAGCCACGTATACGTCACGTCGCCCAAGCTCTGCGCGCACAATGCGGCCAGGGCATCGTCGCTCGCATCCATATACTGCGTAAACTCAACCTCGACGCAATCGGTATAGGCATGGGCCGAAGCCACCTCGGGCGCCGCCGTCGACACCAAACCAATGTTCACCTCAGTCTGAATCGGCGGCACGCGCAGCCAAGCCGAACGAGCCTCCTCATACCCGTCCTTGGTCACGCGCACCTGATACCAGCCGGTCGGCGTATTCCAGTTGTAAGCACCGTCCGCACCCGTCGCAAGCGGATTGTCCTGCTCATACTCCTCGGCATCCCAACGCACTGCATTGGTACCGGCCGCATCGTCGGCGCTCCACAGCTCAACCGTCGCGCCTTCAACCGTATTGGACAGCAGGCCCTCGTACACCACGCCCGCAGGGTCGGGTGCAGCCTTGGCAGCCACATTGCGATAACGCGCCTCGAAGATCGACTGCATCTTCTCGTCCGAGATCAAGCCGTCCTTGTTGGCGTTATAGACCTCGGCATCGGTCAGCTCGCCCCAGTTGACCGTAATACGATTCTGGCATGCGCGCTCCATCTGCTCGCAGGCAACATCGTAGGCGCATTCGGCATTGGTCAACTTAATCGCGCGCTCCGAACCCACGCTGGTCGAAGCCGCGTCATAGGCAGCGCCCACCACGGTACCCGCCGAACCGGCCGTCAGCACGCCGGCGATTGTCATAATGGAGCCCACTGCCACATCGGTGCTGTCGTGGCAGAGCTGGCGATACAACAGATCCTCAAACGCACGCGCCTTCTCCATGGCGTCACGCAGCGCGTAAATGCACTTCCAGTCGTCCTCAGTCTTCTCGGGCTTGGCAAGCAAGCGCGTATGCTGAAGCTCATAGCCCTCGCGCTCGCCCTTCACCTTCTGCATACGCACGTTCACGTTCTCCCAGTTCTTGCTGGCATCGTTCACGCCGTAAATGCCGGTAAAGATGCCGATGCCCTGGGTCGCCGCGGGAAACGCCTGGCCGGCCGCCTTCCACGCATCGGTCTTAAAGACCTGGCCGAACATCTCGCACTCGATCTTATAGCTCTTGAGTGAGCGAATCGTGCGGACGAGCTTCATATGGGCGCTCACGTCGCCGTTACGCTTCCAAGCCATAAGCCAGCCGCGAATCGTAGAGTTATTGAGGCTATGTACCACATTCCAGTTGTCGTACAGGTTGTCCAGAATGTCGCACTGCATGGCGATCGAGTTAAACAGAAGTGCCTGGTTCTTGTTGTTATTGGAGTTCTCGATAAATTCCGACTCGATATAGGCCGTCTGCTCGCCATCGGGCGCGGCGACCTTAAAGCCCTTGACGGTATCGTCGTCAGCCGCCTTGTAGCTCAGCGAGCTGCCGAGCGCCTGGCCCAGATCGTTGAACCCGCTCGTCGACTGGCCGTTGTACTCGCTGGCCTTAATGCCCGCACACTTGTTGAGCGCCGCGGCGGTCGCGTCGTTCCAGCTGGCATATTGGTCGAGCTTGCCAATACCCATCGACTGGCCCACCAGATCCTCGGCCTGCTGGGCAATAAACTCCGCTCGCGACGCATGGTCGACAAGTTCCTTGATGGCCGCCGCATCCGCAGCGTTCGCGCCCTGGGCCGCCGCAAGTTCCTGATACCAATCCTCGCTGGTACCATAAGCATCCTCAAAGATCATCTTGTCCACATTGACGCCGTAGCTGTCGCCCTGCTGGGTTAGCAGCGCCGACGACCCGCCGACCGCGGCCTTGAGCTCGGCCGCAAACTGCGCGGCCTCGTCGTTGCCAGCATCATCACCCTCGCCGTCGCGGGCAGCAGGGGCGCGACGAGCCTTACGGGCGGCTCCACCTTGTGCTTCGCCCTCTTTGCCGTCCCCGTCCTCCTCGGCAAACGCATCGGCGACCATCTGGTCAATCGCGTCGTTAAAGGCCTCGTCGACATCGTTAAACGAGTTATCCATCATATACTCGTGCCACTGCTGCACGGCATTCGAGAACTCCTGCTGGCGCTCCTCGGCCGCGGCGGAATGCTTTTTGGCCGAAGCGTTGGCGTCAAAACTCAGCATGGTCATAAGTTGAGCGTTGGAGATGCGGTAGGTCTGCGGCATAAAGATTTGCTCAAAGTTGCCGCAGTTCACATAGGTCGAGTCATTCGCCTTGTTAAACTCGTCGAGCAGCTTAAGGTAACCCTCGTCCACATACTCCGCCACATAGCGCACACGGGTGCCCTCGCGCGACCTTTGAGTCAGAGGAATCGTCACCGTCTTGCCATCCACGCAGTCCACGTACAGGTCGAGCGTGTCGGCGGCCTCTTCGTTTCCCACCTCGAGCGTGATATCGAACGTCCAGTAGGCGTTCTTCTTTTGCGGCAGATGGTGGAAGGTCCACAGGCTCTTACCCGTATCCTTGCCGTCCTTAACCAAGTTCTGCGTACCGCCGCGATACGTCACGTCAAAGTTCCAGACCGAAGCGCCCGGAACATAGCGCACATAATTGCGAGCCGTCACCTCTGCGGCAGCGGCGGCGACGTCGGTCGAGCCCACGCGCGCCTCGAGCGTCACGCGCTCGGCGGCAAGCGTATCCTGCGGCAGATCGTATTCAATCTTGGCACGGCCGAGTTTATTGGTCTTGCCAGTGTACTTTGCAGCCGAGGCACCCGTCCCCACGGTAAGCTGCACGCTTTTGCCGGGCGCCGCATAAACGTAGGCCACATTGCCCAGCAAGCTATGGACGTTGGTGTTGTCGACCTCGATGCGCGAGGCGTTGACCTCGAGCGTCGTGCTCCCCAGCGGCAATGTCACCTCGCCCAGTGTAATAAGCGGCGAGATGGCATAGATACCCACGGCCTTAGGCTTAAAGCGCACAAACACATCGGCGCCCTTGCCCTTCCTCATATCGAGAACGAGGTTGTCGCCTTCCCATGTCGCATCAGTCCACCAGGTATTGGTGCTATCGTCGGCTTCACGAAATCCGGCGGACACGTCCTCGACCGCGTCCTTGGCCAGCGGAATCTCAATCTTGGCAGCCTGGCTGTCCTTGAGCTCGTAATGAATGCGCAGCTCGGTCTCCACGCCAACGACCGCAGACGAATCAGCGATAACCGAGCCCGCCGTCAGCCCGCGCTCGGCACGATACGTCTCCACGTCAAACGTGGGGACGTCGAGCGTCACGTCGAGCTGTTTGCCGTCCTCGATCTTCACCTGCTTTTGCGCGATATGCTTACCCACGGTCAGCCCTAGGCGGCTAAACGTGGAATAGCTCGTCGCTTGGATGTCGTAGCTCGTCTTGTTAAAGGCGACGATGGTGTACGAACCGGCCTTAAGGCGCGGCGTCTCGGCCTTCATGATAGGCGTGGTCCCATCACCTTCGTAACCCATCAGATAGGTGACACCGTCGGCGACTAGCTTGCCGTCGGACGTACGGAACACCAGCACGCGGTTGGCGCCCTGGTAGTCGCCCTTAGTCGTGACCGTCGCCGTGCCCCAAGGCTTCAAGTCGATATCGACCTTGCCGGCCGAAGGCTTCACCGTCGCCGTCGCCCCACCCAGCTTGAGGCTGTCTTTGGGCTCGAGCGATATCTCCAGATCCTGGTCCGCATCGGCAATGGCCTGCGACACCACGAGCGCTGTGCCCTGAATACGGAAGTCGTTTTCCTTGTCACCCTTGGCAGGCTTAAGCGTCTTGCCGCCGCTCTTCACCGTCAGATCGATGTTATCGAGACTATCGAGCTCAATGCGTTCGGTCTTATCCTGGCCCACAATCGGTTCAAGATAGCCCACGTTGAGCTCAATCGCGCGCGAGGCCGGAATCTTGGTAAAGTCCTCCGCCTTAATCTCTCCGATATTCCATGTGCCCGTCATCTGGTCGCCCGGGCGCGCCAGCACCATGTCATAGTAACCGCTGAGCGAAATGCGCAGGGTGGCTGCTGTCTTGGAGAGAGCGTCCGCTGTAAAGCTGCCGTCATCGCCAACCACCAGCGGCGTGGACTGCCCCGCCTGCACGAGTGCAGCCGTCGCGCTCTGGGGAAGTTTGCCCGTCACCTGGGCCGCCTCGCCCATCCACTCAAACGTGTAGGCAGGCTTCGAGGAATCGACGGAGTCCTTGCGATCGGCCACGGCATCGGCAAGCTTTTTGACCATCGAGGGGTTGCCAGCCGAATCGGTCGCATAGGCATAGATGGTCTGGCCTTCACTAAAGGGAATCGCATACGTTGCGCCATCGATTGTCACGCGCTCATTATAGTCGCCCGGATAGCCCGCCTCACCAAACTGGAGATCGGGGTTCATCACGCGCAGGGCAACGGCATTATGGTTCGTCTCGTTTCCGTATCTCGTGTTCTCAAAAGCTCCCCACTCTATCATTTCCACGCTTTTGGGTAGCACGATCTCTTTGCCGGCAATCGCAGGATCAAGAGAGGCGAACGCGAGCGCCCCGATAGATTTGACACCATCGCCGATCGTCACCGATGACACATGCGAGCACCCATCAAAGGCATAGTGCTCAATCCGCTCCACCGTACCCGGCACGTTGACCTGCGTAAAGGTGAGTACCGTTGTATCCGAGACATAGAACTGCGGCACGCCGCAATTGGCGAAGGCACGATAGTCGATAGTCTTAACCGAAGGCGGCAGCGTTGCCACCACGTTGTCATCGAGCTTTTCGCAGCCCTCAAAGGCCTGCTCGGGAATCGTGGTAAAGGCCGCGTTATTGGGCCAGGTCACCGTCTGAAGTGTCTTGCTTCCGGTAAACGCATTCCAGCCCAACTCCTCGACCGAATCGGGCAGTGCGATTTCCTTGATGCTGCTACCTCCCAGGCCGCCAACGGTGCGGACATGCGAATCGGGGGCGAAGGTGACCGATATGAGAGCGGCGTTTCCCATGCCCTTAAGGCTCACGACATTTTTGCCGTCGATGGTCGAGGGCACCTCCAACGTGGTAATGCCTGCGTCGCCATACTCGATAGAAATTTCGTTGGTGAGGCTATCGATCGAGAAGTAGTACTGCGCGGGGGTCTGCTCGCCGGCCACGTAGCCATCGTCGTATTCGCCCTTTACGCCCGTGGTGCCCTTCGAGGTTGCCCAGAGTCCAAGTTCCTCGTTCCAGGTTGCCTCGGCACCGGAAGCCTCCTCTTGCTTCTGCTGCTCGGCGAGTTCCTTGCCCTCGACAAGATCGGTGGCGAGCGTACCCGCAGGTGTGCTCTCGGTCTGCCCGGCGCCCGTCAGGCCCGCCGCCGATGCAATCTCGGAGGCCGGGGGCGTAGGGGCGTCACCGGTATCGAGCACTGCGGGGTCGGCAGCGCCGGCATCGGGCGCGGGGTCGGCGGAAGCAGAGTCTGACGTTTGGGCGTCAGCCGAATCGGCGGAAGCGGCGCCGGCTACTTGGCCGTTATCCGTCTGCACAAAAGTGCTATCGGTGTTGAAGGCCTCGGCAAACGCGCCCGCGGGAAACGAACCCGTCACCATCGCGAGGGTCACCGTGGCAACCGTCAGGCGGCGGCAAAGCGCTCGAACAGTAGTCCACCTCATGGTCGTTCCTTTCTTGCAAACCAAAAGTCATCCAGCGTAATCGTTGTCCAAAAACAAAGCGAACGGTAGGTTCATATATACGAACCTACCGTTCTACCTGCTCAAACCGCCACAAAAGGGACAGGCATCTTTGTGGTGGTTTGGGGTCTGGTCGGCGAACCGATTCCGATGTTTGTCTCGATCTGTAACAGTTAGCCCCTGTTGAGCCTTGTAGTTGTTACAGATCGAGATATTGCTCCAGCCGCCCCCGCTTTGTCTCAATCTGTAACAGTTAGAGACCAAATTCCCCGCTACGTGTTACAGATCGAGACGTTAGGTTGGCGGCCATTCGGTTCATCTCAATCTGTAACATCTAGAGCCGTTTTGGGCAGTTTGGTGTTACAGATCGAGATTTTACTGAGGCCGAGAACGAGAGCCGTCACCCAGCTCTAATGCTTGCGGCGCTTGGTCGCGGCGAGGCCGGCGGCGGCTACGGTTGCGCCGGCGATGCCTAGGGCGGCGACCGTCATCGCGGTGGTATCCCCCGTGGTAGCCAGGACAGCATCGGACTTTTTGGACGGCGTGGTTTTCTCAACCGTCTTGGTCATGGCGGTTGTCGCGACCGGCTTTGTCGCGGGCTTCACCCCAGGCTGCGGCGTCGGCTTGGGATCCGGCGTAGGCTGCGGATCGGGAGTCGGCGTGGCTTCAGGCGTAAAGGTCAGATCGGTGTTGAGCCACAGGGTGTAGATCCAGCCGCTGTCCTCATCGGATACGCTATCCGCGACCTGGTAGCCGCACTCCTGGCCGTTGATCACCAGCTTGGTGTCGGGCGTAAAGTAGAAGCCGCGCGCGGACTTGAGGTAGATGCCGTAGCGATAGGTCACGCCAGGCTTAAAGACGTCGATGTGATTCGTGATGTTCTGATCCCAGAAATCCACGGAGTTCACTTCGCTGCCGTCGCTACCCGTCCAGAACTCACACTGAGGAAGGGAGTTGGAGCCCGTCGGAACATTCGCCGTAAAGACCGGCCTATCGCCCGCCTTGAAGGTGGTCGTGGCGCCGTTGATCTCGATAACGTCGATGGCACGCCATTCGTCGATTGGCTGTTCGCACAGCATATTGCCAGCGATTGGCGCAAAGACGCCGTTGTCGGTCTTGATGTGGTGCACCCAACGACCGTTGACGTTCATTTCGCAGCCATTAGACACGGTATTGTCGCCCTTGAGCCTCAGCTCAACAGAGTACATGTAGAACTTGCCCTCTTCGAAGTGCTCGATCCTCCTCGCGCCCGTCGGATACTTAGCAGGGTCGGAATACCAGAAGGCAACGGGCTCCAGATGCGCAGGGTCGCTACCGTCCATCTCCTCCCAGCACTCGTAGGCAATCTCATACTTGTCGGCATCGGCGGCAGGAATCGTCGCGGTCGCACGAGGAGCCTCGCCAGGTGCGTAGTCGGTCTTCACGTCGTTGACGTTCAGGTTCTCGAGGGCTTGGCTTTCTGGCGCTACGAGCGTTATGGCACTGTCGATGTTGTAGCGAATATAGTAGTCATCCCTGGTTTCGTTGATGACGACCGAACCGCCCGGCCTGTAGGCGTTGAAGATGTCATCAGGGTCGCCCACGATGATATTGTCGCCTTTATAGTCAGTTCCGGTATACGTCAGTGCCGAGCCAATATAAAGAGCCTTATTGCGTGTGAGTCGATACGAGCCGCCTGCCGCGCCACCCGTAAAGGTCAGCGTCAGCCTCATGTGATCGCCAACAGGCTCAAAGCGGGCCGTCACATCGGACATAGATGCGTCCTGGACTTCAACCAGGGCGCCCGAAGCAGCATCGGCCCGGTAGTACTTAGTTTCGACAAGTTCGTAGAGCGGCTCATCCGGCAGGCCGCCCTCGACATCGGGAAAATCATAGGTATACGACTGGCCCTTTTCGAGTGTGACATTGCTCGGAAGCACGCAGTCCGTGTAGTGATCGACCACGGTCGTATTGACCCTAACGCCGCTGCCGCCAACAACGTCGGTCACACCGCAGGGCATGATGGCATCGCTTGCCGGCGTGGCGGCGGTGTCGCTGGGAGTATTTTGTTCAGCGGGTGCCGCATCGTTCACCGTTGCCGCCGGTGCGTCTTGCTGGGCCTGCTGGACCTGCTGAGGCTCAGCGGTGGCTTGCGCCGCCGGAGCAGCATCGGTTGCAGGCGCGATCGAAGCGGCTGGCGCGGTCGTTGCAGTCGTATCCTCCGCAACCGTCGGCGTCGCCGGAACTGCGGCAACCTCGCCCGCCGCAGCGACAGGATCGGCACATTCCGTCGCCAGCGCCAGGCTCGGCAGCAGCAGCTGACCAACCATAAGCGCACACGCGCCGACGCAAGCGATCTTGGCACCCACACAGCGCCAAGTACCGTGAACGAGCGAACAATTGCGCTCGCGCTGCGCCTGCTTGGCAAAATGTTGTCCTTGCATGTCGTCCTCCTTCATCGAGGGTTGTTTCCATGGCACCACGATGCTGCAAACCGGGCGCCGCGCCTAGGTTCGTACATGCGAACCTGCACCCTTACCTGCACAAATGCAAAAGCCGCCACGCGGGGACGCAAATCCCTGCGTGGCGGCTCAATCAAACGCACTGAGGCTTTATGCCCCGCTTGCCCTAGACGAAATTGCTATTCCTCGCGACGGCGCGCGGCAGCGATGCCGGCGGCTGCAACTGTCGCGCCGGCAATGCCCATGGCGGCAACGGTCAACGCGGCGCTATCGCCCGTGGCCGCGAGAGTAGAGGCCGTCGCCTTCGAAGCCGTGACGGATACCTTGGCGGCAGCAGGCTTTACATTCACGGCCGAACCAGTCTGTGTCGAAGTTTGGGTCGTCGCCCCCGTCGTGCCCGTCGAGCCCTCGCCTCCCGGCTGCGGCTTGGGAGTCGGTGCCGGATCGGGAGCAGGCGTAGCACCTCCGTCGAATACGATATGCGCGACCTTGGCGATCTTGTCCGCATCGCGATCGGCCCTCAAAACGCCTTCGCCGGGCTCACCAATCGTCTGTCCCCAAAAATCAGAATATTCAAATCGGTTGCCCAGCGCCATGGGACGGGCACCCAGCTTTTGGTAGTCACGCACCACGCCGTTGACGGGAAGCACGATCTTCCCTCCCTCGCCGATAACGATCATGCCAGCGGGGCCGTTGGCGGTCGTGAAGTTGTCGGCAACGATCGCTCCATCGCTGCCCTGGGCAACAACGGAGCCGTTTTTAATTTGGATGCTTCCGCCCTCGATCGCACTCCCCGAGCTGGTATGCAGGCCGTACGTGTCATTAGAATACCGATCTTTCGAGGCGCTGGCGATCGCGGTCACAAACGTGTTCTTTCCATCGATGATGATATCGGCAGTGGCATCGTCGCCCATTCCGGCCGCCTCGATACCCACGGCACCCCAGTTGCCGCCCGAAGCGTCGGCAATCGCGGTCACGAGCGAATCACCTGCAATCTCGACACGCGCGGCGCCGTTGTTGACACGGGACACAATTCCCTGAGATTCCAGGGTGGATTCGGCCTTGACCGTCACCTTTGAGCCAGAGCCAATTGACACGCGACCGCCCTTGTTGCTCTGTCCGTCATGCTCCCATGTAAACTCGCCATCTCCCCTGGGTGCGCCGTTAGTGGCATAGATGCCCGTCACGTAACCGTAGTACCCGTCGCCGGACTCCGTCGCACGTCCCGCCTTTACATCGACAGTCGCGCCGTTTTTAATGGTCACGTCGCCACCAAACGTAGTTATGGCCTCGGCGTTCTCGCACTCCTCGCCATTCGCATCCGTACCCGTCGCCGTCACGTTGACCGTGGTGCCGTCGATGGTCACATCTCCGCCAATAATACCATCACCCGCCGCCGTGATGACGTCGGTCTGGCCCGTCGCGTTGAGCGTGCCGCCGCCCGTTATGGCAAGGTTGCCGCCCGAGACCTCGATGGCGCTCTGGCCAGCATCGGCCGTAACGGTGTTGGTGTTGGTCACGCCGATATTGAGATTACCCTCGGCGCTGATGCCGCCGCCGTTATAGCCGTTGAGCTGCATGTCGTCGGCACCGTTCCAAGACCACGTGCCCGCATCGTCGCTGACGGCAGCGCCCGCGTTGTACTGCGTGCCGCCCACGTTGATCCAATCGGCTGCCAAGGCAACACTCGGCAGTAGCAGCTGACCGACCATGAGCGCACACGCGCCGGCGCACGCCAGCCTGGCACCCGCCCGTTTCCACGAACCGTGAACCAGCGAGCAAGTGCGCTCGCGCTGGGTCTGCTTGTCAAAATGGCTTCCGTTCATAGGGGCCTCCCTCGGTCGATGGACCATACCACCACAAAGGTGCCTGTCCCCTTTGTGGTGGTCCTGTACCACCAAGATGTGCCAAATGACTCCATATGCCTAGGTTCGTAGATGTGAACCTAGGCCTCTACCTGCGATTTAATTCAATATGATTTCGCCATCGCCACACTCGTCCCGGGAACGCTACAATCGAGGACACGATTATTCGTCCACCCAAAGGACCGTCCTTGAACCTGAGCAGGTCTAAAATCAACGCGCTTCTGGCACTCGCGCTCTTCACCTTCGCCTTCCTTGCCGCCGAGTTTCGCTTCGACGTCAACGTCGGGCTGCTCGCCGGTGCCGAACGCGTTGTAATCGCACAGGGCTTTATTCTGGGTGCGAGCGTGCTCGGCTTTATCGGATACGCGCCGCTGCTCGGGCTCGCACGGCGCAAAGGCCACTCACTAGCAGCCGTCAACGCCGCCGCCGTCCCTATCGCCATCGTGGGCCTGACCCAAATTCAGTTCCCTACGGCCCCGCTTGCCCTCGAGATTCTGGGGTGCGTGGCGTTCTTTGGACTCGGCCTGCTGGGCGCCGCCACTCACCACGCCTTCTCGTTGGCATTCCAGGATGACCCCAAGCTCGCCACCGGTGCGGGAGCGGCATATGCCGCGGGCATCCTGATGCAGTTCGCCGTCAACCTGATTGATTGCGGCGGCATCGTCGAGCTCATCATTCTTGGCGCGGCAACGATCGCCATCTCCGCCCTCAGCGCCACTACCCAAGCGGCAAACGAGGGTCCCAGGTCCGTCATCAATCCCTTTGTCGAACCTTCGCACGCCCTCGCCAAGCAGGCATGTTGGGGCATCGCGCTCGTCATGATTCTTGCCTGCTTGTTCTCGACCCTCGACAACGTGGTCACGCTCTCCAACGCCCACGGCACCATCGCCGTACAGACCTGGCCGCGCCTCTTTTTGGCGGCAAGCGGCCTTGCCGCCGGTCTTATCTTTGACCTTGCCGAGCGCCGATACATGGGACTTGTCATGCTCGGCATCGCCGTACTCTCGACCATTTCCATCCTGGCCGTGGAGGCCGGCGCCGATCCCAACCTGGGCCTCATCGTCTTTTATCTGAGCTCGGGCTTTTTCGTCACGTTCTTTACTGCCACCTTTACGCAGCTGGCACCGCGCATGCATACGCCCGCGCTGTGGGCTAGCATGGGCCGCGCAGCCAACAACGTGTGCGCATTCACTACGTCGGGCATCTCGCTGGCACTTGTGACCTCGGGCAATGTCGCCCTCATCATGATCGGCGCACTCATGCTGCTTGTGGCGGCGAGTGTGGCGTTTGTAGCCGCGGGTCTGTTCCGCCTGCCCCAAACCGAGCAGGAGCGCGAGCGCGAACAGCTGGCAGAAGAAGCACTCGCCGCCCCCACCGTCGAAGAGCAACGCCAGGCCTTCATCGCCAACCACGCTCTCACCCCACGCGAAGTCGACGTGCTCATAGCCGTGACCCAGGATGAACGCCCACTCAAGCAGGTCGCCGAGGAGCTCGGCATCTCGATGCGCATGGTGCAGCGCCACCTAAGCTCTATCTACCAAAAGACCGACACGCAGACGCGCGCCGGTCTCACCAAGGCCTTCCCCTCGGCCTAAAACAAAAACCACCACAAAGGTGCCTGTCCCCTTTGTGGTGGTTTTGGTCGGTTAGCCTTCGAGTTGAGCCACTTTGTAGCGGTAGGCAGCGGCGATAACGTCCTTGCAGCCTTCACGGCCCAGCTTGGCGCGGTTGACAACGATGTCCTTGCCACTCGTCATCTTCCACTTTCCGGCACTATAGCGCTTATAGAACGCCTCGCGCGCCTTCTGCTGCTGCTTGACCAGCTTGGCGCCCTTCTTTTTGTTAAGGCCACGCTTCTTGCGCACGATCTCGACGCGGTCCTCAAAGGGTGCGGTCACCAACACGGCAATGTGGTTGGGGTTGTTACGCAACAGGTAATCGGACAGGCGACCTTCGATAATGCAGCTCTCGGTCTCACCCAGATCCAAAATCACCTGGCTCATCTTTTGGAACAACTTGTCCGAGTACGAACGCGCATCGTAGCGGTCGGGCAGAAACGCCATGTTCTCCACGGCCAGACGCTCGTCGTAAGCGGCCATCTTATCGAGCGACTCGCCCGCGCGCAGCGACGCACGCACCAGCAGCTCGTTATCGTACAGCGGAATCCCCAACTCGTTGGCGAGGATACGGCCGATCTCGTGGCCCTCGGCACCAAAGTCGCGCGCGATGGTAATGACCACGGGGCTCTTCTTGTTCTCCAGATCGCTCATCGCGATTCCTTTCTAACAAATGAGAAATAGGCTGTCTATCGCCTTTTCCCACGATAGCGTACCAGGGAAAGCCAGGCTATGCGGCTACGATACGGCGTTGATATGCCCTCACCAGCAGCGAGATACCAAAGTTGAGCACAAAGTACATCGCAAACACCAAGCCGTAGAGCATAAGCACCTGCGACAGGTCGATCGCGTGGGCCATCACGACATTTGCCGTGTACATGAGCTCGGCCACGTTAATACCCGAAAGATACGAGCTGTCCTTGATGACGGTCGTGCACTGGCTAAACAGCGCCGGAATGATCGTCTTAAACGTCTGCGGTAGAATGATGTAGCGCATGGTGGCAAAGAAGCCGAAGCCCTGGCTCTGCGCTGCCTCAAACTGGCCGCGCGGAATCGAGTTGAGACCGCCGCGCACAATCTCAGCCATAACAGCGCTGGTAAACAGCGTAAAGGCAATGGTCGAAATCACAATGTCCAAACCCTGCACCGTAAAGTAGATAAACAAAATCCACAGCAGGTTCGGCGTGCAACGGAACAGCTCGATATAGGCGCTCACCAAAATACGGAACGGGCGGGGCGCATAGCTTTTAACGAGCGCCAGCACCGTGCCAAAGATGAGCGAGAAAAAGATCGACAGCGCCGAGATCTCGATTGTCTTAACAAAGCCGCCCCAAATGTAGAGCAGGTTGGTCGCGTTGAAGATTTCCATGCGCTAGGCCTCCTCTACGTTGTCGAGCCCCAGCTCGGCCAGGCTCACGCCGCGCGGACGCTCCTTGGAGCGGCGCTCGAGCCACTGCACCAGCATGGCGAGCGGAAAGCAGATGATGAAGTACATAAGGCAGCAGACGATGTATCCCTGCAAGTAACCGTACAGACTCACAAAGTTGTCGGAACGGTACATAAGGTCGCCGCCGGCCACAAGCGCCAGCACCGACGTGTTCTTGACCAGGTTGAGCGCCTGGTTACACAGCGGCGGCAAAATGATCTTGAATGTCTGGGGCAGCACAATGTACCAGTAGGCCTGCGCGCGGGTGAAGCCCTGGCTCTGCGCCGCCTCCATCTGGCCGCGCGGAACGGCCTCGATACCGGTTCGGATGACCTCCGAGATGTAGGCCGCGTGATACAAGCCCACACCCAAGAAGCCCAGTACGAACGGTGCGATGCGCACAGGCTGGTCGGCACCGGTTATGGCCTGCAAAAACTGCGGACCGGCCATGTACATAAAGAGCACCTGTACGGGCAACGGGGTGTTCTGGTAAAACTCCACGTACACGCGGCTTATGGCACGCAGCACACGCGAACGGGTGGTAGAGAACACACCCAGCAGCGTGCCCAGCACCAGCGACAGCAGCAGGCCGGCAACGACCACTTGCAGCGTCACGCCAAAGCCCTCCCAGAAGGGCCCCATGTTTTGAAATGTCGTCGACCAACGGTCGGCGTCAAATAATCCTTCGAGCATTTGATTCCTTCCTTGGACGATGCGCCTATACAAGACCCCAGGTCTTGACCTCTTGGTCGAGCCAGCCATCGGCCAGGCGATCGCAAATCACCTGATCGACCACGGCCGAAAGGTCGCAGCCCTTCTTGGTCGCCACGCCGTAGCCCTGCTCGCCAAACTTGACCTCGGGCTGCAACAGCTCAACGGTCTCGTTCATGTAACCGGCCAGCGTGGAGCGGTCCATGGCAAAGACGTCGATATTGCCGGCATCGAGCGAGCTCTTGATGATGGGGTAGCCGCTAAACGCCCTAAACTCGGGCTTGCAGCTAAAGCCGTTGTCCTTGATCATCTGCTCGATCAGGCCCTGCGTGGTAGCGCCCTGGCTCACGCCAATGACCTTGCCGTCCAAGTCCTCAATCGAGGTAAAGCCCGAACGCTTCTTGACCATGAGTCCTACGTAGTCGGTGCGGTACGGCGTCGAGAAATCCCAGCTCTTCTTGCGCTCGTCGGTGATGGTGTAGGTCGCCGCGACCACGTCAAGCTGGCCGTTATCGATCAGCGGGCCGCGCGTCTTGGGCGTTACGTCGGTAAACTCGACAAGCTCCTGGGCACGGGCCTCCTTGTAGCTCACGCCAAAGACGGCAGCGGCGATCTGATAGCACAAATCGACTTCCATGCCCTCAAAGCGGCCCTTGGCGGTATCGTAATAGCCATAGCCGGGAACGTCCTTCTTAACGCCGGCATTCAGATGGCCACGCGCCTTGATGGCTGCAAGCTTGGATCCCTTGTCGGAGCCCTCGCCGCTGGTGGAGTTACCGCAACCGGTAAGCGCGGTCCCCGTCAGCGCAAGCATGCCGGCGCCAGCCAGCTGCAAAAAGTGACGGCGCGACACGGCCGCCCTCGTCATATCCGTCATGTCCATCACCGCGCCTAGTGCAGAATCTTGGACAGGAACTCGCGGCAGCGCGGGTTCTCGGGGTTATCGAAGAAGTGCTCGGGCGTGCCCTCCTCCAGAATGCGGCCGTCCTCCATAAAGATGACGCGGTCGGCCACCTGGCGCGCAAAGCCCATCTCGTGCGTCACGCAGATCATGGTGATGTCCTCCTGCGCGAGCTCAATCATAACGTCCAGGACTTCCTGGACCATCTCGGGGTCGAGCGCCGAGGTCGGTTCGTCAAACAGGATGATGGGCTGCTTGGTGCACAGGGCACGGGCGATGGCGATGCGCTGCTGCTGACCACCCGAGAGATTCTGCGGGTACTCGCCGGCCTTATGAGCCATACCGACGCGCTTGAGCGCGGCGATGGCGATCTCGGTCGCCTCCTCCTTGCTCTTCTTTTGCAGCTTGATGGGCGCGAGCGTCAGGTTGCCGAGCACCGTCATGTTGGGATACAGGTTGAACTGCTGAAACACCATGGAACTATACTTGCGAGCCATCTCCAGGTGGTTCTTTTTGGTGAGCGGCGTACCGTCGATGACGACCTCGCCCGACGTAGGCTCCTCCAGATAATCGACGCAACGGATGAGCGTCGACTTGCCCGAGCCGGAAGGCCCGATCATTACGAGCTTCTCGCCGCGCTTGACGGTAAGGTTGATATCTTTAAGCACATGCAGGTCGCCAAAGTACTTGTTGAGATGCTTGATCTCGATCATGTCTGCCATGAATGTCCCTTCCCTGCGTTTACACGAGTTGAACTATTGTACGGAAAGAACCACGTTTCCGCAGCCCACACTGCATTCCCGTAAAGAACCCGCAATCTTCCACCCACTCATTGGGGACAGACTTAAATGAGTACCCAATGAGTGAGCACTCATTTAAGCCTGTCCCCAATGAGCAGAGCATAAGTCAGCGAAAACCCGTACACGTGAGCAAGGTGACGTGAAATGAAAGGGCGCAGACCTTATGGTCGCGCCCTTGAAATTGAACGTCAGATTGCCGCGTGTACGGGTTTGCAGCGTCGAGCCGTTACGCGGTTTGGTAAAACCGCGTAACAAATTACGCGAGTTTGGCGCCGACGATCTTTGCTGCGGCCGGCTTATCGAAGTTGCCGCCAGTGGCCTTGCCCAGAGCGCCCATGACCTGGCCCATCTGCTTCTTGGACGTGGCACCCAGCTCGGCGATAACCTGCTCAATCAGGGCCTCGAGTTCCTCGCCCGAAACCTGCGCGGGCAGCAGGCTCTCCAGAATCTTGACCTGCTCGGTCAGGTTGTCGGTACGCTCTTGGTCGGTGCCAGCCTTGATGGACATCTCCAGCGTCTCGCTCGTCTGCTTAATCAGACGCTTGATCATGTTGTTGACGTCTTCCTCGGTCACATCGCGGCGCTCGTTAACCTCGATATTCTTCACCTCGGCCTTGACCTGGCGAATGATGGACAGGCGAACCTTGTCCTTAGCCTTCATGGCCGCGATCATTTCCTTCTGCAGCTCTTCGTTGGTCATCTGCAAATCCTCCTCAATAGCGTGGGCGGCGCTCACGCGGGCACCGCCCCATGATTACTCAGTCGTCGACGAATCGTCGGTCGAACTCTTGGTGACGCCCTTCAGGCTGACGTTGTACGGCACATCCTTGGGCATGGGGTTAACGGTGATGTCGGCGTCCTTCTTGTACTGCTCCAGCCACTCGCTGTACGCAGTGCTCTCTGCCTGCGTCTTCACCACGTTGGAGACATACTTCTTGATGTCCTTGGGCACCTGCTTAATGTCATCGACCTGGCTATCGACATGGAAGTAGTCGGTGCACTTGATGATGTGGTAACCATAGGTCGACTCGACCACGTCGCTCACATCGCCCTTGTGAAGGCCTTCGAGCGCCGTCTGGTAGCTGTCGACAAAAGTGGTGAGCTTGTCCCAGCCTACGTCGCCCTTCTTCTCCTTGGAGCCGGTGTCGTCGGAATACTGCTTCACGGCGTCCTCAAAGCTCAGCTCGCCGGAGTTGATCTTGTCCAAGCACTCCTGTGCCTTGGCCTTGGCGGCAGCCTTGTCCTCGTCAGATGCGTCGGAATCGACCTTGATTAGGATATTCGACGAACGACGGGCATCGTTGTAGTTGGACAGGTTCTCATTGATGTAATCGACGATCTCGCTGTCCTTGGGCTTGCTGGTGGGCGCCACGGCATCCTTGAGCTTCTGCTGCGCCAGACTCTCCTTGAGCGAATCCTTGTAGGTGTCCTCGGTGTAGCCGTAGGTCTTGAGAGTTTCCTTAAAAGTCTTGGCGCCGCCCGCGCTCTTGCACGCGTCCTTCCAAGCCTTCTCGACCTCCTCGTCCGAAACGGTCACGCCGTTTTCCTTCTGCGCCTGTTGAAGCAGAATCTGCTGCGTGTAGGAGTCGATGAGCTGCTTGCGGTACTTCTTGGGCGTGAGGTCATTGTCGACCAGGTACTGTGCCCAGTCCTTGTCCTTGGTGTAGCCGTTGGACGTGCGCATGCTCATGATCTGCTTGGTCACGGTGTCCTCAGTGAGGTTGGTGCCGTTGATAGTGGCAGCCACACCACCAGTGAGCTTATAGCCCGAGCTGGCGCTTTCGGTCTGCGACATCAGGCCGGAGCACGCCATGGCCGAGACGGAGAGCAGCATCGCCAGCACGCCGATGACCACCAGGACAATCTTGACGGTCTTGGACACATAGGTCTTGCGCTGCCTCTTGCGAGAGCTGGAGGCAGCGCGGGACCGTTGCTCGGACGTCGGCGCGACCTCGGGGTTCTTTTTCTTATTTGCCATGTTTGGCCTTTCGCATCACGAATCGAACAAACGCCATTGTGTCACAACGCAGCCCCCGCGGCACACCTGGTGCATGGGGGCAGGTTAATCTGCACCATTTTGGTGCAAAGGTGACAGACCAGGCAGCCGGCAGTTAGGGACAGTCCCCAGGTGCCGGCCTTAGAAGTGGCGGCGGATGGCGTCAACCATGCCCTGCGGCGTGGTTTGGCCGAGCACGTCGGCCGCGGCGCCAGCGTCCATAAAGATATTCATGAGCGCTTGCAGGGCCTCGACCTGGCCGCCCGGCTCGGCAATGCCCAGATTGATAACGATCTGCGCCGGCACCGGGGCGCCCATGCCCGCCATCGCGTTGAACGTCACAGGTGCAGCGGGCTTTACCACCGCGATATAGGGCTTGGCCACAAATCCCGGATCGGTGTGCGGAATGGCGATGTTTGCCGCCGGCATAGCGAGACCCGTGGGATAGGCGTCCTCGCGCGTGCGGACGGCGTTGAGCCAACCCTCGGCAATGTAGCCGCGCGGGGCAAGCTCACCCTCGAGCCGCGCAAACACCTCGCCCGGCGTCGCGCACTCCCAATCAAAAAACACCAGCTCAGGCGTAAACAATGCTTCGTTATCCGCCATGGGCCCACCTCTCTCACCTAGTCACCTGCGGCGTTCTTTAACGACTAGTCATTGAAGAACGCCGCAGGTGACTACCTAAAACAAAGGGTGGCCACTTGCGCCTTGGCGCCAATGACCACCCTGACTACTCGGCTAAATTGTACTGTGCGCCACTAGCCGCGAGGCGCATCAATTGCGACCTTGCCGCTCTCTAGCACGTGAACGCGACCGTCGGCGAGCATCTGCACGACCTCGGGATACAGCACATGCTCGATCGCGTGGATGTGCTCCTCGAGCGTGTCGACGTCCCAGCCCTCCTCAACAGCCAGCGCACGCTGGGCGATGATGGGGCCGTTGTCGTAAATCTCGTTGGCAAAGTGCACGGTCACGCCGGTCACCTTGACGCCGCGAGCAAACGCATCGTCAATCGCATGGGCACCGGTAAAGCTCGGCAGCAGTGCCGGGTGTAGGTTAACCACGCGATTGGGAAACGCTGCTAGCAGCGGCGTGTGCACCATGCGCATATAGCCGGCCATCACCACGTACTCGCAGCCGCGCTCGAGCAGCTCATGCGCGATGATCTCGTCGGCCGCGATGGGGTCGGCATAGACGTCCTTGGACAGCGTGAGCGTCTGGATACCCGCACGCTCGGCGCGCTGCAAGCCCTTGGCCGAAGGACGGCTCGACACCACAAGCTCAATCGAGGCGTTGAGCTTGCCGGCGGCGATCAGGTCGATCAGCGCCTGCAGGTTGGTACCCGAACCGCTGATAAGCACGCCGATCTTGAGCGGCTCAGCCGTATCGGTGCCAGTCGGACGGGTATAGGGCGCAAAGTCCAGGCCCTCGGCGGCAGTCATCTGCTCGTTAGCGCTCATCGGAGTACACGACCTTACCGGAACCCTCGACGCACTCGCCCACGCGGAACGGCTTCTCGCCTAGCGCGACCAGTGCCTCGGTCACGGCAGCCTCGTCCTCGGGGGCGACAATCAGGCACAGGCCGACGCCCATGTTGAAGGTCTTGCATGCCTCGTTGGGCGCGAGCTCGGCCTGACGCGACACGTAGGTGATAACGGGCGGAACATCCCAGCCCATCTCGGCGCCGTTGCGGATGACCACGGCATCGACGTCGTCGGCGAGCGCGCGGTTGAGGTTCTCGGTAATACCGCCGCCGGTGATGTGGGCAATGGCATGAACGTTGGCGCCGCCGCGGAGCAGCTCCAGAATCGGCTTGACGTAGATGCGCGTGGGAGCCAACAGGGCGTCGGCCAGCGAAGCACCGCCGAGCTCCTCGAGCGGACGGCTTAGCTCCTCGGCCTTAGCGGCGGCCTCGGGCGTGCCCGGCTTGATGCCGTCGACACCGATAACCTTGCGCACGAGCGAGTAGCCGTTGGAGTGCACGCCGGTGGAGGGCAGGCCCAGGATCACATCGCCGGGGCGAACGTTCGCGGGGTCGAGCATCTTGGGACGATCGACAACACCCACAGTAAAGCCAGCGAGGTCATAGTCGGCCGGAGCCATAACGCCCGGGTGCTCGGCCATCTCGCCGCCCACGAGCGCGCAGCCCGCGAGCTTGCAGCCGTCGGCCACGCCCTTGATGATCTTTGCCATGTGCTCGGCCTCAATGTGGCCGATGGCGACGTAGTCCAGGAAGAACAGCGGCTCGGCGCCCGAAGCCAAAATGTCGTTGACGCACATGGCGACCAGGTCCTGGCCCACCGTCTCGTGACGGTCCATAATCTGGGCGAGCACGAGTTTGGTGCCCACGCCGTCGGTGCCGCTGATCAGGATCGGGTCTTCCATATCCTTGAGCGCGGCAGCCGAGAACAGGCCACCAAAGCCACCGATGCCGCCGATAACCTCGGGGCGGTTGGTGTCCTTGACCATCTGCTTAATAGCGTCGACGGCGCGGCCGCCCTCGGCGGTATCGACGCCGGCGTCCTCGTACGTCACATGCTTGCTGTCGCTCATCTGAGCCTTCCTCTCCCACTACCGTGGCGCCGCGCGGGCGTCAAACAGTACTCATAGTTGCGTTCATTTCGGCGCGCGCCATAACAGCACGCGCCGTCATATCAACAAAACAGCAGATAAAACCTGCCAAAATAAACCTGTCCCTACATGGCAGGTTTTAGGCCTCGCCGTGCTCCTCTTCCCAGCTGCGGTCGTCGTATTTCTCGACCACGGCGTCGTCGTCAAAGTGCAGCGGCTTGTCCAGGTTGCGGGGCTTAAAGCCCTCCATAAACTTGTCGCGGCCAAAGCTCTCGGGAATCGCCACGGGGTAGCGTCCGGTAAAGCACGCATCGCAGTAACCGCCCTTGGGCATGACCTTCAGCAGGCCCTCGACCGAAAGGAAGGCCAGTGAATCGGCGCCAATGTACTCGCAGATCTCGTCGACCGTCTTGTTGGCGCTGATAAGCTGCGACTGCACGTCGGTATCGATACCGTAGAAGCACGGCCAGATGACCTCGGGCGAGTTGATGCGGATATGAATCTCCTTGGCGCCGGCGTTGCGCAGCATCTTGACGAGCTGCACCATGGTGGTGCCGCGCACAATGGAGTCGTCGATGACGACCAGGCGCTTGCCCTCGATGTTGTCGCGCAGCGGGTTGAGCTTCATACGCACGCCCATGGCGCGCAACTCCTGCGTAGGCTCGATGAACGTACGGCCCACGTAGCGATTCTTGATAAGGCCCTCGCCAAAGGGAATACCGCTCTCGTGCGAATAGCCCTCCGCGGGCGGCAGGCCGGAGTCGGGCACGCCGATGACCAGGTCGGCCTCGACGGGCTCCTCATGTGCCAGCTGACGACCCATGTCATAACGGCAGGCGTAGACGCTCTTGCCGTTCATGATGGAATCGGGGCGAGCGAAGTAGACCTGTTCAAAGATGCAGTTAGCAGGCTCTTCGGCGGCAGGCACGCCCTGCTCGGACACAAGGCCCTCGGCGCTGATGCGCAAAATCTCACCGGGACGGACGTCGCGGACGTACTCGGCGCCCACAATGTCGAGCGCACAAGTCTCGGAGGCGACGACCCAGCCGCCGGCGCGGGTGACATGGGTGGTGGCGTCAACCGTCGCGGCGCCGTCCTGCGACGGCAGCTGCGAAACGGATGCGGCATCGGCCTGGTCCAGGCCCTCGTCCACCAGCTTGCCCAACACGAGCGGGCGAATGCCGTGCGGGTCGCGGAAGGCGTAGAGTGCCTGCTCATTGATGAGCGTCATGGCGTAGCCGCCGCGCACAAGCTCCATGGTCTTGCGAATGCCCTCGCGCAGATGGCCCGTACGCTGGGTAAAGTAGCCGATGAGCTTGGTCGCGACCTCGGAATCCGAGTTGGAGAGGAACGGCACGCCCAGCTCGATCAGCTGGCGGCGCAGCTCGTCGGTGTTGACGAGGGTGCCGTTGTGCGCGAGCGCGATAATGACGCTATTGATGGTAGAGAGGTGCGGCTGAGAGGCTTCCCAGCTCTTGGCGCCGGCGGTGCCGTAGCGCACATGACCCACGGCCAGCTGACCGGAGAGCGTCGACAAGTCGGCATTGGAGAACACGCGGTCGAGCAGGCCCAGATCCTTGCGGACCATAACCGTACCGCCGTCACCCACGGCGATTCCCGCCGATTCTTGGCCACGGTGCTGCAGTGCACGCAGGCCAAAGTACGTCAGTCGAGCCACGTCGCGATCGGGCGCCCAGACACCAAAAACGCCGCATTCCTCATGCAGCTGGTCGGAGTCCGGATCATACGTCGACATGGCGTTCACCTGTCCCGCGGCACGCTCGGCCGCGCGGATGGTTTCTTGAGACATGGCATCCCCTCAGAGCCTCGTATTTTGGCGTTACCCGCCTTATTATACGCACGGCGCGACGCGCTCCCCAGCGCATGAGCAGCGCTTTTTAAAAGCCCACCGAGCTAATAATCCGTTTTGCTGCCAAACATTTTATCGGTCCGTCCAGTGCAAGCGCCCGCGCCCCCAGATGGCCGCCGCTTCCACCGTTGGGGATTACAAAGTTGCAATTGGGACGTTCGTCCTGTCTTTTGGCAGGTCGGCGGCGTATCCTTATAACCTACAACAAAGCGAGAAAGGTTCTGTATGGATCGAAACGAACTCGACCCCAGCGTCCCCAGCGCCACGGAGGTCAAGAAGATCCCGCTCATCATTAAGGTGTACGCCGTCCTGTGCATCCTTTCCGGCGTGGGCACGCTCCCGTCGGTCGCTGCCTTTATGTGGCGGGTCATTACCGCGCTCATCAACGGCAACGCCGCCGCCAACCTCGGCGACAACACGCTCGTCGCAGTCGGCCTTATCGTCGCCGGCATCATGCTCTCTGCGGCAAGTGCCGTCATCCTAATCATCTTTGGCCTGGACCTTATCAAAAACCAGCGCCGCAACGCCGCCCGCCTGTCCTACATCCTTATTGCATTCACCATCGTCGAGCTTTTGGTCGACGTGATGCTCCAGGGCATCGGGCCCTTCTTGCTGCGCCCTGCCATTCAGCTCGGCATCCTCGTCGCGCTTTCGGCAACCGTCGACCCCACGCTGCGCCAGGAGCGCGAACTGCAGCGCCGCCTGCAGGAGATGCTCGACCGCG
This sequence comes from uncultured Collinsella sp., assembly GCA_905200715.1. Classification (GTDB taxonomy): domain Bacteria; phylum Actinomycetota; class Coriobacteriia; order Coriobacteriales; family Coriobacteriaceae; genus Collinsella. The sequence continues at coordinate 32,547 of CAJKLK010000008.1, read as the reverse complement.
ACGCCGCCGCCGAGGGCATGCTCGGCCGCGATGAAACCGGCGAGGGCTACATCAAGCTCAACTACTTCAACCTGTTCTGGGTATTCTTCGTCTGCTGCGTGCTCGGCCTGATCGCCGAGGACATCTGGCACATGACGGTCGACGACCCAGGCGTCTACCAGAACCGCGCCGGTATGCTGTTTGGTCCCTTCAGCCCCATCTATGGCTTTGGCGCCGTACTCATGACCATGGTGCTCAACCGCTTCTATAAAAAGAACCCCATCATCATTTTCCTGGTAAGCGCTGTGCTCGGCGCGAGCTTTGAGGTGTTCGTGGGCTGGTTTATGCAGACCTCATTTGGCGTGGTCTCATGGAGCTACTCGCACATGAAGCTGTTTGGCATGCCCGACCCACTCGCCGTCCTTACGGGCGGACGCACCTGCACGGGCTTTTCCTGCCTGTGGGGCCTGGGCGGCCTTATCTGGATCAAGCTGCTGTTGCCGAGGCTGCTCAAGCTCATCAACATGATTCCGTGGAAGAGTCGCTACTCGGCTACCGTCATCTTTACCGTCATTATGCTGGTCGACGGCGTCATGACGCTGCAGTCGCTCGACTACTGGTACCAGCGCGTCAACGGCACGGAGCCGGATATTCCCGTCGCGCAGTTCTACGGCAAGTATTTCGATAACGACTACATGGAGAACCGCTTCCAGAGCATGACCATGAGCCCCAAGGATGCGACGCGCGTGTAGCGCCACGCAATGCCGAGTTTTTCCAACGCACAGAAAAGCCCGCTGGCAGACTGATTTGAACTGTCAGCGGGCTTTTTGTTGGAGAGTGCTGCTGCCGGCATTACGCCTCGCGCTCGACCTCGCTCACACACTCATTTTTGATGGTACCGACGAGCGCCTGCAGCGCATCGACCACATGCGGGCGAATGTCCCCGCCAATGAGCACGAGCATGATGTCGTCGCCCACGGTAAGCTCGCCGCTCGCCAGCCACACGCGCACATAGCCGATACCCGGCATCGCGCGCGTTGCCTCGATAGCGGCCTGCACCTTTTTGGCATCGTAGTCAAAGACCATGCCGCCCACCTTATGTCCAGGCGCCACGCCATCTGTCTCGACCCCACGCACCTCGGACTTAGGCGTCGCACGCACCACGCCATTGTGGATCAGGTACATGCCGCAGCCAGCCGCCGAAGCATCGGCCTTAGCCTCGCGAAGCCACGCATCGACCGAAGGCATCGATTTGCCACTTTCAAGCATCATTTCTCCTTTTTACCGTCGTCGAGTAGCTCATTTGGGACGGGGCTTTTTTAGCTACTCTCGAACAACTTATTCCTCGACCGGCGTGAGCACCATGACGGCGCGCGCATTGCTAAATGACAGCGAACGGCAGGTCACAAGCGTTACGACCTTGGTTGCCGAAGCGGCGCGATCGGTGGCATCGCTCGCCACGGCAGAGGCACCGTCGAGCATCTCGGACAGGTAATTCTTCAGTCCGTCGTCGCCTTCAAAGTTGGGCGTGCGCGCCTTGGCATACGTGTCCTCGACCACCTTGGTCGCCAGCGGGCGCAACTTATACGTCGCATCGCGCGTGATGTAGTACACGTATTCCATACTGTCGAACGTCGCCTGATCGGTCGTATCCGAAATCACGTTGAACATCGAACCGTCGTTCATGTGATGACCGTAAATCGTGGTCTGCTGATCCACCATGCCCGGCGCGGTGTCGTCGCTATCCAAGAAGATGGCTCCCGAGGCATTGGCGGTGCCGTCGAACAGCGTGTTGAGGTACTTGGAGTTGTTGTTGGTCTGCACCACGGGGTAGTTGATGTTAGTACCGGGCGCGTAAATCCAACCCACAACCTCGGGATTTGTCTGAGCAAGAGCATTGAAGTCGATAATTGGCACGCCGCTGGCGTCCTTGTCGCTCACATATTGCTTTTCAATCTTTTGATACGACTCGCTCGCCTGCTTATAGCCAATCTGCGCGTTGATAAAGATGGCGGCTGCAGCAACGATCAGGCCGATGCCGATGATGATGAGCAGAATGGGAATGACGGAGCGGCGCTTTTTGCGCGGCGGCTCGATATAGCTCGACGGAGCAGCGCCCGACTGTTTCGTAGAACGCGATTTTTTCTTGGCCGTACTGTATGACGAAGGGCGATATGCAGCAGGAGTATCCTGACGGCGATGCTTCGACGGCATCGCGGGGCGCGGCGCGCGCGGCTGCTGAGGAGAGGATGTCCGACCCTGCTGCGGCGCGCGGGCTGCTCCCGACTTGGCTGGATCGGGAATCCGAGAAGCCGAAAAACGCTTTCCCTGATAGTCGGACATGGCTCTCCTTATGGTGCAAATGGACTGGCAGAGCGCTTAGGCGTCAGCCATCTCCTGCTTCATCTTCTCGATAACCTTGCGGTACTCGGGGTCGCATGCGCCCAGAATCTGCGTGGCGTAAATGGCAGCGTTCTTGGCACCGTTGATGGCCACGCAGGCAACGGGCACGCCCGAAGGCATCTGCACCATCGACAGCAGCGAGTCCATACCACCCAGATCGCTCGTCTTCATAGGCACGCCGATGACCGGCAGCGGCGTAAACGCAGCCACAACGCCGCCCAGGTGAGCAGCCTTGCCGGCAGCAGCGATAATCACCTTGATGCCACGGTCGGCAGCAGTCGAGGCCCACTCATGGACCTTCGCCGGCGTACGGTGCGCGCTTGCAATCACGAGCTCATAGGGCACGCCCAGTGCCTCGAGCTCGGCGGTGCAACCTTCCATAACGCCCAGATCGGACTTGGAGCCCATGATGATCCCGACAACCGGCTTCTGATCTGCCATAAACAAAGACCTCCTGTTGAGAGCGGCGACGCGGCGGATCCGCGACCCTTAACTTCAAATAATTCAAGTATAGCCACCGATGCCGATGTGTTCGGTGAGAGACGGAATGCTTTGCGAGATTAAGGCCGAAGGGTCGGAGCTTTCCGCCTACATTCAAAAAGCATGCCCACCGTCCTTGGGTGGGACGGCGGGCACGCTTGCTTAGCTGCTGCTGGGGCTACTTAGCCTTGCTGCGACGATGGAAGAAAGCGCCGATCGCGGCGATGATGGCGCCAAGACCACCGACGGTCACGACGGTCGCCGCCGTCTGGTCGCCGGTATTGGGGATCGCCGAACCGTTCTTCTTGCTGCCCTGGGCCTTGTCGCCTGCGGGCTTGCCCGCCTGGTTGCCGCCGTTCGAGCTATTGCCGGAACCCTGGTTGCCCGAGCCGCCCTGATTGCCGGAGTCGGCATCCTTGAGGCTCTCAATGGCCAGCTTGAGCTGGTCATAGGCCGCCTGGAGCTGGGTGTCGGAAGCATTCTCATCACCCAAGACGTCCTCGGCGTAGGTAATGGCATCCGTCAGGGCCTTAACAGACTCGTCCGTCTTGCCCCTGGTGTCAGTCTCCTTCGCCTGCTTGACCAGGGCCTTGAGCTGCTTCTTAGTCGGATTCTCGACCGGGACCACCGGGGTCTTCTCGAGCGCGCCGCGGGCGCTCTCGAGCGCCCTGAGCGCCTGGTCGACCTCGTCCTGCGTGGCGTCCTCATCGCTCAAGATGGCGCGGGCGCTCGCCAGGGCGTTCTCGAGCGCCGTCCAGGAGGCCTCGGTGTAGTCACCGGCCTTGAGGTCGCCGGCAGCAACCTCGGCATCAACCTTTTCGATCGCGGCAGCGAGATCATCCTTCGCCACCGGATCGGGGACGGCCGTACCGTAGAACTTGAGCTCCGCCATGCTGCAGTAGGCATCGACGTTGCCACCGCCGGCGTGAATCACCTTGACGGTCACGTAGCGACCGCGCGCGGCGCCAAAGCTCATCTGTTTCCAGTCGCCACGGTCGGTGAGCACGCGGCCGTCGTTGTCGAAGGCAAACGTACCCATCGACGCGGCGGTGCCCATCTCATAGCCGTCGGCAGTGTCGGAGACCAGTATCTCGGCCTCGAAGATATCACCGTTAGTGCCGCCGTCCTGGCGCGGCAGGAACGTGACGTCGGTGAGATCGTAGTCGCGGCCCAGGTCGACACTCAGATACTGGGGCATACCGGTCCCATGGGCCCAGTCGCTGTGCCAGAGCGTCCGCTCGTCGCCGTCGAGAGCGTTGACGGCGGTGTTGCCCTCGTAGTCGGCCTCGCTCGAGAAGCCGGCCACCTTGACGTTCTTGCGGTTCTCGGGCGTGTTGATGAGGATCTTCTCATCGACAGGGCGCATCTTGAGGCCGTCGATGGCCTTCTCGATCTTGGCTGTGGCGTCTGCGACATCCTTCTTGCTATAGCTGCCCTGGCCGCTGTCGAGGAGCTTCTGAGCCGCCTCGACCGCAGTGGTGAGAGCTGCGTAGGAATCCTTGGTGTAGACGGACTCGCTGTAGCCCGCGGCCTTGGAAAGCGCTGCCACGAGCGCAGAGGTATCGACACCAGCCTTGACCTCGACCTCATAGGATACGGTCTTGGAGGGGTCGAGTACCGACGCCACCGTGATCGTTGCCTTGCCGGCCTTGTTGGCACGCAGGTAGTAACTCACGCTATCGCCAGCCTGAACAGCGGAGACGCTTACCACAGAGGGGTCGGAGCTCTCGACCGTCACATAGGGGTAGCCGGCGCTCTCAGGCGTGGCCTTGGCGTCGACGAGCGTAACGTCGCCTTCAAAGAACTCGGTCTGGTTCTTGCCTAGCTCGACACCCTCGATGGCCTCGACACCCTGCGTGTAGTTGAAGTTGACCTCACGCAGTGTGAGCATCTGGTCACCCGATGCCTCAAGCGGCGTGACCTCGACCTTGGTCGCCTTCTTGCCCTTGTTCTCGGCAGAGAGGCCAAAGGCGTAGCGAGCCCGGAAGGAATCGTACTCCCCGCCCGCGAACTCTTGGGTCGAGCCATCCTCGAACGTCACGACGGCCTTGATCTTCTGCACGGTTCCGTTGCCACCGTTGCGGTTAACGACCTCGACGCTATCGAGTTTCGACGGCGTCTTAAATGCGAATGTCATCGTGGTGGGAAGCTTCACGTAACTCGGAAGCTTACCCTCGCTGTCCCAGTTGGCGTTCCAGTTCCATAGGAACTCAAAGCCGTTGTCGCCCTCGTTATTATCGAACAGCGCGTTATAGCTCTTCTGCTGGATAAGTTTCTCGACGTTGGTCCCGTCGTCGGTCGTGAGCTCATCGTTGGTCATCGTGATGTTGAAGGTATCCTGACCGTACTCGGCGACCGTTGGCTGAGGAATATCCGGCATCGTCACCGTGCCGTCGCTCGCAAACTCAAGTGCGTCGCATGCCGGACCGATGAGCCAAGATGTCGAGGGCAATTCGACCTTGCCAGCGGTCTTGGCCTTGAGCTTGAAACTCGCCACCGCGCCGGTACCGTTGTAGAGCTTGCCATCGCCGCGGTTGGCAAAGGCGAGATTAATAGTCTGCGTTCTGTCCGCGAACTGGACCTTCTCGCGAGACAGGTTCTCCATGCCGGCAGTCGAGCCGTCCTGCGCGATGCTCTCAGAAACAAACTCGAACTGGTCGCTCTTGAAGTTGACGAGAGCGCCCAGGGCATTGACGTTCTTGGCGTCGGCCGCATAGACATCAACGGTGATCTCATCACCAGCCTCGACCTCGGTCTTGCTCGGAATCACCGCGAGCGAACCGGTGACCTTGCCCTTTTGTTTAGTGCCGCCGTCAAGACCCGCCATGGTGAACGAGTAATCGTAGACGTCGTAAACGCCGTTATCGTTGAGGTCGGCGAAGTGGTCGCGGATCTGCGAGCCGAACGTCGGGGTATCGGGCTCGCGATTCTCGAGGCCCAGATAGTTCTTCATGTTGGAGTAGTCTCCGTCGGAGATCGTGGCCTTGTTAAGGTTGGAGCCCACGGCGAAGCCATCCGTGCCGTCGGTCTTGTAGATGGCAATCTCGGACGCGGAGAAGAAATTGCCGACCGAGGCGAGCGGTGTCATGCGCACGTAACGGGCGGCCACGGTGCCGTCAAACGCTACCGTCTTACAATCAGCGGAACGTGCCCAATCGACCTCCCGGCTCGTCCAGTGGACACCATCGAGACTCGTCTCAACACGCATCTTGGTCACAGTGCCGTTGCCGGCGTCATCGCGCGGATAGTACTCGAGCTTATCGAGCTTGTAAGCGCGTCCATAGTCAACGGTAAGCGCCTTGCCCAGATCGTTGCCGCCGGAGTGGAAACCGCCGTCGCCCGACTGGAACTCATGGTCGAAGGCGAGCTCGGCCTTATGGCTGCCGTAAAGTGAGCCCTCCCAGGTGATTTCCTCGGCGTCGGGGACGTTCCGCCACGGATCGAGTGCGGAGTTCGCCTCGAGCACATCGCTCCAGGCGGAGTAACCCGCGGCGTTGCGCGAACGAATCTGGTAGGTGTGCTTGCTATTGTAGGCGAGGTCGGTGTGCGTGAACTCGGCCGCATCACCCACGGCGAACACAGTGCCGTCGACCTTAAGGTCGTAGGAGGTAGCACCATCGACCTTTTCCCAGGTGAGCTTGATGCTCGTTGGGGTCGTGACGTCCTCGGGGGCGGCAAGGTTCGTGGGTGCGGAAAGGTTCTCGTTGAGGCGATCGGCTGTGAGCGTGGCGTCGGCGTTCACGAAACCGCCCAGCTCGAGCGTCTGCGCCGCTGCAGCAACATCGGTCTTCGCGAACTTGACATAGACCTTGGGGTTCGTGGTGATCTTGGTGTTGTTGAAGCTCTCGCCCTGCTCGGCCTCGGTGCCGTCCGCATCGCTGCCGTAATGGTTAAGGTTAGGGGTCTCGCTGTAGAAGTAGACCGCCTGGCCGGCCTCGGGGGTCGCGGCGTCAAAGGTCTCCTGCGAGTCGACCTCAACCACGTTGAGTGCGGATCCGCCGTTCTTGGCGACAACGCTCGTGGGCTTGGCGGACACATTGGCCACGAAGGTCGTGGTGCGGTTGGAGTCGTAGCCGTTGTAGCCACCCTGCGAGGCCTCGGCGGTAAAGGTCGCGGTGCCGCCTGCGGCCTTGGAGCTGTAGACGGTGCTCACATGCTCACCGTAGGAGATATTGTCGATCGTGCCGTAGGAATCGTCCTCAGTCGTGTTGTTTTCGATGGAGGAGCCGTCGTCCTCGTACTGCGTAAAGGTGCCGTCGCCCTCGGTGGCGAAGAACTCGACGATACGCTGACTGCGGTCGGTACCCTTGGTGTTGGTGTCGCTCACTGCCTCGGGGTTGTTGTTCTCGGCGTACATCGGCACGATAGCGTTGGCCTTCACAAGCAGCGGCAGCTTCCAAAGCGGGGCCACGTAGTTGTTGAGAACCTGGCCGCCGCGATACTGCTTACCCGAGAAGTAGTCGATCCAGATGGTGGGATTCTCGTCGGTGCCGTAGTTGGGGAGGTAGATCCCATTGCGAACGTCGTTGCCGTTCTCATCTGCCTGGGTATCCTGATACACCGGTGCCACTAGGAAGTTCTCACCGAACATATACTGGTACTGCGTCGAAGTGCTTGCGGCGTACTCGGAGTTGTCGGAAAGCAGCATGGCGCGGATCATGGGCAGGCCGGCATCACCGTTACCCGTGTCGATGTTGGCCGCCGAGGCCGCGGCCGTGTAGATATAGGGCATGAGCTGCGCCTTGAGCTTGAGGTAGAAACGCGAGATGCCCGTGTAGGGATCGCCGTGCGTCATGGGCGATTTGCGGAAGGTGCCCCAACCGTCCATGTCGAGCATAGAGGGCGTGAACGTCTTCCACTGGTAGTCGCGCGCAGAGATGATGGGGTCGCCGCCAAAGATGCCGTCCATGTCTGAGCCGATGTTGGGGTTGCCCGAAAGACTCTGACCGATATACGTGGGGATATGGAAGCGAATGTACTCCCAGTTACCGCCATACTGGTCGCCGGTCCAAATGCCGCCAAAGCGCTGCGTGCCGGCCCAACCATCGAGCGTGATGATGTTGGGGCGCTTGTTAGCGCCAGTCGTCACCGTGTCATAAGCTGTCTTGATGCCATTAAGACCAAAGGAGTAGCCAGATCCAACCCAGGCGACGTCGGTCTTAAGGGTAGAGATGCCTCCCGTCTTGACCTCGGCGTCGAAGTCGCGAAGCAGGTGCCACGGGGTCTCGGAGTTGCTATCGGGCTCAAGGTTGGACTGGGTCCACAAGCCCGTGCTCACACCCTTGGAGTTGGCATACTCGGTGAACTTCTTAAGGTTGTCGACATTGGCACGCACGGCGTTAAGACGGTCAGCCGAGCTCGTTCCGTCGGAGTTGACGCCGCCGGTCTTGTAGTAACCGTTCTGGCCATAGCCGGCGCCGTAGCCGTCGTTCGGCAGGAACCAGCCGAGCGGCATGTCGTTGTCCTCGTAGTCATCGATAACCTGCCGAGCAGAGAACTGACGGTCGAAATCGGTCGCCTTCATGTTCTCGGTATCGACCGTAGGACCCTCACCATTGAGCGTCTCGGCCGCAAGTGTGCCGTCGAGCTTGTAGCCCGTCGACATGCCAGATTCGTACTTAACGTCGCCCTTCTCGCTCGAGGGCTTGCTGCCCTTGGTCTCCCACTTCTTTTGACCCGAGGTCGTTGACCAGCCATCACGATTATAGGCATTAAGATGACCCAAGTAGAAACCGTACTCGGGCAACAGCACCGGGTTACCGGTCACCTTGTAGTAGTCCTGCAGCATCTCGGTTGCCACGTTCGAAGCGCCCTCGTTGGTCGCCACGAAGTAATAGGCATCAAATTCATTCTCGCTGTGCAAAGTCGTGACCGTCGATGAGTCCGTGGAACCGAAGTCGTAGGAACCCTCTGCAAACGTGTTTCGGAGCACGCCGTAGCCGTCGCTCGTCCAATAGAACGGGTTGGGCGAGGCAACGCCGCCATCGGTCCAGTTGTTAGTGTTGGAGATGGCGATGGTCTGGTTGGTGTGCAGGAAGCGGCCGTTCTGGGTGCCGCCGCCGAAGAAGTTCTCGGACTTCTCCTTGGCGAGCGTCTGGACGGTACCCTTCTTATCAAGGTCGAGGGGCGCGGACTCAGAAACCACGCCACGGTCGCCTGACTTGATACTCATCTTGCCAGTTGCCTTGTCCAGGATCACGGTCGCCTTTCCGCCGGTGATCTCGATAGCGTCGCCCTTGTCGGCAACCGTCGCACTCGGCTTGCTGTAGGTGTCCGAGGTATCGGGCTGAGCCTGGATCTTAGCCGTATGGGACTTACTGCGCGGCGTGGCGTACTCGGAAAACTCACCCTTGGGGTCGACGTTATAACGGAAAATACCGTCCTCGAGGAACGTAATACGGCCCTTGATGCCATCAGCGAAATCGATGTCGACGACGTTCGAGGCGGACTGAGACACGGTCGCTGAGTCGACGCCCTTGAGTGGCGTGGCAATCGCCTGCTGGGGATTGGCAAACACGAGCGTCGCCGCAGTGGCGACGAGGACCGCGCTTCCCTTCACCCACCGTTTCGTAAAAATGGAATTCCTACGCACCTGGACTCCTTCCCTCCGACATGCGGAAGCGTCGCGGACGCACGCCCTGCAGCATGGGCGAACGCATCAAACGGGGGGGGTGTTCGGTACATTCCGCGCAGTGGGCCCACCCGTTACCAAGGGGTCAACTGGTAGTAACCAGATATCCGCCTATTAGGTTGAATCAGCATACGGGAGCAGTTGCGCAACCAAGTTCGTAATTCTCCCAGTGGTATTAAAATGAGCGTCAATGGCAAGGTGGGCTAAATAAGCCATACCAATTGGTTCTTCAGTCAAATACCAATTAAGCAAAAATGTACTGTTTATCTGGTATTACACAGACCGTACCTTTCTCTCGGGAACTGGGCTTCGCGAAGTTTCCCGAGAGAAAGGCTCAACCGCCACCCTGCGACCTACCGGATATTGCCATGACGTACGTTGACTGATTTGGTTTGGATAAAAAGGTTGACGGAGAGTGATGGGCAGTTAGTTCAGATACGTATAATTTGGCCGTGGCCTTGGGCACAAAACTGCCGCTTGGAAGCCGGCGCGGACCCAGTATTGGGCCGTTCCCGGCTTGCCGGAGCGTCTTTATCGATTCAGATTGCCAAAAATAGGCCGAATGAGTCCAAATAGGTCTTCTCCTACTCTCTAGAAAATACGAATTTGAACTAACTGTCCAGAGGCGTCCTCGACTAACAGTAAAAAGGCCTCCATACAAAGAGTGGGCCCTGCCGCTCGAACGAACGGCAGGGCCCACTCTCATTTTCTATTTAGCCTTATTCATCGCACAAAGCCCCTTCGGCAGCACACGGTGCAGCCAAGTCACCGCAGGCCAGGGCGGGAGGGGCCGAGTTTCCTCCTGAGCGACTCTGCTTGCAGCCGGAGCGAGGGGGGGGACTCGGCCGCCGCCGCCCCAGCCGGCCAGACCACATTACACCGTGTGCTGTGGCAGGTCCTGCAGGGCGATGACGTCCATGCCCATGTCGTTGGCACTGCCGTGACCCCGCTGGTCCTCGCGCACGGCCTCGATGGCACTCACGTACGTGTTGGCCGCAGACATCGCCGTCACGCAGGTCACGCCGCGACGCACGGCCTCGGTACGCAGCAGGTAGCCATCGCCACGCGAGCCCGGACCGTACGGCGTGTTGATGATTACCGCAATCTTGCCATCAGCGATGAGGTCGCCGATGTTGGGGCACTCGCCGTCGTGCGGGCCGCTGATCTTCTCCACGACTTCGCACGTCACATTGCCGCCGCGCAGCACGCGCGCCGTGCCCTCGGTGGAACAGATATCAAAGCCCAGGTAGCGCAGGATACGCGCGACCGAAAGGATGTGACGCTTGTCGCGGTCGCACACACTAATGAATACCTTGCCGGCGCTGGGGTCGGGCAGCTTGTAGTCGATCGCCAGTTGCGTCTTGGCGTACGCCTCGGGATAGCTCTTGGCGATGCCCATGACCTCACCCGTCGACTTCATCTCGGGCCCAAGGATAACATCGGCTCCCGGGAAACGGCCCCAGGGCATGACGGCTTCCTTCATGCAGAACCAGTCCAGCTGACGCTCGTCGCTCGGCAGGCCCAGGCTCGCGATGGAATCGCCCGCCATGATACGCGCCGCGCACTTGGCGAGCGGCACGCCGGTGGCCTTGGAGATAAACGGCACGGTACGGCTCGCGCGCGGGTTTGCCTCGATCACGTAGACGGTCTCGCCCTTGATGGCGTACTGCACGTTGACCAGGCCGCGTACGCCCAGCGCCATCGCGATGCGGCGCGTGGTCTCGCGGAGCTTCGCCTGCAGGCTCTCGCTAAAGCTAAACGGCGGGATGCAAGTCGCGGAGTCGCCGGAGTGAATACCGGCCTCCTCGATATGCTCCAGGATACCGCCGATGTAGACCGCTTCGCCGTCGCACAGAGCGTCGACGTCGGACTCGATCGCACCCTCCAGGAAGCGGTCCAGGTACACCGGGTAGTCGGGACTAATGCGCGCAGCCTCGGCCATGTAATCGCGCAGGTGCTCGGCATCGTAGGCGATCATCATGCCGCGGCCGCCCAGCACGTAGCTCGGACGCACCAGCAGCGGGTAGCCGATGTGCGCGGCCACGGCCTCGGCCTCCTCAAACGAGGTGGCCTGGCCCGCCGGCGGGTACATGATGCCCAGCTTGTCGAGCAGAGCGGCGAAACGCTCGCGATCCTCGGCAAAGTCGATGGCATCGGGCTTGGTGCCCATAATGTTCACACCGCTCTCCTCGAGCATGCGCGCCAGCTTAAGCGGAGTCTGGCCGCCGAGCGTCACCACGACGCCGTCGGGTCGCTCAACATCGATGACATCCATGACGTCCTCGTAGGTGAGCGGCTCAAAGTACAGGCGGTCGGACGTGTCGTAGTCGGTCGAAACGGTCTCGGGGTTGCAGTTGACCATGATGGTCTCGAAGCCGCGGGCCGCCAGCGCGTAGCTCGCGTGCACGCAGCAGTAATCGAACTCGATACCCTGGCCAATGCGGTTGGGGCCGGCGCCCAGGATCATCGCCTTGGGCTTGTCCGCCGGCGTGGTCTCGTCGGGAGCCACGCGCTTCTTGGCATCCGGGCTCGTGCGGTAGATGTTCTCGTACGTCTTGTAGTGGTACTCCGTGGCGCTCGAGAACTCCGCAGCGCAGGTATCGACCGTCTTCATGCTGGGGACCACGCCCAGACCCTTGCGGTAGGCGCGCACAAAGCGCTCATCGGAGCCGGTCAGCGTGGCAATCTCGGCGTCACTCGTGCCATACTGCTTGAGCAGGCGCATCGCGTCGGCGTCAATATCCTCCACGCGCAGGCCGCGGATGCTCTCCTGAACCTGCACCATATCGTTGATGCGGTTGAGGTACCACGGATCGATGCCGCAGATGGCATGGATACGCGCGACATCCCAGCCGCGGCGCAGGGCCTCGACCACAAAGAAAATGCGATGCTCGGTCGGCGTTGCCACGGCCCGAGCGAGCTCGTCGTCGCTCAGCTTGTCGGCACCCTCCTTGCCACCGGCGCAGATACCCTGGTGACCGTCCTCCAGTGAGCGCATGGCCTTGCCGAAGGCCTCCTCAAAGGTGCGGCCAATCGCCATGATCTCGCCCACGGCCTTCATGCGCGTGGTGAGCGTGGGGTCGGTACCCTTGAACTTCTCGAAGGCAAAGCGCGGCACCTTAACGACGCAGTAGTCGATCGTGGGCTCAAAGCAGGCGGGCGTGGCCTTGGTGATGTCGTTGACGATCTCGTCGAGCGTATAGCCCACAGCCAGTCGCGCGGCGGCCTTAGCGATGGGGAAACCCGTGGCCTTGGAGGCCAGCGCGGACGAACGGCTCACGCGCGGGTTCATCTCGATGACAATCAGGCGACCGGTCTGGGGGTTCACGGCAAACTGCACGTTGGAGCCACCGGTCTCGACGCCGATCTTCTCCAGAATGGCGAGCGAGGCCACGCGCATGCGCTGATACTCAAGGTCGGAGAGCGTCTGCGCCGGCGCCACGGTGATGGAGTCGCCGGTATGCACGCCCATGGGGTCGAGATTCTCGATGGAGCACACGATGATGCCGTTGCCGGCGTGGTCACGCATGACCTCCATCTCATACTCTTTCCAGCCCTCGATGGACTCCTCGACCAGCACCTCGTGGGCGGGCGAGAGCTCCAGGCCCTGGCTCACGATGGAGACGAGCTCCTCGTGAGTATGTGCGATGCCGCCGCCGGCACCGCCGAGGGTAAAGCTCGGGCGCAGCACGCAGGGATATCCCAGGCGCTCGGCGATGGCCTCGGCGTCGGCGACGCTATAGGCATAGCCCGAGCGCGCGACCTCCAGGCCAATCTCGGCCATGGCCTCGTTAAAGAGCTTTCGGTCCTCGCCGCGCTCGATAGCGGCCAGGTCGCAGCCGATCATCTCGACGCCGTACTTGTCCAGCGTTCCGTCCTTTGCCAGCTCGACGGCGGCGTTCAGACCGGTCTGGCCGCCCAGCGTGGGCAGCAGCGCGTCCGGGCGCTCTTTCTTGATTACGCGCTCGATAAACTCGGCGGTAATGGGCTCGACATAGGTGCGGTCGGCAAGACCCGGGTCGGTCATGATGGTCGCCGGGTTGGAGTTGACCAGGATGACCTCAAAGCCATCCTCTTTGAGCACCTTGCAGGCCTGGGCGCCGGAGTAGTCGAACTCACAGGCCTGGCCAATAACGATGGGGCCCGAACCAATGACGAGGATGCGCTTGATGTCAGTACGTTTCGGCATGTTTAAAACCTCCTAGAGAGGCTGACTCAATGTTTTGGAAAAGTCAGCGAGGGTGCAGCTGGTGCATCAGGTTGCCGTGATGCGAGGGCGTGCTGGGCTTATGCCCGCGCGTCCGAAGCAGAACGGCAAGATGATGTGCCAGATGCAGCCGCAGCGTCGACCGGTCCGCCGTTCGGTAGAACGGCGGAACCATCGTCGGCGAAATTCCAGCCGGCAAGTCGGTCCTTCGCGGTGTCGATGGCCAGGTAGTTCTCCTCGCCGTCCATGAGTCGCGTAAAGGCGGTAAAGAGATAGTGGGCATCGGTGGGGCCGGGCGAGGCCTCGGGGTGGTACTGGACCGAGAAGCACGGGGCGTCGAGCAGCTGGATGCCCTCGGCGGTGCCGTCGTTGAGGTTCACGTGCGTCAGGCGAATGCGGCCGAAGCGCTCGTTCATCACGACCGGCGCGATGCCACGGCGCACCCAGGCGCGCAGGTCGCCATCGGCCGCATGCTCGGTCTCGCCGCCGGAAAGCTCCGGGATCAGTTTGCCCAGACTGGGGAACAGTAGGCCAAAGCCGTGGTTTTGCGCGGTGATCTCCACGCGACGGCTCACCAGGTTCATAACCGGCTGGTTACCGCCACGGTGGCCGAATTTAAGCTTTTCCATTTGGGCGCCGCACGCCAAGCTGATCATCTGGTGACCAAGGCAAATGCCAAAGACCGGCACCTTGCCGATCAGCTGCTGCACCTGCTCGTAGGTCTCCACCACGGCATCGGGGTCGCCGGGGCCGTTGGATAAAAAGACGCCGTCGGGATTCATGTCGAGCACCTCACTCGCGGGCGTATCCCACGGCACGACGGTAAGGTCGCAGCCGGCACGGACGAGGCCCTCCAGGATGCCGCGCTTCACGCCGCAGTCGTAGGCGACCACGTTGTGGCGGGCAGGAGCGGCAGGGGCAAGCGCAAAGCCATGCGTAGCGGGCAGGTCGGCAGCTGCAAACTCGTGAGGCGCGGGGCAACTCACGGTCTTGACCAGATTCTCGCCCACCAGCGTCGGCGCTGCGGCCAGACGCTCGGCAAGCTCGTCGACGTCAAAGATCTCGGTCGAGATAATACCCATCTTGGAGCCGTTGTCGCGCAGGTGGCGCACAAGAGCGCGGGTGTCGACGCCCTCGATGGCGACGATGCCGTGGGCACGCAGGTACTCCGACACGCTGACGGCCGAGCGCCAGTTGGAAGGCGTGGCGCACATGTCGCGGACAATCATACCGCGCATGGCGGGAGCGTTTGCGGGGCGAGCGGCATCGCCGGGGAAGGCCGACTGGACGTCGGTCTCGTCGATGCCGTAGTTACCGATCTGCGGATAGGTCATGGTTACAATTTGGCCGGCATAGCTCGGGTCGGTCATGACCTCAAAGTAGCCCTCAAGCGAGGTGTTGAAGCAGACCTCGCCGGTCGCGGTGCCCTCGGCACCGCATGCACGGCCATAAAAAATGGTCCCATCCTCAAGGTACAGGATGCAGGGACCGCAGGCGCCCTTGCTGGTTTTGGCCAGCATACGCTGGCAAAGCTCGCTGGGCGCGAAGGTGCGGGCAGCAATGCCCGCAGTATGGTTGTTCGCCATAATTCTCCTTCCCGGTCTCTCCGGACCGGCTTAAAGGTTGGTAGTTAGGCCTTGCGGTATTGTAACCGCAAGCATGCGCCATTGCGTTAATTTCATCGAAATGTTTACGAAATGATAATTATGACTTTCTATGCATAATGATTTTTCTGGGACGGGGATTAAAAAATCATTCTGAGAGCGGGGCTTTGTCGCTGAGTAGTCAATTTGGGACGGGGCTATTTTAGCTACCACGGCCGGTGGCACACCGGTTAGGTTGGTCGACGGCGTGGGTAGCTAAAATAGCCCCGTCCCAAATTGACTACTCGCCAACTGCATGCATGACAGAATGATTTTTTAATCCCCGTCCCAGAAAAATCATCCCGCGCGGGCACTTGGCTCACGCGGGATGATGGCGTCTTATTTATCCTGCTCCAGCAGATCGGACGGTGTGCGGTCGGGCTTGCCACCGCGGAAGATCTCGCGGCCGTGAAGGCGATGCTCCAGATCGCGTTCGGCCTTTTCTTCCGTGATCTTGGTCTGGCTTACCGCCGGGTCCTCAATCAGCGACGACACCGAGTTCACTTGCTTTTGGATGCGCTCGGCAATCGTGTCGTCCATACTCACGATACGCATCTTCCAGTCGATGCTCGTGGCATTTGACGAACTCTTGGTCCACACGAACGTCAGAATGGCGCTCTGATGGCCCTGTGCGGGAAACATACCAAAGAAAGAGTCGTGCTGGATCTTGCTGTCCTCGTCGATATAGGCGTGCACGTTATACACCACGCGGTCGATCTTATCGTTGAGCAGCGCGTTGGTCGCAAGTGCCGCGGCCTGAATCTGCCCGTTGGACAGCAGCTCGAGTTCGTTGGCAGACGACGTGTCCAACACCGTCACCTCGACCGTGCCCGTGCGCTCGTCCGCCTCGTCAACGCTAAAGTCGAGCGGGAACTGCGTAAAGCCGTTGCCCCACTCAAGGCCACCCTTGAGCGCGGTCGAGACGGTATCCACCGAAACGCTCTCGGACAGGTTGGCGGTATTCAGACGGCGCATCACGCCGTAGCCGATCTGCATGCCCACGATCAGCACCAGAATACCGATGACCACGGCCATCGCGGTCTTCGTAATGGTATGGCTCACCTGCGAGCCCGAAGGATCGTCCTCGGACAGCGGGTCGATATGTTTTGCCTGGCTCGCGCGGTCCTCGCTGCGCAGCTGCGCTAGCGCCGCTTTGTCACCGCGCTTGGCCGCAGCCTCCTTCTCACGCATGCGCTCGGTTCGCTTTTTGGCAAGCGTGGGATCCAAGACACCGGATGCATCGATTTCGGAGAATAACTCCGTCACTTCTTCCGGAGTCAAAGGGTTCTTGTCAGCCATAAACTTCCTGTCATATCAATCAGTCGAGCTCGTGCGCACGCGCACCTTCGAACTGCATTCGATAGTAACGGGCATAGGTGCCGCCACGGGCGAGAAGCTCCTCGTGCGTGCCACGTTCCACAACGCGACCATGCTCGACGGTCGCAATCTCGTCGGCATGTTTAATGGTCGAGAGACGATGGGCGATGATGATCGTGGTGCGACCGCGCGCCAGGCGCTCGAGCGACTCCTGCACCGCCTCCTCGCTCTCGTTATCCAAGGCGCTCGTCGCCTCATCCAGGATCAGGATCTTGGGGTTCTTGAGAAACACGCGCGCAATGGCTACGCGCTGCTTCTGGCCGCCCGAAAGACGGCTGCCGCGCTCGCCCACGACCGTGTCGTAGCCCTGCGGCAGCGACTCGATGAAGGCATCGATATTGGCGCGGCGGGCGGCCTCGGCAACCTCTTCTGCCGTGGCGCCTGGCTTGCCGTAGGCGATGTTCTCGCCAATCGTACCGTCAAACAGATAGACATCCTGCTGCACGAGGCCAATAGCGCGGCGCAGACTCTGTTGCGTCACGTCGCGCACGTCTTGGCCATCGATGCTGACAGATCCAGCAGCCACGTCATAAAAGCGCGGCAGCAGCGAACACGTTGTGGACTTGCCACCGCCCGAGGGACCAACCAGGGCAATGGTCTGGCCGGGCTTGATGGACAGATCCATATGGTCGATAACAGGGCGTCCGTCGGCGCCGCCCTCGCCCAGCTCAACATCCTCGTAGCTAAAGCACACGTCGCGATATTCAACCGCACCAGCCGTCACCCGCAGGTCCGCGGCATCCGGCTTGTCCTGGATATCCGGGGCAGTCGAAAGTACCTCGTCCATGCGCTTAAAGCCGGCGATGGCCTTCTGATACGTCTCAGCCGAGTTCACAAGCGTCTCGAGCGGGGTGCAGAACAGCGAAATGTAGAGCGCGAAGGTCGCCATATCGACCGCCTGCAGCTGGCCTTGCGCCACCAGCCAACCACCGAGCAGCACCACGATCACGTACAGCACGCCCGAAAGCAGGCCATACGTCGCAGTGTAGACGCCCATGGCGTGATACATATTCTCCTTGGACGAAAGATAGCGGTCGTTAGAGGCACGGAACTTGAAGCGCTCAGCTTCCTCGTTCGCAAAACTCTTGACTACGCGCATGCCTGCCAGCGAATCCTGCAGCTGAGCATTAATACCACTGATCTTTTTGCGGTTGTCGCTAAAGACCTCGCGCATACGCATGTTCTGCCAAAACATGATGACCGCAAACGCCGCCGTCACCACGGCCATGGCAAGCGCCAGCGCCGGGGCAATAGCAAAGAGGATCACAAACGAGCCGACGATCTCGATGCCGCAGATGATAATCCACTCGGGCACGTGGTGTGCCGCCTCGCAGATATCGAAGAGGTCGTTGACCACGCGACTCATCATGTCACCCGAGCTGTTGCGATCGAAGTACGCAAAGCTAAAGCGCTCATACTGATCGAACAGGTCCTCGCGCATCTTGGACTCCATGCGCGCGCCCATCACGTGGCCCCAGTAACTCACAAAGTAGCGACAGGCGCAACGGATGGCATACATCAGTACCAGGCCAACCGCGATTATACCGAGCGCCTGCATAATAGCAGCCTGACCCTGGGTAAAGAGCCCGCCGGTCAGATTGCGCAGAATAATGGGAAACGCCAGGTCAATGGCGGCAAGCACCAGAGCACAAACAGTATCGGCAACAAAAAGCCCCATCTGGGGCTTGTAATAAGACAAAAACCTTCTAAACATAATCACCTTACGCGGTTTTACCAAACCGCGTTTCGTCTCGACGCTGCAAGCGCCCCATTTGGACAATCTGGCCTTCAATCGTCGGTCGCGTATATCCATACGCTTCCCTCCTCTTTTAGGCCACCTTGTCTCAAATGGGGCGCTTTCGCTGACTTACACAAACCTGCGGAATCATTCCCGCTCGTTAAAGCTCAGCCCCGCCTAGTCGGTGCGCGATGCTATCGCAGGCCAAGGCGCCCACGACGGTCTTGGCGTCTTCGATCTTGCCGTCGAGCACGGCGTCGATCAGCTCGTGCAGCGGCACGAGGTCCACGTTGACGAACTCGTCGTCATCGGGGTTGGGTGCATCGAACTCGAGCTTGGTGGCCAGGTAGATGTGAATGATCTCGTCACAGAAGCCGCAGGTCGTGACGATCGATGTCAAAAAGCGAATGCGGCCGGCCCTAAAGCCCGTCTCCTCGTGCAGCTCACGCTTGGCGCAATCGAGCGGATCCTCGCCCGGATCGAGCTTACCGGCGGGAATCTCGACCGTCACGCGGTCGATGGCGGTGCGGTACTGACGCACCAGCACGATCTTGCCGCTCTCGGTAAGCGCCACGACGGCCGCCGCGCCCGGATGTCGAATCACATCGCGGGCGCTGCGGTGACCGTTGGGCAGCTCAACCTCAAGACGGTGGACGTCGAGGATCTTGCCCTTCCAGGCGCACTCCTCCGAAAGAATCTTCTCGTGCAACTCGGCATCGTGCGGGTCGTCATCGCCCAGCACCAGCATCGGCTCGTCGACAACCTCACCACCCGGCTCGTCCTCGGCGTGTCCGTACGCGCGGCTATCTTCCTCGACGATCTGCGCGTCCACGAGCTCTTCGTTCTTTTCGTCCATCCGTCTCATCCCTCTCGGACTTTAGGCATCCCAGGCGTCGCGGCCACGCAGTGCGCGCAGACCGATGTCATGGCGCAGGGTCTTGCCCTCAAAATCAATCTTCTCACAGGCCTCGTAGGCAAGGTTGCGAGCGTTCTCGAACGTGTCGCCCAACGCGGTCACGGCAAGCACTCGGCCACCGTTGGTCACGAGCTGACCGTCCACCACGGCGGTGCCGGCATGGTACACGGTCACGTTCTCCATGGCCTCGGCGTCGGCGATGCCGGTGATGACTTTGCCCTTCTCGTAGCTGCCGGGGTAGCCCGCGCTCGTCAGGACGACAGCCACGGCCCACTCGTCACGCCAATCGAGCTCAATCTGATCAAGCTCGCAGTTGGCGCAGGCGAGCATAACCTCGACCAGGTCGTTCTTGAGGCGCGGCAGCACGACCTGCGTCTCGGGGTCGCCAAAGCGGGCGTTGAACTCCAGCACCTTGGGGCCGGCGGGGGTGAGCATAAAGCCGCCGTACAGGCAGCCACGGTAGTCGATGCCCTCGGCAGCAAGCTCGGCCACGGTCTGCTCCATGACCGCCACCATGGTGGCGTGCTCCTCGTCGGTCACGATGGGCACCGGGCTGTAGACGCCCATGCCGCCGGTGTTGGGGCCGTGGTCGCCCTCGAGCGCGCGCTTGTGGTCCTGCGAGGTGGCCATGGGGCGCACGGTCTTGCCGTCGGTAAAGGCCAGCAGCGAGCACTCGGGGCCAACCAGCATCTCCTCAATGACAACGGTGTTGCCGGCATCGCCAAAGGTGCCACCGAAGCACTCGCGCACGGCCTCCTCGGCCTGCGAAAGCTCAGTCGCCACGATAACGCCCTTGCCGGCAGCCAGGCCGTCAGCCTTCACGACCAGCGGAGCGCCCTGCTCGCGCACATAGGCAAGAGCCGAAGCCTCGTCAGTAAACGAGCCATAGGCGGCCGTCGGGATGCCGGCGCGCTCCATGAGCTGCTTGGAGAACAGCTTGGAGCCCTCCATCTGGGCACCCTCGGCACCCGGGCCAAAGCACGGGATACCCGCTGCGCGGACGGCATCGGCCACGCCCGCCACGAGCGGAGCCTCGGGGCCAATCACCACGAGTCCGCATCCGTGGCTCTGGGCAAACGCCGCCACGGCCGCAGGATCGCAGTCGTCGAGAACCACGTTCTCGCCGCAGCTCGCGGTGCCGCCGTTACCCGGCGCGATGTAGAGCTTGCCGGCGCGCGGTGATGCTGCGAGCTTGGCTGCCAGAGCATGCTCGCGGCCGCCGCTGCCCAACAACAGGATGTCGATGGTTTGAGTGTCCGCCTTCAAGGGTGCCTCCTCTATGGATGAACGGCCCGCCAACCAAGCGGGCCCATTACAAGCAAATATACCCCTCAGCCGCCCATCCGGGCTGCGAAGGGGTATATCGCAATAACCAAATAACGCCGATTACTTCCAGAATCGGTTGATGATCTGCTCGCGACCGGCGCCGACGCCGATAAACGTCACGCGGGTGTGTGCCAGATCCTCAATAAACGCCACGTAGTCCTGAGCCTCCTGCGGCAGCTCATCAAAGCTGCGGCAGGCGGTGATGTCGCACTTCCAGCCCGGGAGCTCCTCGTAGATGGGCTTGGCATGCTCAAAGCGCACTTGGTGCTCGGGCACGCTCGTGTAACGCTCGCCATCGACGTCATAGGCAACGCACACCTTAATGGTATCGAAGGCCGAAAGCACGTCGAGCTTGGTCAGGGCGATATCGGTGAGACCGTTGACACGCGAGGCATAGTTGGCGATGGGGCCATCGAACCAACCGCAGCGACGACGGCGGCCGGTGGTCACGCCGTACTCATAGCCTTCCTCGGTCAGCGTATGGCCGGCCTCGGACTCATAGGAAAGCTCGGTGGGCATAGGACCCGAACCGACGCGGGTGATATAGGCCTTCATGACGCCCAGCACGCGGTCGACATTCTTCATACCGACGCCGGAGCCGGTGATGGCGCCGCCGGCGGTGCAGTTAGAAGACGTCACGTACGGATAGGTGCCGTGGTCAATGTCGAGCAGCGTTGCCTGGGCGCCCTCGAACAGCAGGTCCTTGCCCTCGTCGATCATGTTGTTGAGCAGCAGGCTCGTCTCGGTGATGTAGGGGCGCAGGCGCTCGGCCATGGGCAGGTACTCATCGCAGATCTGGTCCACGGTGTAGGTGGGCAGGTGGTAGATGAGCTCGAGTTCGGGATTCACGCGGGCAAGAGCGGTCTCCAGCTTGTCGCGAAATAGCGCCTCGTCCAGCACGTCCTGCATGCGCAGGCCGATGCGGGCCATCTTGTCCTGGTAGCACGGACCGATGCCGCGCTTGGTGGTACCGATGTTCTTCTTGCCGAGCTTCTGCTCAAAAGCACCGTCCAGATCGATGTGGTACGGCATGATGACGTGCGCGTTGCCGCTGATCTTGAGGTTCTTGGTGGTGATGCCGTCGGCCTCGAACATGTCAATCTCCTCAAGGACAACCTTGGGGTTGACGACGCAGCCGTTACCGATCACCGACACATGGTCGGAATACATGATGCCGGAGGGCACCTGGTGCAGGCCGTACTTCTTGCCGTTGACGACGATGGTGTGGCCGGCGTTATTGCCGCCCGAATAGCGCACGACGGCATCGAAGTCGCCGGCGACCAGGTCGCAGATCTTACCCTTGCCCTCATCGCCCCACTGGGCACCGACCAAAACGGTTGACGGCATGTTTACTCCTTACATTCATGGACTGTCTACGCGCCACGCCGGCACGCAGAAGCACAAAACATTCCCAGTATACCCGTGCAACGGGCGCCTGTCCTACTCCTCGGCATGTGCCCCATCAAGCTCATAGAACTTGGTGGATGCCGGCAGGAACATCAGGTCGACGTCACCGATCGGGCCCGAACGGTTCTTGGCCACGACGATACGCGTAACGCCCTCGTCTGGTCGATCGTCGCGCGAGGCTTCGGCCTCGTCGGCAGAGCGGTCCAAGAACATAACGATATCGGCGTCCTGCTCGATGGAGCCCGATTCACGAAGGTCGGACAGCTGCGGGCGCTTGCCGGTACGAGATTCGACCTGACGCGAGAGCTGCGACAGCGCGATGAGCGGGATCTTGAGCTCCTTGGCCATGATCTTCAGACCGCGCGACATCTCGGAGACCTCGACGGTACGGCTCTCGGAGCGACGTCCCGGCGGAGGGCTCACCAGCTGCAGGTAGTCCAGGATGATGATGGCCTTCTCCTTGTTGTGGAGCATGCGGCGACTCTTGGCGCGAATCTCGGTCACTGTGGTGCCGGGCGTATCGTCAATCAGAATATCGAGCTTGGACAAGGTCTGCGTGGCCTCGTTGATATTGGCCCACTGCTCGGGGCTAATGCGGCCCGTACGGAAGTCGCTGATTGAAATCATGGCGTAGGCGCAAATCAGGCGCTGGGCAATTTCCTTGCCCGACATCTCCAGCGAAAAGAAGCCGACGGTATAGCCCGCAGCGGCGGCATTCAGCGCCAGGTTCAGAGCGAACGACGTCTTACCCACGGCAGGGCGGGCGCCGATAATGATGAGCTGGCCCTCGCGGAAACCCATGAGCATACGGTCGAGTGACGGGAAGCCGGTGGGCACGCCCGCGGCCTGTCCACCGGCCTGGCACACTTCCTCGGCCTCGTTATAGGCCTCGACCATAAACTCGGTCAGCGTCTTGTAGCTCGACTTGACCTCGCGTGCCGTGACCTTGAGCAGCTTGCTCTCGGCCAGCTCCACGACCTCTTTGGTGTCGGTAGGGGCGTTATAGGCCAGCGCGTTGATCTCGTTGGTGGCGCCGATCAGCTCACGCAGCATCGAATCGCGGCGAACGATGGCGGCATGGTGCTGCCAGTTCACGAGCGACAGGGTCTGACCCATCAGCTCCAAAATGTAGGCCTCGCCGCCCACGGCATCAAGCTTGTTGATGCTGCGCAGGTAATCGATCAGCGAGATAGAGTCGATGGGAATGCGGCTGTTGTACATATCGACCATCGCGGTGTAGATGGTCTTGTGAATGGGCCGGTAGAAGTCATCGGGCTGCAGCTCGACCTGGGCTTCCTCGACCACCTCGGGCGATAGCAGCATAGCGGCCAATACGTTGGCCTCTGCATCTTGATTTTGGGGAAGACCCAACTTGGAGCCACGGTCCTCGACCGTCAGCCCCGTCTCCCTATCGTCGTATGCCATGAGCATCCTCATTCATATCGCTTGCGAGCATCCATAGTATCAGCCACGGTCCCAAAACGGGCCGCGCTCCGGCAATCATCACCGAACGAAACGGATGAACGGTCCCGCATTTGGGACTTCACCGCAACGCCTGCCATGGCGCTCGCTGAGCGTAGAAAACAAAAGGGCGCCCTGGTCTCCCAGAGCGCCCTTCTTAGAACAAGATTGTTGCGTTGCAGCAAATGCTACTCGGCAGCAGCCTCAGTCTCGACCTCGGCGGTCTCGGCCTCGGCGACCTCAGTGGTCTCCTCAGCCTCAGCCTCGGCAGCGGCCTCCTCGGCGGTAACGCCGACGAGAACGACAACCTCGGCCTTGATCTCGCGATACAGCGAGATGGCAACGGTGTGGGCACCGGCAACCTTGATGGGCTTACCGAGCTCGACGCGCTTGCGGTCGATGTCCATACCGAGCTGAGCCTTGATGGCGTCAGCGATCATAGCGGCGGTAACGGAGCCAAAGAGGATGCCCTCGTCGCCGACCTTGACGTCAACGGTGACCGTCTTGCCCTCGAAGGCAGCCTTGGTCTCGTTGGCGGTAGCCAGACGGACGGCCTCGCGCTTGGCGATGTTGTTGCGACGCTCGTCAAGCTGCTTGAGGTTGCCCTTGGTGGCGGCAACGGCGAGCTTCTTGGGGAACAGGAAGTTCTCAGCGTAACCCTGAGCGACCTCTACGACGTCACCCTCGCCGCCCTTGCCCTTGATCTCATCGAGAAGAATAACCTTCATGATGCGTCTCCCTTCTTAGCCGCGGTCGCGGTTGCCACGAGAGGAAACCACGGGGACGGTGTACGGCAGGAGAGCCATCTCGCGGGCGCGCTTGATGGCGTTGGCGATGTCATGCTGATGCTGCGTGCAAGCGCCAGTGACGCGACGAGGCTTGATCTTGCCACGGTCGGTCATGTACTTACGGAGAAGCTGAGTGTCCTTATAGTCGATGAACTCAGTGTTCTCCTTGCAGAACTGGCAGTACTTACGACGCGGCTGACGTGCAGAAAAATCATTAGCCATGTCAAAATACCTTTCGTTTGGCAACTTCGGAGAACCGAAGCCGCCTCTCACTCAAAAATAGGTGAACAGCCCTTAAAACGGGATGTCCTCATCGTAGACGTCGACCGCAGGCGGCGTAGCCACCGGTGCGGCAGGACGAGGTGCGGGCGCTGCAGGGGCCGCGGGGGCGTAACCGCCCTGATCGTAGCCACCCTGGCCACCACGGGAGCTCATAAACTCGATCTCATCGACGATGACCTCAAGCTTGCTCCGGCGCTGGCCGTCGCGCTCCCAAGAGCTGTAGCGCAGCTTGCCCTCGATCGCGACCTTGTTTCCCTTTGCCAGGAAACGGCTCACGGCCTCGGCGCGCGTGCCGAACATAGTGCAGTCGACAAAGTTGGGATAGTCCTCCCACTCGCCAGTCTGCGGGTTGCGGCGACGATCGTTCACGGCGACACCAAAGGACAGAACCTGGGTTCCGCCGGCGGTGGCGCGCAGCTCGGGATCACGCGTGAGGTTACCGGTGATGTTCACTCGATTGATGCTCATAACTCACTACTTCCTCTTGGGGCACAAGCCCAGTCCAAAACGACAGTCTTACTCCTGGTCGTCGCGACGGACGATCATGTGGCGGACCACAGCGTCGGTGATGCGCAGGACGCGATCAAGCTCGGCGATCTGGGTAGGATCTGCGTGGAAGTTGATGAGGGTGTAGTCACCATCGGTGAGGTCGTTGATCTCGTAGGCGAGCTTGCGCTTGCCCCACTCGTCAACGGAGTCGACCTTGCCAGCGCCCTCAGCGATCGTGGTATCGATACGCTTCATAACAGCGAGACGAGTCTCGGGGTCGAGCGACGGGTCAACAAAGAACAGCAGTTCATAAGCCTTCATATTGTCACCTCCTCTGGGCAAATGTGGCTTCAGGTCGTGAAGGTGCGTCTGAAGCAGGAAAAGACTTGGTAATAATATCTTTCAACCTCCCAGGCTGCAATAATATGCAGCTACAACCTCATGACCTCCACATATGTCCATACTCACACGGCACTTCATGCGTCTTCCAACCAAATGCCGACCAAATGCTTGACGGATTTGTGGACAAGATACGGCGCTGCGGGGACAAACCAAATCAAACCACAGGTCAGCACTTGCAAAGCTGTGGTCGCGAAATGCATACCAGTGGTTCGCAACACCGTTCAACGATTTTTAAAATTGCTGTCACGTCGTATATAAATACCCATTTTGAACAATTTGCCGCATGCAGCCATGCTGGCCAGAGCCCGTTTTTGGCCTCCTGGATCCCGTCACGAAGCCAAGCGTTTCAAAAAATGCCAACTTTTCTGTTTGCACTTTGCAATTCCTCGTGTATACTGACTTTCGCATTTAACGGAGAGTTGTCCGAGTGGCCGAAGGAGCACGATTGGAAATCGTGTAGGCGTCAAAAGCGTCTCCAGGGTTCAAATCCCTGACTCTCCGCCAGTTAATTCCAAAGCAGGCCTTCGAGCCTGCTTTGTTTTTACCCCACGCGGAGGGGTGGCAGAGTGGTTGAATGCGGCGGTCTCGAAAACCGTTTGGCCTGTATAAGGTCACGAGGGTTCGAATCCCTCCTCCTCCGCCATTTTGATTGAGAAAGCTCCCAGCAACGGGAGCTTTTTTGTTATCGAGTCATGTTCAAGCAAATACGGCGGAGGAGGGATTCGAACCCGCCAGGGCGCGGAGCGTAAAGAAAACGCGCCCAGTCCCGACCGTTTGCCGAGGAATGAGGGCGCGATGCCCGCCGAACATGTACTATGTACGGGCATTGTCTAAACTCGCAATCAGAAGGATTCCATCTTGCCCGTCGTCGCCGCTATGACCGTTACCTCACATGCCTCGGATGCCATGGTCGCTATCCCCTTTTGGCTCGAGATGTTCGCTGTTGTCGCGGCATCGATCTCGGGCGTGCTGGTCGCGCGCGCCCACAAGCTCGACCTGGTGGGCGCGGTCGCGCTCGCGGTGGTCTGCGGTCTGGGCGGCGGTCTTTTACGCGACATGACACTACAAGTGGGCAACGTCTACATCCTCAACCAGCCGATGGCACTCCCACTTTCCATTGCCACGGCGGCCATCATCTACATCTTCCCGGCAATCGTCGATAAACCCGAGAAACTCATTCCCCTGTTCGACATCATCTCGGTCGGCATCTATGCGGCAACCGGCGCGGACAAGGCACTGGTCTACGGATTTGCACCCGTCGTCTGCGTTATGATGGGCTTCTTCACCGCGGTGGGCGGCGGCATGTTGCGCGACGGCTTTATGGGCGTGGTTCCGGGTATTTTCCAACGCACTAACTTTTATGCCATCGCGGCCATCGCCGGATCGGCAAGCTATGTATGCCTCGTCATGAGCGGACTCGTCAGCAACATCACCGCCCTCATCGTGTGCGTCGCGGTGACCATGAGTCTGCGTTGGCTGTCGCTGCGTTTTGACATCAAAAGCCCCACCGAAGAAGACATCGCGCGGTTCTTGCATCGCAAAAAGTAGACAGCGCGGCACAGCCCTTCGAAATGCAACCGAGAGGTTCTTTTAGAGCGCCCGCACGTTGGGTACCCTGTTAGATACATGTCGAGTATCTAACGAAGGATTCACTATGCCTTGCAACCTAGAACCGTCGTCCCGGTGCCGTAAAGCGCAGGCCCGCATCGCCCTCCTATTCGCACTGATCGCGCTTGCGCTGACCGTATTTCCCACGGCGTCATTCGCCGGCACAGACACCGCCGGCAACGTACTCGCAACCGAAGTTGACTCGAATCCGTCTGGCGTCGAGGGCGACCTGTACTGGGCCGGCCAAAACCTTAACCTGGACGATACCTCTATCGACCGCGATATTATCGCGGCAGGCGACAGCCTATCGATTCGCGACTGCACCGTAGGCGGCGCCATTCGCCTGGCGGCGCGTACCATCGATATCTCCAAAACCGCAATCGATGGTAGCGTGACGGTAGCCGGTCAGCATGTCGTGCTCAACACCGGTAGCACCGCCAACTGTTTTTACGCGCTGGGCGAGACAGTGGCCCTGCGCGGCTCTGCCAAGTCGGCAGCGCTCGCAGGCAGTACGGTAACCATCGACGGCACCGTCGATGGCGATGTCGAGGTCTGGGCCGACAAACTCATCCTAGGCAAAAACGCCCGCATCACCGGTACCGTGAGCGCGCATGTTTCCGAGGACCCCGAGCGCGCCGCAGGAGCCGAGGTCGGAGCCCTCAAGATCGACCGCACCGAGAACGAGAACGCCTCTACGATTAACGACACCATCGGCGGTATCGTCGCGGCGGCGCTTTCCACCTGCTTTGTCGCCCTGCTGCTCGAGCTCGTCGTTCCGCGTGCGACTGCCAGTGCCGCCGGCATGCTCCACCAGCGCCCCACGCCCCTGTGGGTGAGCGGTCTTTTGGGCACGATCGCTATCGTCCCCGCCGTCCTACTGCTGATTATCTCTATCGCCGGCCTGTCGCTTGCCGGAACCCTCTTGTGCGGCGTTATCGGTATCGCATTGGTGTCGAGCGCCTTTGCGGGGTGCGCGATCGCCCGCATGGTCGGACATAACCAGAACCGCTACGCCATGGCAGCCGTCGGCGGTGTGGCCGCAGGCGCCCTCACAGGACTTCCCCTCATCGGCGACTTCATCAGCGGCGTGGCCTTTGTCTTTATGCTCGGCTACGTTATCCAGATCATCTGGCGCAACGCCCACCTCAAGCCGCAGCAGCCGGCTAACACTCCGGGACTCCCCACCGCCTAGCCGCCAACCACCGCAAAAGGGCCAGGCACCTTTGCGGTGGCGCAAAATAACCTGGCCCCATTACACCAAAAAGGGCGCCGACCATTGCGGTCGACGCCCTTTCTTATTGGCGGTTATAAGCCCCAGCGCTTATTTGTTGACCTGGCCGGCGCGGACGGCTGCCTTCTTGCGGTCGGTGGCGTTGAGCAGACGCTTGCGCAGGCGGATGTTCTTGGGAGTGATCTCCACCAGCTCGTCGTCGGCAATGTACTCCAGCGCCTCTTCCAGCGAGAAGGTGCGAGGCGGCACCAGCTGCACGGAGATGTCGGAGGTCGAGGAACGCTGGTTACCCAGGTTCTTGGTACGGGCGATGTTGACGACCATGTCGCCGGCCTTGCTGCGCTCGCCCACGATCATGCCCTCGTAGCACTCGGTGCCCGGCTCAACGAACAGCTGGCCGCGCTCCTGCAGCGTACCCAGAGCGTAGGCAACGGCCTTCTCGGTGGTCATGGAGATCATGGCGCCGTTCTGACGGTTACCAATCTCGCCGGCGTAGGGGCCATACTCCAGGAAGGTGTGGTAGAACACGCCCTCGCCGTGGGTGACGTTCATGATGCGGTTCTTAAGACCCATGATGCCGCGCGTCGGGATCTTAAACTCAAGGTGCGTCACGATGCCCGAGGTGTCCATGCTCGTCATGATGCCACCGGAGGTACCGAAGACCTCGACGACCTTGCCCGAATACTCGTCCGGGCACTCGACAACAGCCTGCTCGACAGGCTCCAGCTTGTTACCGTTCTCGTCCTTCTTAAACAGAACGCGGGGACGGCCGACCTGGAACTCAAAGCCCTCGCGGCGCATGGACTCCATCAGGACGGACAGGTGTAGAATGCCGCGGCCCGAGACCTCGACGCCGCTCTTGTCCTCGAGCTCCTCGATCTTCATGGTCACGTTGTTCTCGGCCTCGTTGAACAGGCGCTCCTTGAGCTGACGGGCGCCCACGATGTCGCCGTCGCGACCGACGAGCGGGGAGGTCGAGGCCTCAAAGACGATGGACAGGGTCGGCGGATCGATCTCGATGGGCTCGAGCTCGACAGGGTTCTCGGGATCGGTGTAGACATCGCCGATATCGGTGCGGTCAATACCCACGACGGCGGCGATATCGCCGGCGCCGACTTCCTGGCACTCGGTGCGGCCCAGGTAGTCGAAGGTAAAGAGCTGCTTGACGGTAGCGGTAGCGCTGGAGCCGTCGTTTTTCACAACCAGGATCTGATCGCCCTGGTGAATGGTGCCGGAGTACACGCGACCGATACCGATGCGGCCAACGAAGTTGGAGTGGTCGATGGTCACGCACTGCATGGCCAGCGGGGCGTTCTCGTCAACTTCGGGCGCGGGCATGTCGTCGATGATCATATCGAGCAGCGGATACATGTCCATGTTGCCGTCGTTGGGGTCAAGGCGGGCAAAGCCATTCATGGCGCTGGCGTAGACCACGTGCTCCATGGCGAACTCGAGCTGGTCGTCGGTGGCGCCCAGGTCGGCCATAAGGTCGAGGCAGTCGTTGTAGGCCTTCTCGGGGTTAGCACCCGGACGATCGATCTTGTTGATGACGATCATGATCTTGAGGCCGGTGTCGATAGCGTGACGCAGCACGAAGCGGGTCTGGGGCATGGGACCCTCAAAGGCGTCGACCAGCAGCAGGGCGCCGTCGGCCATACGCAGCACGCGCTCGACCTCGCCGCCAAAGTCGGCGTGGCCCGGGGTGTCGATGACGTTGATCTTGACGTCCTTGTACTCGATAGAGATGTTCTTGGCGAGAATCGTGATGCCGCGCTCACGCTCCTGGTCGTTAGAGTCCAGGACGCGGTCCTCGACCTGCTGGTTGGCACGGAAGGCGTCCGTGGCACGCAGGAGCTTATCAACCATCGTCGTCTTGCCGTGGTCGACGTGGGCGATGATGGCGATGTTCCTCAGATTGTCTACGCGCATGTAGTTCCCCTATCTTCTATCCATATACAAACGGCACGCGTATGCGACCCACCCAGCATTGCAACGCTCGGCGGGAATATTGAGCCTTTTACCGAAAACTCGTTTATTTTAGCGATTTTAGATAAGAGGGGTTTCCTCACCTGCAGGTTCAGGGTCGCTCCACATAAAACCATCGCCGGCACCCATGCCCTCATACAGCACATAAGCCGAAAAGCCGCTCTCGAGCGTGGTCTCAAAGAAGCTCACGAGCAGAGCGTCGTGATAGCCACCGTCAATCTCGACGCAGCCGGTATAGCCGATGGCATAGCGGGCGATACGGCCCAGGCCCTCGTCCTTAAGGCCCATCTTGTGCTCGGAGATAAAGTTGGTGGCGGCCTCGAGGCACGCCTCTTCGCCGTCCTCGTCGAGCGCCGCCAGATATCGGTTGGAAGCAGCGTCCTCGATCGCCACAACTACGCCCGGATTCTCGCCGGCGGCAAGGTCGTCCAGGAACGCACCAATCAGGTCACACACCATGGCGTCGAGCTCAGCGGAGACGTTACCGGCGTCCTGCATATCCTGTGCCATCTCTAGACCTTCCCATCGAATCCGGCGTCGTTACAGTTCTTGTGCCTCGGCAGCGATCTTGGCGGCAGCGTCGCGGGCGCGCATCATATCCATCGCGCGCTTGTCGAGCACCTTGATCTGGTTGGTCAGCATTACCGCATCGACCGCACCCCAGATTACCAAGCCTGTTGAAATCGAAAACCCAAGCGCACCAACTGTACCACGAAGACGAGAACAGATTACCGCGACAAGGGCGGAGATGATAACCATCTTGATATAGGAGCCGCGACGCTCGCGAAGCGTGCGGGCCTGCGTCACATAGGCGATGCGGGCCGCCTCGGATGCCTCCGAGCGCATCTGGGCCTCGCGGGCGATCGCAGCCGCCTCGGCAGAAACTCCGGCGCTCACGAGCGCGCGCTCCGTCGCGCCTTTGTCGAGCATTTAGAAATCATCGGGGGAGAGCGTATGGACGAACTCGTCGAACTTCTCGAACTCCTGCTCGTCGTCAACTTCCTCGGCATGGGCGGAAACAGTACCCAGGCGATTCATGATGTCGTCCTCCACAAACATGGGGGCATTACTGCGCACGGCAAGGGCAATGGCGTCACTGGGGCGGGCGTCAACCTTGCGCTCGTTACCATCGACCAGCACGACAATCGTCGCATAGAACACCGGCGGCTCGGCACGAACGATCTCGATGCGCTCGAGCTTGGCGCCCAGGACATCGACAGTGTCAAGCAGCAGGTCATGTGTTATCGGGCGCTCGGCGCGACCGCTATCGATGCCACGGCTAATGGCCGCGGCCTCAAACGAGCCGGTCTGAATGGAAAGCGAACGCAGGGGCGCCGTCGAATCCGACTTGCCGCAGCGCTCACGAAGCACGATAAGCGATGGCACGGGACCGGCGGCCATGACGATGGTCTCTATGTCGACACGAACCATGGAACACCTCCGGTACGTAGCGGTTAACACACGGCAGGGTCGCCGCATTGAATAGCTATACTACCCAATCTTTCGCCCAGCACACAAAATCAAAGCAGTTAATTTGGGACGGGGCTATTTTGACTACTTTCGTTGGATAAGAAAAAAGCCCCGAGGCAATGCCCCGGGGCTCTTAACGTTTTGATGGTGGACCTGACAAGATTCGAACTTGTGACCTCCCGGTTATCAGCCGGACGCTCTAACCAACTGAGCTACAGGTCCATCATGGTGGAGGTTAGGGGGATCGAACCCCTGACCTCAGGCTTGCAAAGCCCGCGCTCTCCCAGCTGAGCTAAACCCCCACGGAGAAAGTAATAAACACCCCAGCGGCGACTCGGCTCTCGCTGGGGTGTTTATTGCGAAAGAAAGTGGTGGACCTGACAAGATTCGAACTTGTGACCTCCCGGTTATCAGCCGGACGCTCTAACCAACTGAGCTACAGGTCCATCGCGCAAGGGATATATTAGACGAGTCGTTACGCGCGTGTCAACAACTTTTTTTGAAAAACTTTGGGGGTGTCTGCCCCGGCCGCCCGGCGGCATGCGAAGTCGCCTGCTCAGACAGTCCTGCTCGCACGGAGAGCACATTAAGTGCTCTCCGGCTCGTGCGGAACTCGCGATCGACTTCGCATGCCGCCGGGCGGCCGGGGCAGACGTGGGGTTCAAAGATTTTCAAAAAAGCGGTCGGCGCGCAGTGCGCCGACCGCCGATATATGGGGTCTGA
>CAJKLK010000007.1:0-106456 GCA_905200715.1 uncultured Collinsella sp. | reverse complement strand
ATAGACGACGCCCATAAGCTGCGGCGACATGAGCTCGGAGATGTACTTGGACATTGAGGTGTACCTTTCGGAATATTTACAGTCCGGTAAAGTTTACCACGGGGTTTGTTTATATGGGACCACGGCTGGATACGGGGCTGGCGCGGACACAAACATCTCAATCTATAACAGATACTCAGCAAATTCGGGTTTAGGTGTTACAGATCGAGACACAGGGCCCCCGACTTCAATCTCAATCTGTAACAACTAGGGGTCAGAAACCCTTCTATCTGTTACAGATCGAGACAAAGAAAACCGTCCAGACTGAATGTCTCAATCTGTAACAACAACTCGGCAAAAATAGGTCTAACCGTTACAGATTAAGACATTCGAAACCAACTGATAGGTTCATCTAAATCTGTAACATCTAGACCCCAAAACGGTCTCCAGATGTTACAGATCGAGACAGAAGAATCTCTCCCTGACTTTAAATCTCAATCTGTAACACATAGGACCGAGTTTCCCCTCTTACTGTTACAGATCAAGACAAACGTAAGGACCGTCTGGCAAACGTCTCGATCTGTAACATCTGGAACCCAGTTCTTCTGCTTACTGTTACAGAACGAGACAAACCTCTGACACCAGGGGCGGAAGACGAGGTCACCGATGGTCGTGAGTCTCCCGTCGCCTGCCGTTGGCGGGTGTTGCGGGGCTGTTCGCCGCATTGCCGCCGCGCTGGGGGTGTGCAGACCGTAGGATAGTCTTATTGACAGCCTGTCAACTCGTCTGGGAGGCACTGTGACGGAAACGTTTGATATCGCGATCGTGGGCGCGGGCATCACCGGATGCGCCATCGCGCGGCAGCTCGCGCGATTTGACCTGTCCATTTGCGTGGTCGAGGCGGCCAACGACATTGCGCTGGGCGCATCGAAGGCCAACGGTGGCCTGGTGCACGCCGGCTACGATCCGGCACCGGGCACGGTAAAGGCGCAGGTCAACGCCCGTGGTTGCGAGCTGTATGGCACCTGGGCCCAAGAGCTCGGCTTTTTGTTTTGCCGCACCGGTTCGATGGTGCTGGGGTTTAACGACGAAGATCGCGCACACCTGGAGAAGCTGCGCCAGAATGGCGTGGCCAACGGCGTGCCCGAACTGTCGATTATCGGCCCCGAGCACATCCACGAGCTGGAACCGCGCGCGAGTGCCGAGGCGACGTGCGCGCTGTGGTGCCCCTCGACCGGTTTTGTCGATCCGTTTGAGGTCGCCATCGCCGCGCTGGAGAACGCCGTAGCCAACGGGGTGACGTTTATGCGCTCCGCACCGGTGGAAGCGATTGAAGTGGCTGGCGGCGAGGCTACCGACGGGGCTGCGCGCTTTACGCTGATGACGCCTGCCGGCGATGTGCGCTGCCGCTATCTGATCAACGCCGCAGGCAACGGCGCCGCGGACATCTCACATATGGCCGGCGCCGAGGAGTTCCAGATGGTTTGGCGCCAAGGCAACATTGTGGTGCTGGACAAGGAGCCGCGCACGCTGATGCCGCTCTACCCCGTTCCGACGCCAGTGTCCAAGGGCGTTATCGTCACGGGCACCGTGCACGGCAACACCGTGATCACCGCGACCGCTGCCGTGCGCGAGCCGGGCGACACGCAAACGTATGCGAGCGATGTGAACGCGCTGTTGACCGGCGCGCGCAAGCTGGTGCCCGATTTGGACACGCGCCGCGTAGTCCGCGCGTTTGCCGGCGGGCGCCCGGTCATTAAGGGAACGAACGACTTCTTTATTGGGCAGTCGGCCGTGGTGCCGGGGCTGTTCCAGGCGGCGGGCATTCAGTCGCCAGGCGTGGCGAGCGCGCCGGCCATTGCCGAGCGCATTGAGCACGTGATGCGCGAAGCGGGCGTTGCTTTGCGCGAACGGGCCGATTGGGATCCGATTCGCCGCGCGCCGGACGACTTCGACCGTACGCCGCTTGCGCGCCAGGAGGAGCTCATTGAGTCCGACCCTGCATGGGGCCAGATTGTCTGCCGCTGCGAGACGGTGCCCGAGGCCGAGATCGTGGCCGCGATTCGACGCCGCCCGGGTGCGGTTTCGGTCGAGGGCGTCAAACGCCGCTGCCGCGCGGGCATGGGCCGCTGCCAGAGCGGTTTTTGCCAGAGCCGCGTAGTGACGATTCTGGCCCGCGAGCTGGGCTGCGACCCCAGCGAAGTGCTGCTGGAGGACACTGGCTCGTGGCTCGTTGAGGGACCTTTGAAGGGGGTGCGCTAGGATGGCGACGTTTGATATGCGCGACGGCCGCGTGGAGACCGGAGCCGTAGCACCAGTGAAGACACAGGCGTTCGACGTGGTCGTTATCGGCGGCGGACCTGCCGGTATGGCTGCCGCACTTGCCGCGCATAAGGCCGGCGCGCGTGTGGCCATCGTGGAGCGCGAGCAGCATCTGGGCGGAATCCTCCGTCAGTGCATCCACCCCGGCTTTGGCCTTTCTCACTTTAAGCAGGAGCTAACCGGCCCCGAGTATGCGCGGCGCTTTATCGACCAGGTGCGCGCGACCGACATTGCGCTGTTCTTGGACAGCATGGTGCTTGGGATTGATTCGGGCGAGTCCACGGAAGACGCCACGCTCCACACCGTCACGCTCATGAATCCCTCCGGTATGCTGCAGCTCACCGGGCGTGCGGTCGTCCTTGCCATGGGTTGCCGCGAGCGCACCCGCAGCGAGATCAAGATTCCCGGTAGCCGTCCCGCCGGCGTGTTTACGGCCGGCTTGGCGCAGCGATACATCAATATTGAAAACCTCAAGCCTGGCTCGCGTGCCGTCATTTTGGGCTCGGGCGACATCGGGTTGATCATGGCGCGCCGCTGCACGCTCGAGGGGATTTCGGTCGAGGGCGTGTACGAGCTCATGCCGTACGCCAACGGCCTGCGCCGCAACGTCAAGAACTGCCTGGACGACTTTGGCATTCCGCTGCATCTGTCTACCACAGTCACGCGCGTGATCGGGCACGACCGCGTGGAGGCCGTCGAGGTCAGTCGAGTCGACGAGAGCCTCGCGCCCATTCCGGGAACCGAGCGTGTTGTTCCGTGCGACACGCTGCTGCTTTCGGTGGGCCTGATTCCCGAGAACGAGCTTTCGATTGCCGCAGGCGTGGAGCTTGACCCGCGTACTCGCGGCGCCGTGGTGGACCAGAGTCTGCAGACGGGCGTGCCGGGCATATTTGCCTGCGGCAACGTGCTGCACGTGCACGACCTGGCTGACAATGTGACGACCGAGTCCGAACGCGCCGGTGCGGCCGCGGCGGCGTACGCGCTGGGAAACGGCGCGAATGTCGAAGAGAGTGCTGCGGGCACGAGCTGCGAGCTCACGGTCTCCCCCGCCGGCATCGCGGGCTACGCGCTGCCGGGACGCATTACGGCTGCGGCACTCACCAAACTCAACTTCCGCGTCCGCCGACCGGTCGACGCCGCCCGCGTGCGCATTCTGGCAGGCGACGAGGAACTGTTTGCGGGCAAGGTCCGCGCGTTTAAACCGAGCGTCATGGAGAGCTTCCCGCTACCGGCAAAGGTGATTCAGCGCGCACTCGACCTGGGTGTTAACGAGATTGTCCTGTCCGTCGATCCCGTTGAGGAGGCGTAAAGTCATGAGCATAAATGTGATCGAGTCGCTGCAGTTCAACTGCACCACCTGCCCATCCGAATGCCTCCTGACCGTGGAGGTGGAGCGTGACGCAGACGGCGCCGTGGTAGAGGTGCGCTCCGTGACCGGCAACAGCTGCCCGCGCGGCGATAAGTTCGCGCATCAGGAGCTCACCTGCCCCATGCGCGTGCTCACCACCACCGTGGCCGTATCCGGCGGCGACGAAGTGCTGCTGCCCGTACGCACGGCCGAAGCCATCCCGCTGGCACTCCACGCCCAGGCGATGAACCTCATCCGCGGCCTGGTCGTCGACGCCCCCATCCGCATGGGCGATGTAGTCCTCCCCAACCTCCTAGACACCGGTACCGACGTCATCGCCAGCATGGACATCGACCCTGCCTAGATAGCTCATTTGGGACAGGGCTCTTTAGCTACCCCGCCATCCACCCCGCCCCTCCTCAATTGCGGTGAAATAGTTCCTGATTTCCGCCAAAACCCCGGTATCCAGGAACTATTCCACCGCAACTATCCTTGGATTCGGTATTTATCTTGTACCTACTTTGGTGCCATTTCAAAACTATGCCGAATTACGGGGCTGATTCGAAGACCCCCATCCATACCGACAATTTTCGATTTTTGATAAGCCGTCTACCTGCGGTTTTAATTTCGCAATTTTTCCCATGGTCAAGTAATACAGGTCCAGCCCCGTAATCCACCATAGTTTTGAAAGCAGCTAATTCGGGACGACCCTCTTATGACTACTTTTACCTATCATTCCGCATGTTTAACGCAGCTAAAATAACCCCGTCCCAAATTGACTACCCTGGCATTGGGAATACCATGGTGGCAACCTAGCGAAAGGACGATGTATGGCACATGTCGATGACCAGCGTGTGGCGCGCGTGCTCGATGCGCTCGAGGCTCAGCACCCCGGCGCGCAGCTGCTTGTGAACGACCCGTGGTCGATCTACTATCTGACCGGCTTTTATGCCGATATGTTCGAGCGTTTTTGTGGCGTGCTGCTCGCGTGCGATGCCGAGCCGGTGATTTTGGTCAACGCCCTGCATCAGCTGCCCGAGTACAACAATGCCCGCGTGGCCTATCATAACGACACCGACGTCGTGACCGACGCCATCGCACGCGAAGTCGATCCAACCAAGCCGCTTGGCATCGACACCGTCATGCGCTCCGGCTTTTTGATGCCCCTTATGGATCGTCACGCCGCGAGCGAGTTCTTCCTGGGCGACTTTGCCGTCACCGCCGCGCGTACCCATAAGGACGAAGCCGAGCAGGAGCTCATGCGCGTGTCCTCGGCAGCCAACGACGCCGTGATGGCCGACGCCATCAAGCTCGTTCACGAGGGCGTGACGGAGCGCGAAATAGCCGACCAGATGCTCGGCCTGTATCGCAAGCACGACTGCGAGGGCTTTAGCTTTCCGCCGATCGTGAGCTTTGGCGCCAACGCCGGAGACCCGCATCACGAGCCCGACGGCACCGTACTCAAGCGCGGCGACGTGGTGCTGTTCGACATTGGCGGACGTCGCCGCAACTACTGCTCGGACATGACACGCACATTCTTTTGGGGCGAGCCGGACGAGGAGACGGCACGCATCTACGACATCGTGCGCCGCGCCAACGAGGCCGCCGAGGCGCTCATCGCGCCGGGCGTGCGCATGTGCGACCTGGACCGTGCCGCGCGCGACGTGATTGAGAATGCGGGCTACGGCAAGTACTTTACGCACCGCCTGGGCCACTCGATCGGCCTGCAGGACCACGAGCCAGGCGACGTTTCGCTTGTCAACGAGCAGGTCGTAGAGCCAGGCATGACATTCTCTATCGAACCGGGCATCTATCTCCCCGGCCGTACCGGCGTCCGCATCGAAGACCTGGCCCTGGTCACCGAGTCCGGCGTCGAGATTCTGAACGCCCACCCCCACGACCCAGTCCGCCTAGACTAGCCCCTTCCTAATAGCCCCTCAATAAGTTGCGGTGGAATAGTTCCCAGATTGGCCCACGGGGGCATAATCCAGGAACTATTTCACCGCAATTGCCAAGGGGCCAAGTCGACCAATTTGAAAGTCTAGAGATGCGCCACGAAAACGGGCTATTTACTACGTTTAACCCGCACGGGTCGACCATGAGGGTCTTTTTTGAAAATTGGCAAGCCATCTACCTGCGGTTTTGATTTCGCAATTCTCGACGTGGTCGGGGGTAACCGGTCAAACGTAGTAAATAGGCCCATTTCTTGGCGAGCAGATCAATTAGCTAACCTGCGGAAAGGCCCTAGCGCAGCAGCCCTGCTACTTCGCCGGCCAAGGTGATGGTGCCGGCTGCTACGAAGGGCTCTCCGGCGGCATCGAGGGCTGCAAGGGCTTCGGATACGCTGGGGTACACGCCAGCGAGCTTGTCGGCATCAACAAGGGCAGCGAGCTCCTCCGCTGGCAGGGCGCGGTCGGAATCGGTCTGCGTCACGATCACGCGCGGGAAGGCGGGAATCAGCACGTCGACGATACCCGCCACATCCTTGTCGGCTAGCGCGGCGCACAGCAGCGTGGGGCGATTCTCCACGCACGGGTCGATCTCGTCCAGCGCACTCACAAAGTTCTCGCAGCTCTGGGGGTTATGGCAGGCGTCAATCAGTTTGAGTGGATCGGTTCCCAGCACATCAAAGCGGCCCGGCGTGGGACAGTCCATAAGCGAAGCATCGAGCGCCTCATGGTCGAGTTCACGGCCCAGATAACCCTCGCACAGCATAATCGCGCACGCGGCATTCTGCGGCTGATACACCGGCTTGACCATGCTCGACGTATAGATCGCGCGCGGCGTGGTGCAGCTGAACTCAACCGTGTCGCCCACATGTGCCGGCACCTTGGTCGTGGCGTGACTCACCACCAGCGGCACCACACCGCACTCACGACAGCGGGCATCCATCACGCGCTGAACGCTCGGCTCATGCGTACCCTCGCCCAAAACAACCAAACGCCCAGGCTTAATAACCGCAGCCTTCTCCCCCGCAATGGCCTCGAGCGTGTCGCCCAAAATGCGCGTATGGTCGAGGCCGATACCCGTAATGGCAACGGCGACGGGATCGGTCGCACTCGTGGCGTCCCAACGGCCGCCCATGCCAACCTCAAGCACGGCAACGTCCACCGCAGCCTCGGCAAACACCACCAGTGCGGCAGCCGTCAGCAGGTCAAACGGCGTGATGGCGTACGCGCGCTCCCCCGCCGCCACACGACGGGCATTCACGCGATGCCCCGCCTCGACGGCGGCAGAAACGCCACGGGCAAACGCCTCATCGCTCACGACGTGCCCATCGACCTCCATGCGCTCGGGATAGCGCACCAACTGTGGAGACGTATACAGTGCGGTCTTCAGCCCCTCGCCACGAAGGATGGCAGCCGAAAAACGCGTGGTCGAAGTCTTGCCATTGGTACCGGCAACCTGAATGCAATCGAAATACTCGTCCGGACGTCCCAGCTCATCGAGCATATCGACAACCGTCTCAAGCAGAGGCCCAGCATCCCCAGAAATCCGCCCCGTATCAGCAGCAAGTCCCACAGCCTCACCAAACGAAAGCAACTCAAACGAGAAAGGAACGACATACGACCCAGAACGCTTAGCCATAACCCAAAGTCCCCTCAACATAAAAAGAGGCCCGTAACAAACAACGAGCCCCTCCCATTCAAAATATCAGCCAAACACCGCTTTGCAGCGAGATCAAGGCCACAACCAAGTGACCCTAACACGCCAGATGCAAACGACCACGTAAACGAACTGGGAGCGGTTTGGGGCTTTGCTCGATACAAGTTCCGCACGAGCCGAAGGCCACTTAATGTGGCCTTCGTGCGAGCAGGACTGTCCGCAGTAGCGAGCAATGCCCCAAACCGCGTCCCCCAGTAACGCTTACGAGAAGTCAGCAACCTGAGCAGTCAGCGCCGCCAGGATCTCCTTGAGCTCAGCTGCACGGTCCCTCTTCTTCTGGACCACCGCGGGCGCGGCCTTAGCCACAAAGCCCTCGTTGGCCAGCGTCTTCTCGCAGTCGGCGAGCTCCTTCTGGGCCGCGGCAATCTCCTTCTCCAGGCGCGCCTTCTCGGCCGAAAGGTCAACCTTGCCCTCGAGCACCACAAAGACCTCGACGCCGCTGTCGACCACGGCGATGCTCGCAGCCGGCTTCTCAACGTCGGTGCCCATAACCAGCGAAGCCGTATTGGCCAGCGGCTCAATGGTCGAACGCAGGCTCTCGAGCTTCTCGATGTCCTCGGCGCCGGCGCGCACGACCACGTCGAGCTCGGCCTTGGGGCTCAAGCGATAACGCGAACGGGTAGCGCGGGCGGCGGAAACGACGGTGCGGCACAGCTCAAACGCGCGCTCGGCGTCCTCGTCAACATACTTGACATAGTCGGCGGGCTCAGGCCACTTGGCGATCATGAGCGCCTCAGCGCGGTCCACGTTGCCCTCGGCGTCCAGGTCGAGCACGCTCGCCGGCATGTTGTCCCAGATCTCCTCGGTGACAAACGGCATGAGCGGGTGCATCAGGCGAATGGAGGTATCGAGTACAAAGATCAGGTTGCGCTGAGCCTGCAGACGGCCCTCGCCCTTCAGGCGGGCCTTGGTGACCTCGACGTACCAGTCGCAGACCTCATTCCAGAAGAACTGCTGCACGCCGCGGGCCATATCGCCAAAGGTGTAATTCTCAATACCCTCGGTGACCATCTTCACGGCCTTGGCCAGGCGGCTGAACATCCAGGCGTCGGCCGGCGTCTCCACGACGGGCTCGCCGGGCGTGTAGCCCTCCATGTTCATGAGCAGGAAGCGGCTGGCGTTCCAGATCTTAGTCACAAACGACTTAGCCTGATCGGTGCGCGGGCTGTCGATGAGCTTCTTGGTCTTCTTGTCGATGTTCGCGTCGAACTTGACGTCCTGGTTGTTGGTGCACAGCGTGAGCAGGTTGTAGCGCATGGCGTCGGCACCGTACATGCCGATGAGGTCCATGGGGTCAACGCCGTTGCCCTTGGACTTGGACATGCGGCTGCCGTCCTTGGCCAGAATCGTCGGGTAGATGACGACGTCCTTAAACGGCACCTCGTCCAAGAAGTACAGCGAGCTCATAACCATGCGGGCGACCCACAGCGCGATGATGTCGCGCGCGGTGACCAGCGCCGTCGTGGGATGATGGCCCTCGAGCAGCTCCGGCTTTTGCGGCCAGCCCTGCGTGGCGAAGGTCCACAGCTGCGAGCTAAACCAGGTGTCCAGCACGTTCTCGTCCTGGTGCACGTGATGGCCGCCGCACTTGGGGCACACGTCGGTGTCCTCGGTGAGCGCGTCCTCCCAGCCGCAGTCCTCGCAGTAGAACACGGGAATGCGGTGGCCCCACCACAGCTGACGGCTGATGCACCAGTCCTTGAGGTTCTCCATCCAAGTGGTATAGGTCTGCGTCCAGCGCGCGGGGTGGAAGGTGACCTTGCCGGAGTTGACGGCGTCGAGCGCCGGCCCCTTGAGCTTGTCGACAGCGACGAACCACTGCTCGGACAGCCACGGCTCCAGCGCGGAGTCGCAGCGGTAGCAGTGCATGACGGAGTGGTCGTGGTCCTCGACGTGGTCGAGCAGGCCGTGCTCCTCAAACCACTTAATGACGGCCTCGCGGCACTCCTCGCGGGTCATACCGGTGAACTCGCCGTAGCCCTCGACGACCACCGCGTGCTCGTCGAAGATATTGATCTGCGGCAGGTCGTGAGCCTGACCCATGGCGTAATCGTTGGGGTCGTGGGCCGGGGTGACCTTAACGAAGCCGGAACCAAAGTTGGCGTCGACGTGCCAATCCTCAAAAATGGGGATCTCTCGGTCGACGATGGGGAGCTTAACGGTCTTACCCACGAAGGCGGCCTTCTCGGGATCCTTCGGGGAGACGGCGACGCCCGTGTCGCCGAGCATGGTCTCGGGGCGCGTGGTGGCGACGACGATGTAGTCCTGGCCGTTGACCGGCTCGGTCAGCGGGTAGCGCAGGTGCCACAGATGGCCCTTCTCGTCCTTGTACTCGGCCTCGTCGTCCGAGATAGCGGTAGTGCAGTTGGGGCACCAGTTGACGATGCGCTTGCCGCGATAGATCAAGCCGTCGTGGTACCAGTCGCAGAAGACCTTGCGCACGGCCTGGGCATAGTCCTCGTCCATGGTGAAGCGCTCGTTGTCGAAGTCGACGGAGCAGCCCATGCGCTTGATCTGCTCGACGATGATGCCGCCGTACTCGTGGGTCCAGTCCCAGCAGGCGTCGACAAACTTGTCGCGACCGATCTCCAGGCGACTAATGCCCTCGCTCTTGAGCTTCTTGTCGACCTTGGTCTGCGTGGCGATACCGGCGTGGTCGGTGCCGAGCACCCAGCGCGTGGACTTGCCGCGCATGCGGGCCATACGGATGATGGCGTCCTGGATGGAGTCATCGGTGGCGTGGCCCATATGGAGCTTGCCGGTCACATTGGGAGGCGGAATGGTGACGGTGCAGTCGCCCACGCCCTCGCGGCGCTTGTAGTAGCCGCCGTCGAGCCACTTCTGCAGGATCGCCGGCTCGTTAGTCGACGGATCGTAGTTCTTGGGCATTTCTTCCATATATCTCTCCCTGTCCCACCGGGGAGGAATGTAGGCCCGCCAGGGTCTACATTCCTCCCCTTAGGTATCGATTACTTCAGTCTGAATGACTTCGCTGAGGCTTAAACAAACACACAGAATAACACAGGTAGTTGGGGTTATTGCGTATATATAAAATAGCCTCCGACCGCGAGTGGCCGGAGGCTATTTGCAAACACGTTTTAGGCTGGTTTAGCCGTAGATGCGCTGGGGCTGCTCTTCGCCCTTTACGGAGGCTTCGGTCACGAGGACCTTGGTGACGCCCTCCTCGCTGGGGAGGTCGAACATCGTCTGCTGCAGCACGTCCTCGCAGATGGAGCGCAGGCCGCGGGCGCCGGTCTTGCGGGCAAGCGCCATTCGGGCGATCTCGTGCAGGGCGGCATCCTCAAACTCAAGCTCAACGTCCTCGAGCTGGAACATCTTGCGGTACTGGCGCACCACGGCGTTCTTGGGCTCGGTCAGGATCGAGACCAGGTCGTCCTCGTCGAGCGCCTGCGTCTGGGTGACGACGGGTGTACGTCCCACAAACTCGGGAATCATGCCAAAGGCGTTGAGGTCCTGCGGGAGCACCTGACGCAGCAGGTCGTTCTCGTCGACCGAGGTGGGGCCAGCGATCTCGGAGTTAAAGCCCACGCCCTTGTTGCCTACGCGATCGGCGATGATCTTGTCCAGACCCACAAAGGCACCGCCGCAGATAAACAGGATGTTCGTCGTGTCGATCTGCAGCAGCTCCTGCTGGGGATGCTTGCGGCCGCCGGTGGGCGGAACGCTGGCCACCGTGCCCTCAAGAATCTTAAGCAGCGCCTGCTGAACGCCCTCGCCCGAAACATCACGGGTAATGGAGAGGTTCTCGGCCTTGCGGGCGATCTTGTCGATCTCGTCCACGTAGATGATGCCCACCTGCGCGCGCTCAATGTCGCCATCGGCAGCGTTGATGAGTTTGAGCAGGATGTTCTCCACGTCCTCGCCAACGTAGCCAGCCTCGGTGAGCGCGGTGGCGTCGGCGATGGCAAACGGCACCTCGAGGATGCGCGCGAGCGTCTGGGCGAGCAGGGTCTTACCGGTGCCGGTGGGACCGAGCAGCAAAATGTTGGACTTGGCGAGCTCCACCTCGTCCATGTCATCGTCAAACTGGGCGCCCATACCATCAGCCTCGTCAAAGGCGGACACCGCAGCGCCACCCTCGATCACGCGGCGGTAATGGTTGTACACGGCAACCGACATGGCGCGCTTGGCGTCCTCCTGGCCCATGACATAGGCCGAAAGCTCGTCATAGATCTCGTGCGGCGTGGGCACGTGCGTGATGACCTGACGATCGTCCTCGAGCTCAAAGCCCTCGGTCTCGGGGCCAACGGCGGGCTGAGACGCAGCCTGGCCGTGGTCGTTGAGGAAACCCGGAAGATTGCCGTTACGGGCAGCGTCCATAAAGTCCGAAGCCAGCGACTCCTCCAGGATCTCGGAGCAGGCGGCGACGCACTCGTCGCAGATAAAGATGTTGGTCGGACCCTTTACGAGACGACGGACCTGGCCCTGCTCTTTTCCGCAGAAGGAGCAGCGGATGGGGTTGCCGCTCTCGTCAAAGTTGTCCTGCATGTTACCGGCCATCCTAGGCGTCCTTCGCGGCAAGATCGCGCGAGGTGACGATACGGTCAATCAGGCCGTAGTCGAGGGCCTCGGCAGCGGTCAGGTAGTTGTCGCGCTCGGTGTCGGCCTGGACCTTCTCGATCGGCTGGCCCGAGGCATCGGACAGGATCTGGTTGAGTTCGCGACGGGTCTTCTTGATCTCCTCGGCCACGATCTCAATCTCGGTCTGCTGGCCCTGGGCACCGCCACTAGGCTGGTGAATCATGAC
This sequence comes from uncultured Collinsella sp., assembly GCA_905200715.1. GTDB lineage: Bacteria > Actinomycetota > Coriobacteriia > Coriobacteriales > Coriobacteriaceae > Collinsella. The sequence continues at coordinate 94,373 of CAJKLK010000007.1, read as the reverse complement.
CTTGGAGTGCGGCAGGCAGAAGCGCTTGCCCTTGGCACCGGCCGAAAGCAGCACGGCTGCCATGGACGCAGCCATACCCACACAGATAGTGGAGACCTGCGGCTTGATAAAGTTCATGGTGTCAAGAATCGCCAGGCCGGAATAGACCTCGCCACCGGGTGAATTGATGTAGAGCGAGATATCCTTCTCGGCATCCTGGCTCTCAAGATGCAGCAGCTGGGCAACGACCAGGTTGGCGCTGACGGAGTTGATCTCCTCGCCCAAGAAGATGATGCGGTCGTTGAGCAGGCGCGAATAGATATCGTAGCTGCGCTCGCCGCGCGGTGTCTGCTCGATAACGTATGGCACGAGGGCGGAATCGAACTTAGCGATCATACGCATCTCCATTTCTCTTACGGACCAATAGTGGTTCTAGACAAACGTACGGTGCCCGCATGCTATGCATTGGCTGGCACCGTACGAAGCAACCGGATAACCGGCTTATAACTTTACCCCATCACGGGCGCATCCATGCGCTCGCGGAAAAGGTGGCGAGAATTACTCGGCGTCCTTGGCGGTCTCGTCGACCTCGGTCACCTTGGCGTTCTCGACCAGGTGGTCGACGGCCTTGGAGCGACGGATGGACTCACGGACGGCAGGCATGCGGCCATCAGCGATGAACTCGGCCTTGGAAGCCTCGACGTCCTTGACGCCGGCCTTCTCGAACTCGGCGTTGATGTCGTCCTCGGTGACCTCAATCTTGAGCTCACGCGCGAGGGCGTCGAGAGCCAGGGACTCACGGGCAACGTCGTTGGCCTGCTTGTGCAGGTCGCCGATGAACTGCTCCATGGTCAGGCCGGAAGCGGGCAGCCAGGTGTCCAGCGTCATGCCGCGGGCAGCGAGGTTGGACAGGAAGTTCTGGCCGAGCTCCTCAAAGACGGACTGCTCGTAGTCGGCGTCCATCTCGTCGAGCTGCAGACGCTCGGCGAGAGCGGAGACGCAACGGTTCTCCTTCTCGGCCGGCAGGCGGGAAGCCTTGTCCTGCTCGATCTCGAGCTTGATGGCGTCGCGCATAGCGTCGATGCTGTCGAAGCCAAAGTCGGACTTGACGAGCTCGTCGGTGAGCTCGGGGGTGTTGCGGACCTTGATGCCCTTGACGGTGACCTCGACGGTGTGGGTCTCGGCCTCCTCGCCCTCCTCGCCCTCCTCGACCTCGTCGGTCCAGGTGACGGTCTTGACATCGTCAACGTTGGCGCCGATCAGGGCCTCGTTGAACTCCTTGGGGTTGCTGTCGCTACCGGCAATGAGCATGCGACCCTCGGCGACAAAGTTGTCGGCGTTCTCGACGGCCTTGAGGTCGACGGTCACGTAGTCGTCAGCCTCGACGGCGCGGCCCTCGACGTCCTCGAAGGTGGCGCGGTAGTTGAGGAGCATCTCGACCTGGTTGTTGATCTCGGACTCGGTGACCTCCGCAGGAGGCATCTCGATCTCGACGGCGTCGTAGGAGGAGAGCTCGGCGGCAGGACGCAGGGAGAACTCGACGGTGTAGGTGTAGTCCTCGTGATCCTTGGCGAGGTCGAGCTCCTTGTAGTCACCGCTCTTGGTGGGGACGATGTCCAGCTCGTTGAGGACAGCGGGCTCGTTGGCGGCGATCAGGTCGTTGGTAGCCTGGGCGAGGGTAGCTTCGGCGCCCAGGGCGGAATCGATGACCGGACGGGGAGCCTTGCCGGCGCGGAAGCCCGGGAAACGGTACTTCTTGGCGGTGTCCTTGTAGGCCTTCTTGATCGCGGCGTCGACGTCGGCGGCCGGGATGGTGACCGTAGCGGTGAGCTTGGCGTCCTTGACGTCAGAAGCGGTGATGTTCAACACGTTCCTCCTCATACTGCCCAGCTTATCTGAGGTGCTGGTACCTTTATGCAACAAAGAGTCGCGACGGCCGAAGCCGACGCAGATGCGTTGGTGCGGGCGAAAGGACTCGAACCTTCACGGGAATCCCACCAGAACCTAAATCTGGCGCGTCTACCAATTCCGCCACGCCCGCATGAGCGCACAGACTAGGAATGATAGCAGATACGAACGGCAAGCGCACGCACACCTTTTACAGGCTCACGACCTCACCACGAGTGCAAAAGGCGGGACGAGTTGCCCCGCCCCGCCAATTACGACTTGTTCGCTGACCCGCTACTCCCCCAGCAGAGCCTTCTCGGGCGTGATGGGCAGCGAGCGGACCTGGTGGCCGGTGGCGTGTGCGACGGCCGAGGCCACGGCGGCGAGCGGCGTGTTGATGACGACCTCGCCGATCGACTTGGCACCAAACGGGCCCGTCGGCTCGTAGCTCGGCTCAAATGCCACGCGAATGCTGCCGATATCCAGGCGCGTGGGCAGCTTGTAGCTCATAAAGTTGCCGGTGCGCAGGCGGCCGCGGTCATCATGCTCAACAATCTCGTAGAGCGCGTGACCAATGCCCTGGGCAATGCCGCCCTCGGCCTGAACGCGCGCGAGCGCCTCGTTGATCACGGTGCCGCAGTCGACGGCCGCCGCATAGTCCACCACAGTCACCTTGCCGGTGGCCTTATCGACCTCGACCTCGGCAATGCCGGCCATAAACGGCGGAGGCGAAACGGGCAGGCAGGCAGAGGCATGCGAAGTCAGCGCGTCGCCGCCCTCGATGTTCTTGACACACAGGTTGGCAAAGTCGCGCAGCGTAAGGTAGCGGCCGCGCTCACGGGCGGCGCGCTCGTCGGACAGGCGCACGTACTGGCCGTCGAAGACCACGTCGGCGGCGTCAACGTCCCACATCTGGGCGGCCTTGGCGCAAATCTTCTCGCGCAGCTCCGTCGCGGCGTTCTTGGCTGCCAGACCCGTCACGTACGTGCCCGAGCTCGCATACGAGCCGGCGTCGAACGGCGACACGTCGGTGTCTACGCCGCGCACCACGATCAGCGAGCTCTCCACGCCCAGCTCCTCGGCGGCAATCTGCGCCAGAATCGTGTCGACGCCCATGCCGTTATCGGTGGCGCCGGTGCCGATGGTAATGAAGCCGTCCTCTTCCAGGCGCATGTCGATACCGGCGATATCCACGTTGGAAATACCCGATCCCTGCATGGTGAGCGCACAGCCCAGAGCACGCACGCGGTCGCCCAGGTCAACGGCCAGCGGCTTGTCGCGCCAACCGATCATGTCCATCGCGCGCAGCAGGCAGCGATCGAGTGCGCAGGCGTTGAGCTTCTCGTTGTAATACTGCGGCATGGTCTCGCCCTCGCGCACGATGTTTTTAAGGCGCAGGTCGGCGGGATCCATGTGCAGCATGTCGGCGAGCTCGTTAACGGCGCTCTCCACGGCAAACTGGCCCTGGGTGGCACCGTAGCCGCGATACGCGCCGCCGCGGTTGGTGTTGGTGTAGACGGCGTCCCACCTAAAGCGGCTCGCCTTCACATGGTTGTAGATGGGCAGGCTCTTGTGGCCCGAAAGGCCGATCGTCGTGGTGGCATGCTCGCCGTACGCGCCGGCGTTGGACAGCGTGTGCAAGTCGATGGCCGTGATGGTGCCGTCGTTCATGGCGCCCAACTTAACGGTCATCTGCATCTGGTGGCGCGAGTTGCCCGCGGTGATGGTCTCTTCGCGGGTGTAGCAGCAGTAGCTCGGACGGCCGGTCTGCTGGGTGACGAATGCCACGAAGATCTCGCAGCAGCCCGTCTGCTTGGAGCCAAAGCCGCCGCCGATGCGCGGCTTGATGACCTGCACCTGCGACTGCGGAATGTCGAGCGACTGCGCGACCATGCGGCGCACGTGGAAGGGCACCTGCGTCGAGGTGGTCACGGAGATACGCCCGAACGCGTCGGTCGTCGCGAAGGCGCGGAAGGTCTCCATGGGCGCGGTCTGCGTGGCCTGGCTGGTGTAGGTGCGCTCAAAGACGATGTCGCTCTGGGCGAAGGCCTCGTCCAGATCGCCAAAATCACTGGTACCACTGCACACCAGGTTGCGAGCAACGTCGCCGCCCTGTGGGAACATAAAGGTCACGTCGCCCTCGGGGTGGACCACGATGTCGTTATCGAGTGCCTGGGTAAAGTCGAGCAGCGGCTCGAGCACCTCATAGTCGACCTTGATGAGCCTGAGTGCCTTGTCGGCGGCCTCCTCGGTCTCGGCGGCGACGATCGCCACCTCCTCGTTTTGGTAGCGCACGAGGTTTTCGAGGATCAGGCGGTCGTAGGGACTCGGCTGCGGATAGCTCTGGCCGGCAATGGTAAAGCGGCGCTTGGGCACGTCCTCGTAGGTGTAGACGCCCACGACGCCCGGCACCTTCAACGCGCGAGACGTATCGATGGAGCGGATCTTGGCGCGGGCATAGGGGCTGCGCTTGAGCTTAACGATGAGCGCGCCGGCGGGCACCATATCGCCCGTGTAGACGGGACGGCCCTCGAGCAGGGCCTTCGAGTCCTTCTTGGGCTGCTTGTGGGTAATCTGCTTGTAGGAGACGCCGTCGCAGCTGGTGTCGTTGACCGGCAGCTCGGGCATCTCAAAGCCCACCTGTACGCCCGACTCGTTAAGGAAGCGGACGATGGCGCGCAGCTGGCTCTCGTAGCCGCTGCAACGGCAGAGGTTGCCGGCCAGCTGGCGCGAGAGTTCCTCGCGCGTGGCGACGAGGCTCGGGTCCTCCTTGGCGGCGCGGGCGAGCGCCAGCACGTTCATGATGAGGCCGGGGGCGCAAAAACCGCACTGCTCGGCGCCTTCGGCAGCCATAGCGCGGGCGAGCGCCTCGGACTCGGCCTTGAGACCCTCGAGCGTGGTGATGGTGTGGCCCTCGACGCGTGCCGCGGGAACCGAGCAGCTCAGCACCGGGTCGCCGTCGAGCCACACCGTGCACAGGCCGCAGTTGGTGGTTTCGCAGGCGCAGCGCACCGACGCGCAACCCTGCTCACGCAAAAGCGAAAAGAGCATGGTATCGGGGGCAATCTGAACCTTGACCTTGCGGCCGTTGAGCGTAAAGGAAAGATCGATGAGTTTGGCAGCCATTAGCGCACCTCGCTAGAATCGACGCCGGGCACGCGGCGGCAGGAATACTCGTCCGTGGCAAACTTGGGAATCTGCACGGTCTCGAGCTCGCGGGCAAGCGCGGCCGAAAGCTCGATGCCGGCGGCGCGGCGCACGGCCTGGACGGCAAGCGGTGCCGAGATGCGACGGCGGTAGTCGGCCGAGCCCCACAGGTTGGTGCCGTAGCTCAGCTCACGTACGGACGCGGCAAGGGCGCGCAGCTCGTCCTCGGAAGGCTGCTCATTCACCAGGCCGCATGCCTCGCCCTGCAGCAAGGTCGCGCGCAGCGGGCGGGCGCCCACGGTGACGTGCCAGGAGCCGTCCCACCAGGCGGCGGTGACGTTCAGCGAGGGGAAGTCGGTCGCGGCCTTGCGCACGGCCTCGTAGCTCGCGCGGTAATCGTGCTTAACGACCACCACGTGCTCGATCACGTCGCGCACGTAGCCCATGTCCACGAACTCCGCGAGCGGCACACGGCCGGCACCCGTCAGCTCAACATAGGAGTCGAGCGCCAAAAAGGCCGAGAGCACGTCCGAGAAGCCAAAGCGACCGTAGATGCTGCCACCCACCGTGGCGGTATTGCGCAGCTGCACGCCCACGATGTCGTGGACGGCGAACTCAAAGACATGGTTGACAAGCGCGTTGAGCCCGGCATGACGCTCGAGCTGGCGCAGGGTGCACATGGCACCGATGCGAAACTCGGTCTCGGTCTCCTCGATCTGATCGAGTCCGCAGGCCGAAAGGTCAATCGCCGTAGCCACACGACGCGAACCCAGGCGCATCCAGATGCCGCCGCCCACAATCTTGTTGTTGCGGTTCTTCTGCAAGAGCTCATAGGCTTCGGCCGCGTTTCCAACACGGACGTAGGTACCGAACTTGAGCACGTTCTCCCCCATCTCTTCACTTGTCCAGTACCTTTAAGTGTACCAAACGAGGGGGCACAGCTCGTGTCGGGACAAAATGAACCGTTTTCCTCCGTCCCCAACGATCAAAAAAGGCTCCCAGCCAAGATGACTGGGAGCCTTCTGCGATGCTATATCGAGCGAAGATTTAGCAGACGCCCTGGGCGAGCATGGCGTCGGCGACCTTCAGGAAGCCGGCGATGTTGGCGCCCATGACGAAGTTGCCCTCCTCGCCGTACTTCTTGGCGGTGTCGTCCACGTTGTGGAACATGCCGCGCATGAGCTGCTCGAGCTTGCCGTCGACCTCCTCGAAGGTCCAGGACAGGTGCTCGGCATTCTGGCTCATCTCCAGGCCGGACACGAGCACGCCGCCGGCGTTGGCAGCCTTACCGGGCATAAAGGCAACGCCGTTCTCCTGGAAGTAGTTCGTGGCCTCGATGGTCGTGGGCATGTTCGCGCCCTCGCCGACCACCTTGCAGCCGTTGGCGACGAGCGCCTGGGCGTCCTCGAGCAGCAGCGTGTTCTCGCGAGCGCAGGGCAGCGCGATGTCGCAGGGCAGCTGCCAAACGCCACGGCCGTCGCCCTCGTGCCACACGGCGTTAGGCTTCTCGTCAACGTACATAGCGAGCGTGACGCCCTTGTCGTGGCCGGAGCGCTTCTTGTTGTAGACATGCTCGAGCACGGTGTAGTCGATGCCGTCGGGATCCTCGACCCAGCCATGGGTGTCGGAGCAGGCCAGCACCTTGCCGCCGAGCTGGGAGACCTTCTGGACGGCGTAGATGGCGACGTTGCCGGAACCGTGAACGACAACGTTCTTGCCCTCGAAGGAGTCGCCGCGGCTCTTGAGGTACTCGTCCACAAAGTAGACCAGACCGTAGCCGGTGGCCTCGGTACGGGCGAGCGAACCGCCAAAGGAGAGGCCCTTGCCGGTGAGGACGCCGGTCCACTCGTTGGTCAGGCGCTTGTACTGACCGAACATGTAGGCAACCTCGCGGCCGCCAACGCCCAGGTCGCCGGCGGGAACGTCGGTGTTGGGGCCGATGTGGCGATAGAGCTCGGTCATGAAGGACTGGCAGAAATGCATGATCTCGTTGTTGGACTTGCCCTTGGGGTCAAAGTCGGAACCGCCCTTGCCGCCGCCCATGGGAAGGGTGGTCAGGCTGTTCTTGAGGATCTGCTCCAGGCCCAGGAACTTGAGCATGCCCAGGGTGACCGTCGGGTTAAAGCGCAGGCCGCCCTTGTAGGGTCCAATAGCAGAGTTGAACTCGACGCGATAGCCGCGGTTGACCTGGACCTTGCCCTGGTCGTCAACCCAAGGAACACGGAACATAACGATGCGCTCGGGCTCGACGAGACGCTCCAGCAGGGCAGCCTCCTCGAACTCCGGATGGGCGTCGAGCGCTGGCTGGATGGTGCCGAGGATCTCGGTCGCGGCCTGGATGAACTCAGGCTGCTCGGGATAGCGGGCCTTGAGCTCGTCGAGAACTTTCTGCGTGTAGCTCATGCTTCCTCCAATGATGGGAAACGAAAAATGTCGGTCGCGGCACCCTATGCGCCGCGAACTTTATCGAGTATGGATAATATCGCACTGTTGCAGCAAAGTTTCGCATAAGACGACGGGCGGATGTTTCGTTTTGATTACGATGCAGGTAGAAGCGTTTTTGAGCGCTCGGGGTACAAATCGCGTGTTTCGAAGCTGTTTCGTCCACATGTTCCAAACCACCACAAAGGGGACGGGCACCTTTGCGGTGGTTTTGGTGATTAGAGGACGAGCTGATGGTAGTCGGCGGGGGTTATGCGGCCTTCGGTGGCAGCGCGGAAGGCGGCAAGGGCATCGCCGGAGAACGGCATGGCCCAGCACAGCCCGCAGCCGGCGGTGATGGAGCCGGGCAGCGGCATGATGCGCCCGGGCACGCCGGCATCCAGGCACAGCTGCTCGCATTCCATCACATCAAAGGTGCTGTCAAACGACACGATAATCTTGCGTTCGTGGTCGAGAACATCACTGGACGGGCCTTCACGGTGTGCCTCACGATACGCCGCGGCGGCCGCTTCCTCTTCCGCGGTATGTCCACAGCCGCCGCAACCGCAGGTACAGGGTTCGGACCCGTCGCAAGTGCAAGGTTCTCCCGTGTCGGGACAAATATCGTGAGACATGGCAACTCCCATCGTCTAGGCGAGCAGCTCGGCTGCCGCAAACTCCTCGGGTGTATTGACGTTTTCGAAGCAGAGCGTGGAGCCGGCAACCTCGACAATCTGGGGCTCATCCAGATAACCGGCATGGACCCGGTCGATCAAACGGCGGATGCGTTGGCGGTCCTGGTCGAGCAACTCACGGGCAACCGGCGCACACGCGTCACGGCGCCAGACGGCGCAAAGCGGCTCAATCCCCCGCTCCTCGCGCGGCACGCACACGTCGAGTGCCTCGGCCTCAACATGATCGGCAAGCGCGCCGATGAGTTCCGGCGAGACGAACGGCATATCGCAGGCGACGATTGCCACGAGGGGCAACCGAGCGGCAAACAGCGAGCTCGCGATGCCACGCATGGCGCCGGCGGGGCCTTCAAGGTCCGCTACCACGCGTGGCACAAGACCGCCAAAGGCGCGCTCCTCAAGATAGGCAAGCTCGCTGGGACGCGAAGTCGTCACGACCAACTCGCCGGCAACTGGCGCCAGCCGACCCAGCACGCGCTCGATGAGAGGCTCGCCGCAAAACGCCATGCGCGCCTTATCGCAGCCCATGCGCGACGACAACCCGCCCGCCTGGACGACGCAAGAAAGATCGGCCCGTCTTACGGTAGTCATACGGCAAAACACCCCCATCGGCATGCCCGAAACCCGGTGCACGAAGCTAAATACCGCCGCCGAAATAGCGGCGTTACGAAAAGCTCGTGCAAAAACAAAACAGCGCCTTTGCGGCACGCAGCAAGACCGCGAGCACAAAAGCGCTGGTAGCGTATGGCGGGAACGTATGTGAATCGAACACATCCAAGACGTTTTGCACGCCTCGCAACGGTTTTGAGGACCGCGGAGCCCACCGGAGCCCATCCGTTCCCAAGTGCGGCGGTATTTTACCAAACCGACAGGCCCCATCCCAAAAAGACAAGCAAGAAGTTGCGGTGGAATAGTTCCTGGTTTGGCGTTAGATGCCGAAAACAGGAACTATTTCACCGCAACTGAAGAGGCGGGAGCGGGTGACCGGTCTAGCGTAGGGACCTCAGGCCGCCGGCCTCCTTGTCGAGCACCGTGAAGCGCACGGCATCCAGGTGCTCCAAGATGCTGATGGCACGTTTGCGCGACACACCCAGGGCCTCGCGCAGCACGCTCGTGGTGGCAGCGCCGCCGGCTAACTCAATGACGGCGGCGACGAGCTCGCGCGCATGGGCCTCGGCGGCGGCAGACAGAGCAACGTCGCGCTCGACTTTCACGATGGAACGGTTGAGCGAAAGCTCGCGCAGGGCACGCGTCATGGTGTCGCGATCGAGCTGCAACTGCTCGCCAACCTCGGGCAGCGTCGGCGCATCGAGGCCGGCTTCGTCCAGCAAGGCAACGATACGTTCGCAGGCCTCGCGCACCACACGCGCCGCGGCGGCAGCGGAGTGCGGGTCGAACACCTCGGCCCCCTCGGCGGCGCACACGCCGCGCGAGCAGCCCTCGGAAATCAGGGCTGCGGCAACGGTTTCATCCGCAGCCGGCCAGGCGGCGTGAGCGACCGCACCGGGCGTAAAGCCCGTCTCCTTGGGAACCGCCGCGTGCATGGCTGACAGGGTCGCCGCCAGCGTACCCATCGCGGCATCGAGCGCGGAAGCGTCTGCATACAGCGAGCCATCCGAGCCGACAAGCTCGCATGCAACCCCTCGCGCCACCAACTCGCGCAACGCTGCCTCAGCCTCACCGGCAACAAGATCGAGCGCCGTGGTAACATCTGCAGCCGCAACCGGCAGCGCTTGCAACGCCAGCCACGCATCCACCGCGCCAGCAATATCTCCGGCCTCAAGCGCCGCGTACAGCGCACGCTCCCCCTCAGTAAGTTCGCGCGAACGGCGACAGCGCGACAACAGCACGCGCCCTCCACCAATAAGCATGACCGGTGAATAGGACAGCACCACAGCATGGTCGCCGGCGCGCAGCGGCAGCGGTTCCTCCAAGCGTACCTGCGCCACTCGCGTCTCGCCAACCGCCATGGGGGCCTCGCCCTCCATGAACATGATGCGACCGACAACCTCAGCCGTACCCGCCATCACGTGCACACGCGCACCCGACTCGAGCACACGCGGCTTGGCTCCCTCGCGACCCAAATACGTAAACGTCATCATAAAGCGCATCGTCTGGCCAAAGCGGCCCGCCACGCCCAGCATCTCACCGCGGTCAAGTGCGGCGACGCCATCGCCCACCAGGTTGAGCGCCACACGCTGACCGGGCAGCGCCCGCTGCGTGTCGCCATGCACTTGAATCCCGCGTACACGGCAGGTCGCGCGCGACGGCAGCGCGACGAGCTCATCGCCCACCGCAACCGGAGCATCGTGCAGCGTTCCCGTCACGACGGTGCCGGCGCCCTTGATCGTAAAGCAGCGGTCGATGGGCAGACGCGGCGCGGCATCGGTGCGCTCGGCACGGGCACGGCAGGAATCCCAGCAAGCGGCAACCTGCTCGTCGAGCGCAGCCAGCAGATCATCGATCCCCGCGCCGGTCTTGGACGACACAGGCACGATCGGCGCGTCCGCAAACACGGTACCCGACAAAAAGTCATCGACGTCGAGCTCGGCAAGCTCGGTCATCTCGGCATCGGCCAGGTCACACATCGTCAGCGCCACCACCATATGCGTGACGCCCAGCAGCTCCAGCACGTGCACGTGCTCGCGCGTCTGCGGCATTACACCCTCAACGGCAGAGACCACCAGCACGGCAACGTCGATGCCCGTGGCACCCTGCACCATGGCGCGCAGGTAATGCGCGTGGCCCGGCACGTCGACCAGGCCAACGATCTTGCCACTCGGCAGTGCCAGCTCGCCAAAGCCAAGCTCAACCGTCATGCCGCGACGACGCTCAACTTCCAGGCGGTCGGGGTTTTTGCCCGTCAGCGCCTCGATGAGCGCCGACTTACCGTGGTCGACATGGCCCGCCGTGCCAACGATGACGGGACACTCCACCAGCGCTTGGACCTCACTCATCGAGCAATCGCCTTCTCTACACATGCGGCAAGCGTCGACGCCGCCGTCTCGATATCGCGGTCGCCCACGAGTGTGCGCACATCAAACAAAATGCGATCGTGCGAGGTTCGCGTGACGACCGGCGTGTCGAAGTCCTGGACAAGCGAGCGCTTCAGCGCGTCGACGGACAGGCGCACGTCAACCGGGCAGACGGCAACGCACGTCGTGGGCAGCTCCACGGTAGGCAGCGAGCCGCCACCGGGGGTCGACGATTCCTCGACTATCTCCACCTGAACGGCGCACGGGCAACCAGCCTTATCGAGCCCGGCGACCATACGATCGCGCAGCTTGCGGGCACGTCGCTCCAAATGGGCCTGCGGCAGCGTAAGCATGCTGAGCACGGGAATATCGCGATGGGCAACATCGGCGCCATCCATGTAGATGCGCAGTGTGGCCTCGAGCGCCGTGAGCGCCAACTTGCCCGGGCGCAGGGCGCGCATAAGCGGATGCGACCCACAGGCCTGGACCAGATCGCGACGGCCCATGATGATGCCCGCCTGTGCGGCACCGAGCAATTTATCGCCCGAGCACGACACCAGATCGAGCCCTGCCGAAACCGAAGCCGGCGTGGTTTCCTCGCCGCCGCGCACCAGGATGTCGTCAGGCAACAGCGCCCCCGAGCCCTGGTCTTCATAGAACAGCAGACCGTGCTTATGGGCCAGTGCGGCGAGCTCCCTTGAGCTCACTTCCTCGTGAAAACCCTCGATGCGATAGTTGGAAGGATGAACCTTCAGGATCATGGCCGTTTCGGGCGTAATGGCGCGCTCATAGTCGCCCAGATGCGTGCGGTTGGTGGCGCCGACCTCGACGAGTTTGGCGCCCGAAGCCGCCATGACGTCGGGGATGCGGAAGCTGCCGCCGATCTCGACAAGCTCGCCGCGGCTGACGATAACCTCTTTGCCCGCGGCATGAGTCGCCAGCACCAGCAGCACCGCGGCGGCGTTGTTGTTGACGACCAGCGCGTCCTCGGCACCGGTGAGTGAGCGGATCAGCTGCGCGGCATGCTCCTTGCGCGACCCGCGCGAACAGGTGTCGACGCTGTACTCGAGCGTGCTATACCCGCGCGCAACCTCGGCCACGGCCTTTGCCGCCGACTCCGCGAGCGGGGCGCGACCCAAGTTGGTATGGATGACCACACCCGTGGCGTTGACGGCGGGGCGCAGGCTCGGCAGCGCGGAGCGATGCGCACGCCACTCGATGGCCGATGCCAGCTCGCGCTTAGAGCGCGGGGCGGCACCGGCACGAATGGCGGCGCGCTCCTCGTCGAGCTCGGCCGTGACGGCGGCATGCACCACCGCGTCGCAGGTCTCCCCCGCCGCCTTCACTACCGGCCACTCGGCAAGCAGCTCGTTGACAGAGGGAATGGCGCGCAGGCGGACGCGCACCTCATCGGACATGTTCTGGCTATCGCTCATGTGCGGCCTTTCAAAAGAAACGTGGATCAGTCGAATACATCAGCTGAGTCAATTACTCGTCATTATCCCCGCGCGCGACAATCTTTTCCACGCGAACGGCGTTTTCCTGGGTGAGCGCGGCGCCCGTCAACGGATCCCAACGCAACGGCGTATGGTCGAGCGGGCCCACGCCCAAGGCTTGAGCGCCACCGGCATCGGCGCCAAACGAACGCCCACCGGGGGCGGCCGACGTAAAGATGCAAGCCGGATGCAGATAGGGCGTCGCCTCCACGCGCACGCGGTCGCGACCCATATCGCTCACAAGGTCGACGATCTCGCCGTCGGCGATGCCCATGCGCGCAGCTGTATCGGCATTCATCTGCACGGCATCCAGGTCCAATCCAGCCTCGGCGGCACCTTGGGCTGCAAGCCTTCGCGAGGTATGCGACTCAAAGGGACGGTTGCCGCTAATGAGGCGAAACAACCCCGGGCCAGGCTCAACCATGGGAGCGATCCAGTTGGGTACACGACCCAGTCCGGCTCGTTCCCATACGTCGCTTGCCAGCGCGATCCTGCCACTGTTCAAGGGAATCACCGGCTCGCCCGTACGCGATGGCAGCGCAACGCCCGTGTCGGCCCATCCTCGCTCCTTGAGCTCGTCCAGATCGATCCCAAAAGGCGCCACCTGGGCAGCCGCCAGATCGTCGGGCGTAAACCGGAAGTACTCGCCAACGCCGCACGCCTGCGCCAGACCGGTAAAAATCTCTCGGCCGGGACGTGTGTCGTCATGCTGCACGGGCAGCACGGCGTTGCGGTAGAGCACGCGCGAATCATTGGCGCCCACGACTGCGCCCACGCCGCGGTCGGCCTCCAGATACGTCACATCGGGCAGCACGAAGTCGGAAGCGCGCGCCGTCTCGGACCAGCGAATATCAATTGTCACGAGCAGGTCGAGCTGCTGCAAGATGCCCAGCCAAGCCTGCGCATTGCCATAGCCCGCACCGGGATTGCTGGCGTAAACAATCAGCCCGCGCAGGTCCCCGGCCAGAATCGACTGGCCGATGGTCGTGCACAGACCGCGCACCGGATCGACCAGTGGATAGCACTCGGACCCCAGCTTGGGCTCGCCCGGCACCGGCGGCGTCGCAAAGCGCATGGAATCAAGGTCGCCAAATACAAGCGGCGTCGGTGGGTTGAGCGCACCGCCCGCATGTCCAATACAGCCCAGCAGCACATCGACCATGCAGATAGCTCGCGCGGTCTGGGTGCTATTGGCATACGCGATACCGATGCCACCATGAAAGCCCGCATCCACCACGGCGGCAGGCGCGGCGGCAGCGAGATCGCGCGCCGTGGCGACAATCTCTGCGGCCGGCACGTCGCACATCGACTCGGCCCACTCGGGCGTCCAAGCACGGGCCGCCAGCGCCAGCTCGTCAAAGCCTGTGGTATAGCGGGCAACAAACTCGTGATCGTACAGGTCCTCGGCAATCAACACATGTGCGATACCCAGCAGCAACGCCAAATCGCAGCCCGGGCGCACGCGCAGCCAGCGGTCGGCAAGCGCAGCCGAGCCGCTGCGCCGGGGGTCGACAACGATGATCTTCGCCCCACGCCGGCGTGCATCGTTGAGCGCATCAACGGACCCCATCGTCGACGAATCGACAATGGAACGCCCCAGGTACATGATGCAATCGGTATGTGCCAGGTCGGAGGCGGGGCTGTAGCCTAGGCTGTGCTCCCAACCGGTCAGTCGGCTTACCTCGCAGGCGCCGTCGGCACCGTAAACGTTGGGCGAGCCCAGCGCATGCATAAAGCGATACGCCCAGTAACGGTCGAACGAGGGCACGCCGAGCGTCATGCCCAGCGCGCGCGGACCATGCCCGTCAACAATCTCCCCAAGGCGCGCCGCGATCTGCGCGAACGCCTCGTCCCACGAAATCACATCGAACCCCGAGCCATCAGCTCGTCGGCGCATGGGGTGCACAATGCGATCGCACTCGTCAAACGGCATAGACAGGCGATGCCGTCCGCGGGCGCACAGGGCACGCGCCGCGCACGGATGCCCCGGCACCGGCAACTCGGCCACCACGCGACCGTCCTCAACGCGTGCCGCAAAGGCGCAATCGGCATAGCATCCCCCGCATGTGGTCACCACGGCGCGACCGTCACGCTTCACAGCAGATGCCATCTCGATTACCCCTTTCACCAGCCAAACACAACAGGCCAAAAGCCCGGCAACGAGCCCCAGACCCAAAAAGCCTCCCGCACGGCAACGCCCCGCGGGAGGCCCAACGTCAAACAGACGATACCTTACGCCTCGGACTTCTTGGCGTAGATGAACCAGTAACCAAGCGCGACCAGAACCGCGCCGCCCACGATGTTGCCCAGCGTGGCGGCGGACAGGTTAAACGCAATACCCGCAGCGTTGAGCGCATCGGCGCCGGCGACGTCGGCGCCATAGCCGCATGCATGCATCACGGCGCCCATGGGCAAAAAGTACATGTTGGCAACGCAGTGCTCAAAACCGCAGGCCACAAAGGCGGCGATGGGCAGCAGAATGCCCACAACCTTATCGACCACGGTCTTGCCGGCGGTACCGATCCACACGGCCAGGCACACAAAGATGTTGCACAGGATGCCGCGGAAGAAGATCGTCACCCAGTCGACCGTCACCTTGCCGGCGGCGACGCTCACCATGGAATTGGCGACCGCCTCGCCGTTGAGCTTGTAAATGCCGGCCATGTACACCAAAAAGACGATGAACAGAGCACCGGCAAAGTTACCGACCCATACGACGACCCAAGCCTTGAGCATCTGAGCCAGGGTGATCTTTTTGCTCTTGAGCGCGCAGACCATAAGCGAATTGCCGGTAAACAGCTCGGCGCCGCACACCAGCACGAGCACCAGGCCCAGGCAAAAGCACAGGCCGCCCACGACGCGCTGGGCACCCCAGCCCAGCGTGCTATCGCTCAAGAACACGGTAAAGAACAGGCCGCCGAAGGCAATAAACGCGCCGGCGAACATTGCCAACAGAAAGGCCTTTGCGACCGGCAGGCTGGCCTTGGTCACGCCGGCGGCCTCGGTCTTGGCCTCGATCGCGGCGGGCGCCAGGCAATCGGGAGCGGGGTACTCCACCTTGGAATCTGCCATGTCAATCACTTCTTTCCTAATCAGCAGGGACAAGCGCTCCTATTGCTCTTGCCCCAAGCGGACAAAGTGGGAAAAGTCGTTGGCGGCCACGGCGTCGTACACGGCGTCGACGGCGTCAAAGACCTCCGGGGACATGGGGTTGTAAAACTCCGTATCGCCCGGTTGAATCCCAACGAAGACGATATCATCACACGATTGCTCAATCTCTTCGATCAGAATCGACAAAGGGAGCGAATGCGTGGTGAACATCGACTTGCGGGCCACATCGCGCTTGTCGAGCAAACGGATGGACCCGACGGGCAGCGCCATGTCGGCAGCATCGACCAAAACCAAACGCGGCGGACGCTCGCGCTTGACCTCGATGATGTCGTCCTCGGGCGTTTGGCCTCCGTCGATGGTGTACCAACCGGCGATAGGTGCGTCTTCCATCTTTTTGGAGAGCACGGGGCCGGCGGCATCGTCGGCACGCAGCACGCTTCCCGCCGTGAGCACGATACCCGCAAACGGAGCGTCGTTCACACGGCCATCCACAACGTGACCCATTACTGCAACCTTCCCGTCAGATACACGCCCGACACATCGCGCACGCGCTCAACCAGATCGCGGAACTTCATCAGAAACGCGACCTGCTGGGCATGCAGGCCAAAGTCGTCGTCGAACACCGAGATGCCGGCCTTGGCCGACCCGCGAAAACCGCGCTCATCGAGCAGCGCATCGCAGGCCTCGAGCAGCGACGGCACCGCCGCCTTGTCGAGCTGGCACTCGCCAAAGGAGCGGATGGCCTCGAACTTGGTCTTGGCCTCCCCCTCCGGCAGCGCGTCGACGAGCGAATAGAACACATCCACCGGCACCGACAGGCGCGGCTCAAAGCAGTCGAGCACGCCAGTGTGGTGGCCCACGGCGAGCGTGTAGTACAGCACGTCGCAGGCCTCCTGGGGAACGTCTTCCTCGGTCTCCACAAACTTACGCGTGAGCTCATAGAAGACCACCTGGTCGGGCGCATGACCCAGGCAGGGGTCGGCGACGCCCTCGGCAGCCTCGTCGCTTGCGCGCGAGGCGTCGCCAAAGGAGCCGCCGAGCATACCGGGGCCCGCAAAGTAACCAGAGCGGTCAGTGAGCTCCATCTAGCGACCTCCGGCCAGCACCAGATCCTGCAGCGCCGAGTAGACCTCAACGCGGCGAGGATCATCTTGCTTGTCGATGAGCAGCGCCATGGCACCGCGGATATCGCCCTTGGGTGCGCCCTCGAGCGTATCCATAAACTCGTTGGCCAGGTCGCGGCCGTAACGGTAGCCGCTCATGGCGCGAGCCTCGCGCTCGATGGCAACGCGCAGCTTGTACGGCACGCCGGGGTGCAGGATATCGGCCTGCTCGCCGGCGGCCTCCACCGTGGTCTCGGCATGGAGCTTTTGGTCCAGCAGACCAAGCGCCATGGCAAAGCCGTAGACGGTCTGCGCGGGGCTGGGCGGGCAGCCGGGGATGTAGACATCGACCGGCAGGATCTTGTCCGTGCCGCCCCAGACGCAGTAGTTGTCGTAGAAGATGCCACCGGTGCAGCCGCACGCGCCATAGGACACCACGATCTTGGGATCGGGCGCGGCCTCAAAGGCGCGCAGGGCCGGCATGCGCATGGCACGCGTCACGGCACCGGTGTACAGCAGCACGTCGGCGTGACGGGGCGAGGGCACGACCTTGATGCCAAAGCGCTCGACGTCGAAGACGGGCGTGATGGAACCGAAGATCTCGATCTCGCAGCCGTTGCAGCCGCCGCAGTCAACACGGTAGACGTACACCGAGCGCTTGATCTTCTTAAGAAGGGTCGCCTTGGCCTTCTCGATGCTCTCGTCGAGCTCGATCTTGGTCGGGCGGTACTGGAGCCGCTCGGGCAAAAGCGTGGGTTCGGCCATGGTTACTCCTCCTTCGTATCAAAATCCATGATGATGCCCTCGACCGGCGCAGGACCGGCGGGAATCTCGGGCGCATCGGGGTTGAGCTTGCGGTCGACATACTCGGGGTTCACGCCGTGGCCGCCCAGATACTCCATGCCGGGGCCCTGGGGCTCGCCGGACGCAAGCGTCTCGTTGGCAGCCATGCCGCGCGCGTTGCCGGTCTTTACGGCCGAGGCGGCGCGCAGGGTGTCGAGCTCGCGCTTGCACTCCTGGCACATACCGACGGTACGGGCGGCCTGCTCGGCCTCCATGCCGCCGGCCTTTTGCAGCAGGCGCTTGGCGTAGTCGATCTCCTTGTGCGGGGCAAACGGCTTGCCGCAACGCGAGCAGTGCTCGAGCGTGTAGACGCTCTTGCTGGTAAGGTCGTCCTTGCTCATGACGGCCAGCTCAAACTCCTCGGTGAGCTTGATGGCCTCCATGGGGCAGGCTTCCTCGCAACGGCCGCAGAAGATGCAGCGACCGTAGTCGATCGACCAGGTGATGGTATCGGCCGCAAGGTCGGTGTCCATGCGAATGGCATCGGCCGGGCACGCCACGCCGCAGGCACCGCAGGCGATGCAGAGCTCGGCGTTGTGCTCGGGCTTGCCGCGCATGTCCTTGTTGGTGGGAAACGGCGCAAACGGGTACTTGACCGTCGCGTCGCCGGCCTTGGCGTTAACCTTCCAAAGCTTCAGCATATTAGAGCGCCTCCTCATCGAGCGGAGCGGCTATGGTGCCCTCGCCCGCAAGCGGCGACTTGTCGCGCCAGACGTTCTCGAACTGCTCCTTGTCGAGCACGTGATCGCGCTTGGCGGCGACATCGGTCACCGTCACACGGTCGGTGCAGGAGTAGCACGGGTCGAGCGAGCCGACGATCAGCGCCGCGTCGCCCACGGTGTTGCCGCGGAACATGTAGCGCAGGACCGGCCAGTTGCTGTACGTGGCGGCCTTGGCGCGCCAGCGGTAGCACTTCTGGTTATTGCCGAGCATGGCCCAGTGCACGTCCTCGCCGCGCGGCGCCTCGGTGGCGCCGATGGCGTACTTGTGCGGGGTGTACTCCCAATCCGTGGTGAGGATGGGGCCCGACGGGCAGTTCTCGAGCATGGTCTCGATCATGTCGATCGAATCGTAGACCTCCTGGATGCGAACGGCGGTACGGCCGAAGGCATCGCAGGTGTCGGCCGTAGCGGCATGCATCTTTTGGACGTCCGGATCGGCGTAGCCGTCGAAGGGATGGTCAAAGCGCACGTCGCGGGCATAGCCCGAGCCACGCATGAGCGGGCCGACCGGCGAGAAGTCGCGTGCGATCTTGCGGTCCAAGATGCCGATACCGCTCGTACGCTCAATAAAGTTGGGCGTGGAGAGCAAGATGTCGACGAGCTCCTGAACCTCGGAGCGCAGCTGGTGGATGGTCGTGAGCGTGGAGAGCTTCTGCTCGGCCAAAATGTCGCGACGCACACCGCCGATCACGTTGAGGCCGTAGGTCTTGCGGTGACCGGAGAGCTTCTCGGCCAGGTCCATGGACTTCTCGCGGACGCGGAAGAACTGTTGGAAGCCGGAGTCGAAGCCCGTGTAGTGCGACGCCAGGCCAATGTTAAGCAGATGCGAGTGCAGGCGCTCGACCTCGAGCATGATGGCGCGGATGTACTGGGCGCGCGGCGGGACATGGATGCCCTGGGCGCGCTCGACGGCCTCGGCGTAGGCCACCGAGTGGGCGCAGCCGCAGATGCCGCAGATGCGGTCGGCGAGGAACGTCACGGCGTCATAGTTCAGGCGCGTCTCGGCGACCTTCTCCATGCCGCGGTGCACGTAGAACAGACGGTAGTCGGCGTCGACGATCGTCTCGCCCTCGACGAACAGGCGGAAGTGGCCGGGTTCGTCGGAGGTAATGTGCAGCGGTCCCATGGGAACGAGCGTGGTCTCCTTGCCCTTGGTGTCGGCCAAGAACTCGTAGTTTTCCATGTCGCTCGCGGGAGCGGGACGGAAGCGGTAGTCCATGGAGTCCTTGCGCAGCGGGTACAGGCCGCTGGGCCAATCGTCGGGCAGCACCAGGCGGCGACGGTCGGGCAGACCCTCGGGGATCAGGCCGAACATGTCGCGCAGCTCGCGCTCGCCCCACACGCAGGCGGGGACGAACGGCGTCACGGACGGGAACGTCATCTTGGCGGGATCGACCTCGGTGCGCACGGTCACCCAGCCGGGGTCCTCCCCCTCCATGGAGATGACATAATACACGGCGTAACGGCCGCACAGGCTGCGCTCATCGTTGCCGATGATCACGGGAATCCAGCCGTAGCGCTCGTAGTACAGGTAGTGGACGGCCTCGGGCAGACGGTCCAGCTTGACGGTGATCGTCAGCTGGTCCTCGCACTGCCATTCGACCTTCTCGATAGCGCCCGGCACTGCAGCGCGCAGGGCCTCGACGTGGCTTTCGCAGCGACGAGCGTAGTCCTTCTTTTCAGGTTCTGCCATGGTGCTAATTCACCTCACTTGTCTTGGTCTGGGAACTGAACACCATGCGGTAGAGAGGGGCCTCGTGGAGCTCTTCGACGCTCTGGTTCAAAACGACGGACGTTGCATCCTCGACGCCGCTCGTGATGGCGACCGGGGTGGCGATACCGAACCACATGACCACGATCGCGAGGGCGATCTCGGGGATGATCATGAGGGCGGGCACCTCGTGGCGCTTCATGCCCTCGGGCGCCTTGCCGAAGATGGACTTGAGCGCGATGCCGGTAAGGGCGAAGTACACGCCGGTGAGGCCGATGGCCACGAGCACGACCACCCAGATGGGACCGGACTGAACGCCGGCCACGAAGGTGAGGAACTCGGAGATGAACAGGGCGAACGGCGGGAAGGCGGCGAGCGCGAGCAGGGCGATGATGGTGAGCGCTGCCGTGACGGGAGCGATCTCGACGACGCCCTTGATCTTGTTCAGGTCGCGGGTGTGGTAGATGTGCTGGATGTTACCGGCCATGCAGAAGGCGAGCGCCTTCGTGAAGCCGTGGAAGATGCAGTGCAGCAGGCAGGCGGCGATACCGAGCGGGCCACCGATACCCAGGCACAGCGCGACCACGCCGACGTTGTCGACGGAGGAGTACGCGAAGCGGCGCTTGATATCGTCCTGCTTGAAGATGCACAGGGCAGCCACCAGGATGGACAGCGTGCCCAGGATGAGCAGGAGCGTTCGCGGATAGGTGTCGCCCACCGTGATGATGGACAGGGAGTAGAAGCGGATGATCACCAGCATGGCGCACTTGAGCAGCACGCCCGAGAGCAGCGCGGAGACCGGGCTCGGAGCCTGGGAGTGCGCGTCGGGCAGCCAGGTGTGCATGGGGAACAGGCCCGCCTTGGTGCCGAAGCCGATGACGATGAACGCGAACGCGAGGCGCACGAGCATCGGGTCGAACTGGTCGGCGTAGGGCATGATGGAGGTGAGGAAGGCGGCCTCATGCGCGTTGGGCATGATATCGGCGGCGTTCGCGTAGATGAGCAGCGTGCCGAACAGGCCGAAGGCCACACCGGCGGTGCAGACCATCGCGTACTTCCAAGACGCCTCGAGCGCCTGCTTGTTCTTGTAGATGCCCACGAGGAACACGGTCGACAGCGTAGTGGCCTCGACCGCCGCCCAGGTGAGGATGATGTTGTTGGACAGGCAGGCGAGCAGCATCGTGAAGACGAACAGGCTGAACAGCGCGTAGTACTGCTTGGTGCGCTCGGACGGCATGGTCTTCTCCTCGATATCGATCTTGATATAGGAGATGGAGTACACGCCGGTGATGAACCCGATGATGCCTACCAGAAGGACGAAGATCGACGAGAGCGAATCGAGATGGAGCCACAGGCCCAAAGCGTCGATATTCTGCCCGCTCGAGAGCATGGTTCCCGCGGTGACGACCGAAAGGACAAGGGTCGCCGCGACGGAGATGGTGTTGAGCCCCGCGAAGACGTTGTAGGACGTCGTCTTGGGGAGCGCAGCCATAATCAGGGAGAACACGAGAGGACAAGCGAGCAGGGCGACCGTCAGCATTGAAACATCCATGGCCTACCCCTTCAATTCGGTCAGGTCGTGGGAGTCGAGCGACTTGGTGTCGTTCCAAATCCTCACGACGACGGCGGACATGATGATGACGGCGAAGATGGCGTCGGTGGCGATGCCGATCTCGATGATCTCGGGGGCCGTGGGCGCGAGCAGAGCGAGCGTCACGTGGCTACCGTTCTCCATAAGGCAGTACCCGAAGATCTGCTTGAGGATGTTGCGCTGGGAGATGATGCACGTGAGGCCGACGAAGAAGTGCGCGAAGCTGATGGCGAGGGCCGGAGTGGCCACCTCGGCGGTGGGCAGGCTCAGGCGCGTGACCACCGCGAAGCAGACGGCCACCTCCAGACCGGTGAGGATGATGGTCCAGGCCGGCTTGATGGAGGAGGTCAGCGTGCTATCGGCAGGCGAACCCATCTTCTTGTAGGCACGGTTGAGAATGAACGGAACGAGGATCACCTTGGTGACGAAGGCCGACGCGGCCCACATGAGAAGCTCGGTGGCACCGGTGGTGAGGCCCAGGGTGAGCAGCACGCCCACCAGGACAACCGACTGGATCGCGTACCACTTGATGGCGGACGGGATGGTCTTCGAGACGACCACCATGGTGGAGGTCACGATCAGAAGACCGCCCAGGATATTGACTAACGAATAACCCATGTCCTACCTCCTAACCCATCCAACTAGAGGACAGAGGACCGGCGACGACGACCATGATCATGAGGACGACGAACACGAACGCCATGGCGCGCGGAAGGGGCTGGCCGGCGGCCACGGTCTCGCTCGGCTCACCGGGCAGGACCTTACCCATCCAACGCAGGAACCATGCGAAGGTGGCGACGGTCTCGACGACCATGACGCACACGAGGACAAAGATGACCGTGTTGGTAGCACCAACCGCGAAGCCACCGGAAATGATCTGGAACTTGGAAAAGAACGTGCTCATGGGGGGCACGCCGGCGATAGCGGTCGCGGCGACCGCAAAGCCCACGCCCGTGACCGGGTACTTCTTCATGAGGCCCTGGATCTTGGGCAGCATACGGGTTCCCAGCGTGAAGCTGAGAGAGCCAGCGATGAGGAAGAACAGGGTCTTGGTGAACGCGTGGTTGAAGATGTGCTCGACGGCGCCGTTAAACGCCATCTGGCTTCCGAACACGGAGAGGCCCAGGCCAAAGAACACGTAGGCGAGCTGCGCGATCGTCGAGAAGGCGAGCAGGCGCTTCATATCCTTCTGGGGCAGGTACATGAGGAAGCCGAAGAGCATGGTCACGACGGCGTCGATGATGGCGACCCAACCGACGATCTCGGGGATATCGCCGGCGCTCGCAAGAGCGCGGGCGAACACGCACACGCCGACCTTAACCATGGACGCGCCATGAAGGTAGGCGGAAACGGGCGTGGGGGCCTCCATTGCGGAGGGCAGCCACATGTAGAGCGGGAACTGGGCGGACTTGGCCCAAGCAGCGAACAGGATGAGCAGCAGCACGACGGTCTTCATACCGGAATCGAGCTGGGAGATCGCGCTCAGCGCGAACGTGCCGGTTCCGGCGAACAGGAAGGCCGCGCCGATGTAGAGTCCCAGAGCGCCGATATGGGTGATGATGAGCGCCTTCATACCGGCCTTCTTGGCCGTGGGCGTCATGTAGTAGCTGATGAGGCCCCAGGAGCACACACCGGTGATCTCGAAGAAAACGAGCTGGCCGACGATGGTGGAGCTGTAGGCGAGACCGGCCATGGCGCCGATGAACGTGGAGAAGTACACGTAGAAGCGACGACGGGGCGCGTCGGGATGCTCCTTATTCTTATCGCTCATGTACGGGAACGAATAGATGACGACGAGCAGGCCGATAGCGACGAACGCGGGTGCGAGCAGCGTGCTCATCCGGTCGAATATGAAGCCCATGACCAAGGTCTGGCCCATACTCGCCCAGGTTACATCGACCGCGTTCATGCCGTTTCCGGCAAACGTCGCGGCCAAGCCAACGGAAGCGACCGTGGCGATGCCGCCGGCAAAGGCGCAGATCCATTTAGCGTAGGGACGCGGCAGCATGACGATGAGCAGGGAGCCCAGCATGGGGACGGCGATCGCCACCATGGCAAAGAGGGACAAGCTCGATTCGATTGACATAGTTTCTCCCTTCTCCCTACACGCCTACGACGACGAAGACGAACGCGAGGACCGCGATGCCGACGACGGCCCAGGTCTGGTTACCGAGCACCTTGAAGCGCGAACGGGAAACGGAGTTCTCGAGCACGCCGCAGACGACGAAATCGACCAGGCACTTGACGAGGAAGACGACGGCGCCCATGAGAGCGGTGACGCCGATGGTCGCGGGCTCTCCCCAGGGGATGAAGATGGAGGTGAACCAAGCGACGACCACGACCTGCTTCATGCCCATGGCGAGCTTCATCATGGCCAGGGACGGGCCGGAGAGCTCGGCGAGCGGGCCCTCCTGGAGCTCCTGCTCGGCTTCGGCCTGATCGAACGGAAGCTTGCCGAGCTCCATGTAACAGGCGGCCGCGAAGGCGACGCCGGCGAGGATAACGGCGACGACGCTCGAGACGTTGCCCGTAACGATGTGCTGACCCATGGTCGCAATGTCCGTGGAGCCGCACACGATGGCGACGGTGAACAGCGCGATGAGCATGGACGGCTCGATGAGCACGCTCATGAGGAGCTCGCGGATACCGCCGAAGCCCGCGTAGGCGTTGGAGGAATCCACGCCGGACAGCGCGAAGAAGAAGCGGGACAGCGCGAGCGCGTACATGATGGTGATGGCGTCACCAAAGACGGGCATGGGGCTCTGGAGCGTGAACATGGGCAGGCCCATGGCGAGCATAAACGACACCGCGAGGAACAGCGGCGGCATGATGCGCAGCACGAAGCTCGAGTCGGAACTCACGGACTCGGGACGCGCCATGAGCTTCGCGAGGTCCCGGTAATCCTGAAGGATGGACGGACCGCGGCGATTGTGCATCTTCGCGCGAATCACACGGGCGAGGCCGGAGAAGAAGGGCGCGACCAGCATGACCACGAGGCCCTGCGCCATCGCAAGAACGATGTTCATAATATCCTCTCCCCTCTCTAGACCATGACCACGGCGAGCACGAGGAAGACCACGAGCGCCGCGACGATGTAGCAGATGTATACGGAGTAGTTGCCGCCCTCGATCTTGGAGGCGAGGCCGGCCAGCTTGTCGGCACCCTCGCTCGGTGCATCGACCAGGAAACGGTCGGGCAGGGGCTCGACGCCCTGGGCGACACCGGTGAGCTTCTGGAACACGTGCGCGATGGACCAGCAGATCTTGGTGCATACCTCGCGCAGGGTGTAGAGCGGGCCCATGAAGAGTTCGACGTCGGACGCGAAGCTCGTGGCGACGACGGGCATGTGCTCGTTGGGCTCGTAGCCGCACGCCCAAGGGTCGGTCTTCTTAGCGGGGGCCTTGGCGCCGAGGCAGGACCTCAACGCGAACGCGAGGCCGGTGAGGACCACGAGCGCGATGGCGATCGCGGGGGTGGAGGTGGCGGCACCGGAAATCTCGTTCACGAGAGACACGCCCGAGGTGGCTGTGACGGCGGAGCCGGCAAGCACGCTCTGGGCGACGTCGCCCAGAACCGGGGCGATGACCGGGGAGCCGATTCCCAGTACCACGCAGATGGCCGCGAGGAGCATCTGCGAGAACAACATCGGAGCCGGGGACTCCTTGGCGTTCGCGGCCTCCTGGGAACGAGGGCTGCTCGCGAACGAGACGCCGTAGGCCTTCACGAAGCACGTGACGGCCAGGGCACCGGTGATGGCGAGGGCGGCCGCGGAGGCGACGGCGAACACCATGACGACCGGGTCGGAGAGCGTCGAGATGTTGAACAGGGACTGGTAGGTGAACCACTCGGAAACGAAGCCGTTGAGCGGCGGGATGGCCGAGATGGCAAGGGCACCGATGAGGAAGCAGACGGCCGTGACCGGCATGCGGCGGAACAGACCGCCCATCTTCTCCATGTTGCGCGTACCCGTGGCATAGAGCAGGGAGCCCGCGCCGAGGAACAGCTCGCCCTTGAACATGGCGTGGTTGAGCGTGTGGTAGAGGGCGGCCATGAGCGCGATCGTCGCGATGACGTCGTTGCCCAGGGCGTGCGCCGTCATGGACGCGCCGACACCGAGCAAGATGATGCCGATGTTCTCGACGGAGTGATAGGCAAGCAGGCGCTTGATGTCGTGCTCGTGGAGGGCGTAGACGACACCCAGGACCGACGAGATGGATCCGAAGACCAGGACCATGAGGCCCCACCAGAGCTGGACGCCCGAACCCGCGAGCAGGTCGAGACCGACCTTGAGGATTCCCAGGATGCCGATCTTGATCATGCCGCCGGACATGAGGGCGGACACGTTGGACGGCGCCTCGGGGTGCGCCTGGGGCAGCCAAGAGTGCAGCGGGATGATACCGGCCTTTGCGCCAAATCCGAAGAACGCGAGGACGAAGCACACGGAGGAGATGGCGGGTCCAAAGTCATGCGTACGGAAATCACTGAAGCTGAAGGAGCCGCCCACGCCGTTGGTCATGAGCAGGAAGCTCGCCATGATGAGGACGAAGCCCACGTGCGCGATGACGAAGTAGAGCCAACCGCCCTTGATGGAGTTCTTGTTTTCCTCAATGACGACAAGGAAGTAGCTCGTGAGGGACATGAGCTCAAAGGCGACCAGGAACCAGAACACGTTGTCGGCGGTGATGACGAGCATCATCGAGGCGACGAAGGTGTTCATGAAGAAGCCGGCGCGCCCGACCTTGCCCGGGTACTCGTCGAAGTAGGACAGACCGTAGATGAAGCCCGCAAAGGCGAGGATCGAGATGAGGACCACGATCAGGCCCGCAAGGCCGTTAAGCAAGAGCTCGAGACGGGCGAACGGGAAGAAGAAGACCGTGTTGAGGGACGAAACGTCGCCAAGCACGGCCTCGAGGCCCGCGATGAACGACAGCACGGCCGCAACGGCGCCGATCAGGCAGCCGGCGGTCTTGGCGGCGTTATCGGCCTTGATCAGCAGAACCGAGGCGAGCGCACCGATGCACGAGACGGCAAGCGATGCGATAAACAGCGTCATGCTATCCATTGTTTACGCTCCCTTCTGCTTTCTCGGACAGGCCCTGGGACACAGCGGTAGCGTCGACGGCCGGACCGTTTTCGATCGAACGCAGGCGCTTGGCCTCGTCGAGCTCGCGATCGGCCGCGCCGCCCATGACGGTCAGCGCCTTGGTGGGGCACGCCGCCACACAATGAGGGCCGTCCGGATCGAAGGCGCACAGGTCGCACTTGACAGCGCAGGTGTACTGGCCGGGAGCCCACGTAAGCAGGCTGCTCAGGGACTTAGGATACGAAGGCGTCGGGTCGCACATGCCTGCGACACCGGCGATAGACGTGCCATCGGGATGGATGGCTCCGAAGGGGCACGCGATGGCGCACAGCCTGCACCCGATGCACTCCTGCTCCTTGACGTGGATGCGATCGCCATCGTGCTCGATGGCATTCACCGGGCAAACCTCGGCGCAGGGGGCACCCTCGCAATGGTGGCAGGCAAGGGCGGCCGAAATACCGCCGGTCTTCACGAGCGCCAGGCGCGGCGTATCCTGAAGACCCTGCATCCGGTGGGCGTCGGCACAGGCGGACTGGCATGTTCCGCAGCCGATGCACCTCTCCGGGTTGATGTCGATGAAGCGGTTCATCCCCACTTCCTTTCAAAATAACGGGCCGGGCTCCCGAACGTACGGGACGCCCGGCCCAAAAAGCCAACGAGAACGGGACTACACGATTTGATTCACGTGCGTCTCGTCGTCGAACTTGGCGGCGCCAGGCTCAACGTCCTGGGGAGCGGCGGCGTCGACCAGAGCCTGCTTGAGCTCGGTGTACTGACGCTCCACCTCGCCCTCTGCCCAAACCTGGTCGGCGATGGCGTCGACCTGGCAGGCGGAGAACTTGTCCTCGGGCGTATGCGAGACCGGGTCGACCTTGTGAATGGTCAGCTCGTTGCACTTGCCGATCCACCACTGGTAGGTCATATAGACCGTGCCCTTGTTGATACGGTCGCTCACGTCGGCGCGGCTATATACCTGGCCGCGGCGGCTGTGAATCGAGACGATGTCGCCGTTCTTGATGCCGCGCGCCTGGGCGTCCGCGGGATTCATGCGGACAAAGCCGGGCTCGTCGGCAAGCAGCGCCAGCGTCTTGCAGTTGCCGGTCATCGAGCGGCAGCTGTAGTGACCGACCTCGCGGACGGTGCACAGGATGAGCGGGTACTCATCGTCGGGAAGCTCGGAGGGTGCCTCCCAGTCGTGCGCCATCAGATTGGCGCGGCCGTCCTTGGTGGTGAACTTGCCGCCAGCGAACATGTCGGCCGTGCCGTGGTCGTTCACATCGGTGCTCTTGACCGGCCACTGGGCGTAGCCGCCCTCGGGAGCCATCTTCTCGTAGGTCGCGCCCACAAAGTTGGGGCACAGGCTAATGCACTCGTTCCAGATCTGCTCGGTATTGTCGTAGTGCATGGGGTAGCCCATGCGCGTGGACAGGTCCGCAAAGATCTCCCAGTCGTGGCGGCACTCGCCCTTGGGCGGAACGGCCGCGTCAAAGTGCTGGAAGCTACGGTCAGACGCGGTAAAGACACCCTCGTGCTCGCCCCAAGAGGTAGCGGGCAGGATGACGTCGGCGAGCATAGTCGTCTGCGTCATAAAGATGTCCTGGCAGATGAACAGATCCAGCTCGGAGAGCGTCTTGCGCATACCGGCCGAATCGGGCTCGGTCTGCACCGGGTCCTCGCCGTAGTTGTAGAAGCAGTGCACCTTGCCCTCGTCGACCAGGTGACCCAGGTCGGTGAGCTTGTAGCCCTCCTCGAGCGGGAGCTTTTCCTCGGGCACGCCCCAGGCCTTGGCAAACTTGGCGCGAGCGGCGGGGTCGGTGACTTTCTGGTAGCCAGGGTACAGGTTGGGCAGCATGCCCATATCGCAGGAGCCCTGGACGTTGTTCTGGCCGCGCACGGGCGCGAGACCGGAGTTGGGTTTGCCGATCTGGCCGGCAACGCAGGCGATGGAGGCGATGGTGTGCACCGTCTTCAGGTTCTGCTTCTGCTGGCATACGCCCATGCCCCAGCCAATGATGGCAGAGGGCTTCGCCGTGGCGTACATCTCGGCAGCTTGGTGGATCAGCGCGGGCTCGACACCCGTGATGTCCTGTACGGATTCGGGAGTGTAGTTCTTGATGGTCTCCCACCACTCGTCAAAGCCGTTCGTATGCTCGGCGACGAATTCCTTGTCGTAGAGGCCATCGTTGACCAAGCAGTTGGCAAAGGCGTTGAGGAACGCGACGTTGCAACCGTTCTTGATCGGAAGGTAGAGATCGGCGATACGCGCGGTTTCGATATGGCGCGGGTCGGCGACGATGATCTTGCAACCCTTTTCTTTGGCTCGCACGATACGCCTTGCGACGATGGGGTGCGAATCGGCAGGGTTATAGCCGAAGAGGAAAATGCAGCCCGCATCCTCCATACCGGGGATGGAGCATGACATGCAACCTGAACCAACCGTGTCCATCAGACCGAGGACAGTAGGGCCGTGTCAAGTACGGGCGCAGTTGTCCACGCTGTGGGTGCCGATGCACGCACGCGTAAACTTCTGCATGACGTAGTTCGCCTCATTGCCGCCGCCTCGCGAAGAGCCGGTGGTCATGACAGCGTTAGGACCATATTCGTCAATTATGGCCTGCATCTTAGATGCGGTGAAATCCAGTGCCTCGTCCCAGCTTACGCGCTCAAGATCCGCGCCCTTGGTGCGGCGGATCATCGGGTGCAGTACGCGAGGAGTCAAGATCTTGGTGTCGTTGATGAAGTCGTAGCCGCTCATGCCCTTAAGGCACAGCTCGCCCTGATTGGTGATGCCGTTGAGCGGTTCGGTACCCACGACCTGGCCGTTTTGGACCAGGAGGTTAAACTGGCAACCGGCGCCGCAGTACGGGCAGATCACTTTATGCTTCTCCATGACACCCTCCTTCCTTTCTCTGCTACCGATTAATCGGTACGTATTTGACAATCGTTGGGCTTGTATGGCCGCCCGCCTACGCCTCGTTTTCGATGGTGGCGCGGGCACGCTCGGCAGTCAGCTCTGCCAGGCGCTCCTCGTCTACCAGGGTGAGGCCCTTGGTCGGGCACGCCTCGGCACACGCCGGACCGCCGGGACGGTTCACGCACAGGTCGCACTTGAGCACGAAGCTCTTAGTCTGCGAACCCACGCGCACGTCGCCCATCAAGACGGGGACCTGCGTGGTCGCCACGCTCACGGCGCCAAAGGGGCAGGCCATGACGCAGCTCTTGCAGCCGATGCAGTTGTCCTCGTTGACGCCGATACGATGGTTCTTTGGATCAAAGAACAAGGCGCCCGTGGGACAAGCCTTGGCGCACGGGGCATCCTCGCAGTGATGGCAAGCCACCGGTGCGGAGATCTCGTAGGTGCGCGTCACGCGCAGACGCGGCGCGGCGATGTCGCCGGGGATGTCGTGCGCCTCGATACACGCCGCCATGCAGGTTTGGCACCCAATGCAGCGCGAGGAATCGGCTACGACTCGTTTATTGCCCATGTTGTTCACTCCCTCCTGAATCCCTTGCTGGAGAGATCCTGTCGACGTTGCCCCAAGCCGCCCGTGGCCTGGCATCGGCGTATCGAATGCGTGCGGCGAAACAGGCACTCGGTAGAATTTCTCCAACGGTATACAGGTTGAATATACGCAGTTGCAGGGGGTAGACTTGAGCGTAACCCCTGCAATACGTGTGTATTGCAGGGGTTTTGGCAGGTTGGAATTATTCTTGGGTAGCTATAAAGGTGAGTGTATTACATGCGTACGCCCAAGAAAGATTTCACGCTCGTTTATGCAGGATGTAGTACGTTTGTAATATTGTTCACACTCGATTACTCTAGTGCAATAAAGTAGTGGTTATAAGATTGGCCATTATTAGCCGATGCCGTATTTGACTATTTATATTGCACGCTCATTAAGGGAGGCCAGTGATGTCATCGACTCAAAAAAGAGCCATCCTGCAGGTGCGCATTCGCGAGGAAGACAAGCAACATGCCGAGCGTCTCTACGACGCCATGGGCACATCGCTCGCCGAGGCCGTCCGTCTTTTTGTCGCGCAGAGCATTTTGATGCGCAAGCTTCCCTTTCAGCCGGTCGCCGTGCGCTCAAAGGACGGCACCGCCGCCTATGGATCGCTCAAAGCATATGGGGACCCCAATCGCCGCTCCGAGGAGCGCAATGCCTGGATTGAGTATCTTGCCACAGAAAGCGACGATTCGATTTTGGGTCCCGAGGAAGTAGATATCCATGAGTAGCACCATCATCGACGAGACCGTCATCCTACGCTACCTGCTTGACGACGACGAGGTTCTGTCACCGCGCGCCGCCAAGGTCATCGCCACGCGCACCGCTCGTGTCTACCCCGAAATCATCACGCGCGTCGTGGTCACGCTGCGCGACGTCTATAAGGTTCCCCGCGTTGAGATTGCTGCGGCCATGAAAAGGCTACTCGATGACGTCATGGTCGACGAGCCCACCGTTGTCGCCCTTGCCGTCAAACTCTTTGGCAAGACCCATATGGACTTTACCGACTGCCTCCTCGCAGCCCGAACCGCCATCTACAACGATGATGTCGTGAGCTTTGGCAAGCCCATCATCCAAGGCATGATCGATTACCGCCACAAGCGCCAAACCGCAGCCGAAGCCCGCAGCCGAAGCACCGACGCCCGCGGCCACGGCACCGACGCCACCATCGACAAGCTCCGCCACCACGGTCGCCGCTAGCCCCATCCCACCCTAAGTTGCGGTGAAATAGTTCCTGTTTTCAAGCTTCCATAGGCCTTTTAGGAACTATTCCACCGCAACTTCCAGGTTGACCATCCGAAACCGGCAGCCTTGGACCGCGAATCCCACTGTTCGCCACGAAATGGGCCTATCTACTACGTTTAACCGATTGCCCTCAACCATACCGAAATCCGAAATATCAAAACTGCTGGTAGACGGCTTGTCGATTTTCCGAAAATACTGCGATGGTCGACCCCTGCGGGTCAAACGTAGTAGATGGGCTGCTTTCGTGGCCCAGCACCAGACCGGTCATTTTGGAACAGGGTTTTTGACAACATTTGCCAGCCGATCGCTAGAGCAATCAAATAGCCCCATCCCAAATTAGCTACCCGACCTTCAGTGGGTTCGCAAAAGCCAATAGACAGTCCGTATTTCACCGGAACTTAGGAGGGGCCCGGGGCGGGGTTCGATTCCCGTACCCCGTACACTTACGAAAATGGCTCTGGTCCCAATAGGAACCAGAGCCATTCGTCTATCTTATGGAGCGGGCGACGGGAAGTCCAAGGATTTGCTTCGCAAATCCTTGTTTCGCTGCGGGCCTTCGGCCCTTGCGTGCTGCGCTGGAAAATGCTCACGCATTTTCTCAGCTCCGCACCCTGGCGGGTTCGATTCCCGTCGCCCGGCGCGTAAACGAAAACAGCTCTGATCCCCAAAGGAAACCAAAGCCGTTAAAACAATTCTTATGGAGCGGGCGACGGGAATCGAACCCGCGTCATCAGCTTGGAAGGCTGGGGTTCTACCATTGAACTACGCCCGCAAGATATGGTCGGGACGACAGGATTTGAACCTGCGACATCCTGCTCCCAAAGCAGGCGCGCTACCAAACTGCGCCACGTCCCGAAGGTGTTGAGCAGCTAAGGTCTAAACCTTGCGTGTCCCAAAGCGAAGGAAATTATAGGGGAGACTCCCCGCCTGTGCAAGCATTGATGCCTTAGCTCCTCGAATGTGCAACAAAACGACTATGGAGCAGGCCAATCACGAACGCCGCCACGGCGACCGGCGCCCACGCGGCTCCAATGTCCGCCAACGGCAGCGCATCGAACGGCAGCCACGCACCAGCAAAGAACGCATCGCGGACCGAAGTGATTACGCTCTGCACCGCGACAACGCCGCCGACCCAGACCCAAACCTGCGGATGCGCGTCGCAAAAGCCGTGCATCAAGCCCATAAGTACCAGCACAATGGCAACGGGATACAGGGCATTGAGCATAGGCACCGAGAACATCAGGATCACGTCGAGGCCCACGTTGGAGAGCACGCACGAAAACGCCGCGAACACAAAGGCGAGAATCGCGAAGGGGCGGCGCATGGCCTCCTCGGAAGCCTCCGCTCCCCCTTCGACCACATACGTCTCGCAGAAGTAACGCGAGCAGCAGCTAATAAGACCGATGCACACGTTCATGCAGGCGAGGAAGAAAATCGCAAAGACCACGACCGTGCCGGCAAGACCAAAGTGCATGGAGGCCGAACGGGCGAGGATGGCGGCACCGTTGGTGGCATCGGGCATCACGGTGCCGAGCTGCATACCGGCAAGTGCCAGGCCGCAGTAGATGAAGGCCATGAGCGCACCGGCGATCACACCCGAACGCGAGATCTCGAAGGCCACGCGCTTATCGTCGGTAACGCCGAGCTCATGGATGGTCTCGGCGATGATGATGCCAAAGGCGAGCGACGCAAGCAGGTCCATGGTCTGGTAGCCGGTCAAAAAGCCCTGCACGGCAGCACCGGCATTGTAGGGAGCCTGCGGCGCGGCAGCGGGACCCAACGGCGAGACCACAGCGGCACCCACAACCAGCACGATGAGCGCAATGAGCGCGGGGCCCGTAATGCGGCCGAGCACGCGCGTGATGACGCCCGGACGCAGCGTGAGCGCAAACGCGACTACGAAGAACCCGATGGCAAACACCAGACGTGCCGTGCCGAGCGAAACGCCCTCGGGCAGCAGCGGCACCAGCATCTCGAAGGCCGTGGAGCTTGTGCGAGGGATGGCCAGGCACGGACCGATGGCCAGGTAGACCGCCGCAACGAAGAATTCGCCAAACTTGGGGTGCACGCGGCCGGCAAGTTCGCGCGCCGTTCCGGCAAGCGCCACAGCGATAAAGCCCATGACGGGCAGGCCGATGGCGGCGATGAGAAAGCCGAGCATGGCGACCGGCGTGGCAGAACCTGCCTGCAGCGCCAGCAGTGGCGGAATAATGAGGTTGCCGGCGCCAAAGAGCATCGAGAACAGGGCGATGCCGACGGTGACAACATGGTCGGAGCGCAGACCGCGCGGGGCGGATGAAGCCATGGATCCACCTTTCGGGTTGAAACAAAAACGGGACGGGCAAAAACACCCGTCCCGCAAGTATAAACGGTCTAGCAGCTTTAGCAGGCTAAATCGCACAGAGCATCGATAGCCGTGTCGACTTCTTCGGTCGTGTTGAAATACCCAAACGAGAAGCGGACGACGCCCTGGCGCTCGGTCCCCAGCGCACGGTGCATGAGCGGGGCGCAATGGGCGCCGGGGCGCGTCGCAATCCCCCACCCTTGCATGAGCGCATCCGAGATCTCGGCCGAATCGATATCGACCACGTTGAGCGACACAATCGCAGAGCGCGTCGGCTGGTCAAAGGCACCGTAGAGCTTAATCCCCGGAATCTCGCGCACACCGGCAAGGAAGCGATCAGCAAGCGAGCGTTCGCGAGCTGCAATCGTCTCCACCCCGCCCTGGGCCTCGATAAAGTCGAGGCCGGCAGAAAGGCCGGCGATACCGTGGCCGTTGAGCGTGCCCGCCTCAAGGCGCGTGGGCCACTCAAGCGGCTGCAGCTCATCGAAGCTGTGAACACCGGTGCCACCCATGGCCCAAGGGGCCACGTCAATGCCCTCTGCCACGGCCAGGCCGCCGGTGCCTTGAGGTCCCATGAGCCCTTTGTGGCCGGTAAAGCACACCACGTCGAGCCCCATGGCCTGCATATCGATATGCGCCGTGCCGGCAGACTGCGAGGCATCGACGATCACGAGAGCGCCGGCCGCATGGGCCATGGCAGCCACGCGTGCAATGTCGACCGCGTTGCCGGTCACATTGGAGGCGTGCGTCACCACCACGGCACGCGTGCCCGGCGTGACCAGCTGCTCGAGCTCGTCGTAGTCGAGCACGCCGTTCGCGTCACAGCCCGCATGTTCAACCGTCACGCCCTGCTCTGCTGCCAGGCGGTTGAGCGGACGCAGCACGGAGTTATGCTCGAGCACCGTCGTGACCACACGGTCGCCGGGGCGCACCACGCCATTGATGACGGTGTTGAGCGCCGCAGTTGAGTTGGGCGTAAAACAAACATGGTCAGCACGCGGGCAGCCCAGCAGGCGTGCGAGCTTGGCACGGCAACCGTGAATGGTACGCGCCGCATCGAGCGCACCCGACGTGGCACCGCGCCCGGCATTGCCGAGCGAGCACATCGCCTGCGTCACGGCATCGATGACCGTCTGCGGCTTGCGCATGGTCGTCGCCGCGTTATCCAGATAAATCATCGCACGACCTCCCACATATCGATCACGGTATAGCCCTCGGTGGGAATGCCCGCCGCGGCGAGTTCGCCGCGCAGCAGTTCCTCATCGGCAGGCAACGCCTTCCATGCCAGACCGCAGCCGGCAGCGACCTCCCCGGGCACGGGAATCGTTCGCCCGGGAAGGCCGCGCTCGATGCACAGGGACTCGCAACCCATGGCGGCCGCCGTGGTGGGAAACGTGATGACAAGCGCCGGGCGCTTCTCCCTCATGGCAACTCCAACCAATACGCTACGGGCGCACGACGCGCACGGCCTGCTCCATCTTCTCCACGATCACGTACATGTTGGTGACCTCACCCACCGCGAGCTGGTCCTTTATGCCATAGTGATCGAGGCAGGTGCCACAGGTAAGGATCTCGACGCCCTGCTCGGCCAGCCCCTTCAGGTCGTCGAGCACCGGAGAGCCCTCGACGGTGAGCTTGGCGCCGCCGTTGTAGAACAGCATGGTCGCGGGCAGCTCCTCCTGCTGCGTCACGGCGAAGATAAAGGCCTTCATGAGCTTGTGCCCCAGCTCGTCGTCGCCACGGCCCATGCAATCGGTATAGACGGAAATGACGAGTTTACCCTTACCGGCGCCGGCATTGCAGAAGGCGGCACCGTCCTGCCCGGGGTCCGCAACAACCACGGCACCGGCGGTCGCGACGGTCACGTGCCACTCGGCGTCCGAGATCTTCTCGACCGAGGCCGTGCAGCCCTTTTCCTGCGCCATCTTGGAGATGTTCTTGACGGCCGTCTCGTTGTCGACCGAGGTCACGACGGCGCCCTCACCATCGAGCTGCTTCAGGGCTTTGAGCGTCTTGACGACGGGCAGCGGGCAGGCATCGCCCATGGCATTGACTTCAACCTTGGTAGACATAGTAAATTCCTTTCGAAAGGGGCCGCCCAGAACAACGGACGATCGCATAAACGGTTTTCCTTAATGCACAACGCGAACAGCAGGACCGCCCGGCACCGCCTCGCACACGCGACCGATAACGGCGGCGATGCGATCCTCGGCATGCAGACGACGCGCGAGCTCATCCACATCGGCAGCAGGCGCCGCGATGAGCAAGCCACCCGAGGTCTGTGGATCGTACAGTGCATCCAACATGCCCGGCTCCAGCTCGTCGTCAGCCGTCACACGCGGGCCAAAGAAGTCCTGGTTGCGGTAGGAGCCCGCGGGGATAATGCCCAGACGCGCCATGTCGAGCACCTGATCAAAGAGCGGTACCGCTCCCGACGCGAGCTCAACCTGCACGCCCGAGCCCTCGGCCATCTCGCACGCGTGCCCGATCAGGCCAAAGCCCGTAACATCGGTGCAGCCGTGAAGCTCAAGTCCCTCGGCCAGACGAATCGGCGCCTCGTTGAGGGTGCGCATCGAGTCGAACATAGGGCTGGCGTCATCCTGTTCGATGAGCTCGCCCTTAATGGCCGTGGTGATGATGCCCGATCCAATCGCCTTGGTCAGCAGCAGAACATCGCCCACGCGTGCGCCGCTGTTGGCGAGCATGCGATCGAGCGGCACAAAACCGCTCACGGACAGACCGTACTTGGGCTCGTCGTCGTTGATGGTGTGGCCGCCCGCGATGGAGCAGCCGGCCTCAACGCACTTGTCGGCACCGCCCGCCAGAATCTGGCCGGCAACCTCAACGCCCAGGCAACTGGGGATGCAGAGCAGGTTCATAGCATGGCTCGGCCGCCCGCCCATGGCGTAGATGTCCGACAGCGAGTTTGCCGCCGCGATCTGGCCAAACAGAAACGGGTCGTCGACCATCGGCGGAAAGAAGTCGACGGACTGCACGAGGCCCAGGTTTTCGCCAACACGAAAGACACTCGCATCGTCGGAGGTATCGAACCCCACGAGCAAGTTGTCGTTATGCACATTGGGTAAGTCGCCCAGGACCTGGGCGAGGGCTCCAGGAGCCAACTTAGCGGCTCAACCGCTCGCGGCAGTCATAGACGTGAGCTTCATCTGATCGTCAGCCATCGATACCTCCTCTCATCGGTCAATCATTTTCTCCCAGTATACGCATGAATGCGCTTCCACGGCCGATACATCACCCTAGTGCCTGCGCGCGAATAGCCGCACCGATGGCACCGGCAAAACGGGCCAGGGGCGAGGTCTCTACCGGCGAGCCCAACAGTGCGCCCAGACGCTCGACGACATAGGCGTTTTCGCACAGACCACCGGTCAGATAGTACGGGGCGCCCGCCGCCTGCCCGGCCATAGTGGCCACGTGCGACACGAG
This sequence comes from uncultured Collinsella sp., assembly GCA_905200715.1. Lineage (GTDB taxonomy): Bacteria > Actinomycetota > Coriobacteriia > Coriobacteriales > Coriobacteriaceae > Collinsella. Next base: position 57,073 of record CAJKLK010000007.1, on the reverse strand, counting down.
CTGCACGGTGGGTGGCGAAAACCCAGCCGCGCCTAAACCCGGAATTTTGGGGAACCTGCTTTGCGGTTGACTATTTAGTTGAGCGTCGTCTCTCCCGGAGCCGTGAACATACCTGCTCATATGCGACTCCGAGCCATATACAGGGCACGCGCGGCAACGCGGCGAATGTATGTCGTATGCGGCATGCGCGCACCCTCCTTTACAAGTTGAGATCAACTATATCAACGGTCATCGACTATGCGAACACCGTTGACATTCGTACGACAGCGTCGTGTGCCGTCGTTTAATAAATAATTCTTTTGATTGATAAGGGTTTGCCATCTCTCATTCGGCGAACGGCAAAAACAAAGCCGCCGAGGCTTATATCCCCGACGGCATTACCCCGCGCTATCGACAAACCAAATGGATCCTGCTGGCATCAAAATGCATGCGCAGCGTCTCGCCTGCTTGTGGCAGCTCGTCGACAGGCATGCCCACTTTGTTGACCTTCCACTGCAGGCGCGTCGGCGCGTCGGCCCGCGGCACGTCCAGCAGCACCAGCCGCTCAAAGCGCGAATCGCTCACACGGGCCACATGCAAATCATAGCTGTTGCGGCCCCGCTCAGCACGGTTGTCAACATGGAAGTAGCTTGCTCGAATGCCCAGATACGCCACGTTATCGGGAACCTCGCGACCCACGTTAAAGGTCATGCCCCAGTCGAGGGCCTCAACTTCCTGAGGCCCAATCTTGCGCGCACGGCTTGTGTTCTTGCAGCCTGTCAGGCGCAGTGCCGCCAGCGTCTGCGGACGGCGGACCACGTCCTCGACAGAGCCTATCTCCTCCACATGCCCGTTATGCATAACGCAGATGCGCTCGCACAGACGGCACGCCTCGTCGATATCGTGACTCACGTAGAGCACGGTGCGTTTGCATACGTCGAACAGGTCAAGCATGTTCTGCTCAAGCGCGCTCTTGAGGTACGCATCGAGCGCACTCATGGGCTCATCGAACATAAAGATGCCGGGATGCGCCGCCACCATGCGGGCAAGCGCCACACGCTGCTGCTGGCCGCCCGAGAGACGCGCGGGATAGCGGTCGGCAAAATCGGCCAGACCAAAGATGCCCAGGTAACGCTCGGCAAGTTTTTTACGCGCCGCGGCGTCGCCTGCACCCTCAACGCCGGCGCACACGTTATCGGTCACCGTCATGTTGGGAAACAGTTGATAGTTTTGGAACAGCAGGGCGCATTTACGCTCCTGGGGCGACAGGTTGATGCCCGCCGACGAGTCATAAAAGGTCACACCGTTGACGACGATCTTGCCCTCGTCGGGTGTCTCCACGCCGGCAATGCAGCGCAACGTGCAGCTCTTGCCGCAACCCGAGGCACCCAGCAGCGCCACACGCTCCTCGCCGGCCTCAAGCTGCATGTCGAGGGTAAAGCCGGGATAGCGTTTTTTGATATCCAGAACGAGCGACATGGCTTATCGACCTCCCTTTGCGACCGTGTCATCGCGCATAAGCTCGGCCAATGCCTCGCGATCGATACGCAGCGCATCGCCGCCGACTGGATCAAGCGAATCGGTCTGGCCGCCCAGCTGCTTGGCCTGCTTGCGCTCCGCGCGGGACAGGCCGCGCTCGCGATACTTTTGCGAATGCGCCGTGTACATGTTGATGAACAGGATGACCAGGAAGCTGAACGCTATTACGACCACGACCCAAAAGAGGGCCACCGACGTGTTGCCGCCCATCCACTCAAAGTAGATGGCGATGGGAATGGTCTGGGTAATGCCGGCGTAGTTGCCCGCAAAGAACAGGGTGCAGCCAAACTCACCCATGGCACGCGCGAAGGCGAGCACCGTGCCGGCGGCAATCGAGGGCCAGCCAAGCGGCATCATAAGCTTGGTAAAGATGCGACGCTCGGACCAGCCCAGCGTGCGCGCCGCATCGAGCATCTGCGTGTCGAGGCTCTCGAAGGCGCCAAGTGCCGTGCGGTAGACCAGAGGAAACGACACGACGACGGCCGAAATGACCGCCGCGGGCCAGGTAAAGACGATCGAGATGCCGTGCGCGATGAGCCACTGGCCCACCCCGGTCGAGCGGCCAAACAGCATGAGGAGCAGAAAACCGCAGACCGTGGGCGGCAGCACCATAGGAATCGTAAAGACCGAATCGAGCAGGCCCTTGACGCGACTCGAGGTACCCATAGTCTTCCACGCGGCGAACAGGCCCAGCGCAAAGGAGATCAGCAGGGCAAGGCCACTCGTTTTAATGGACACCCAAAACGGGCGATAGTCGATGTCGCCCAAAAAGGAAGCCAGAGAGGTCAAGGGCCCCTGCTCATCCCGCAACACGACAGACGATGCTTCAACCATTTGAGCGCTATCAAGCCAACGCGCACCGCCCTTGGCATCACCCGAGGCTGATGCAATCACCACATAGCGGTCCCCATCCGCACCGCGCTCGTCAAAGCCATAGGTATACCCGCCGGCATCAAACGTTGTTTCCGCCGTGACATACCAAGGAAGATCCACGTCCCCCAGCTGCGCACCTCCCATGCAATTTGCGCTGTCGAGCTTACAGACGAGGGCCTTGAGACCCGATACGCACTCGTTGTCCTGCAGATCCAATCCATACTTCTCGACCGCCTTGGGCGATATCCACACCACAACGCGATCGGCAGCAGGCGCCACTACAAGGTCCACGTCCTCGTCAACGGGAAACCGGTAGCCCTCAGGCTGGCCCTCCATGGCACGAGCGGTCCCCTTGGCCAACCGCTCAAAACCCTCGATCCCATAGGAAAGCCCATGAGCGGTCGCAGCAACCTGGGCCCCGTCCTCAGCGTCCCCAGCAAACGCAAATCCCGGCACCCAGCAAAGCGCGAAGGTCAAAGCACAGGCGACAAGCATGCGGAATCTATTAAGCACGAAAAGCTCCAAGCGAATTCAAGGACGGAGTGAAACACAAAACGATGGAATTATCGCGCCAAGCCGCACTACGCGGAAAGCTCAAAGCCGTACTTCGCCCAAATCTTCTGCGCCTTCTTGTTGGACAGGCAAAAGTCGATGAACGCCTTGGCTTCGTCGGCGTGCTCGGAGCTCTCGGCAACGGCGCCCGGGTACACGATGGGCTTATGTGAGTCCTCGGGGCACACGAAGGCCTCCTCGATGCCGTCGTAGCGGAAGATATCGGAGCTGTAGACAAAACCTGCCACGCAGTCACCTGTGGACACGTAGGCGGCGGCGGTTCCAACTTTGTCGGCCAGCGCTACCTTATCGACGATCTCGGGCGCATACTCGCCGTCGTCGCCCTCGGTGCCGGTGTAGAGGCCCACGGAAGCCAGCGCCTGGTTGGCGTACTTGCCGGCGGGAACGGTCTTGGCGTCGCCGATGGCGATCTTGCCGTCCAGATCCGCGACGTCGGCGATGGCCTCGATTTTGGTGTCGGAGCCCTCAGCGCGAATGATCACGAGGTCGTTGACGAACATATCCTCACGGGTGTCGGTGTCGACGAGCTCGACGGTCTCAGCGTCATCCATGGTGCCCTTGGAAGCGGTAATAAGCACATCGACCGCGGCGCCGGCACGCACCTGCTCGACGAGGTCGCCGGAGGCCTTAAACTGCGTGTCGGCAAAGGTGGTGCCGGTCTGGTCGGTGTAGAGCTTCTGGACCGCGGGCAGGGCCTTCTCGAGCGAGTTGGCAGCAAAGACCTGAAGCTCGACGGTTTCCTTCTTGGAAGAGGCCTTGGCGGAGCCGGCATCGGAACCAGCGGGCTCGGACGTCTTGTTGCCCGAGCAGCCAGCAAGGCCAAGGCCGGCAGCGGCAGCAGAAAGTGAGACGAACTCACGGCGAGAAACCATATCGAACATATTCAACCCTTTCGGACCTTGTGCCCGGGTACCCCACCGCGGGCTTTAATCTGCAATCAGATTATACTTTTGCGCGAATAATGATAGTGAGAAATTATTCTCGCCAGAGAATATAGTTTCGATTTACCGTACACCTCGGCGTCGATTCGGCGGAAAACAAAAGCGGAGCAGCCGTTCAGGTCGCCCCGCCGCAGGTGAACCGCTTAGTTGGTATGTCCGCCGCCCGCAGTCATCTGAGCCGCATGCTCCAGCTGGTCCGCTATGGCCTCCCAGCTTTCGCGGGCGGCCTTCGTAGAACCGGGAAAGTTTACGACAAGTGTATGACCTCGTTGCATGCAAATAGCGCGCGAGAGCATGGCGCGGCGCGTCTTGGTCATGGAGTACGCGCGAATCGCCTCTGCAATACCCGGCACATCGCGGTCGCAAACGGCACGCGTCGCCTCGGGCGTCACATCGCGCATCGAAAGCCCCGTGCCGCCGCAGGTGAGCACGACATTGGCGTGGCACTCATCGGCGGCTTCCACAATGGCATCACCAATCTCGCTGACATCGTCACGCACGACCACATGTGAGGCGACCGTCCAGCCCTGCGCCTCGATAAGTTCCTCGAGTGCGGCTCCAGCCTCGTCCTGGGCAAGGTCGCGCGTATCCGAGCACGTCACGATCGAAATCTTCAACTCCATAGCGATCCTCCTATAGCACCGTTCCCTCAGGCAGGTCGACACGCACAACGTCCACGACGTCGCCCGCCTTGAGCTCACACGGCCCTTCGTCAATACGCAGCAGACAGTTGGCCCGCTGCAACGTGCCGAGCAGCGCCGAATTCTGCGTCTTGGCCTCGGTCACCAACAGCTCACCGGTCTCGGGGTCGCGCAAAACCGTGGCGCGATCGAAGAAGCGTCGGTCCTGGCGCTTTTTCACACCGTGGGTAAGAGCCGCTCGCTGCACGGGACGCGCCCCCTCGGCAAAACCACGCATCTTGCGGATCGCGGGGCGAGCAAGCATTTCAAAGCCCACATACGCCGCGGCCGGATTACCTGAAAGCCCCAGGTAGGGCTTACCCCCGAGCAAACCAAACGTGATGGCCTTGCCCGGACGCATCGAGATGCGATCGAACAGCACCTCGCCCTCGCGCCGGACAAGTGCCGTCACATAGTCGTAATCGCCCGCAGAGGCGCCGCCGCTCGTAATGACAAAATCGCACTCTTGCACCGCGCGATGCACAAGCTCGGCAATCGCCTGCTCATCATCGGGCGCAATGCCGTAGAACACGGGCTCGGCGCCGGTATCGAGTGCTTCGGCCATTAATGCCGACGAGTTGGAGTCGCGAATCTGCCCGCGCGCCGGCAGCTCACTCGGTGCGACCAGCTCCGTGCCCAGCGAGATAATGCCCACACGTGGGGCGGCATGGACCTTCACGCTCGCGTATCCGGCGCTTGCCAGCAGACCCGCGCCCGCCGGGGCCACAACCTCGCCGGCGCGCATCACGACATCGCCGGCATGGGCCTCCTCGGCGGCAGAGCGAACGTTCTCCCCCACCTTGGCAGGCGTCGAGAAGCTCACGTGCGAGCCCTCGTTGCCGTCGCCGTCAAGCACATCGACGATCTCGTATTTCACCACGGCATCGGCACCTTCGGGTACCGGCGCGCCCGTCATGATGCGGACCGTCTCGCCCGGGGCAATAAAGCCATCGAACACATGGCCTGCGGCCTCGTGCCCCACGACGGAAAGCGTCACGGGCGCATCGGTGGACGCTTTGGCGAGGTCGACGGCACGCACGGCATATCCATCCATGGCGCTGTTGGCAAACGGCGAAATGTCGATATCGGCCACAGCATCCTCGGCCAAGGGAAAACCAGCCGCCTGCCACACGGGAATCTCGACCAGATCGGTCGGAGCAACGTTCGACAGAACAATCGACTGCGCGTCCTCCAGCGGAATGAGTTTCTCTGCCATATGCACCTCTTAATGCCACGACGCACAACAGGAGCGCCGATTCTTTATGCTTGTCTCAGTATAATCCCCGACGCACGACCACGACTCGGCCTGTACCCGCAAATACACCTGTCGGTTGCAGGCCGCGAAACAGAATGGAAACCAACCCACCGACTCGTCGCGTTTACCGCGTTTTATAATGCTTGCGTTGCAACCTAAAAGAGGAACGTATGGCTCATAACGACAAACCCGAAAGCGCAAACGAGGCGCAGGATCATTCCCAGCCACTCGACGACGGCGGCTTTTTCTCCCTTAATGACGTCATCATGGCAGGCAGGCAACAGCTCACCCGCTCCGAGCATCTCTTGGCTGCCGACACGCGCCGCAACGCTCGCAACCTAATCGCGAGCGCCAAGTTGCTCGTGCTCGTCGTCATCGTCTCGCTCGCCATGGGCGTTGCCGCTTGGGCGTTTTTGGCCTCGCTGAATATCGCGACCGACTATCGCGAGCACCATGCGTGGATTTACGCGCTGCTTCCCGTTGTGGGCGTTGCCACCGCATGGGTGTACAAAAACCACGGTCTTGCCGCCAAACGCGGAAACAACCTGGTCATCGACTCCGCTCTGGGCACACGCCTCATCCATATGCGCATGGCCGTCCTCACCTTCGTCTGCTCCACGCTCACGCATCTCACGGGCGGGTCGGCCGGTCGCGAGGGAGCCGCGGTGCAGATTGGCGGCACCATCGCCAGCAACATCTCGAGCCTCGCCCACCTCAAAAAGCATGATCACCACGACCTCATGCTCGCCGGCATCTCATCCGCCTTTGGTGCCGTGTTCGGCTCGCCCCTTGCCGGCGCGTTCTTTGGCATGGAGATGTGCTTTATCGGAAAGATCGACTACACTGCGGGCATCTACTGCCTGGTCGCCTCGTTTACCGGCTACTTTACGTCGCTTGCCCTGGGTACCGAGTATGAGGCGAATGTTATCGCCAGCGTCCCCGACATGACGCCACGGACGGTTGTCATCGTTGTTATCAGCGCAATTATCTTCGGCCTGACGGCACGCCTCTTTGCCTGGTCGGTTCGAACCGTCAAAAGCCTGTACGGTCGCTTTATCACCAATTACCTCGTTCGCGCACTTATAGGCGCACTCGTGGTTTTGGCCGCCTATGCCCTCCTCGACGCCTGGGGCTACGCCGGCCTTTCCACGTGGCTTTCCGGCGCCGGATTTGCTGGCAACACCACCCTGGCGGACGCAGCCATCAAGTTGGTCGTCACAGCGCTTACCCTGGGCGCAGGCTTCCAAGGCGGCGAGGTCACGCCCCTGTTTGGCATCGGTGCGGCACTCGGTGGCTGGATCGGTTGCCTTACCGGGCTCGACCCCAGTTTTCTAGCGGCTCTCGGCATGCTCGGCGTGTTCTGCGCCGGCCTCAACGTGCCCATCACCACCTGCATGATGGCCATCGACCTGTTCCACGGCACGGCCGCCGGGTTCTTTGTCATCGTGGCCTTTATCAGCTATCTAACCGGCGGACACCGCGGCGTGTACCCCGCCCAGCGCATCATCTCACCCAAGCGCCGTTCGCTTATTGTGGATGAGGGCGGTACGGTAGCGGAGGCTATCGAGCGCCACAACGACCTGATAGAGTAGACGTTAGTATTCGCTGTGCAGCCACAATCGGGGGCAATTCGACCTGAGCGCGACCGCACCGTCACGTCATACGCCGGGAGTCGCCCCATGCACGCAACTGATTTTGGTCGCACGCTCATCATCGCCAACCCCGCCGCCCAGTCGGGCGCGGCGCGCGAGGTCGCTGAGCGCCTGCAACGCTTTTTGGATATGACCGCGCGCGCATCCCAGTTTGACCTGGTGCTGACCGAACGCACGGGGCACGCCAAGGAGCTTGCCGCACAGGCCCAGGGCTACCGCACGGTTATCGCACTCGGCGGCGACGGTGTGATCCACGAGGTCGTCAATGGCTTGATGGCGCAAGAAGAGACGGTTCGACCGGCGCTTGCCGTCCTGCCCGTGGGCTCCGGCAATGATTTTGCCCAGACCCTCGGTATCGAAGATTTCTCCGGCAAAGATTTTGGCGCGCTGCTCACCTGTGAGCTGCAGCGTCAGGACATCGGGCGGATTCGCTCATGGAACCCCGCAAGCGGCAGCGGCGAGGCTACCGTTGAGTACTACGACCAGACGCTCTCCGTCGGTATTGACGCCGCCATCGGCCTGGGCACCACCGAGCTGCGCAAAAAGACGGGCCTCGCTGGCGCTCCGCTCTACACCCTCTCGGGTCTGGAGCAGTTTGGTCTGCGCTACCGCAACTACCCCATGACCATCAGCTTTGATGGCGCGCCCGCCGAGCGTGTGCGCGCGATTATCATGGCCATCCAGCTGGGGCCCACCTATGGTTCGGGCTATCGCATCTGTCCCGACGCCGACCCGTGCGATGGCATCCTCGACGTTTGTTACGCCTGCGGCCCCGTTCCCCGTGCGGTTGCCTTGCCCATGTTCCTTTCGGCCAAGGACGGCCACCATACCAAGCTGCCGCCGGTTCGTATGCGCCGCTGCCGCCATGCCGAGCTCACCTTTGAGGAGCCCGACTACCCCATTCAGGCCGACGGCGAGCCCATCGTCGCCTCGCGCATCGAGGTGGACATCCTTCCCGCCGTCCTCGAAGTCTGGCACCCGGCCCGCTAGCTCCACCTAAGTTGCGGTGAAATAGGGACTGTTTATGCAGCTAAAGTCGCAAAACAGTCCCTATTTCACCGCAACTTATTGAGAAGATCATTCCTCCCCGCTCGGCTTGCGGCGGTTAGCCTTTTTAATCGCGTTGAAGTGCTTGTCATTGAGCCTGCGCTGGCGAGAGCGCTGAGGCACCTTGGTCTTTACGCGTCGGCGCGGTGGACGCCCGCGACGCTCGAGCTCAGCGCGCAGCTTACGCAGGCAGCTACTACGGTTTTGGAACTGACTGCGGCTCTCGCGCGCCGTCACGGTAATTCCCGAAGGGATATGTTTCATGCGCACCGCCGAGTCCGTCGTGTTCACACCTTGTCCGCCCGGACCCGTCGCGCGAAACACCTGCGCCTCGCAATCGCGCGCCAACTCCTCGGCCGACATCTCGGCATAGCGCGCATACTCGCGCCATCCCATCTTGTTCTCATCCATATCAACACCTCCCCTCATACAAAAAATGTGACAAAGGGACGGTCCCTTTGTCACATCGCATACCAATCGCTTGTGTTGCGCGCCTAGGCGAAGGTGATCTCGCCGGTCTCGCAGTCCATATCGGCGATACGGGCCAGGCTCTCGACGCGGAAGCCGCGCTCGCGGAGCTTGTCGCCGCCGCCCTGGAAGCCCTTCTCCACGGCAATGCCAATACCGGACACCTCGGCACCCGCAGCCTCGCAGATCTTGATAAGGCCCTCGAGCGCGCAGCCGTTGGCCAGGAAGTCGTCGATGATCAGGACCTTGTCGCCCTCGGACAGGAAGCGCTTGCCAACGATGACCGGGTACTCCTTTTGCTTGGTAAAGGAGTAGATGGTCGTGGCATACTGCTCGCCGTCGAGGTTGATGGACTGCGCCTTCTTGGCAAAGACCACCGGCACGCCGCCAAAATGCTGAGCTGCGATGCAAGCCATGCCAATGCCCGAAGCCTCGATCGTCAGGATCTTGTTGATCTCGGCACCCTCGAACAGACGGGCCCACTCGGCGCCCATGTGGTCGAACAGCTCAACGTCGCATTGGTGGTTGAGGAAGGCATCAACCTTAAGGACGTTACCGGCCTTCACGATGCCGTCATGGCGAATACGATCCTCAAGCTCCTGCATGGCGCAACCCCTTCTCGCGGCAACGATACCGCGCGATTAATAAACGTTGTTCGATAGTCTACCACGGACCGACCCCCGCCCGCCCCACAAGCCGCATCGCACCACAAACCAGTCTTTTTGGGACGGCGCGAATCGTGGAAGACAGTCTCTCAACACGCTAATGGCGGGCGCGCATCTTCACCAAACGCACCATGGCGAGCGCAAAGCCCACAGCGGCCACAGCCATGAGCACGTAGAACACCGAGCGAAAGCCGAACAGGAACACATCCGGACGACCTGCAACAAAACTGGTCACGGCCTCGCCCATCGCCACGCTCATCTGCCCATATAGGATATTCGACGCCACCGTAATACCGAGTGCCATGCCGGCATAGCGCGCCAAACTGCCCAAGCTGCCCGCAAAACCGAGCGCCTCGCGCGGAGCCGAGCCCATATACAGGGAGTTGTTGGGGCTCTGGAAAATCGACGTGCCGCACGACATAAATGCGACGCAGCACACAATCACGGGGATGGAAGAGTGCTCGTCGAGCGTGCTTACCGCAAAAAGACCGCACACGTACACGCCCAGACCGACCGCCGTGGGGCCCTCGCAGCCAACACGGTCCGAAACCGTACCCGAAAGCGGACCGATAAAGGCATTCACCATCGGCAGCGCCAAAAAGAGCAGTCCGGAAATGTCGGAACCAAAGCCGTGGGCGTCCTGAAAATAGAACGGCAGAATAAACTCGGATGCGCCAATACCAACGAACACGATGAGCATGCAGGCAAGGTTGATGGTGAAGGCCGAATTTGCAAAGCAGCGACGAGCGGCCTCGATCAGGGACATGGGGCGCTCGCCGGCCTCCGGCTTAACATGCGGCAGCGTGTGGAGCCCCACGATAAACGAGATGACGCCAATGGGCAGGTTAATGAGGAAGATGCTCTCCCAGGGAAAGCTTGCCACCAGCATACCGCCGAGCACGGGGCCACACATCATGCCGAGGGCCACGAAGGTCGCGAGAATACCCATGGCACGACCTCGTTCGCGCGCCGGAAAAGACTCGGTGATGATACCCATGTTGTTTGCCATGGCCGCCGCGCAACCGACGCCCTGCACAATGCGTGCCAGAATAAGAACTTCAAGCGAGGCCGAAAGGCCACAAAGCAGCGAGCCGGCCGTAAAGACGATCACGCCTAGCTGGAATACGCCCACCTTGCCACGCACGTCGCCCAGACGGCCAAACGGCAACATAGCCACGCATGTCGCAAGCAGATACACCGAGCTCACCAGCTGAATGCGATCGAGGCCCACGCCCAGCTCCTTTTGCATCACGGGCAGCGCCACGGTCACGACGGTCGAATCCAGACACACCATAAACGTCATGATGAGCACGGTAAACAGAATCGCCCATTTGTTCTTGCCATGGGTGTCGCCCTCTAGGGCAATGTGCTCGCGGCGCAGCTGCTCTGCAGTTTTCTCCATATCCATCCTTTCGAGTGGCGCAACGCAAAAACGGGACCCCGATCGCCTGCGAACAGTCGCGATTGGGGTCCCGCCTACGGAATCGGAACGAAAGGTCGCCGGAGCTTTCTGCCAGCATCGGCGACTTATGCGAACGCTAGCCTAGCACTGCTCGAGCGCCTGCTCAAGGTCGGCAATCAGGTCGGCCGTGTCCTCGAGACCGCACGACAGGCGCACCATGTCGGCGGAAATGCCACAGGCGATGAGCTCCTCATCGTTCATCTGGCGATGCGTGGCGTTAGCGGGATGTAGGCAGCAGGTGCGGGCGTCAGCCACATGCGTGGCGATCTGGGCGAGCTTAAGGCTCTTCATAAAGGTCTCGGCCGCCGCGCGACCACCGTTAAAGCCAAAGCTCACGACGCCGCAGGTACCGTTGGGCATGTACTTCTGAGCCAGGTCATAGTACTTATCGCCCTCCAGGCCCGGATAGCTCACAAAGCGCACTTTGGGATGACTCTGCAGGAACTTGGCAACGGCCAGGCCGTTCTCGCAGTGACGCGGCATGCGCACATGCAGGCTCTCGAGCGAGCTGTTCAGGAAGAACGCCGCCTGCGGGTTCTGCATGGGGCCAAGGTCGCGCATGAGCTGCGCGGTGGCCTTGGTAATGAAGGCACCCTCGCGACCGAACTTCTCGGCATACGTCACGCCGTGGTAGCTCTCGTCGGGCGTGGTGAGACCCGGGAACTTGTCCGCATGAGCCATCCAGTCAAACTGGCCGTGATCGACGATCACGCCGCCCAGGTAGGCAGCATGCCCATCCATGTACTTGGTGGTGGAGTGCGTAACGATGTCAGCGCCCCACTCAAAGGGACGGCACATCACGGGGGTCGGGAAGGTGTTGTCGACCATCAGCGGCACACCGTGGTCATGCGCGGCCCTGGCAAAGCGCTCAATGTCGAGCACGGCGAGGGCGGGGTTGGCAATGGTCTCGCCAAAGACGAGCTTGGTGTTGGGCTGGAAGGCGGCCTCCAGCTCCTCATCGGTGCAGTCGGGGGCAACGAAGGTGCAGGTCAGACCCATTCGCTCCATGGTATGGGCGAGTAGGTTGTAGGTACCGCCGTAGATGGCAGAGCTCGCGACCACGTGATCGCCGGCACCGGCAACGTTAAAGATCGCAAGGAAGTTCGCGGCCATGCCCGAGCTCGTGAGCATCGCAGCGGTACCGCCCTCCATCTCGCAAATCTTGGCAGCAACCAGGTCACACGTGGGGTTCTGCAGACGGCTGTAGAAGTAGCCCGACTCCTCAAGGTCGAACAGCTTGCCCATGTGCTCGGACGTGTCGTACTTCCACGTGGTTGACTGGTAGATAGGCACCTGACGCGGCTCTGCATCGCCCGGGCGATAACCGCCCTGAACACACGTCGTACCGATGGTCTGCTCGCTCATATCCAACTCCCTTACTTGGGTTTTGTTTTATTCGGTTCACGATACCGCTACCCTGCACCCCTCTCAACCCATCCCCAAGGTAGGTTATAGGACAAATCGATCAGGGGTATTTATCTCAAGCCTTGGGCATTTGCTCGACAGAGAAAAATGAGGCATACATGAAGCTCTCGATGATTACACGCACCGTCACGGGTACCATAGGCGGGTACACCGTGACCAAGGAGACAACGATGAAGCAAATCGATACGGCCCAGCTCGACATCAACGCCTGTCAGGCTCAGGCTGCCGAATACCACGCCCGTGGCTTTAACTGCGCGCAGGCCGTCGCCTGCACGCTCGCACCTGCCGTCGGACTCGACCCTCAGGTCGCCTTTACCCTCACCGAGGGCTTTGGCGCCGGCATGGGCGGCATGACCGAAACCTGCGGCGCCATCTCGGGCGCCGTGGCCATCATGGGCTTTGTAATGAGCGATGGCATGGAAAACCCCAAGACCAAGGGCCAGACCTACAAGCTGTCGCGCGAAATCGCCAAGCGCTTTAAAACGAAGAACACGACGACCGTCTGCGGCACGCTCAAGGGCGTCGGATCGGATAAGGGTCCGCTCCGCAGCTGTCCCGGCTGCATCGACGATGCCGTCGAAATCGCCTGCGATATGCTAAAGCAGCTCGCCGAGTAAACGGTAGCAACAGAAAACGACGGCCGGCGCGCTTGAGATTCATCCAAAAGCACGCCGGCCGTCGCCGTTAGAACTCAGCAAATTCGGGAGCGCCGACCTCGATCTCCTCGCGCCCCGCCATAAGCTCGCGCATCTTGGCGCAAAACGGCTCCTGCTCCCCCGCCTTAAACACCAAGTGAAGTGTCACGGCATCTGCGTAATCGGTATCCAAAACCTTGGCACCCGAATCCTGGGCCAAGCGAAGCACCTGCTCATACTGTGGATAGGCCACATGCACATCAACCGGCACGACGCTCGTCATCTCGACGATCTGCCCGGCCTCCTGAGCCGCGGCCACCGCCGCCTGCGTCGCCGCGGTATAGGCGCGCACCAAACCACCAGGCCCCAACAGCGTGCCACCAAAATAGCGCGTCACTACGCAGCAAACATTTTTGAGACCCGCACCGCGCAGCACCTCGAGTGTCGGCATGCCGCTCGTGCGGCTCGGCTCACCATCATCGCTCTGGCGCTCGCGTCCATCGACCAAAATCCACGCGGGAACATTATGCCGAGCGTCGTAATGACGTTTGCGAACCATCTCGATAAAAGCATTCGCCTCGTCCTCGGACTCAATATGGACCAGCTGGGCAATAAACCGACTCTTGCGGTCCACAAACTCGCCCGTAGCCTCAATATTCGATTGCAGAGTAAAATAGCTGTCCAACAAAGCCCCTCAACAGAATAAAGCGCAGCAACAAACAGCCTCAATAATACGGCAAAGCCCGTACCGATAACCCCGGTAAATAGAATGGCAACGCCAATGACCAGGCAAAGACAGCGAGACGCTAAGAACGGAACCGCCGATGATTCCGGCAACGAAAGCGAGAACCCGTCAGCGCGAGCAAGGTGCCTTGAAAGACGAGGGCATTGACCTTAGGGTCATGCCCGAAGGCTTGAAAGGCAGGTTGCCGCGCTGACGGGTTCGCAGCGTCAACATAGTTGCTGAGTGGGCCTATAAGCCGGGTTCTGTCGTGAACGGTCATTTATCTTGTCTGCACGTTACCGTGCAGCTCCACGCACGCTACCCGAACGCGGACCGGGCCGGCCCGTAGCGTTCCTATTCGCGCTTGCTCCGGATGGGGCTTGCCAAGCCGCCGTGTTGCCACGACGCTGGTGGTCTCTTACACCACCGTTTCAGCTTTTCCCTTTACGCCTTGCGGCGCAGGTGGGAGTCTTCTTTTCTGCGGCGCTTTCCGTCGGATCACTCCGCCCGGCCGTTAGCCGGCATCCCGCCCTCTGGAGCCCGGACTTTCCTCACGCGTGCTGCAAGCAGCACATCGCGCGACCGTCTGGCCCACTCAGCAGTGCAAGAGTGTAGCACACCGTCGCTATTGGCAATGGCACAACGCAAGCGTTCGACACGATAAACCAAGAACCACGCCATGCAGTACAATAGGCTTGTCGATGGGCAACGTCGTCAGTCGAGACGCGACCGCGCTCCGTACCCCTCCGTCTACTCGGTGCGTTCCCGCCTCCTCCCCGAGGCGGGATGTCGGCATTTTTTCATGCACTGACAACCCAATACCAAACAGACAGCCCGGACAACATTAAGCCGGGGCAGCATCGTACATCTCACCGCCAAATGCAAAAAGGGACCCGTCCATTGCGGACGGATCCCTTAAAACAAGTGATCGTCAAACCGATTTACTCGGCGTCGGTCTCCTCGTCCTTCTTCTCGGAAGGCAGCGGGGTAACCTCAATCTCGACGCCCAGAGTCTCAGCAGCAGACTTCATGGACAGGGAGATGCGACGACGGTCGAGGTCGATCTCCATGACCTTGACCTGAACCTTGTCGCCCACGTGGGTGACCTGAGAAGGCTGGTCGACGTGCTTGTTGGCCATCTCGGAGATGTGCACCAGGCCCTCGATGCCTTCGCCCAGGTCGACGAAAGCGCCGAACGGGACAAGCTTGGTCACAGTGCCCTCGACGATAGCGCCGACGGGGTACTTCTTGACCAGTGCGCGCCACGGATCCTCGGTGGTCTGCTTGAGACCCAGGGAGATGCGCTCGCGGTTGAGATCGACGTCGAGAACCTCGACCTCGACCTCCTGGCCGACCTTGACAACCTCGGAAGGATGGTTGACGTGGTTCCAGGAGAGCTCGGAGATGTGGATGAGGCCGTCGATACCGCCGAGGTCGACGAAGGCGCCGAAGTCGACGATAGAGGAAACGGTGCCCTGGAGACGCATGCCAGACTTGAGCTTGGACAGGATCTCGGAGCGCTCGGCCTTACGGGACTCCTCGAGCACGACGCGACGGGAGAGGACGACGTTGTTGCGGTTGCGGTCCATCTCGATGACGCGGGCCTCGATGCGGGTGCCCATGTAGGAGGTGAGGTCCTTGACGCGACGGAGGTCGACGAGGGAAGCGGGCAGGAAGCCACGCAGACCGATGTCGAGGATCAGGCCGCCCTTGACAACCTCGATAACCTCGCCCTCGACGTTCTCGCCGGAGTTGAACTTCTCCTCGATGCGGTTCCAAGCACGCTCGTACTCGGCACGCTTCTTGGACAGGACAAGACGACCGTCCTTGTCCTCCTTCTGGAGAACCAGGGCCTCGATGGGATCACCGAGTGCAACGATGTCTGCAGGGTTAGCGTCCTTGCGGATGGACAGCTCGCGGACCGGGATAACGCCCTCGGACTTGAATCCGATGTCAACGAGCACCTCGTCATGCTCGATCTTAACGACAGTGCCGTTAACGAGATCGCCCTCATCAAAGTCGGTAATCGTACCGTCGATGAGGTTGTTCATCTCCTCCTCATTGACATCGTCAAGAGAGAAAATGGACGAGTTCTGAATCTCACTCAAAGGTGGACCCCTTTCGAACTACGGGGCCCCGATTGCTAGGACCTACAGAAGGGTGCGACAAGCACACAACGTTTAGGAACACTCGGGAGCCGACAGATACTAATGTGACGCTTATGCAATCACGTTCGTATAGGTTACGGGGAAATGAGTTCGATTTCAAGCGTGAACTGCGTTTTTTTACTCGTGTGTAGACTTTTTCGTAATCTTATGGACAGCTGTCTCCACAACTTGACGATAAGCAGTTTGCCCATACGCCTTTGGGGTAAAGTATCCGGAGCCAACGATTCTGGAACGATTTTTCGAGAAAGGTGCCCGCGTGCTCAAAGCAGTCGTTTTCGATATGGACGAAACGCTTCTTAGCATCAACCTCAACGCGTTCATCCTTCGGTATTTTAAGGATGTCTCGTCGATGCTCGCGGACATCGGGCGACGCAGCCGCGGTGGCACGATGGCACGCCTCGGCACCATCTTGGTCGACCTCAACGCCAACCGCCGTAGCGGCACGGATAATCGCACCAATCTTGAGTTTTACCAAGAAGAGGTTGAGCGCCGGTGCGGCATCTGCCTCTCGGACCCACTCATCTACGAGGCGTTTACCTACTACGACCGCGAAGTTCTTCCGTACAAGAACGACGATGTCATCAACGCCCACGCCATGCCCGGCGCACACGCCGCGCTCCAGGCCGTAAAGGATGCGGGACTACGTTGCGCGCTCTTTACCAATCCCAGCTTTCCGCAAGGGGCCATCGAGTGCCGCATGGGTTGGGGCGACCTGGCCGACGTCCCCTTTGAGCTCGTGACGCACATGGGAAACACCACCCGCTGCAAGCCCGATGCCACCTACTATCTCGAGCAGCTTCAGGTGATGGGACTCGAGCCGCATGAGGTCCTCATGGTGGGCAACGACCCCAGGCGCGACTTCCCCAGCCCCGCCTGCGGTATCCAAACCGCCTATGTGGGCCAAGGCAAACCAAGCCGAGCCACCTGGCACGGCACCATGGAAGACTTCGCCCGCGACTTCAACGCCGTAGTAGAAGCCTTCTACGAGCACCAAATAGCCGACGAACTGTCATAGGACCCCTCGCTCCAAACAAAATAACGCCGCAGGTTGAGCATAAGTCAGCGAAAACGCCCCTAAGCGAGCAATGTGCCTTGAAAGAGGAGGGCATAGGCCTTCTGGCCATGCCCGACGATTGAAAGGCAGATTGCCGCTTAGGGGCGTTTGCAGCGTCGGCTGGTTACGCGGTTTGGTAAAACCGCGTAACTAACAGATACGAGTCTTGCCGATCATGATGTTGAGGATCTCGACGTCGGTATCCTTCATGCCCACGCGACCCACGTAGCCCATGCTGGCGATTGTCTGCTCGACGGTATCCTGGATCAGGCCCTCGCCGGCGCGGAAGCCGCGGCCCTGCATAGCCATATCATGACCCAGAATCGCAGCATCAACGGCAGCGGAAATCTTGGCGGCGCAGCTTGCCTTGGCGCCATCGCACACGATGCCGCCCACGTTGCCGAGCGTGTTCGAGACTGTCGCGCCAATCTGCTCGCGCGTGCCACCGCACAGCCAGGTAATCGCGGCACCGGCACCGCACGCGGCGCAAATAGCACCGCAAAACGCCGAGAGCGCACCAATATAACTTTTGATATGCACGGCGATAAGATCGGACAGCATCACGGCGCGCACTAGGCGCTCGTGGTCGCAGCGCAGGTACTCGGCATATTCCATAACGGGCAAGGCACAGGTAATGCCCTGGTTGCCCGAGCCGCACACAATGGCAACCGGAAGCGCGCAGCCGTTCATGCGGGCGTCGGACCCGGCGGCTGCGCGGGCGCGGGCACGGCAGGCGACGTCATCGGCACGAGCGCCCAGCAGCGTGCGGCCAACCTCGGCACCCCAAGCGTGCGCCAGACCCTCGTCGCTGATCGTGCCGTTCAGCTCAATCTGGCGCTCAACGGCAGCGCGGGCGCCCTCGATGTCGCCATCCTCGATAAAGTCGATGATGGACTCAATCGACATGGGCGTGTCGGCCTTATCCGCCGCCCGCTCGGCCACGACGCGCTCGGCGCAGGCGGCGCACTCACCCGCCGACTTGCCGCACACCGGAATACCGTCGAGCGTATGGCACGTGACATTGGTGTGGTGGTCGGTAATCTCGACGACCGCGGTATGGCCCCCGGCTGTGGCAGTCACCTTGATGTAGAGGTTGGGCACACCTTCGACAAGCGACACATCGCAGTAACCGGCATCGGCGAGGAGCTCAGCCACGCGAGCACGATCTTCGTCGTTAACGCTCTCGAGCACCTCGAGCGCGCTCTTGGCGTCACCGCCCACGGCACCCAGCACGGCCGCTGCTTCAATACCGTGCATACCGCCCGAATTGGGCACGGTCACGCTCTTAACGTTCTTGATGATGTTGCCCGAGCAGGCAACGTCCATATGATCGGGTTCGCAACCGAGCGTCTGGCTCGCCAGCGCCGCTGCATAGGCAACGGCAATAGGCTCGGTGCAGCCGAGCGCACAGACAAGCTCGCGGTTCAAGACATCGCAAAAAGCGGCATCGCGGATGGAATCGGTAGGCATAGGTATCTCCTGCTTACATAACGAACTGGGCTCTCGATAATAGTTAGCTCTTTTATTTGATAACAATGCATCAAAAACCGCAACCATGGTTCCGACGGACGGCGTTCAAGCGCAATCTGACGGCATTCATTCATGAGAAGCCGGTCTTGTTGCATGCTAAAGCGTTTGACCAAAAAAACGCCCGAGTGTTTACGCAAAAGTCGCGCTATCATGCAGTCGAACGCGGTAAAACCTTTAGCAATTCCGCCGCACGGACCAGAGAGGAACCACTCATGAAGATTGGTATCGGTAACGACCACGCCGCCGTCGAGCTCAAGAACATCATTTCCGAGCACCTGAAGGAGCGCGGCTGTGAGGTCGTGAACTTTGGAACCGACACCTCCGAGAGCTTTGATTACCCCATCGCCGGCTACAAGGTGGGCAAGGCAGTTGCCAACGGTGACGTCGATCTGGGCATCCTGATCTGCGGTACCGGCGTCGGCATCAGCCTGGCCGCCAACAAGGTCGAGGGCGTTCGCGCCGTCGTGTGCTCCGAGCCCTTCAGCGCCAAGCTCTCGCGCATGCACAACAACACCAATGTGCTCGCCTTTGGTGCCCGCGTCGTGGGCTCCGAGCTCGCCAAGATGATTGTCGACGAGTGGCTCGACGCCGAGTTTGAGGGTGGCCGCCACGAGCGTCGCGTCAATCTCCTCAACGAGATCGACCAGACCCGCGGCCTTAAGATCGTCGACGAAGCCTAAAGATTCACAAAGCCATTCGCTAACGCCAGCCCCCGTCCGGAAGAAACATCCGGACGGGGGCTCTTTAGTAGATTTGTAGGCGTTTACCAAAATCTACTGGAATAAAAAGAGCGCCGCGGATGGAGTTCCGCGGCGCTCAAGCCACACGCTAACAGCTTTAAGGAGTCAAAGCTGGTTTAGCCAAAGAAACGCTTGATCTCGATCTCGGCGTTCTCCAGGCAGTCGGAGCCATGGATCACGTTGGCGTTGACATCGACGGCAAAGTCGCCGCGAATGGTACCAGGAGCGGCATCAAGCGGGTTGGTGGCGCCCATGAGGGTGCGCATCTTAGCAACGGCAGAAGGACCGGAAACGACCATCTTGACGACCGGACCGCTCGTCATGAAATCGCACAGACCGCCAAAGAAGGGCTTGTCGTTGAGGTGAGCATAGTGCTCCTCAACGGTGGCGCGCTCAAGCGTGGTCATCTCCATACGCTCGATAACAAGGCCGCTGCGCTCAATGCGAGCAACGATCTCGCCGATCTTGCGATCGCGCACGGCGTCGGGCTTAATCATGATGAAGGTCTTCTCGATAGCCATAAGGTAGCCTTTCAAGTAGGTTCGCGCGTGCCCAAGTCCCATTCCGGCACCCGCCTGGACTGCATCGTAACAGAGTTCTAGCTGCAGTTAAACAAAAAGCCGTTTATTGAAGCGTTATTATTTATTGAAGCGCTCCATATGTGTCACTTCTGTTCCGAAGCCCGACTAGAGTACCATCCGCCCCACTTCCAACTGCACCGAACAGAACGGACGGTCGATTGCCGCCCGTGAACGCACCCCCTTCACAACCTGCGCAAATGTCCTACAAAAGTTCTCGACAAGCTCCTTCCTTCTCTATAACAAAACGGGCGCCCACCGTAGAGGGCACCCGTAAAGGCAAGATATGATGAACGCACCAGACAGACGCATCCAATAAGCTAATTAGCTCCGTGACCCATCTCGACGACCTTGGTCAACGAGCCAAACACACCCTCATCGGCCGCAAGCTGTGCCTCGGCGCGCCCCAACTGTACGGCAACGGCGGCAGGCGCGGTACCGCCCTCGGTCGTGCGCGCAGCGACAATCGACGGGATGTCGAGCGCCTCGGTAATATCGCGCTCAAAGAGCGGGCTTGCCTCCTGGAACACCTCAAACGGCAGATCCTCAAGATTGCAGCCGCGCTTCTCACACATCAGGACCAGATGGCCCACCACGGCATGCGCCTCGCGGAATGGCAAGCCGCGCTTGGCCAGGTAATCGGCAACGTCGGTGGCGGCAAGGTGACCCACGCCGCACTCGCGTGCCATGGCGCCCTCGTTGACGGTCCAAGTCGAAATCATACCGGCCATAACCGACAGGCACTGCATGAGCGTGTGGGCGGTATCGAGCGCGCCCTCCTTGTCCTCCTGCAGGTCCTTGTTATAGGCCAACGGCAGACCCTTCATGGTCACCAGCAGCTGGACCAGGTTGCCGTACACGCGACCGCTCTTGCCGCGAATAAGCTCGGCAAAGTCGGGGTTCTTCTTCTGCGGCATGATGGACGAGCCGGTGGAATACGAGTCGGAAAGCGTGATAAAGCCAAATTCGGAGCTCGACCACAGCACGATCTCCTCGGAAAGACGCGACAGGTGCATGGCCATGACGGAGCCAGCGTAATGCAGATCGAGCAGGAAATCACGGTCGGAGACCGCATCGAGCGAGTTGGGAATCACACCCGAAAAGCCAAGTTCGGCAGCCGTCATCTGGCGATCGAGCGGATAGCTCGTACCGGCAAGCGCGGCAGCACCCAGCGGGCAGTTGTCGGCGGCATCAAAGGCGGCCTTCAGGCGTGTAAAGTCGCGCGCAAACATCCAGGAATATGCCAGCAGATGATGTGACAGCAGCACGGGCTGAGCATGCTGCATGTGCGTGTAACCCGGCAGAATCACCTTGTCGTACTTCTTTGCCGCATCCACCAGCACATGGCGCAACTCAAGATTGGCTTCCATGAGCTCCTTGGCCAGCGCCTTGACGCCCAAGCGCGTGTCGGTTGCCACCTGGTCGTTGCGCGAACGGCCGGTGTGCAGACGCTTGCCTGCCTCGCCGATGCGACGCGTCAGCTCGCTCTCGATGGACATATGAATGTCCTCGTCGTTGATATCGAAGGTGAAGTTGCCGGCATCGATATCCTGTTCGATTCCAGTCAGGCCCTCGGCAATCGCCTGCTCGTCCTCGGCACTAATGATGCCCTGAGCGGCGAGCATCTTGGCGTGCGCCTTGGAGCCGGCAATATCTTGCTTATAGAGATGCTTGTCGACCGGCAGCGACGCACCGAACTCCTGCGTGACCTCGGCCACTCCCGCCTCAAAACGACCACCCCAAAGAGCCATGGGACCGTCCCCTTTCATCAAATACCAATGCGCCGATGTCCGCGAGCTGCGTTTAGCGCCGTTAAAACGATTTATCAACTGCTAGTTTTGCACATCCCCCGCCGCACGCGAGGCTGACAAGCTAAACAGCGAAGAAGTGACGCACCATGCACTTGGCGCCCATGGACTCCCTCCGAATGTTGCCCCGCGAACCGTCAATCCAAGCCTTCAGGCTCATGGGGACCTCCTCCACCTTGGCGGTGTCGAACTCGGGGGCAAGAGAAAGCAAAGCGTGTGCAATGGCGTCAAACATAGTAGGTACTCCTCAGATATATATAGGCACAGAGCCGACAAATTGATAGAAAGAGCCCCGCCGGACAACCCCGGCGGGGCTCGGACTCAGCCGCAGACGCGGCGTCATATATGCGGGCGGAACGTAGGGGCCACCGATGTTAAGAAGTGTCAGCAAGCATAACGAAAGGTAGGGACCCCGTGCGCCCGTTTTGTATCACGCGGATGGGCCGCGCGGATACCAAGGGAAGGAAAAGCCTTAGGCCTGAGCGGCAGCAGAGCTGGGACCCTGGACCTTTGCCCACGTCTTGAGCGACAGCGTATCGATCTCGATAAAGCCGGCGCTGGCCTTCTCGTCAAACGTGGTGTCGCGGTCGTAGGTAGCCAGACCGTAGTCGTAGAGGCTGAAGGGGCTCTTGCGGCCGACGACATGGCAGTTGCCCTTAAAGAACTTCAGACGGACGGTACCGGTCACGAACTTCTGGGTGTCGGCCATAAAGGCGTCGAGCGCGTTTTTGAGCGGGCTGTACCACTGGCCGTTGTACACGGCGGTCGCCCAATCCTGCTCGAGCTTAATCTTGGTCTTGAGCAGGTCGCCCTCGACGCAGATATCCTCGAGTGCCTTGTGGGCGGTGATGAGCGTCAGGGCGCCGGGAACCTCATAGCACTCGCGGCTCTTGAGGCCCACCAGACGATCCTCGACCAGGTCCAGGCGACCAAAGCCGTTGTCGCCGGAGATCTTGTTGAGGGCGATGACGATCTCGGAGAGCTTCATCTTCTTGCCGTCGACGGCGACGGGCTTGCCGGCCTCAAACTCGATCTCGGTATACGTCGGGGTGTCGGGCGTGTCCTCGGGATTCTTGGTCATAACCCAGGCGTCGTCGAGCGGCTCGTTCCAGGGATCCTCCAGGTGGCCACACTCAATGGCACGACCCCACAGGTTGTCGTCGATGGAATAGGGGTTGTCGTTGGCACCCTCGGGAACCGGCACGTTGTGGGCGTGAGCATAGGCGACCTCGTCGGGACGGCACTTCAGATCCCACTCGCGAACCGGGGCGATAACCTTAAGCTCGGGGTCGAGGGCCTTGACGGCAGCCTCAAAACGAACCTGGTCGTTACCCTTGCCGGTGCAGCCGTGAGCGACGTAGGTCGCGCCAAACTCGTGAGCGACCTCGACAAGCTTCTTGGCAAGCAGCGGACGGGAAAGAGCGGAGAGCAGCGGATACTTGTTCTCATACATGGAGTTTGCGGCGATGGCCTTAGTCAGGAACTCATCGGAGAACTCGTCGCGCAGATCGAGCACCTGGCAATCCAGAACGCCCAGGTCGAGGGCCTTCTGCTTCTTGGCATCCAGGCCGGTCTCCTCCTGGCCCACATTGCCGCAGACACAAACGACATCGAGATTCTTCTCGTCCTGAAGCCACTTGACACATACGGATGTATCAAGACCACCGGAATATGCGAGAACGACTTTTTCCTTGCTCATGGCTGTTTCCTTTCGCCCTTGGTAGCTAGTTAGAACATTGGTCAGGTGCAAGTCATTTCGAGGTCAAAAACCGTGCAATATCAGGTTAAATAGCAAAAAGCAGCACAACATGCCCTAGAAACATGCGTCTATGTCGTGCTAAAACCCAACGACCTCAAAATGACTCTGTTGGGGCATTTCACCCCATACGAACAGAGACGATTGTTATCGTCGTCGGGAAATTGCGCGCTGGCGTCGGATGGCATTGTCTGCAGTGGTGATGATCTTTACGAACTGCATCTGCCTCTCCTTTCACCTATCGCCGGGCGCAATTCTAATATCGCAAACGGTACCTATTCTTCGGTAAACGGTTGTATTTCCGTCTCCGTTTTCGATGGTCGCTATATTACGCTAAAGTGCCAGCAGCACAAGCGACAAATTCAAATTTCTGAAAAGTTTTTTCATTAGTTTGTGAATTGCAGTGCAAATACGCCCCGTTCCTGCGACAATACGCTCGGTTACTGGTTGATGGTTATAACGTCTGAAACAATTTCGAAACGAAAGGCGCGCTTTTATGCAAACTTACGAATCGGACACCAATATCGGAAACATTAAGATTCTCGCCGTCGATATGGACAAGACGCTGCTCACCGACGAGCGTGTGTTGCCGCAGGGTCTTGATGAGCGCCTGGACAAGCTCGCCGAGGCTGGCATCGTGTTCTGCCCCGCCAGCGGACGCCCTGCCCCCAAACTCGAGGAAATGTTCGAGGGCATTAAGAACCGCCTTGCTTTTTGTCCCGACAACGGAGCCTGCGTCATCTATCGCGGCGGCTATATCTATAAGAGCAACATCGATGTGGCGCTGTATCAGCAGGTGCTCGCTCGTGCCTCGGAGGACCCGCGCGCCGTTCCCGTCCTATGCTGCTACGACGAGTTCTATGTGCTCGCCCGTGACCATCAGTACCACGACGAGATCAGCGTGTACTACAACACGATCAACTACGTCGATAGCTTTGAGGGCATCGATTTCGAGTCCAATAAGATTTCGGTCTTCTTCCCCGGCTACGACGCCGAGCCCGCATTCCGCGAGACCTATAGCCCCGCGTTCTCGGATCAGCTCTACGTCACCAATGCGGGCCGCGAGTGGATCGACTTTATGAACCTGGGCGTCGACAAGGGAGCCGGCGTCGCGCACCTGTGCGAGCACCTGGGCATCGATATCGCCGACGCCGCCGCCGCGGGCGATACCTACAACGATATTCCCATGCTGGAGCGCGTCGGCCACAGCTTTATCGTGGACAATGCCGAGGAGCATATGAACGCGCATGCCAAATGGCGCATTCCGAGCAACAACGACGGGGGCGTACTGACGCTCATCGACGCCATCCTGGCGGCTCGTTAAACTCGCCGCCATGCCCGGGGCCGACCGTTTGATTTTTGCTCGGTCAGGTCCTGGGCTCGCTCGAAGAGCACATTAAGTGCTCTTCGGCTCGTGCGGAATCTACAAAAATCAAACGGTCGGCCCCGGGCATGGCTACGTTGACTTGCTTGCCGCCTGGATGGCGTCTTGGCGCCTAGATACTTTGGCTGAATTTAATTGGATGAAGGGAGCTCCTTGCTGATGAGGGGCTCCCTTCTTGTTTGGTTACTTTGGGTTTGTTGGTGCTTCTTTATTTGGCATCGGCCCAGGTTATGCCGGTGCTGGCTTCGGCGATTAAGGGTACGCGTAGGTTTACGACGTGCTCCATGACGTCGCGGACCATGGCGGTGAGGCGCTCGACTTCGTCGACGGGGCACTCAAAGTCTAGTTCGTCGTGTACCTGCAGAATCATGTGGGCGGCAAAGCCCTCTTCTTCCAGGCGGCGGCTTACGCGGGCCATGGCGATCTTGATGATGTCTGCTGCGGTGCCCTGCATGGGGTGGTTCATGGCCGTGCGCTCGCCAAAGCCGCGAAGCTGCGGATTTTTGGCCTTGAGCTCGGGAATATGGCGTCTGCGGCCATACATGGTCTCGGCATAGCCCGTCTGCTTGGCGCGCGCCACCACATTGTCGAGGAACGTGCGCACGCCCGGGTAGGCCTCGTAGTAGCGATCGATCATATCGCGCGCCTCGGCCATCGAGATATGCAGCGACTGCGACAGGCCGTAGGCCTGCTGGCCGTACACGATACCAAAGTTCACGGCCTTGGCGCGGCTGCGCAGGTCGGGTGTCACCTCGGACACCGGCACGCCAAATACACGCGCGGCCGTCTCGGCATGGAAGTCCTCACCCTCATTAAAGGCACGTACCAGATGTTCATCACCCGAAAGATGCGCGAGCAGGCGCAGCTCGATCTGCGAGTAGTCCACCGCCAAAAAGACGCTTCCCTCGCCTGCCGAAAACGCCGTCTTGACGGTACGCCCCAGCTCCGAGCGAGTCGGGATATTCTGCAGGTTCGGGTCGCTCGAAGACAGACGCCCCGTCGCGGTGATGGTCTGGTTGTACGTGGTGTGCACACGACCGTCGCCACGACGCAGCGGACCTAGCGTGTCCAGATAGGTCGACTTAATCTTGGACTTCTCACGCCAGTCCAAAATCAGGCGCACGATCTCGTGATCGCGGGCAAGATCGCTCAACACCTTGGCGTTGGTCGAATAATAGCCGCGCTTAGTCTTTTTGAGGCCCTTGGTCGGAAGCCCCATAACATCAAACAGCACGTGCGAGAGCTGCATGGGGCTGCCGATGTTAAAGGTCTCGTCGCCAGCCAGGTCGCGAATGCTGCGCTCGACCCCGGCAATCTGAGTCGCCAGGCCCTCGGACAGACTATGCAGGCGGTCGGGGTCCACGAGCATGCCCGCGCGCTCCATCTTGGCAAGCACCGGTACAAGCGGCATCTCGATGCCATCGAACACGTTGGCGGCGTTCTCGCGGGCCATGCACTCGCGCAGCGGTGCGACCAGTGCCAGCGTCAAGGCCGCCGTGCGAGCGGCGGGCGCAGGAGCGTCCTCATCAGCACCCTCTGCGCCGCGCGCCGCAGGCAGCGACATCTGCAGATAGGTATCAGTCAGATACGCCTCATCGAACTCGGAGCGATCGGAATCCAGCAGATAGGCGGCAACCACGGTATCGAAGATGCGCGTGGAATCAGCGGACAGCGGGTCCATGAGCTCGGGCTCGGAAGAGTCGATGGGCGAAAGCTCATGCAACAGCGTCTTCATATCCGGGCTCGCCACACGGCCCTCCATAAACAGACGCGCGAGCACGCCGGCAATCACGCCGTGGACGAAGTTGAAGCCCTCAACCTCGGCCACCGCACCGCTGTCGCCCTCCTCGAGCGCAAACAGGCCCTTGGACGTCGCCAACCATAGCGTGCGTGTCAGTCCAAAGAGCGCGCCCTCTTCCTTGTCGTCGTCCACCACGGTGGCGACCCACTCGCCGGCATCAATCGCGCGGGAGACCTCAGCCGCAACGGCACCAAGCGCGTCAGCATCGCCGGCGGCTGCGCGAACCATCGCAGGTATCTCAAACACACTGGAGGCAGCAGCAGCCCCGCTCTCGCCGCCAATCAGCGCCAAGAAACGGTTCTGCATGGCGGTGATACCAAGCGTACCCAGCGCCGCGGAAACCTCATCGGCAGAAAACGCCGGGAAGGACGTCGCCTCAAAATCGAGCTCAACGGGCGCATCGGTGCGAATGGTTGCGACTTTGCGGCTCAACAGGGCATCGTCGATGTGCGCACGCAGGTTCTCGCCCATCTTACCCTTGACCTCGTCGGCGTGTGCGATGACCTCGTCCAGGCTACCGTACTGCGCAATGAGCGCGCTCGCCTTTTTGGGGCCGATGCCCGGCACGCCGGGGATGTTGTCGGACGTGTCGCCCTTCAGACCATAAAAGTCGGGCACGAGCGCCGGCGTGATGCCGTGATACAGATCGTCCACGCTCTCGGGCGTCATGATCGCCACGTCGGACAGGCCCTTGCGGGTCGAGACCACGTTGACGTGCTCGGTCACGAGCTGATACATATCGCGATCACCGGTCACCAGCAGCATGTCACAGCCGGCCTGCTCGCCCAGGCGCGCCATAGTGCCCAGGATGTCATCGCCTTCCCAGCCCTCGGACTGCAAAATCGGCACGTTGAGCGCGGCGAGCAGCTCCTTAATCATGGGAAACTGTGCGTGCAGATCGGGGTCCATGGGCGGACGCTGAGCCTTGTACTGCGGCAGCATCTCCATGCGCACACGCGGCTTGCCCTTGTCAAACGCCACAACAACGCCGTCGGGATTAAAGGCGTCAATCATCTTGAGGAACATATTCAAAAAGCCAAAGATTGCGTTGGTGGGACGACCGTCCGGCGCGTTCATGGTGGGCGGCACGGCGTGGAAGGCACGATGCATGAGCGAGTTGCCGTCGATGACGGCAAAGGTACGGCGCTTGTCAGACATATTGAATACCTCGCTTTGGGCTGGGCACGGTTTGCTCACACCAGTTTACACGCTCCCCGCCCCGCGGCCACCGCACATCAGGCTTCCCTGCCGCCGCGGGCCCGTGCGTGATACGATGGCTCACGGTACATCAACCAGCACGATCGATCCGAAAGGAGCCTGCGTCATGGAGCGTCCCTGCGCATGGAAAAAGTACACGCCACAGCAGATCGAGGAGCTCGAGGAGCTTTGCCGCGGCTATAAGCAGTTTTTGAGTGAGAACAAGACCGAGCGCCTGTGCGTCAAGACCGGTATCAAGATGGCCGAGGAGGCGGGCTACGTCAATCTGGAGACCGTGATCGCCGAGGGCCGCGCGCTCAAGGCCGGCGACAAGGTGTACGCCGCCAATCACGGCAAGGACCTCATGCTCGTCAACCTGGGCACCGCCCCGCTCGAGCAGGGCTTTAACATCCTGGGCGCCCACGTGGACTCGCCGCGCCTGGACCTTAAGCAGAACCCCACCTTCGAGGCCGGCGACATGGCTTATCTCGACACGCACTACTATGGCGGCGTCAAGAGCTACCACTGGGTCGCTTCCCCGCTCGCACTCGTAGGCGTCATCTGCAAAAAGGACGGCACCACCGTCGACATCAACATCGGTGACAAGGCCGACGACCCGGTCTTTACCATCTCCGACCTGCTGATCCACCTCTCGAGCGAGCAGATGGCCAAGCCCGCCAAGGACGCCGTCGACGCCGAGATCCTCGACGTGATCGTGGGCGGCCGTCCCGTCAAGTTCGATGAGGACGACAAAGACGCTCCCAAGGAGCCCGTCAAGCAGATGTTCCTGGACATCCTCAAGGAGCAGTATGACGTCGAGGAGGAGGACTTCCTCTCCGCCGAAATCGAGGTCGTGCCCGCCGGCCCGGCCCGCGACATGGGCCTCGACCGCTCCATGATTCTGGGCTATGGCCACGACGACCGTGTCTGCGCCTATCCGTCCATGCTCGCCCAGATCAACGTCGCCAACGTGGAGCGCACGAGCATCACGCTCATCGTCGACAAGGAGGAGATCGGTTCCGTAGGTGCCACCGGCATGACGAGCCGCTTCTTCGAGAACACCGTCGCCGAGATCATGACGCTCGCCGGCGAGGATAGCCCGCTGGCCCTGCGCCGTGCACTCGCCCACAGCCGCATGCTCTCCTCTGACGTGTCCGCCGGCTTCGACCCGGGCTACGCCGGCAAGTTCGAGACCAAGAACGCAGCCTTTATGGGTCGTGGCCTGTGCTTTAACAAGTACACGGGTAGCCGCGGCAAGAGCGGCTCTAACGACGCCGACGCCGAGTACGTGGCCCTCATCCGCGACATCATGGACGAGGCGGGCGTTGACTTCCAGACCTGCGAGCTCGGCCGCGTCAACGCGGGTGGCGGTGGCACCATCGCCTACATCATGGCCAAGTACGGCATGAACGTCATCGACTCCGGTGTTGCCGTCCTGTCCATGCACGCCCTGTGGGAGGTCGCCAGCAAGGCCGATATCTACGAGGCCTACCGCGGCTACAAGGCCTTCCTCGAGCGCGCCTAACCAACCCTTCATCAGTTGCGGTGAAATACGGACTAAACTGGCCCATAAACGGCCAAAACAGACCGTATTCCACCGCAACTTCTTTTTTGGCAGAGGAGAGTCCATGCTGCAGGTCATCATTTCGCCCGCCAAGCAAATGCGCGCGGCCCAAGATGCTTTTGAAGTCCTGGGCATTCCACCTTTTGCGCACGAGACGGCTCGTCTCCACCGCGCACTGCTAGATATCGAGCGGAATGAAGGCACCGGCGGCCTGCAGGCACTATGGAACGTGAGTGACAAACTGCTGGGGCCTTGCCTCAACACCCTGCATGAGTTTGGGCCCATCCTGAAAAACGGCGATCTCGACAATCCCGCACTCGCCCGTCACCTCTCCCCTGCCGTCATGTCCTATCACGGCATTCAATACCAGAGCATGGCGCCCGAAGTGATGGATTCCGCGCAGCTCGACTGGCTGCAAAACCATCTCTGGATTCTCTCGGGACTCTACGGATGCGTGCGTCCCTTTCATGCCGTTGAACCGTATCGGCTGGAGATGGGCGCGAAGCTCGCCGTTGACGATGCCCCAGACCTCTACGCGTTTTGGAGCGACAAGCTCGCGCGGGCTATCGCCCCGGCAGGCTCAAACACCACGATCGTCAACCTCGCCAGCGTAGAGTACGCCAAAGCCGTTCTGCCCCATCTCGCGGGCGACGCCACGGTCGTCACGTGCCTCTTTGGCGAAGGCATCCGCAACGGCAAGCCCATCCAGCGCTCGACCGCCAGCAAAAAGGCACGTGGTTCCATGGTGCGCTGGATGGCAGAAAACAAGCTCGAGGATGTAAGCGGGCTCACCGCGTTTGACGTTGGTTATCGTCACTTTCCCGAGCTTTCAAATAAAAACACTTTGGTCTTCCTGAATGAACAGACCTTGTAGGACCACCGCTGCTTTTGAATGTGCTGCCTAGGCACGGCGTCTATTCCGCCAAGCCGTCGGCTTTGGCAACTTCGTTTGTCGAGCCGTCCTGATAGGTAATCTTGACATGCTCCACCTCAGACACCGCAACACCCGACGGGGGCTCCAGGCGCCATTCCGTCAGCGCGATATCCATCGTCGTGGGCACATCCCCTTGATCTTTGAGCTCGACCGACAGCGTCTTAAGCGACGCATCGAAGGTCACGCGCTCGATCTCTTCACCAGGAATAGAGCCACCGCTCAGCTGCAGCTGCACAAACTCGTCGCGCGGATACCAATAGTCGCCCGGCGCGGCCACCGTGTAACCACCAGCGACCTTCACCGTCATGATCGGCAGGGCATCGTCGGCCTCAAACTCCCAGGCAGCGCCGCCGCGACCGCCAAACGTCCAGATACAAAAGGCAATCACCAGCACGGCAAGCACGGCAAAACCAATCGCGACAAGGCCATGGTGTGCACGGCTTTCCTCGGCCGATACATCCCATTGCGTCTCTCGATATAGATGCTTGTCTTCCATGTTCGCCTCCCCACAGGCACGCTCGTTGGCCCAATCGTACCCATTCAGGCTATACTTGAGCCCATGACACAACGGGGAGCTTGCAGGACAAGACGGCAGGCTGAGACTGGGCGCGCCCGCCCTGACCCGCAAACCTGATATGGGTAATGCCAACGAAGGGAGCCGTGCCAATGAGCACACAGACCGAGCCCAAGCTCGTCACGCAAATCGACTTCGCCCGCGCCGGGCAGATCACACCGCAGATGAAGGAGGTTGCCGAGCGCGAGCATCGCGACCCCGAGTACATCCGCGAGCGCGTGGCCGACGGCCGCATCGCCATTCCCGCCAACATCGTTCATATCAAAAAGGGCATGCGCGCCTTTGGTGTCGGCGAGGGCCTGTCCACCAAGGTCAACGTCAACCTGGGCATCTCGGGCGACAAGGCCGATGCCGCCGAGGAGTGGAAGAAGGTCAAGATCGCCGAGGACTTTGGCGCCGACGCCATCATGGACCTCTCCAACTCGGGCAAGACGCGCCAGTTCCGCCAGCAGCTCATCGACGAGACGCCGCTCATGGTGGGCACCGTCCCCATGTACGACGCCATCGGCTACATGGAAAAGCCGCTGGTCAAGCTGACCAAGGACGACCTGTTCGAGGTCGTGCGCGCGCACGCCGAGGATGGCGTGGACTTTATGACCATCCACTGCGGTATCAACAAGTCAGTCACCAAGACCTTTAAGGAAACCGGCCGCCTGATGAACATCGTCAGTCGCGGCGGTTCGCTGCTGTTTGGCTGGATGGAGGTCACCGGTAATGAAAACCCCTTCTACGAGTATTTTGACGAGCTGCTCGAGATTTGCCACGAGTACGACGTGACGATTTCGCTCGGCGACTCCTGCCGTCCGGGCTGCCTCTACGACTCCAACGATGCCACCGAGACCGCCGAGATGATCGAGCTGGGCAAGCTGTGCAAGCGCGCCTGGGCAGCCGGCGTCCAGGTTATGGTCGAGGGACCGGGCCACATGGCGCTCGACGAGATTGCCGCCAACATGAAGCTGCAGAAGCGCCTGTGCCACAACGCCCCGTTCTATGTGCTGGGGCCGCTGGTGACCGATATCGGCGTGGGTTACGACCACATCACCGCCGCCATCGGCGGCGCCATCTCCGCCAGTTCCGGCGCCGACTTCCTGTGCTACGTGACGCCGGCAGAGCACCTATGCCTGCCTAACGCCCAGGATGTGCTCGACGGCCTCATGGCCACTAAGATTGCCGCGCACGCCGCTGATATCGCCAAGAAGGTGCCGCACGCCCGCGACATGGACGACAAGATGGGCCAGGCACGCCGCAAACTCGACTGGGATGCCATGTGGAAGTGTGCTCTCGACCCGGTCACCGGCAAGAAGCGCTACGAGGAATCCCCTGCCGCCACCGAGGGCACCTGCACCATGTGCGGCAAGATGTGCGCCGTCCGCACCGTCAACAAGGTGTTCGAGGGCACGACGATCGACCTCGGCATGGAGGACTAGCCTTTACGAGGCAATCGCCCGCAAGCCTGCTGCGGGGCCCGTCAATTGTTGACGTGTGAACATTTGCTAACATTTGCGTAAAGATTGCACCACCAGCCCGGGATCGGCATACAGCCGGCCCGGGCAACTTTATAATGCAGGTAGAAGACCCATTTGAATCCAACCGAACAAGGGAGCGAACATGGATCGTAGCAAGGTACCTGCCGTTCTATCCATCGCAGGATCCGATTCCAGCGGTGGCGCCGGCATTCAGGCAGACATTAAGACCATCACGGCGCACCGCCTGTATGCCGAGACAGCCATCACCGCCATCACCGCACAAAACACGCTCGGCGTCACCGCCGTACAGAATATCTCCCCTGATATCGTCGCTGCGCAAATTGACGCCGTCTTTGACGATATTCGCCCGAGCGCCGTCAAGATCGGCATGGTCTCCTCTGCCGAGATTATCGAGGTTATCGCCGACCGCTTGAGTGCCTGGGACGCACAAAATATCGTCGTCGACCCCGTCATGGTCGCCACCTCGGGCGCTCGCCTCATTGCCGAGGATGCCACCGAGGCGCTCACGCGTCGCCTGTTCCCGCTGGCGACCGTCATCACGCCCAACATACCCGAGGCCATGGCGCTGCTCGACTACGAGGTCGATTCCGAGCGCACACAGCAAAACGCTGCCATGATTCTCACCCGTCGCTTTGGCTGCGCGTCCCTCGTTAAGGGCGGGCATTTTGTCAACGAGGCCAACGATGTGCTAGCAGAGCCCGCGCCGCTCGATGACGAGGGTAACCACCTGGGCGATCCACTCACCACGTGGTTCCGCCACAAGCGCATCGAGACCGGCAACACGCATGGCACTGGCTGCACGCTTTCGTCCGCCATCGCCTGCGCGCTGGCCCAGGGCATGGAACTTGCCGACGCCGTCAACGCCGGCAAGGCCTACCTAACCGGCGCTCTCGCCGCCGGCTTTGACATGGGTAAAGGCTCCGGCCCCGTCAACCACATGTGGCAGTACTAGGCCCGCCCCAAACCGCCACAAAGGGGACAGGCACCTTTACGGTGGTTTCCACAAACATCTCGATCTGTAACAGTTAGAGCCCATTTTTCGGCCCACCTGTTACAGATTGAGACATCCAAATTCCGCTGAGAAGATAATCTCGATCTGTAACAGTAACTCGGCAAAATCGACCCTAGATGTTACAGATCGAGACAAACGACCGATATCGACCTAAATTATCTCAATCTGTAACATCTAGCCCGTTTTCGACCTTAAAACTGTTACAGATCAAGACAAGCAAACGAAACAAGCCACCGCAAGGGCACCTTTGTGGTGGCTTGGGGTCGCGCTACTCACCGAGCATCTCCTGGAGCTTGGCTGCCACGGCGTGCCCCAGGCTCTCGTGACTTTCGGGCATCATATGCAGGTAGTCGATATCGCCCGGCTCGGCAAACTCGGCGGCATTCAAAAAGTCGCAGCCAAACTGCTCGGCCACGTGCGCATAGTACTCGCCAAAATGCTCAGATGCCTCAACGGAATGCTTGTCAAAGTCGGTCATATACACATCGGCAATCTGCGACTTGATCTTGATAGGAGCCATCAGCAGAATGCGCGGACAAGGCGCAGCGTCGGTCCACGGAAACGCGCGGACGGCGCGAATCAGTGCCATGGCGCCACGGGCGATATCGGAAGCTGTCACGTTAAAGACCGTCTTACAGTCGTTGGTACCCAGCATGATCACAATGGCGTCCAGCGGCTTATGGGCCTCGAGCAGCATCGGAAGCGCGCGAATGCCGTTGAGGTTAGTGTCCAGATGGCACATATCGTCGCGCACCGTCGTGCGGCCGTTAAGCCCCTCCTCAATCACATGCCAGCCATCGCCCAGGTCACGCTGCGCCACGCCGCACCAGCGCACATCCTGCGCATAGCGCACCGCGGTGCCATCGCGCATACCAGCCGGATCATAGCCATAGGTATTGCTGTCACCAAAGCACAGAACGTTTTTCATCGTAAGCTCCCCACTCAATAAAAAGCCGACGGGAGCAGCCCTCCCGCCGGCTCGACCTATCTGTCGGCACGTACCGATTACAGGTACTTGCGCCAGTCGTCGTCATCCTCATCGTCCTCGGCAGCGGCCTGAGCCTGTTCGGCGGCACGGGCGGCCGCGGCGCGGGCGGCAACCTGAGCATAGGACTCCTCGTTACGCTCGGGGAAGCTTGCCAACACGTGCTCAAACTTGGCGAAGTCATCATCCCAGCGCGTAGAAGGCACGGCAAAGAACACCTGCTTGACCTTAAAGTCGCCCGACGCGAGCTCCTTACGGAAGAGCTCGGCTACGACCTCGGCATCAAAGCCGTTATTATCGCAGCCCCAAGCACCCAGCACGAGCTTCTCACGACCCAGCTCGTCGCAAATGGCGAGCACAAAGCGGATGCGATCGCGCAGGGCATCCAACAGGGCGTCGTCGCTCACGCGGTACTCCTGGCGGGCACGCTTGACGTTGGGTGCGGCGGCAACGATCACATCGGCGTAAGCGTGCACGTGGTTGCGGTCGAAGCGCACGGCGGGCACCACCAGCGCACGATTGCGGTAAAGCTCGCAGTTGATGTTGCGGCGACGGTTCTCGCCGTACCACTTACGCTGCTTGTCGAGCACGTTGTACAGGTACGAATCGGCGCAGAGCGTCGCCTCCTGGCCCAGGTAGCCCTGGATATAGCCGCCACCCGGATTGGTAAACGAGGCAAAGGCGAGCACAGCCATATCGCAGAACTGCGCATAGCCGCGGCCGTTATCGAGGATTGCCTGCGTGGCGGAGGCATCAAGCACAGTGACCTCGGGCAGGACCGGAGCAGCCTCCTCCGCGGGCGCGGACTCGGCTTCATCAGCCAACTCGGTGGACTCGGGTGCCACCTCGGACTCGGCCGCAGCCTCCATCTCGGCAGTCTCCACCTCGGCAGCGTCGGCCTCCACAACCTCGGCAACCGGCTCCTCGGCAGCCGCAGCCTTCTGGGCCCTGGCCTTCATCGCCGCGACAAAACCGGCAGGCATACCATCGAACTCGCGCACGCCGGCAAGCGAACGCTCGATGTCCTTGGCGCAGGCCTCGGACACAGCCGCCACATGGCGCTCGGCGGCCTTGGCACGCGCCTCGCGCTTGGGATTGGGCTGACCCGCTCGGTTAGACCTGCGGTTACGGTTCCTGTTGTCGACATCTGCCATACGTGGCCACCTTTCCTGTCGCTGCCGCTATCGGCTTTTTCCCATCCATCATACCCCGCCGCGCACAAAAAAGACGGCCCCGAAGGACCGCCTTTCGTATCGTTTTACCGTGTCCGGCAGGAAGCGTCGCAATGCCGCGCTTTAATCGCGACGGCCGAGGATGTTCAGAATGCGCAGGAACACGTTGATAATGTCCACGAACAGGTTAGACGCCATGAGCACCGCATTGGGCAGCGTGGGCGGCACCGTCGTGGCAACATAGGTGTCGTAGCCAATAAAGCCGGCGAACACCACGATCACGATCAGGTCGGTGATGGTCTGTGAGACGCCCATGAACATCAGCACGATCTCAACCAGAATCGTGGCGAGCAGAATGCCAAAACCGATGCCATATACGCGCTGGAAAAACTTGGGGAACGTCACGCCCAAGGCACCAAAGACAAAGGTGATGGCGGCCGTGGCGATAAAGGCGGTGTTGATGGTGGGCAGGTCGTAGTTGGCAAGGCCAAACGACGCGGTCAGGCCAAAGGTACTCGCAAAAATCACGTAGCCCACAAGGGACAGGCCCACGGACTGCTTGCTGGTGGCAGCCGACATCATGACCATGCCGACGATGGTCAAAATAAACGAGCCAAAGACCAGCGGCAAGGCGGCGCCGCTCATCATCATGCGAGCAAACGACATGGTGCTCGTAAAGTAAGCACCGGCACCCATGGCGCAAAAGCCCAAGAAAATCAGGGCAGACATGGCGAGATTGTACGCGCGCGGCGACATCTCCTTGGCGCGACTTGCGCCGGTCTCGACGGGGCCGTTCTGATAGCCCTGGATATCGTTCATACTTCGTCCTTTCAAAAAGCGCCACGACAGCGCCGTAGGTGACAAGATTCCTGCCATTGTACCCGAATGCCGCGCGTCCTTACCTACGGCGCTCGCCCTCAAGCGTGCGGTCAAAGGCCCAGACCCACCAACGCATCACGTGCGCCTGCGAGCCGTCCACCCGCTCGCGCGTCTGGTCCTCCAGATACAACTCGGTCGCGTGCCCGCCAAAACGCACCTTATATGTTGCCGTACGGATGCCGTGGACCATCAGGCCAAACCCGGTGGTCGAGATAATTTCGTCGATCGTAAAACAACGGCCGTCGACCCAGCAGACGGTGACCGGCACGACCTGTCCGCCCGCGAGGATGCGAGCCACGACGTCCACATACTGCTTGTGCACGCGCCGAGTTTTGCCGTCTGTCTGTCGATATTCCATGCCCTCTATTATCGAACGCATGTTTGTATGTTGTAAAGCGAACAGACTGTGGTTTTGGGGTGTTGGGGCGCGCACACGTGTCCTCATGGCGTGTTAGCAAAAAGAATACCCGCGGTCAACAGGGCTAATATTCAATTTTAGTGCCAAAAAATTCACTTCTCCCATCAGAACTCGGTAAAGAAACCCACAGGAGGTGATACGATTTATCATGTTTTTGTAACGTGTCTGCAAACTTCGAGAAAGCCCATATATGGACGTAACGTTCTCAACCTTCCTCGGCCAAATTGTGTCGAACCCAGTCCTTGCCGTCACCGTGATTCTCGCGCTCGGCGCCATCTTCGTCAACGGATGGACCGACGCGCCCAACGCCATCGCGACCTGCGTCACTACGCGTTGCATGCCCGCCCGCGCCGCCATTCTCATGAGCGCCGCATTCAACTTCTTGGGCGTGCTCATCATGACGCACTTTAACGCGAGCGTCGCCAACACCATCTCACATATCGTCGACTTTGGCGGAAACAGCACCATGGCGCTTGCGTGCCTCTGCGCGGCTCTGTTCTCCATTGTCGTCTACGGTGCCACGGCATCGCGTTTTGGCATCCCCACCTCGCAAAGCCACAGCCTTATCGCCGGCCTGACCGGTGCCGCTATCGCCCTCGGCGGCGCGAACAGCGTCAACGTCCACGAGTGGATGAAGGTCATCTACGGCCTGGCGCTCTCCATCGGCCTGGGCTTTGTCATGGGCTGGATCCTGTGCAAACTCGTCTCGATTCTGTTTGCCGCCGCCAATAGGCGACGTGCAAACGTCTTCTTTAAATACGCTCAGATCGCGAGCGCTGCGGCCATGAGCTTTATGCACGGCGCGCAGGATGGACAGAAGTTCATCGGCGTGCTCTTTTTAGGTGTGGCCTTCGCCAACGGCCAGACCGGCGTCGGCGACGCCGGCATCCCCATCTGGATCATGCTGCTGTGCTCGGCCACCATGGGCATCGGCACCAGCGTGGGCGGCGAGCGCATCATCAAGTCCGTCGGCCAGAGCATGGTCAAGCTCGAGAAGTACCAGGGCTTTTCCGCCGACCTCGCGGGCGCCGCGAATCTGCTGCTTGCCACCCTTACCGGTATCCCTGTGTCCTCCACCCACATCAAGACCTGCGCCATCATGGGCGTCGGCGCCGTCAAGCGCCTTTCGGCCATCAACTTTGGCGTGGTCAAGGACATGATGTTCACCTGGTTCTTCACCTTCCCCGCCTGCGGACTCATCAGCTTTGTCATGGCCAAGCTGTTCATGATGTTCATCTAGTCAAACCGAGCGTCCATCCGGACCGTAATACTTCGCCCACCCGTCTTCGCCTCGAAAGGACCCACTCATGGCAAAGAAACCCGATTCGTTCTACTTTGACAACTACGTCGCCTGCGCCGACCTTGCTGTCCAGGCCGCAGAGTTGCTCATCAAGATTTTCGAGAACTTTGATCCCGCGCAGATCCACGACATGCTCGAGGAGATGCATGCGATTGAGCATGCGGCCGACAAGAAGCACCATGAGCTCGAGGACGCTCTGCTCACTGCCTTTATCACCCCGCTTGAGCGCGAGGATCTGGACCTGATGAGTTGCTCGCTCGACACTGTGCTTGACCGTATCGAAGGCGTCGTGCAGCGCGTCTACTTCACCAACATCCAGAGCATCCATCCCGATGCCATCGTGATCGCCCACAAGGTGACCGATGCCTGCCGCGCCATGAAGGACCTGATGGTCGAGCTTCCCAATTACCGCAAGTCCAAGACCCTGCGCGAACTCGTCATCCAGATCAACACGATCGAGTCCGAGGCCGACGAGCTCTACATCAACGCTATGCGCAACCTGCATGTCAACGGTAAGGATCCGCTCGAGGTCATCGCCTGGCGTGACGTGTACGCCTTCCTGGAGTACTGCGCTGACTGCTGCGAGAATGTGGCTGATGTCGTGGATTCGATTGTCATGAAGAACAGTTAATTGGGGGTACGTATCCCGGCGGCGAAGGGCCGGCCACGGTTTGCTTTCTCACTCCGGCTGCTTTGCAGAGTCGTTCGAAAGTAAACCGTGGCCGGCCCTTCGCCTTACGTATCACCATTGGAACTTTGGCTGATAGTTTTAGCGCAGTGGGGGTTTGGCTGAAGGGACCTTTGGTGCCCGTTTGGACACTTTGGCCCTTGATGAGCGTTTGGCTGATTGCTGCCTTGGGTACTCTTTGGGTTACTTTGGATTTGTTTGATTTTTAATTGTTGGAGGGCTTGTATGTCGTATTTGGATCTGGCTCGGGGTCGTTATTCTTGTCGCGAGTTTGAGGATCGTTCTGTTGAGCAGGCTGTGGTGGATGCCATTGTTGAGGCTGGGCGTATTGCTCCTTCTGCTTGTAATAATCATCCAACCCGTGTGATGGTGCTTGATACTCCGGAGTTATTGGAGAAGGCTGCTGCTTGTCAGCCGCGCTTTGCTCGTGATGGGTCTATCTTTGGGGCTCCGCTTATCTTTCTTATTTGCAGTGTTACCGATGACGCTTGGGTGCGCCCGTATGACCAGATGAACTCCAGTGCCATCGACACCTCGATCGTGTGCGATCAGATGATGATGGAGGCCGAGGAGCAGGGCCTGGGTACGTGCTGGGTGTGCCATTTTAAGCCTGAGGTGGCCTGTGAGCAGTTCAGCCTGCCCGAGGGTATCTATCCCTATCATATGCTCGTCTGCGGCTATCCTGCCGACCATATCGCCGGCCCCGAGCAGCGCGAGGCTCGCACCATTCCGCTCCCCGACTTCCTCCTCAAGTAGATCTTTGGGACATGCCTTAAAATCCACCTTTGACCACGCGCCCTTCGCCGAGTTCTGCGCCCTCAAACGCAGAACTCGGCGTTTTGTTTTGCAGACTGCAACAGCCACAAAAAAGGACCCGCAAGCTGCGGGCCCTTTCTAGGCGCTAAATGATAGCTGGATGTTAGTCCAGGTCGTCGGCGGCGAAGTTGTCGATCGGAGCAAAGGGATCGGCAACGGGGATAACCGGCTCGGCGACGGGCAGCGGCTCGGCAGCAGGAACGGTCACAGCCGGAGAAGCAGCGGAACCGACCGGCGTGGAAGCCATGAGATCGGACGGGAAGGAGTTCTGAGCATCGTCCATGAAGTGCTGGATGAGCTTGAGGTACTCGGCCTTGAACTCCTCGCGGGAAGCCTTAAGACGGTCGATCTCCTCAAGCTCGGCCTGCTTCTCGGTCAGGGCCTGGCGGATGACCTCGCGGGCCTTGGCGTCGGCCTCGTTGCGGATGCGGTCAGCGTTCTCGTTGGCGTCGTTGACAATGCCCTCAGCGGTCTGCTGGGCGGCGATCAGGGCAGCGGAGATCTGGCGCTCCTGAGCGGAGAAGTCAGGTGCGGGAGCGGCCACAGGGGCGGCGGGAACGGCCTGCGCGGCAGCGTCCTGAGCCTGAGCAAGCTGGGCCTGCGTGTCGGCGAGCTGCTGCTCGGTGGCGGTCAGACGACCCTTAAGATCGACAATCTTGGCGAGCATGGCGTCGACCTCAGAGGACAGGGTCTCCAGGAAGACGTCGACCTCGGCGGGATCGTAGCCGCGCTTGGCCTCAGAGAAGGTCTGAGCCTGAATGTCAGCAGGGGTAATAGCCATAACAAGTTCTCCTTTATCTTCGCCTTGGCGCTGTGCGCCCGACGTGAGTTACTAAGCCAGTTTTATATGAGTATACCTATAAGAAGTTGCAGAACCAGCTTCTGCACCAACTGCAACGCAATAATCGCAACGACCGGTGAAAAATCGACGCCGCCCATGGGCGGGATAAACCGGCGGAACAAATTGAGCCACGGGCCGCACACGCTATCGAGAACAGCGGCGATATCCTGTAGCAATCCGCCCTGCTTCATAGGGATCCACGTCATAAGGCAGTAGACCACGATGAGCGTGGAGTAAAAGTTGAACAGCGTATTGACCAGCTGGACAATGGTGTAGATGTTGATGAGAATCTCCTCGTCTTGTCTTTACTTAAGGTAGCCGTCGGCACGGAGCTTTTTGAGGTCCGAATCCTTGACCTCGCAACCGGCGGGCAGCACCATAAACACGCGATCGCCCACCTCTTTGACTGTGGCACCCAGGCCGCAGGCAAAGCCGTAAGAGAAGTCCAGGACGCGCTTGGCGACCTCGGTACGAACGCCCACAAAAATCAGCGCGACAGGCTGCTTGGTGCGCACGCGGCGCACGACGGTCTCCACGTCGTCATAGCTCTCGGGGCGCAGGACATAAGCCGGCAGCTGCGGCGTAGCGTTGATGATGTTGCTCGCATACGCCGAGGCATCGCTCGGTGAGGGAGCAGGTGCGGGGGCAGCAGCGCGGGCGCGTGTGCTCTCGGCATAGCTCGACGGCGTGTCGTAGGCACCGGGACGATAACCGCCCGCAACCGTCTCCTGCGAGCGCGATGGCGGGTTGTAGGTCGTAGCATGGCGAGAATCGTCGCCGACCAGCTGACCGGAGCGTGTGTACACGGCCACCGACTCGGCCTCGCCGCGGCGCGTCTGACCCAACAGGCCGTTGCTCGGCTCGTCCTGGGTGTAGAAGCCCTCGCCCGAGGCACCGCTGTAACCGTTATTCTGGTAGCCGTCGTCATAGCCATCATCGTAGCCGTAGTCGTCGTCCTGACCATAACCCTGGTCGTAACCCTGCTGGCCGCCCAGGTGCATCTTATTTTTAATCTCGTCAAGGAAGCCCATGGTTGTGTCCTCTCGCGGTTTAGTGCAGGCGCTCTGATAATCAGTGCGCACTTCAGAGCCTTATTTTACTGCAAACTCCGGGCTAAATACTACCCTGCCCAGGCGAACGAGCGTAGAGCCTTCCTCAAGGGCAGGCTCAAAGTCCTCGCTCATGCCACAGGAAAGTTCGGGCAGGCTCAGGTCGGAGTGCGTCGCCTCAAGCTCATCCCTTAGCTCGCGAAGTCCGGCAAAGGTGCGGCGCGCCACATCTTTATTACCCCGTGGTGCCATAGTCATAAGGCCCTGCACACAAATTCCCTCAAGCTCCGCAAGCTCACCTGCGGCGTCTCGGACCTCGTCGGGCGAAAAGCCGCCCTTGGACTCCTCGCCGCTCACATTGACCTCGATCAGCACGCGCTGGGGGCCGGAGAGCTCGCCCGCCTCAATCTTGCGGACCGCACGGCTCGAGATAGCCTGAGCCAAATGCAGCGATCCCACCGAATGAATCAGCTCGGCCGAGCCCAGAACCGCATTGATCTTGTTGGTCTGCAGGTTGCCGATCATATCGAAGCGCACCTCGGGTAGCTCCGGATGCTCCGCGAGGCCTGCAAGCTTGCGAACGAGCTCCTGCGGGCGGTTCTCGGCAAAATGGCGATACCCCGCCTGGATAGCGGCAACGGTCTCATCGACGCCAACGGTCTTGGAGACGGCAATTAGGCGCGCGGCATCGTGGGGACGGCCCGCGCGATCGAGCGCGGCATAAAAGCGTTCGAGAATCTGCTCGCGGCGAGCGCGTATCAAGTCCAAATAGTTATCCATTGCCAATCGCCTCCGCTGACAGCCAAACAAGTAGTCCCATGCTAACGCAAGAGCGCGGCCTCGCATGTGCAAGGCCGCGCTCACTTAGGTATTTACAATCTTTCGACGAACGGGGCCCCCTACTCCTCGTCGTCCTCGGCGTCGTCCTCGTCCTCAAGGTGCTCAAGCAAATAGCGAAGGCCTTCGCTCACCTCGTTAGCAGGCACCTTGGCAACATAGCCCGCATCCACGGCGGGCCTCATGATGACACCCTCGCCCGAAGGCACGCGCATGCTCTCAAGCTCATCCTCGTCCGTACGGGCGATATCGCCGGCAGTCATGCGCTGTCCGGTCAAAAGGAAGGTCAGACGGCAGGCAGCATCGATGGAAATCGAGGCGATACGATCGAGGTAGCGCGAAACCATAATGGCGCGGCGCAGATCGTCATAGTTGCTGTCGTCGTCCATAAAATCGCCCGTGTCCATGCGGTTAAAGATGCGGAAGAACTTCTCGTACGCCGCATGCACCGGCTCGTCCTCAACGGCCAGGTTGCAGATGATGGACATGTCGTTGGTGACGAGCGCAGAAAGTGACGAACCCAGCACCTGGTAAACAGCCTCGGCCTCGGCCTCAACCGTACCGACGAGTTCCTGGGGCAGCGAGATGACGGCCTTGACCATGTGACGCGTGGCGCGGCAGATCTGGCGAACCTTATCGGTCATGCGCTGCAGGTTAAAGTCGACGTAGATGATCGTCTGCAGCAAGCGGAAGTCGGAGGCGACCGGCGACTGCGTAGCGATCAGGTTGTAGCACACGGCCTCCAAGTTGGCGCAGCGAGCGTCAATCGAAAGCGTACGCTTCTTGGTCTTGGTGGCGAGCTTGCGATCATCGGTCACATAGGCCTTCACGGCGTCGTGAAGCGCCAGATCGACGGCCTCGTAGATGCTCAGCATCTCGTGACGGGCCTCGATGAGCTGACGGGAAAACAGTTTACGCATGGTTCACTCCAATCAGTTGGGTGCGGTCATGCCGCCCGCACAGTGAATACGCACCGGACCAGGTCCGATCGGCTTGGGACTAGTCGCACCGATCAGCCAAAGCGGCCGGTGATATAGTCTTCCGTCCGTGAATCCACCGGGCTGGTGAAGATCGCGTCGGTTTGACCATACTCGATGAGCGTGGCGGGCTCGCCGGCAACTTCCTGCAAGAAAAATGCGGTGTAGTCGCTAATACGAGCGGCCTGCTGCATAGAATGCGTGACGATGATGATCGTCATCTCGGGCGCCAGCTCGGCCATCAGATCCTCGACCTTAGAGACGGACGTGGGGTCGATGGCGGAGCAGGGCTCGTCCATCAGAAGGACATCGGGCTGCACCGCAAGCACACGCGCGATGCACAGACGCTGCTGCTGACCGCCCGAGAGCGCCAAACCGTCCTTGTTGAGCTGATTGGATACCTCTTTCCAGAGGTTGGCGCGCTTGAGCGATTCTTCCACGATGTCATCGAGGTCGCTTTTGCTAGTCACGCCCTGCAGACGAGGGCCAAAAGCGACATTCTCGTAGATGGATTTGGGAAACGGGTTGGGCTGCTGAAAAATCATGCCCACGCGGCGGCGAAGGTCGACCGGGTCGACGCCCTCGGCATAGATATCGTTGCCGTCGAGCGTCATGGTGCCCTCGACGCGGGTGCCCT
This sequence comes from uncultured Collinsella sp., assembly GCA_905200715.1. Lineage (GTDB taxonomy): Bacteria > Actinomycetota > Coriobacteriia > Coriobacteriales > Coriobacteriaceae > Collinsella. Next base: position 12,969 of record CAJKLK010000007.1, on the reverse strand, counting down.
CGATAAGGTCGTTCATGCGGTTAATGCAGCGCAAAAACGTCGATTTGCCGCAGCCCGAAGGGCCGATAAACGAGGTGATGGCGTTTTTGGCGATGTTGAGGTCGAGCCCCGTCAGCGCGTGAAAGTCACCGTACCAAAAGTTGAAATCCTTGGCCGTGATGGCCGCTTGCTCCGGCGTGGGAGCGGACTGATAGACGGACATGGGACTCCTTAACTAGCGGCGCTTGCGCGACAGATAACGCGCAAACAGGTTGAAGGCCAGAATAATCGCCATCAGCAAAAGCGCGGTGCCGTAAGCTGCGTTCATGTTGATGCCGTCATTGGCAAGCAGATAAAGGTGAACGGTCATAGGACGACCGGAATCGAGCGGCGAAATAGGCAGGTTGATGGCCTGACCCATGGTGTAGAGCACCACGGCGGTCTCGCCGATGGCGCGGCCGATGGCAAGCACGATGCCGGTGGCGATGCGGCCAAAAGCCGAAGGAAGCACGATCTTGGAGACGACCTGCCACTTGGTGGCGCCCAGGCCGTATGCACCCCAACGGATATAGCGCGGAACGGCGCGGATTGCCTCCTCAGTGGTGCGCATGACAATGGGCAGCATCAGAAGTGCCAGCGCCAGGGCGGCCGAGACCATCGAAAGGCCCAGGCCCATGGCCTCGACAAACAAGGCGTAGCCAAAGAGGCCCATAACAATGGAGGGCACCGAGGCCAGGGCATCGGCAGCATAGCGAATGATGTCGACGACCTTGCCCTGCTTGGCGTACTCGGCCAGATAGACCGCAGCCAAGACGGCAACCGGAGTGCAGATGAGCATGGCGAGCGCCGTCACGTAGATGGTCGAGACGATCGTGGGCCAAATGCCGCCCTCGGCGTTGACGCCCTGCGGCCAGCCAAAGATAAAGTCGAGCGAGATATGCGGCAGGCCGTTGATGACCACGTAGGCGATGATGGCGATCAGCACCAGCGTGGTGATATAGGCCGCGGCGCGAAACACGCCGAGCATGATCTTGTTGGAGAGGTCCTTGTTGATGCGGCCCTTCTTGCCATGGGAAAGGGCACGCTTGATGCGCTCGCGCGAAGAGGTCGTATCGACCGTCGTGTCAACGGAATCGGACATAGCCTACCCCCTCTTCTTGGAAATCAGGCGGACGATACCCACCAGTGCAGCGGAGATGATAAACAGGACAACGCCCATGCCAAACAGTGCCGAGCGGTGCAGGCCCGAGGAATAGCTCATGTCGAGCGCGATCTGGCTCGTGAGCGTCGAGATGGGGCTCGAGATGCTGTCCGGGATGACCGGAGCGTTGCCCACGACCATGAGCACGGCCATGGTCTCGCCGATGGCACGCCCCATGCCCAAGACAATCGCATCGACGATGCCCAGCTTGGCTGCCGGCAGCACGACCTTGTAGATGGTCTGCCACTTGGTGGCACCCATGGCATAGGACGCCTCGCGAATACCCATGGGAATGGAATTGAGGGCATCGATGGTGAGCGTGGTGATGGTGGGGACGATCATGATGGCGAGCACGAACCATGCTGTCAGCGCGCCAAAGCCAAGGCCGCCGGTTAGCTGCGCGATAAACGGACGGATGATGACCATGCCAAAGAAACCGTAGATGATGGAGGGGATGCCCGCCAGCAGATCGACGGCGGGGCTGATGAGCTTGCGCACGCGCTTGCTGGCGATCTCGACCAGATACACAGCCGTGCCCACACCCAGGGGCACACCCATGGCGAGCGCACCGACGGTCACCAGACCAGAACCCGCCAGCAGCGACATAATGCCGTAGTGGCCCTCAGAGGGTGCCCATGTAAAGCTAAAGAAGTCCGCCAGGCCGATGTCGGTAAAGACCGGCAGCGCCGAGTACGTGGTAAAGACAAAAATCAGGATGACGGTGACGACCGCCAAGAACGCGCAGGCAAAGAAGATCCACTGCAGCGCCTTCTCCTTAAGATAGGTTCTGCGTGACACCAACGCCAACTCACGCTTTTTGGGCGCCTGGATCTCCTGCTCAATCTGGGGGGTTTCCTGTGCTTCCACGCTACTCACTCCCCTTTCCGTCGTTGGTGACGGGAATAAAGCCCGCCTCGCGAATCTGCTTGTCCATCTTTTCGGACGTCACATAGTCGATGTAGTCCTGCGCTTGCTGCGAAGGCGTTCCCTTCACAAAGAAGTAGAGGTCACGCGAGATGGGATAGCCGCCACTTGCGACCGTCTTCTCGGATGCCTCGACATGGTTGACCGAAACGGCCTTGACCGAGGTCTTAGCGTTGAGGCTCTCGACAAAACCCAGCGAGATGTAGCCAATAGCACCACGCGAGCGGGACACGACATCGCGTACCTGACCCGTACCCGAAAGAACAGCCGAGCGGCGATCGAACGGCGTGCCGTCCATCACGATGGTGCGGAAGGCCTCGCGCGTACCGGAAGCCTCGTCGCGGTTAATAACCTGAATCTTCAGGTCCTCGCCACCAACCTCTTTCCAGTTGGTGATCTTGCCGGCGTAAATATCGCGGAGCTGCTCGGTCGAGAGATTGTCGACCGGGTTGTCGTCGTTCACGATGACTGCGATGCCGTCGTGCGCGATTACGATCGGGGTCAGGCCCAGGTCTTGCTCATCGGCGTTGAGGCCACGAGAGGAGCTGGCGATATCGGCGGTGCCGGCGCTAACAGCTTCGATGCCAGCAGATGAGCCAAGGCCGGAGACGAGCACGTCGATGCCGGTCTCCTCTTTAAAGCCCTCGGCGGCAATCTCAGCAATGGGAAGGCACGTCGTAGAGCCGGCAACGGTAATAGAAGTCGTAGAAGATCCCGAGGAGCAGGCGCACAGCGTGAGCATGAGCACTGCCGCACTCAGGACCGATGCGATCTTTCTCATAGCATCACGCCGATCGCAGCATGGCGCCCACAGGTGCCGCCCTCGTTGCGATAGGAATAAAAGCGGTCGTTCTGACGCACGGTGGAAAGTTTGGTGTCCACAATGCCATTCACATCGACACCGGCATCCACCAGCGCCTCGCGAATGGCGGCGGAAAGATCGAGCATACGGGAAGCGGTAGCATCGATGCACGAGAACTCAGCGGCAAAGCGGTCCATGAGCTCCTGGGAAACCTCGTACTCGTCACCCAGGATATGGGGCCCAATATAGGCAGAGATGTCCTCCGGCTTGCAGCCAACCGCCTCGCAGAGCGCATGGCATGCCTTGGCGGAAATGCGTGCGATCGTGCCCTTCCATCCGGAATGCACCACGGCAAAACCGCCGGGGGCAACCAGCACCACGGGAACGCAATCCGCAAAGCAAAGCATCACGGGCACCTCACGGGCCGTGCAGACGATGGCATCACAGCCCTCGGCAATCTGCTCACGAATGTTCTCGAGATTATCAGCGCCGTTCGAGGTCACCGTCACGACATGGTCACCGTGTACCTGATTGGGGACAAGCAAGTTGTGCTCGCACTCGGTGGCGCCCATGGCCTCGAGTACGCGGCGACGATTTTCTTGAACGGCAAAGGGGTCATCGCCTACATGCGAGCCTAGATTGAGCGAGGAGTACGCATCTTCGGAAACGCCACCGGTGCGCTCGGTAAAGGCAAAGCGGACATCGTGCGTCGCGCCCTCTACCAACGTAACTCCATCATGGTCGACACGCGAAACGTTGTCCGCACGTGCTGCCATACTAAAGCCTCCTAATAACACAAGTATCGCGGCGAAGCCGCAGCAGTCCGTGTCATACGGCTGCCATACTTCTTTAAAAGGATACCCGCAGCGGTAGGGACCAAACGTAAAGGGAACGTAAGGAGATTGGAGGCTTTCGTTTACAAACGAGAAACAAAAAGGGCGCATCCATACGGACGCGCCCCTGTGCAAAACAATGCGAAGAACGACTTAGAAGCTGCCGCGCTTGAGGAAGTCGGGAAGCTCAAACTGATCGTTGCCAAAGTTGGGCAGCTCGGTACCACCGACGTTGCGAGTCGGGGCAGCCTGAGCGGGGCTGGCAGCCGGAGCAGTGCGCTGCGGCTCAGTAGAAGCAGCAGCCTTGCTCTGGGACTGCTGGGCAGCGAAGAGCTCGTCCTGACGGTTGACGTTGGAGTCGGAGAAGCCCGTAGCGATAACGGTGATGCGCACCTGGTCGCCCAGGGACTCGTCAACAACGGTACCGAAGATGATGTTGGCCTCGGGGTCGACGGCATTGGCGACAACGTCGGCGGCGTCGCTGATCTCCTGGATGCCCAGATCCTTGGAGCCGGCGATGGAAAGCAGGACGCGCGTGGCGCCATCGATGGAGCTCTCGAGCAGCGGGCTGGAGATGGCCTGCTGGGCAGCGTCGACGGCACGGGTGTCCCCAGAAGCGGTACCGATACCCATCATGGCGGTACCGGCCTGCTTCATGATGGTCTTAACATCGGCGAAGTCCAGGTTGATGATACCCGGGACGGTGATGAGGTCGGTGATGCCCTGGGTGCCCTGGGAAAGGACGCCATCGGCAATCGCGAACGCCTCGAGCATAGTGGTCTTCTTCTCGGCGATGTCGAGCAGCTTGTCGTTAGGGATAACGATCATGGTGTCGACGCAATCGGAGAGGGTCTTGATGCCCTCCTCGGCGCTCTTCTTGCGCTTGCGACCCTCGAAGGTAAAGGGCTTGGTCACGACGGCGACGGTCAGCGCGCCGACCTCGTTCATCGCGATATCGGCAACGATGGGAGCAGCGCCGGTACCGGTACCACCGCCCTCGCCGCAGGTGATGAACACCATGTCGGCGCCAGCGAGCGCCTCGGCGATATCGTCGCGGGACTCATCGGCAGCCTTGCGGCCAACCTCGGGGTTGGCGCCGGCGCCCAGGCCGCGGGTAAGGTCGGTGCCGATGTGCACCTTGATATCGGCATCAGAGATCGCGAGCGCCTGAGCATCGGTGTTGATGGCAACAAACTCGACGCCGCGGATGCCCTCTTCGATCATTCGATTGACCGCGTTGGTACCGCCGCCGCCGACGCCGACCACCTTAATGACGGCAAGGTAGTTGTTGATCTCTGTCTCGTGCATGTCGGTCCTCCGAACAAAGGTTATAGCCATAGCATGGGTTGACCCCTGCGCACATTAACCTTCAGGTTGAAAGTAAATGCAAAGGTAAACCGCATTATGTTTGCACATTATGAACGTATCAGTCAAATAATTGACCGTGAAAACCAAACAAACCAGATAAACGGCGTGGTATGGCCCCTCAACAAAGCCATTTAGGATGCTAGGCGGTCGGTGCGTTCCTAAACGTGTAGTTGCCCGGAGAGCGCACATTGATATAGGTTACGCCCTCTACCTGCGAAAGCAGCTTGGTCACGATGCGTTCTTTCTTGGCGATATCGTCCGAATCGCCTAGCGACACCTCGACGCCGTTGTCGAGATTTGCCGAGATAGCCTCAACGGAAGGCGTGGAAATATCCTTCACCTGGTCCAGGAACTCGCTCGAGAAACCGCGTGCGTAATCCAGGCCGGCCTTGACGGCCTTGGAGCTCACCGCCCGACCCGAAACCGGTGCGACATCGGCCGAGACGTCAGTCAACAGCACGGCGCCGTAGTGCTTGGCAAGCGCCAGGACCGCATCGATGCCGGTCAGGGTTTTGGCACCCTCCCCCGATGCAATGACGTTCCCCTGGTCGTCCACCTCGACAGACGTCGACAGCGGAGCGATCCAGGTGTCATCGTCTCCGATAGCCCAGGCAAGGTCGTCGGAGCTGATATACGCAATGGCGATAACCTTACGCTCCGTCGGCGTGATGATAAGCGTATGGGGAAACTGGCGCTGGACATCCACGCCCGAGACCCACGGGTTTTGCTTGAGGCCCTCGGTAATCTGATCGGGATCCACGTTAAAGAGCGACGTGTTCTCGGGAAGACTGATGAGCTGCATGGCGTCGTGCTTGGTCACATGCTCGCTGCCATGAATCTGAATATCGGTGGCGGAGAACAGGCCGGAGTTGATGACGACGATGGCAACAATGGCAAGTACGGCCAAGGCTGCCAGGATGCCGCCCGCGATTTTGCCCTTACCTTTAATGACAGAAGCGACGTCGGTCGCCTTACCTGCCATGGCACCCAGCGATGACAGAGGATTGATGCCCTTTTTTGCCGAAGACGCCTTGGCAGCGGGCACCGATGTCAGCGAACGCGGCTTAGCGCCAGCCAACGTACGGCCGGCATGCGGCGCACGAGCTCCCAGCGAAGGCCTGGGCGTCGCCATGGGTCGGGAGGTCTTGGTGCCCATCGCCGGCTTGGGCGTCACCGAAGGACGCGGAGCCGGACGACTCGTCTTTTTAGAAGCGGGGCGTCCTCCCAGCTGCGAGCCGACGACCGGGCGCTTGGCAGGACGAACGGGCCCAACAGACTTGGAGGGCATGGCGGGCTTATGTTGAGGCTGGGCAGGTGCGCCGGAACGCCCTCCGGCGCGGCGGAAGGTTGGTTTCGATGCTCTAGAAGCCGAGGAATTTAACTTCCGGTCTGAGCTCGATGCCATACGCCTCCCTCACCTTTCCGTGCACATGCCTGATAACCGCGGCCACGTCATCGGCCGAGGCGGTTCCGTTATTAACGATAAAATTAGCGTGTACGGGCGAAACTTCCGCACCGCCAACCGAAAAACCCTTTAATCCACAATCCTCAATCAACTTGCCCACGCTTGCGTCGGGCGGGTTGCGAAAGACCGATCCGCAGGATGCACGGCCCATGGGCTGCGTGCGCTTGCGGCGCGTCAGATACCGCTCCATACGCTCGCGAATGTCGGCCTTGGGCGCGGCCTTGAGCTTAAGCACGCACTCGAGAATGATCTCGTTACGCGGCAAGCTGCACTCGCGATACCCCCAAGCGATCTCGGACCCTGCATAGTGCTTAATACCGGACGCTGGATCAAACGTGACCACGTCCTCGATAAGGGAGCCGATCCACTCGGTCCGCGTTCCTGCGTTCATGGACACGGCGCCGCCGACCGAACCGGGAATACCGACCGCGAACTCAAGGCCCGAAAGCCCGCGCGACAAGGCGTCGTTGACCAAACGCGCGAACATCACGCCCGCACCAACGGTCAGCGTGCAGCCGTCCTCGGCAACAACTGTGCGCTGAAACTCACGTCCCAGCGAAATAACGGCGCCGCGATAACCGGCATCGGCAACCAACAGGTTGGACCCTTTACCGATAATCACCCACGGCACCTGCTCGCGGTCAAGCACCGCCACGGCGCGACGCAGGGCATGGTAGCTATGGCACGTCACAAAGAGGTCGGCCTTGCCGCCGATACGATAGCTTGTATGGCGTGCAAGACGTTCGTCCTCGACCACGTCCGTGTCGATCATGCCCGAAAGCGCCATGACGGCGTTAAAGAGACCCATAGAGGTTAAGCGTCTTTCTTGGCAGTCAGATACTCGATGAACTCGGGGCCGACGGTCGTAACGTCGCCGGCACCCATGGTGAGCAACAGGTCGCCCTCGCCCACGAGCTTCTCAAGCTCCTGGTTGAGCTCAAGACGGCTAGAGCAGTACACGACCTCCTTGCCGGGGTGCTTGGCGCGAACGGTATCTGCGAGCATCTTGGAAGTAACGCCCGGAATCGGCATCTCGCCGGCGGAGAACACATCGATCAGCAGCAGCTTATCGGCGTTGGCAAAGGCATCGGCAAAGTCATCGCACAGAGCCTGCAGGCGCGAATAGCGGTGCGGCTGGAACACGACGTCGACATGCTTGTAGCCCAGCGAAGAGGCAGCAGCGAGCGTCGCCTTGATCTCGGTGGGATGATGGCCGTAATCGTCAACCACCGTGATGCCGTCGATATCGCCCACGTGGGTAAAGCGACGGCGGACACCCTCAAAACTCGAAAGTGCCTTAGCGGCGGCGTCGATATCGAGACCCAGGACATGGGCGACGGTCAAGACGGCCGTGGCGTTGAGCATGTTGTGACGACCGGGGTTGCTCTTAATCTCGACAGCGTGCTCGGTGCCGTCCTCAAAGCGAACGATAAAGTCGCTCTGGATGCCCTTGACATCCGGATGCACGCAGACGATGTCGTTGTTCTCGGCAAAGCCATAGGAAAGCACATGACGGCCCGTCGACTTGGCGAGCTCGACCAGATGCGGGTCCTCGCCACAAACGATGACGGTGCCGTCCTCGCCCACCAGCCCCATAAACTTGGCAAAGGTGGCCTCGATCTCCTCGATGCCCGAGTAGTGATCGAGATGGTCGGCCTCGACGTTGGTCACGATGACCACGTTGGGGTTCAGGAACAGGAACGAGCTGTCGGACTCATCGGCCTCGGCGACAAAGAAGTCACCCGAGCCGTTCTTGCCGTTGGTGTCGTAGCCCTCGACGATGCCGCCGATCAAAAAGCTAGGGTCCAGACCCATGCGGTCGAGCATGGTGGCGCACATCGAAGAGGTCGTGGTCTTGCCGTGCGTGCCGGCAACGGCGACGGTGGTGTAGCCGTGACCCAGGGCCGAGAGCATCTTGGCGCGAGGCCACACGGGAATACCGAGCTCGCGGGCACGCACGAGCTCGGGGTTGGACTCGGGAATAGCGGTGGAGACCACAACCACGTCGGGCTTGACCTCGTCGATCGTCGCAGCCTCGTGGCCCACGTGGACCTTCACGCCGGCGCGGGTAAGCTGGCGAATATAGCGCGACGTCTTAAGGTCGGAACCGGTAACGGTATAACCGCGCTCGTGCAGGACGAGGGCGATGCCGCTCATGCCGGCGCCGCCGATACCGATAAAGTGGGCGCTCTTGAACTCGGGCGCGGAGGTTGCAGTCTGGGAATCAGCCATGTGCTCGTGTACTCCTTGCGTAAACACTGCCTGTAACCCGTTAACTGTACCGCACCTACCGCATCCGCGCGAGGGCGACCGACGATATCCCGTCTAACTAACGCAATCCCTCTACCGCATCGGCCAAAAGTGCGGCGGCACGGTCCTGGGCCAAGCCACGCGCCGCCTGACGCATGGCATCACGCGCTGCAGCGTCATCGATCAGGTGCAGCAGCTCCTCGGCAAAGGCAGGGGCGTCGATATCGGCATCGGCGCAAAGCACGCCGGCACCGGCATCGACCAGGTAACGGGCATTCGTGGTCTGGTGGTCGGCCGTCGCGTGCGGATACGGCACGAGCACCGAGGGAACGGCAAGCGCGGCGATCTCGGCCACGCTCGAGGCACCGGAACGCGAGAGCACCAAATCGGCCGCAGCCAGCATATCGCCCATGTTGTCGATGTAGGGCTGGACACGATAGCGCTTCGCCTCCTCGGGCGTCAGCGCCAAAGCGCGCTCGGTCTCCTCAAAGCCGTCGGCACCCGTCGAATGCAAAATGTAGAGATTCTCGTGGGTCAGCAGCTCACTCTTGAGCGAGGCAACGCGCTCGTTGAGATGCTGAGCACCGAGCGAACCACCAAAGACGAGCAGAAGCGTCGCGTCCTCGGGCACACCGAGCGTCTTGCGACCGCGGGCGCGGTCGCCCTCGATCACCGAACGACGCACGGGATTGCCCGTCATGAGCACATGGTCGGGGTCGCCCTCGCGCTCAAAGACCGCGCGGGCCGCAGGTACCGAAATGCACACGCGGGCGGCATGTGAGTTCATCATCTTGTTGGCCAGACCCGGAACAGAGTTCTGCTCGTGCAGCAGATACGGAACGCCGGCGCCCTTGCACCAACCCAGCAGTGGGACCTCAACGTAAGCACCAAAGCCGATAGCGGCATCGGGCTTACCGACCTTCGAGAAGTGACTGGCAAGCGCACGCTTCGCCTTGTTGACGCGCCACAGCGAGGTCAGCGCCGTCCAGGGACGGGAGCGATCGAAGCCCGTGACCGTGATGGGCACAAAATCGAATCCGGCCTCGGGAACCAGACGGCCCTCGAGCTTGCGCGATTGGCCCACGAACACAACATGATGACCGCGGTCACGCAGCTCCTCGGCCAAGGCGAGCGCGGGGTTGATATGTCCTGCCGTGCCGCCAGCTGCGATAGCAACGGTCATCTTATCGGTCATGGTAATCCCTTCGTACACGCGGCCCCTGGTCATCGGTGCGCAAACGCGCCGACGGGTCCGAATTCAAATCGATTCGATTATATCCGCCGCCCGCATTGCGAGGAGCGGGGCGCTGCGGACGACCTTGCGGCGCCGTTCGCTGACGCGGACGGGCTGCCGGCTCGGTCGCAGAGCCATCCAGGACGGTAAAGCCGTTACGCGAAGATCGCTCGCCGCGCACGTGGGGCACGCCGGCGGTACTCTCATCCATAACAGCAAAGCTCTCGCGGCGACGGTCGTACTCATCGCGACGGGCGCTCTCATACGAAACGCGCAGGATCAGACCGGCGAGCATAAGCGACACAATAATCGACGAGCCGCCGTAGCTAATAAATGGCAGCGGCTTGCCCGTCATGGGAAACACATTGAGAATGCCCAGCGCGTTGATCAAAAACTGCACCGCAAGGATGACCGCGGAACCCGATGCCATAAGTGCTCCGCGACGGTCGGTCGCCTGCTCGGCAATGCGAAACGCCGAGTAGATCAGCATCGCAAACACCAAGAAGAACAGCACGGTTCCGATAAAGCCAACTTCCTCGCCGATAATAGCCAAGATGTAGTCGTTATGCGCCTCGGGCAAATACGAGTACTTCATGGTGGAGTTACCGATACCGCGACCGAACAGGCCACCCGAGGCAAACGCCATGATGGCAAGCGTGGCCTGATAGCCGTCGCCATATTCGTCTGCCCAAGGATTCCAAGCAACCTCGACACGCGTCATACGATACGGCTCGGCGATAAGGGCGATCGCAATGACGGCGATGCCGGCAACGACTGTCCAAACGATATATTTGGGGTCCAATCCCGCAAACAACGCCATGCACATGAGGGTCAACAAGATGATCAGGACGGTGCCAAAATCGGGCTGAACAAAGATAAGAAAGAGCGAAATGCCCAGGTAGACACCCATCTTGCGAAGAAACTCGTTGATGTTGCCGCCGGGCGAAAAGATGCGGTCGAGCATGATTGCCGAATACGCGATGGCAAACGGCTTTAAAAACTCAGACGGCTGGAACTGAATACCGGCGATGTTGAGCCAACGCGTGGCGCCACGACTGCCGCTACCCATAAAGAACACCAGAACCAGTAGCCCTATCATGCCCATGAGGAAGATCTTGAGCACGTCTTCCCCAAACCAACTGTCCGGCAAGATGCGCACGATGGCAACCATAGCCAGCACGCCAACTCCGGCAAACGCGGCTTGTCGAAACAGGAAAAACGTCGCCGAACCATTCTCGTGCAGCGCCTCGACCGAAGATGCCGAGTACACCATCAGCAAGCCGAAGCAAACCAAGCTAAACAGGCAAGCCATAAATATCAAACGGGGACGCATGATGCGGGCGGGGACGCCGGCAATATAGCGCTCACCGAACGTCTGCCCGCCGCGTCCGGAACGCGGCGTGCTACGCAGCGAGGAAGCACGGTCCGAGTCGGGCCTCCTCATATCACTTCGGGGGCTCTCCTCTCTCACCGACAACCCCTATTCCGTTTGCGATTTCGCTGCTGCGGCAAGCTGGGCAACGTAGTCCTTAAACACGCGACCGCGCTCCTCGTAGCCCGAGAACTCGTCGAACGAAGAGCAAGCGGGCGAAAGCAGGATCACGTCGCCGCGACTCGAGAGCGAGCGGGCAACGTCAACGGCATCGCGCAGATCATCGGCCTGGGCGATATCCACATCACCATCGACATCGGCCTCGTCCATAGCGGCGGTAAAGCGCTCGCGCGCATCGCCAAAGCAAACGACCGAGCGCACGTTGTCCATAACAACGCGGGCAAAGTCCGCAAGCGGCGTACCCTTATCGTGGCCGCCGAGCAGCAAAATCACATCGTCGTCGGGAAACGCCGTCAGGGCCTTTTCGACCGCATCGGTGTTCGTTGCCTTGGAATCGTTGACGTAGCGCACGCCATCGATCTCGCCACAGGGCTCAACGCGGTGCTCTAGCGGCTGGAACGATACCAAACCGCGGCAAATGCCCTCGGGATCGGCACCGACGGCCAGAGCAGCCGTAGCGGCACATAGGGCATTGATGACATTGTGATGGCCCGAGATCTTGAGCTCGGACGTGGCGACAAGCTGAGTCTCGACGCCCTTCAGGCGCACGACCATCTTGCCGTCGCGCACAAAGGCGGCGTCTGCACCCTCGGGCTCGTCAAAAGCGACCTTGCAGATGCGGCGACCCGGTGTGTAGATGTACTCATCGAACTCATGGATGCCGGCATCCTCAACGTCGATAACCACGAGGTCGTCGTCGACCATATTCTCGAACAACTTGATCTTGGCAAGCGCATAGTTCTTGTGGCTCTTGTGCCAGCCCAGGTGGTCGGGCGTGATGTTGAGCAGTACCGCCACGCGAGGATGAAGCTCGGCGGTCGTAGCAATCTGATAACTCGACAGCTCGGCCACAAACCACTCATTGCGTGCGCGGCCGTCGGTCTCGTTCACCGGCGGCTCACCGATATTGCCGACGGCCACGCTGGCTTCACCGGCGGCCTTGAGCAGATAATCGGTCAGCGACGTGGTAGTTGTCTTGCCATTGGTGCCCGTGATGGCGATCCAATTTTGGGGAGACAGGCGATAGGCAAACTCGGGCTCGCCCATAATCTGAGCGGCATGCTCACGCCCAGCCTTAAAGAAGGCCGAAAACTCCGAGATACCCGGGCATGTCACGCACACGTCATAGGCACCCTCGACCTGCTCGGTGCCGTAGACAAACGACACGCCCTGCGCCTCGAGTGCACGCGTGGCGTCATTGGGCTCGGAGGTACCGCCGCCATACACGGTCGTGGCGCTCACGCGCTCGGGGTGAGCCAGCGCCCAACGGGCGACATCGAGACCGGATTTACCCTGCCCCAAAACAAGCAGGCTAAAGACATCAGCAAGAGGCATGAAAGACCACTATCCCAACTGGAAGA
>CAJKLK010000006.1:0-125195 GCA_905200715.1 uncultured Collinsella sp. | reverse complement strand
AAAAGATCAAGTCGTCCTCGCAGACGCTCAAGCAGGAATACCTCGATACATACGAAGGAGGTGAATGACATGAAACTATTTGAACAGCTGAAGTCCAATGCGTCGCGCATGGCTGTCTACGCCATCCTCGTGGCAACGGCTTTATGCGGAATCGCGGCACCCGTCTATGCGCTCAGCGGGGAGAAAGGCGATGTCGAACCCGCGTACATGGCTTCGACGGTTAAGGACCGGTACAAAGCCTTCTCTGGAGACACGTTTTACGTAGCAGAGTACGACACGACCTACCGTCAGCTTCGCTACAACAAGGGCTACGACTATCTAGGCGCAGAGGCAATCAGCTATACGTCGGGTTGGTACCGCTCCAACTATGGACACATAACCCAGTTCAAGTGTAACTACCGTGTGTACAACTAAAGCAACCGGCCGGGACGAGGGGTGACGCAAAAGCGTCGCCCCTCGTTTTTAACCATGTCAACTGAACCTAGTTCAGTTTGGTTGATTTCCGATCTCAGCCGAACACATTGAGCGGAAAGGCCGTTCCCGCAGTCAGTCGAACGTCCCCGGGGCCCTTCTCAGGCCCCGGGGACGGCATTTTCCCAGTTGAAGGAACGGTGGAGATGTGTTTCGATGGGTCAGATTCGTGTCGTTCCGAAAAGACCGTGAACCTTTTGTGGGACGTGCGGTGCCGTGGTAACATAACCGAGTTTGTTGTCTTGGTCGGAAACCAAGACGCCTTATGCGCTGATCGGTAACCAGCGCCTGACTAATAAGGAGTCCTACCATGAAGCAGGGTATCCATCCCCAGTATGTCGAGTGCACGGTGACGTGCTCCTGCGGCAACACCTTCAAGACGAACGCTACCGTGTCCGAGATGAAGGTCGAGCTTTGCAACGAGTGCCACCCGTTCTACACCGGCCAGCAGAAGTTCGTCGACACCGGTGGACGCGTCCAGCGCTTCGCCGACAAGTTCGGTGGCGCCGCTGCCGCCCAGCTCAAGAAGGCTGAGGAGGCCAAGGCTGCCAAGGCCGCCAAGGCTGCTGAGGCCGAGGCCGCTCGCAAGGCCGCCGCTGAGGCTAAGGCTGCCGAGAAGGCTAAGCGTGCCGCTAAGTTCGCCGAGGAGGCTGCTAAGCAGGCCGCCGAGGCTCCCGCAGAGGCTCCCGTCGAGGAGGCCGCTGCCGAGGCCGAGACTACCGAGGCTGCTGAGTAAATAGCTCGCCGCGGAATCACTCGCATTCATGGCATGAGGGCCGTGCATCCATTTGGGTGCGCGGCCCTTTTCTTTTTATTGGTGCAAACCAACCTGTCCCCATTGCACCAAATTGGTGCGAAGGAGACAGGTTGGTTTGCACCAAATGACAGAGAGGCGGCGTTTGCCCAGATAAAACCTGCCAAAATAAACCTGTCCCTTTTTGGCAGGTTGGTCGTAGTTATTACGTGGCGGTCGAGGTCGACCGTATGGGGCGCGCCTTGTTTGGCTAAAGTACAATTATCTGTGTTTAACTCGCCCGCAGCTGCACGGCGTGGGCGATGGCCAAAAAGGAAAACCACATGGGATTCATGTCAAAGCTGCTGTCCTTTGGATCCGATAAGGACCTTAAGCGCTACTACAAGATCGTCGACCAGATCAACGGTCTTGAGCCCCAGTTTGAGAAGATGACCGAGGAGGAACTCCGCGGCCAGACCGATAAGTTCCGCGAGCGTTACGCCAACGGCGAGTCGCTCGACGACATGCTCCCCGAGGCCTTTGCCACCGTGCGTGAGGCTTCCAAGCGCACCATGGGTATGCGCCACTTTGACGTGCAGCTCATTGGCGCCATGGCGCTGCACGAGGGCCATATCGCCGAGATGAAGACCGGCGAAGGTAAGACCCTCGTCTCCACGTTGGCCGGCTATCTCAACGCTATTGCCGGCAAGGGCGTGCACGTCGTTACTGTCAACGATTACCTTGCCAAGCGCGACTCCGAGTGGATGGGCCGCATCTATAAGTACCTGGGCATGACCGTCGGTCTGCTCCAGAACAACATGCCGCTCGAGCTCAAGCGCCCGGCCTACCAGGCCGACGTCACCTACGGCACCAACTCCGAGTTCGGCTTTGATTACCTGCGCGACAACATGGTTACCCGTCCCGAGCAGCGCGTGCAGCGCGGTCACAACTACGCCATCGTCGACGAGGTTGACTCCATCCTGATCGATGAGGCCAGAACGCCGCTGATCATCTCGGGCGCTGGCACCAAGTCCGCCAGTACCTACAAGGACTTCGCGCGTGCCGTGCGCGGCCTGGAGCGCGGCGAGGACGTGTCGCACGACATGCTCACCGCCACCGAGGACGTCGAGCCCACGGGCGACTATGTCATGGACGAGGCCAAGCACACCATCGCCGCCACCGAGCGCGGTCTTAAGAAGATCGAGCGCCGCCTGGGCATCGATGACATCTATGCCGATCTCTCCGGCCAGCTTGTCAACCACCTGCAGCAGGCGCTGAAGGCCCAGTACATGTTCCACCGCGACAAGCAGTACGTGGTCACCAACGGCGAGGTCAAGATCGTCGACGAGTTCACCGGCCGCATCATGGAAGGCCGCCGCTACTCCGAGGGCCTGCATCAGGCCATCGAGGCCAAAGAGGGCGTGCTCGTGCGCGAGGAGAACCAGACGCTGGCCACCATCACCCTGCAGAACTACTTCCGCCTGTATGACAAGCTCTCCGGCATGACCGGTACGGCACTCACCGAGGACGCCGAGTTCCGCGAGATCTACAAGCTGCCCGTCGAGGTCATCCCCTCCAACAAGCCCGTTCAGCGTGTTGACCACGAGGATCTGGTGTACCGCACCATCCAGGCCAAGTACAACGCCGTTGCCGACGACGTCGAGCGACGTCACGCCAAGGGCCAGCCGGTCCTGGTGGGCACCGTCTCCATCGAAAGCTCCGAGAAGCTGTCGGCCGCCCTTACCAAGCGCGGCATCGCGCACGAGGTCCTCAACGCTAAGCATCACGAGCGCGAGGCTCATATCGTTGCCCAGGCCGGACGCTACGGCGCCGTGACCATCGCTACTAACATGGCCGGTCGTGGTACCGACATTCTGCTGGGTGGCAACCCCGACGAGCTGGTGCGCGAGCGCCTTGAGTACGAGGGCCTGACCATGGAGGACGTGACGCCCGAGCAGCTCGAGCAGTTTAACGCCGAGGCCAAGGAGACCTGCAAGGCCGAGCGCGAGCGCGTGCTTGCCGCCGGCGGCCTGACCGTCATCGGCACCGAGCGCCATGAGTCCCGTCGTATCGACAACCAGCTGCGCGGCCGCTCCGGTCGTCAGGGCGATCCGGGCGAGACCCAGTTCTACCTGTCGCTCGAGGACGACCTCATGCGCCTGTTCGGCGGCGACAAGATGGATCGTGTCTCCAAGATGATGGTCACGGCCGACATGGGCGACGACATGCCCATCCAGCACAAGATTATCTCCAAGGCCGTCGAGAGCGCCCAGCACAAGGTCGAGAGCATCAACTTCTCCATGCGTAAGAGCGTCCTCGAGTACGATGACGTCATGAACAAGCAGCGCCAGGTCATCTACGCCGAGCGTAACAAGATTCTGGATGGCAAGGACCTGACCGACCACATCACCGAGGTCATGCACGACACCGTGTACCGCTGCGTGCAGGAGTTCTGCACCAAGGACAGCCACGATGGCGAGCGCGATCTCGAGGGCCTGCGCAAGTGGGTCGTGGAGCTGACCGGCCATATCGATACGCCCAAGTTCCCCGACGAGGATTACGAGGCCCTTGCTGCCGATGTCCTGGCTTACGTTGAGAAGTGCTACAACATGAAGGCCGAGCGCCTGGGTGAGGACCTCATGCGCGAGCTCAACACCCAGGTCATGCTGCGCGTCATCGATACCCGCTGGATGAACTACCTGCAGGAGATGGACTACCTCAAGACCGGTATCGGACTGCGCGGCTTTGGTCAGCGCGATCCGCTGGTCGAGTACAAGACCGAGGCTTATGGCGCGTTCCAGATGCTCGTCGACACCATGTACGAGGATTACCTGCGCACCGTCCTGCGCATCGAGATCAAGGCCGCCCCGCACGCCGTGGAGCACAAGGAGGACCCCGCGCTCGAGGGTGCGCGCTTCTCCGGCCCCGCCGACGTCGATGGCGACAACGGCAGCTCGGTGCTGCGCAAGCAGGCACAGGTTCAGGCTCGTACGGCCGTCCAGGGAGGCCCGGCTGCTGTCAACAACGGCGGCAAGGTGACCACCTACCGCAAGTCCGAGAGCGATGACCCTTATGTCAATGTGGGCCGCAACGACCTTTGCCCCTGCGGCAGCGGCAAGAAGTTCAAGTACTGCCACGGCAGGAATCGTTAATGGCCGAGGCTTTAGAGGTAACGCCCGCCGAGCTGAACGCGTTTGCGGACCGGCTCGGCGAGGTCGAGTCGTATCTTCATTTGGACGAGAAGCGCACGCGCGTGACCGAGCTCGAGGCCAAAAGCGTGGCCCCTGGCTTTTGGGATGACGCCGACGCCGCTCGTGCCACCATGGAGGAGATCGCTCGCGTCAAGGAAGATATCGCTGCCGTGGATACCGCGCGCGGCGAGCTATCTGACGCCCGCGCGGCGCTGGAGCTTGCCGAGGAGATGGGCGACGACCCCGATGCCGCCGCATTGCGCGAGGAGGCTGCCGCTACGGCAGAACGCCTGGCCCGCGCTATCGACGAGCTCGAGCTTTCGAGCTGGTTTACCGGTGAGTTCGATCATGGCGACGCGATTGTGACCATCAAGCCCGGACAGGGTGGCCTGGAGGCGCAGGACTGGACCTTCATGCTCTTTAAGATGTACATGAAGTACTGCCAGCGTCGCGGCTGGAAGGTCACCATTAACGACTGCCCCGCGGCTGAGGTCATCGGCATCGACCGTGCGACCTTTACCGTCGAGGGCAAGGACGCGTTTGGCATGCTGCGCGCCGAGGCCGGCGTCCACCGTCTGGTGCGCATTAGCCCCACCGACGATAAGAAGCGCCGCCAGACCACGTTTGCCGGCGTCGAGGTCATTCCCGTGCTGCCTGACGATATCGACATCGAGATCAGTCCCGACGATATTCGCGTGGACGTGTATCACGCGAGTGGCCCGGGCGGCCAGGGCGTCAACACCACCGACTCCGCCGTACGCGTGACGCATTTTCCCAGCGGCATCGTTGTCACTTGCCAAAACGAGCGCAGCCAGATTCAAAACAAGGCCGCGTGCATGCAGATTCTCAAGGCCCGTCTGTACGAGATCGAGCTCGAGAAGCGCGCCGAGGCGCTCGACGAGATTCGTGGACCCAAGACCACGATCGGTTTTGGTAACCAGATTCGCAGCTACGTGCTCTATCCGTATCAGATGGTCAAGGACCTGCGCACGGGCGTGGAGACCAGCAACGTCGAGGCCGTTCTCGACGATGGCGATCTGGATCCGTTTGTGATCGGCTACCATCGCTGGGCAACCGGCAACGCCGATGCGGAAGGCTCGGACGCCTAGGCACATGGTTGGCTCCGGGTCGATGCAAGCACTTCGCAGGGGTGGTATTTGCTCGGCGAATCGGTAGAATCGAATACAGCAAGAAGTTCAAAGCGCACTCGTTTGGGTGCGCTTTTTTGAGGGAGGCAGCATGGCATATCGTCTGGACATTAAGCGCATTCTTTCGATGAACTTCTTTCATGACTTGCCCAAGATTATGTTTGGCTGCGCCCTGGCAGCTATCGCGACGGACTTGTTTTTGATCCCCAACGGCCTTGCCGCCGGCGGTGTTACGGGTCTCGCCACCATTATTCAGGCGGTCAGCGCCTCGCATGGCATATCGCTTCCCGTCGGTATCCAGACCATCGTGATGAATGCCTTGCTGCTGCTGGTGGTTATGCGCGAGGGTGGCATGTTCTACGTGGTACAGACGGCGACGGGCTTTGTGCTGCTGGGCTTTTTCACTGACCTGTTCGCTCCGTTTGTGGCGCCGCTGGCACATGCCGATCTGATGCTGCCCGCTATGTGGGGCGGCATCATCACGGGCATCGGCTATGGCATGGTGTTGCGCGCCGGTGCCAACACTGGCGGCTCCGACACGATCGGCCAGATCATCTCGCGCAATACGTCACTACCGGTGGGCTCCACCGTCATGGCGATCGATGTTGCCGTGTGCGCGCTGTCGGCCCCGGTCTTCTCGGTCGAAAACGCGCTGTATGCGGGCCTTTCGATGGTCATTAGCGGCTACGTGATCGATGCCGTGGTCGACGGCGGCAACAGGCGCCGTATGGTGCTTATCATCTCGGACAAGTTTCCCGATATCGCGGCCGACATCATGTATGGCCTGGGTCGCGGTTGCACCAAGTTTAGGGCGACCGGCATGTACTCGGGTGCCGAGAAACCGGTGATCATGGTCATTGTTAGCCGCCGCGAGCTCAATACGCTTAAGACTATTGTGCGTGAGCGCGACCCGCATGCTATCGTGACGGTGGCCGATGTCACGGAGACCTTCGGTGAGGGCTTCAAGGACATTAACGCGTAGGGCCGACTGCGTTCCATCCAAAAGACGTTCACATTGATAAACCGTTTCATCAGCGGTTCTGCCTGCTCAATTGCTCAAAAAATGATAAAAAGTCTGGTAAAGCCATCAGTTTCCAGCATAATGAATGACGTACGTGCATCGCGGCTGTGTTGGGACTACCTTTCCGTGCCGTGCGCATCTTGTCTTAAGAGGATGAAAGGAAGGCACAATGAGCGACGAAGAGCTCAAAAAGGTTGCCAACGAGGTAAGGAAGGGCATCGTCACCGGCGTGCACGCTGCCAAGTCCGGCCATCCGGGCGGTTCGCTCGGCGCTGCCGACATCATGACCTATCTGTACTTTGAGGAAATGAACGTCGACCCGGCCGACCCCCGCAAGGCCGACCGCGATCGCTTCGTGCTTTCCAAGGGCCACTGCGCACCTGGTCTGTACGCCGTGCTCGCCGAGCGCGGATTCTTCCCCAAGGAGGACCTCGAGACGCTGCGCCACATCGGCAGCCACCTGCAGGGTCACCCCAACATGAACGACACCCCGGGCGTTGACATGTCCACCGGTTCGCTCGGCCAGGGCATCTCCGCCGCCGTGGGCATGGCCGTTGCCGCCAAGCACTGGGGCGACGACTATCGCACCTACGCCCTGCTGGGCGATGGCGAGAGCGAGGAGGGCCAGGTCTGGGAGGCCGCCATGTTTGCCGGCAACCAGCAGCTCGACAACCTCTGCGTGATCGTCGACCACAACGGCCTGCAGATCGACGGCCCCGTCGAGGAGGTCAACGACCCCATGCCGCTTGCCGACAAGTTCCGCGCCTTTAAGTTCCACGTGGTGGAGCTCGCCGACGGTAACGACTTCGACCAGATCCGCGCCGCCTTTGCCGAGGCCCGCGCTACCAAGGGTCAGCCGACCGCCATTATCGCCGAGACCACGAAGGGCAAGGGCGTCTCCTTTATGGAGAACCAGGTGGGTTGGCACGGTAAGGCCCCCAACGATGAACAGTTTGAGCAGGCCATGGCAGAGCTCACGGCCGCCGGAGAGGAGCTCTAGGATGGCAGACGTCAAGAAAATCGCCACGCGCGTAAGCTACGGCGAGGCCCTCGTCGAGCTCGCTAACGAGCACGATGACTTTGTGGTCCTCGACGCCGACCTGGCCGCCGCCACGCAGACCGGCAAGTTCAAGGCAGCCTGCCCCGACCGCTTCTTCGATGTGGGCATTGCCGAGAGCAACCTGATGGGTGTTGCCGCCGGTATCGCGACCACCGGCCGCGTTGCCTTCGCGAGCAGCTTTGCCATGTTTGCCGCCGGCCGCGCCTTTGAGCAGGTCCGCAACTCCATCGGCTATCCGCACCTTAACGTTAAGATCGGTGCTACGCACGCCGGCATCTCGGTGGGCGAGGACGGCGCCACGCACCAGTGCTGCGAGGATATCGCCCTGATGCGCGTCATCCCCGGCATGACCGTGATTGTTCCCGCCGACGACGTCGAGGCCCGCGCCGTGACGCGCGCCGCCTACGAGTGCGACGGCCCCGTGTATATGCGCTTCGCTCGTCTGGCCTCGCCGGTTATCAACGACCCCGAGACCTACAAGTTCGAGGTGGGCAAGGGCATCGTCATGCGCGAGGGCACCGACGTTACCATCATCGCCTGCGGCCTGATGGTCGGCGAGGCTCTCGAGGCCGCTGAGCAGCTTGCTGCCGAGGGCATCGATGCCGAGGTCATCAACATGCACACCATCAAGCCCATCGATGCCGACCTGATCGTCAAGAGCGCCACCAAGACCGGTCACGTCGTGACCGTCGAGGAGCACTCCGTGATCGGTGGCCTGGGCAGCGCCGTCGCCGATGTCCTGTGCGAGCAGTGCCCGACGCCGCTCAAGAAGATCGGTGTCAACGATACCTTCGGCGAGTCCGGCCCGGGTGCCGAGCTCCTGCACAAGTACGGCCTGGACGCCGCCAACATCGTGGCGACCACCAAGGAGTTCTTGGCCTAAGGCGTTTTGCGTTGGCCTTAACTTGAGAGCCGTTCCCGTATTGGGCAATAAATAAGCCGGGGTGCCTTCCATGTGGAGGCGCCCCGGCTTTTTGTTTAGGGGAAAGCAGAGAAGAAGCTAAAGAGGTTTTACGGTCGGGGCGAGGGTGCCGGCAAAGATATCATCTGCCTTGAAGAGCGTTTTGGATTCCGGCGCGTTTGCCGCTTTCATTTCGGAGACGATGGTATCGAATGAGACGGCTCCCAAGGACTGTAAATCGAGAGTCTCGCGGGCGGCATCATCAGAGCAGGCGCTCGAGCTCGATGAGAATTTGGAAAGATGAGCCATCGCGGCGTCGTAGGACCAGCGCGTAATCCATATTTCTACATAGCGACCGCCGCCAAGGTTAATGTCCTTTACGCACGAGCCGCCGATATCTCCGACAGCCCATACCTCATGGTCATATCCGCTGAGACTGCCGAAGCATTTATCTGGATAGGCGGTCGAGTACAACGCTATCGAATCCCCATTGACCTTTGCCGTGACCCTGCCATCCCAGTACTCGGGCAGGTCGACGCTAAAGGTTTGGGCCTCGATGTGGCGTGCGGCGGCTTTGCGCTGTTCCTCGGCCTGGCGCGCCGCTTCCTCTTCGGCGGCTTTCTTGGCGGCGACGGCGGTGTCGCGGCGGTTCGTTGCGGCGTGTTGCAGCGCATCGACGTTGGGCGCGTCCTTGCCCTTGTATGCCATGGCGAGCGTCACGGCGTCGTTGATCTCGTCGTCGGTTACCTCGGCGGCATCGATGGGGGTGAAGTCCAAAACCGAATCCTGCTCGGCGAGCTCGCCCAGGTCAATCTTTTCGCCCTTGGCAAAGACATCGTCGATCGTAAGCTCGGCCTTTGTGCAAGGCACCTGGTAGATAGTGCCGTCGGCGGCGATGGGGGAGCCTGCCGCCTTGAGCGTGTACTTGCCCTGGATAAGCTTGATGCCCGAGCCGTCGGAAGCGACATATTCGACCTTGTCGACCTTCTTTCCGTCGACCGTCTTGCCCTTTACGCGCACCGGCACACGAGAAGCGCCGTTATCGGTGTCCCACCCTTCAGCCTTTACACTCACCACGAGCGCATGCTTGGAATGCGCCGACTCATACTGTTCCTGCTCCTGGACATGCTGCCGATACAGGTGATACGCCAGCCCACCGCCCCCGCCAACAACAAGTATCGCCGCGCAGACGATAGCGATCACGATGCCCTTCTTGGGCTTCTTGCTGGGAGCGGGCGAACCTACAGGTGCCGTCGCAACCGCAGGTTCGGCTACGGGCATAGCCTGTGTCCCGTCAAGCGCAGCCCCACATCCCACGCAAAACCGAGCACCATCAGCAAGCTCAGCACCACAATAGGGACAAACCATACCAACCTCCAGCAAGCCTAGAACCATCCATCTAACTCAACTGTAAAGCGATATCCCCAACCCAAGTTGCGCAACATTCAAAGAGACCTTATCAAGCGGGGTTTCTATTGGGATAAGGGCCCAGCACAACAAAGTGCAATTCAGACCCTCCCAACTTTGTATGCGCAGCATCACAAGGTAGATGCGCCGGCCCCATAGTAGCCGCAGGCCGGGCACAGGGTTACCTCCCAAATCTTTCCGCAGGACGGAGGAGCCCCCGCAGCGCGAAGCGCGCAGCGGGGGCTCCGACATGTCCGAGGACGATTTGGGGGGTAACCCTGCGCCCGGCCGGACAGCTCCCAAAGCCCGCCATGCTTCTTATGTGCAGCAAAGGCAATCCTGCTAAAATACAAAGCGCTCATGTAGTTTAAACGCACGACGATAAGGAGCACCAGTGGGTAACCACTTCCGTACCTCCGGTGCGGGCGATGAAGCCCCCAAGACGCAGCCGAGCGTCGCGGGCAGTCGTTTCGCTACTCCGGATTCAGAGGATCAGCTGTTTAGCCCGATCCCCGCACAGCCGGCAGATCAGGCACAGCCGGCGGCAGATCCCTTTGCCTACAACCCCAACAACGATGTTGCGCTTTCCGGCACGGCTGGCTTTGAGCCCGTTCAGACGGTGACCGCCCGCGTGGCTCAGCCTCAGACGAGCACCGCCACGCCGCAGCCTACCATGGCCGGCATCCCCGACCCCATGGCCCCTGCGACTCCCGCGCCGCAGCCCGCGCAGTCCGGTCTTTTTGCCGGCATTCCCGACCCCACGCAGCCTGCGGCTCCCGTGGTCGAGCGCGATCAGGCCGCCGAGGTCGCAAGCCTCGACAATGCGCTCAACAACCCCGACTTCACGTCGGTGTTTGCGCCCATCGACCCGCAGGCCAGCCGCAAAAAGATGGCCAAGCAGGCCGGTGTCGAGCCCGTCATCCTTATGGAGCACGTCACCAAGATCTATCCGGCGCAGCCCAACAAGCCCGCACTCGACGACATCAACATCGAGATCTATCCGGGCGAGTTCGTCTTTTTGGTCGGTCACTCCGGCTCGGGTAAGACTACGCTGCTGTCGACGCTCAACCGCGACGTCAAGCCCACAAGCGGTCGCATTTTGGTCGCCGGCCAGGACCTTATGAAGATCAAGAACCGCAAGGTTCCGTTCCTGCGTCGTCAGATTGGCGCCGTGTTCCAGGACTTTAAGCTCCTGCCGCAAAAGACCGCCTACGAAAACGTGGCGTTTGCCCTGCAGTGCATTGGCAAGCCCAAGGGCGTCATTCGCAGCCAGGTGCCCGAGGTGCTGCGTCTGGTCGGTCTGGCCGACCAGATGGACTCGCTGCCAGATCAGCTTTCCGGTGGCGAGCAGCAGCGCGTGGCCGTTGCCCGCGCTATGGTCAACCGCCCGCCGCTGCTGATTTGCGACGAGCCCACGGGCAACCTCGACCCGGCGATTTCGCTGGGCATCATGAAGCTGCTCGAGCGCATTAACCGCACCGGTACCACCGTGATCGTCGCTACGCACGACCGCGAGATGGTCGATAGCATGCACCGTCGCGTGATCGCCCTCGAGGGCGGCCACGTAATCCGCGACCAGGAGAGGGGAGGTTACGGCAACTATGGCACCAACTAACGTGGGCTACTCGCTCAAAGAGGCAATCAGCCACTTCTTCCGTAACTGGACCACCTCGCTCGGCGCCGTCATCACGATTTTCCTTTCGCTGTTTATCATCGGCCTGTTCATTATGGGTTCCGCGATGCTGAACTCCGTGATCGGCACCGTCGAGGATCAGGTCGTCATCAACGCCTTTATTAGCGATGACGCCGATCAGGCAGATGTTCAGGCCTTTGAGGCCGAGCTCAAGACGTGGAGCAACGTCAAGTCCGTGACGTACAAGGACAAGGACGACGCGCTGGCCGAGTACACGAGCAAGATGTCGGGTAACGCCGACGCTACCATGAGCGCGCTCGACGGTCAGAACCCGCTGCCGGCTTCGTTTGCCATCGAGATGGACGATCCGTCCATGGTCGAGAGCACGGCCCAGAAGCTCAAGAAGAACGCCGACTTCCAGAAGATTGCGGACGACGGCGACGTTAACGCGAGCGTTCTGTACGGCCAAGAGGAAGTGAGCCGCCTGTTCCAGGTGACGAACTACATCCGTATCGCCGCCGTGGTGCTCGTCGGCCTGCTGACCTTTATCGCGTTCATCTTTATCAACAACACGATTCGCCTGTCCATTACGGCGCGTCGTCGTGAGATCGCGATCATGCGTCTGGTGGGCGCAAGCAACGGCTTCATTCGCGGGCCGTTTATTACCGAGGGCGTGCTGCAGGCCATTTTGGGCTCGCTGCTTTCCATCGGCGTGCTTGAGCTGCTGCGTAACCTGATGGTTCCGCGTCTGCAGGAGAGCATCGGCTGGATGTCGTTTGCGCTGCCGATGCAGTACTACCTGGTGACCTACGCCGCACTGGTTTTGGTCGGCGTCATTATCGGTCTCTTTGGTTCCGCCATCGCCATGCGCCGCTATCTGCGCGTGTAGGCGTGCTTGGAATTCGTTCCTTCAACGGGTCGTCTCTTTTGGGGACGGCCCGTTTTTTGTCCCCTAGGGATCATTTGGGTAGACTCTTGGGGTGTAAACGGCCATCGATAGTAAGGAGGCGCCATGGGGCGCAATAACAAGCATAAGCGTGGAGCTCGCAATAAGCGCGGGCCGGTGCGCAGCGAGCGTCGCCCGAGTCTGACCGGACGCGTGCAACTCCATGAGCATAGCGCCTACGTTGTAACCGAAAACGGCGACTACAAGGTCATGGGCCGCGGCAAGCGCGAGATTATGGACGGCGATACCGTTGCCGTAAGCATTAAGAACAGCCCGCATGGCGAGCGACGCGCCGTAATCGAGGGCGTCGTCGAGCGTGCGGCCACCAGTGTGGTGGGCACGTACCAGACCGCCGGCCCGCTCGGGGTGATCGAGCCGCTTGATTCTCGCCTTAAGGCCGATTTCTTTATTCTGCCGGAGGACACCTCGGCGGAGCGCTCGGGCGTTCATCCGGGCGATGCAGTCGTCGCGCGCATTCTGACATATCCGACGCGCCTGGAATCGGGCACCGTGACGATCGAGCGCCGTATTGGCGGCGACGATGCGCCCGATTTGGGCGTTCAGTATGTGATGGCGCGCTATGGCTATACCGATACGTATCCCGAGGCCGCACTTGCCGAGGCCGAGGCGCTTTCGCTTGACGTGGCCGCGGCGCTCAAGGATCCGCTTCGCCGCGACCTACGCGACCGCTTTGTCATCACGATTGACCCGGTCGACGCGCGCGACTTTGACGACGCCATCTCGCTGGAGCGCACGCTCGAGGGTGGCTACAAGCTGGGTGTCCATATTGCCGACGTTTCGCACTATGTTGCCTGGGACGGACATATCGATCTGGAAGCCCGCCATCGCACGACGTCGGTGTATCTTGCCGATCGCGTGCTGCCCATGTTGCCCGAGCGCCTGTCGAACGATTTGTGCTCGCTGCGTCCCGACGAGGACCGCTTGGCGTTTACCGTCGACATTGAGCTCGACGCGCAGGGTCGCGTGCGCCATTACGATCCCTATCCCAGCGTGATTCGCTCGCGCGTGCGCATGGACTACGACGGCGCCGAGGCGCTTCTGGTACGTGCCGGTGCGGTGGAGTATTCGGTGCTGGAAGGTGCCGCCGAGGATGTTGCCGCGGTTGAAGCCTCGCGCGAGGAAGCGCTCGAGCGCGGGCTTGCGTGCGAGGAAACCGCTCACGGCTATAACGTCGACTTGGGGGATTTCCTCGTAGCTGCCAACGAGCTCGCCGAGCTTCGCCGTCGTATTCGTCGCGCACGCGGTTCGGTCGACTTTGATACGGCCGAGATCCGTGCGCTGTTGGACGAGGACGGTGTGCCCGTGCAGATCGTGGCCCGTGAGCGCTCGTGCGCCACGTCGCTGATTGAGGAAGCCATGCTGCTGGCCAACGAGTGCGTGGCGGAGTGGCTGGCCGACCGCGATATCGAGGCCTGCTATCGCGTGCACGACGATCCCAGTCCCGACAGCCTGCACGGTGCCGCCGTGGCGCTGGCGCAGCTGGGTATCATCGATGACCGTCGCGCGGCAGGCATTGCTCTGGGAAGCCCCGATGAGCTGCAGGCGGCGGTTGATGCCGCAGCCGGTACGGCCAACGCGCCGCTCGTCAACACGTTGCTGCTGCGCAGTATGCAACGCGCACTGTACAAGCCGCGCAACGAGGGCCACTTTGCACTTGCCGCGCCGTGCTATTGCCACTTTACGAGTCCCATTCGCCGCTATCCCGACCTGGTGGTGCATCGCGTGCTCAAGCTGCAGCTGGCCTACGAGCGGCTGGGCGGCAAGGACGCCTTGGTGCGTACGCCGCGGCTGATCGGTAAGGGTCGCGAGTCCCTGCCGCGCATCCTGCCGCAAATCTGCCGCGCGTGCAGCGATGCCGAGCGTGCGGCCGACGCTGCCAGCCATGCGACGCAAAAGATCAAGATCGCCCAGTACTACGAGGACCGCCTGGGTGAGCGCTACGCCGGAACGATCTCGTGGGTCAGCAGCATGGGCCTCTTTGTGCGCCTGGATCTGACACAGGTTGAGGGTTTGGTTTCGATCAAGAGTTTGGGCAACGAGTGGTTCGAGTTTGATGAGGACGCGCTCACGCTTACGGGCGCCGACACGGGGACTCGCTATGAGCTGGGGCAGCGCGTGATCATCGAGGTCTCGCGCGTCAACACCACGCGCGGGCACTTGGATTTCAGGCTTATTCATTAGCCGGAATTTGGTGATTGATAGAGAACGGGGCGGTCTTTTGGGGCCGCCTTTTTTGTGGCGGTTCAATCGTCTTGCCGCCCGCGCGCTTGCGTCTTCCGCTTGCTATAGGGGAGATAAAACCTACCAAAATAAACCTGTTCCTTTTTGGGAGGTTTACGAGAGAGCGGGGATGAGATGGCAACGGTGTACGGGTATGCGCGGGTGAGCTCGCGTGATCAAAATCTGAATCGGCAGCTGGATGCGCTGGGCGCCTATGGCGTGGAACCGGCGAATATCTTTGCCGATCATGCGAGCGGCAAGGACTTCGATCGACCGCGGTATCGCGAGCTGCTGTGCGCGTTGGATTCCGGTGATGTGCTGGTAGTACTTTCCATTGATCGGCTGGGCCGTAACTACAGCGAGATTCTCGAGGAATGGCGGTGCATAACCAAAGAACTCGGCGCCGCCATCGTGGTGCTGGATATGCCATTGCTCGACACGCGCGCCAGAGACTGTGGTGGGTCGGACGTTACGAGTGCGTTGATTGCCGATATTGTTTTGCAGCTGCTGAGCTATGTGGCGCAGGTGGAGCGCGAGAACATTCACCGGCGCCAAGCCGAGGGCATTGCGGCGGCGCGAGCGCGCGGCGTGCGCTTTGGCCGGCCCCGCAAGCCCTGTCCTCCGCAATTCGAGCTGGTGCGCGATACCTATGAGGCGGGTGATATCACGCGGAGTCAGGCGGCAAAGCGGCTAGGCGTGTGCGTGGGGACGTTCGATCGCTGGATGCGTGAGATGGAGTAGGAGCGCCGCGGTCCTTTGGCGCCCCGATTCGAACATTTTGGATTTCGCTACGGCGACAACTGCATTTGGGGGTACACTCGCTGCTGCTCAAAAAATGACGGAGGTTAGCCCTTGGCACGTGTGAAGCACATAGTCGGATGGATTTCGGTTGTCCTGCTGGTCGTGACGCTGGCAAGTATTTGGATATTGACGGAGCAAAACGTGGAGCAGACGTCGTCGCTCAGCGAGTCTACCGCGCACGTGGTGGAAGGACGAGCCGCGGACGTGCGGCCCGACGCCGCGCAGGAGTCCCAGGCGGGGAATGCCGTCGAGGGCGCGGATTCAACGACTGCCACCGTTCATTCCGACCCGCTTGCCCCCGTTCGCATGTGGATGGGCACCAACATTCGTCGCGTTGCACATACCGTTGAGTTCTTCTTTGTAGGACTGTTTGCTTCGTTGGCGGTGGTGTGCCTGGGCGAATGTCTGCCATGCGCGCGATTCCGGTACGCACTCGCTGCGCTCTTTTGCGCCGTCTGCTCTGTCGGCGACCAAGTGCACAAGATCTTTGTTCCTGGTCGTCATTTCGACATGATCGACCTGGGCTTCGATGCCGTGGGCTATGTCACCGCCATGCTGTTGGTATTGCTGGTCTCCGCATGGGTGCACCACGTGACGCGCCCCATCGGCGCCCATGCGAGGCGCTAGTCGGTAACAAACTCGTTTCTGATAATGCGACCTCGATGAATCATTTTGTGTCGCGCGTATTTCCGAGCGGTCGGATTTGAGGGGCGAGCGGTAGAACGCTCGCCCTTTGTGCGCCACGATGCGGCACAATGTACCGTAAAAGCTGTTTATATCCGGTACGAATCGTTCGTTGGTCTTTAATTCTTCTCAACGGAGGTGTTTGAGATGACAAACGGATTGCTTTTGCGGCTTCGCGAGCGTGAGCTCAGCGCGAGCCCGGCGGAACGCAATGTCATCGCATATGTAAGCGCTCATCCGCACGAGGTGGTCGGGCTGTCCGTCCGCAGTCTTGCCGATGCCACGTTCTCCTCGCCCTCGAGCATTTTGCGTTTCTGCAAGCGCTTGGGTTTTGCGGGCTATAAGGAGTTCCAGCGCGAACTGATTGCCGAACTGGCGCTCTTGGGTGACAAGAAAGACGTTGCCCTCGAGGACATCTCCATGGATGACAGCGTCGAACGTATCGTGGGGAAGGTGATGAAAAGCAACGTGCGCACGATCGAGGCGACGGCGCGAACGCTCGATTACACCGTCTTGGAGCGATGCACGGCCCATCTTAAGCGGGCACGCGCGGTCAATCTGTTCGGTATCGGTGCCTCTCGTTTGGTCGCGCACGATCTGGCGCAAAAGCTCATGCGTGTCGACAAAGAGTGCCATCTGTACGACGACTGGCATGACCAGCTCTTGTGTGCCAAGAACATGCATGAGGGCGATATGGCAATCGCCTTTAGCTACTCGGGCTTGACGCGAGAGGTGCTGGACTGCACCGTCGAGGCTCAACGTCACAACTGTCCCGTTGTGGCCGTGACCAAGGTAGACGGATCGTCCAAGCTTGCCACCATGGCCGATGCCGTGCTCGGCGTCGCCGCGAGTGAGCCCTTGGTCCGCAGCGGTGCCATGGCTTCGCGTATGGCCCAGCTTATGGTTGTCGATGCCCTGTACGCTGCTTACGTTGCCAACGACTACGAGCGGGCGAAGCATGTCATTAAGCAAAACTACATCGAGAAACAGGAAAGATGAGGTGAATGAAATGCTCGATTTAACAAAATTCACGACCGAACAGCGTAATCAAAGGTCAATGGACCTCGATACGATGACATCGCTGCAAATCGTCACGACGATGAACGATGAGGATCTTCGTGCCGTCCAGTCGGTCACGAAAGTGTTGCCTCAGGTTGCTACAGCAATCGACTGGGCTGCTGAGGCGCTCGAGCGCGGCGGGCGCGTCTTTTACATGGGTGCAGGCACCAGTGGTCGTCTGGGCGTGCTTGACGCTTCGGAGTGCCCGCCCACGTTTGGTGTGTCACCCGATCTGATTGTCGGGCTCATTGCCGGAGGCGAGACGGCGTTTATCAAGGCTGTCGAAGGCGCCGAAGACAGCGAGGAGCTTGGCGCGAGCGACCTGCGGGAGCGTGGACTCTCGGACAAGGATCTTGTCGTTGGCCTGGCGGCAAGCGGTCGTACTCCCTATGTGGTGGGCGGCCTTGTGTACGCCAAGGCAACTGGGTGCAAGACCATTGCAATTGCCTGTAACCTAGGGTCGAAGATCGGGGAGAGCGCAGATCTTGCCATTGAGCCCGTGCCCGGTCCCGAGGTGCTGACCGGCTCAACGAGGCTCAAGGCGGGAACGGTACAAAAACTCATTCTCAATATGATTTCGACCGGTGCCATGGTCAAGATTGGCAAGGTGTACCAAAACCTGATGGTCGATGTACAGCAGACGAACGAGAAGTTGGTGGTGCGCGGCCAGAACATCGTGATGGAGGCGACCGGCTGCACGCGCGAGCGCGCTGTTCAGGCGCTTGCAGATGCCGACGGCCACGTAAAAACCGCTATTGTCTCGGTGCTGCTGGACTGCGATGCCGAGCAGGCTGCGATAGCTCTTGAGCGGGCGCGCGGCCATGTCCGTGCTGCGGTGAGTGGCCATGAGAAGAGCGATGCCGATGCCCAATAGGTGCACGGCGTGAGCTGATATGACATCCAGACGAGATACCCAATACAAGGAGGAGTTATGACGAACAAAGAGCTGGCCCAAAAGCTGCTGGACCTTTTGGGCGGTAAAGACAACGTGCTGGCAAACGCGGCGTGCATGACGCGCCTGCGCGTGACCGTCAAAGACACGGGCAACGTCGACACGGAGGGTATTAAGGCACTCGACGGCGTGATGGGCCTGGTCGAGGACGACACGATGCAGATCGTGCTGGGTCCGGGCAAGGTGAATAAGGTGCTCGAGGAATTCTCCAAGCTCACCGGCCTTGCGAAAGGCGTTGCTGACGAGAGCGTAGTTGACGCTGCGGCCACAAACAAGGCCGCGCAGAAGGCCAAGTACGAGTCCAAACCGGTTCAGGCCTTCCTTAAGAAGATTTCCAACGTCTTCGTCGCCCTGCTTCCCGGCATCATTGCGGCTGGCCTCATTAACGGTATCTGCAACGTCATCAATGTCTCGACGGCGGGTGCGCTTGCAGGCGAGTGGTGGTATCAGGGCATTCGTTCCATGGGTTGGGCCCTCTTCGCCTATCTGCCCATTTTGGTGGGCTATAACGCGGCGCGCGAGTTTGGTGGCTCCGCTGCACTGGGCGGTATCGCCGGCATGATGTGCATCGCCAACAGTGCCATGCCCCTGCTTGCGCCTGGCGCTGCTGATCCTGCCACTGCCATTCTGCTGCCGCTCACCAATGCGCAGTACAACCCCGCAGCGGGCGGTATGATCGCGGCTCTCATCGCTGGTGCGTTTTTCGCCTGGATGGAGCGTCAGATTCGCAAGGTCATGCCTAACGCGCTCGATACGTTCCTGTCCCCGCTGCTGGTGCTCATCATCGGCGCCTTTGCTCTGATGCTTGTCATCCAGCCGGTTGGCGCTTGGCTGACGACCGCGATCTTTAGCGTCCTCACCTTTATCTTCGAGAAGCTGGGCGTCCTGGGCGGCTATATCCTGTCGGCAGGCTTCTTGCCGCTGGTGTCCGTCGGCCTGCATCAGGCGCTCACGCCGATCCACGCTATGCTCAACGATCCCGACGGCGCTACCAAGGGTATCAATTACCTGCTGCCCATCCTTATGATGGCTGGCGGCGGCCAGGTCGGTGCCGGTTTGGCGCTGTACTTTAAGACCAAGAACGCCAAGCTCAAGAAGTACGTCGCCGAGTCCATCCCCGTTGGCATCCTGGGCGTGGGCGAGCCTCTGATGTATGCCGTTACGCTGCCGCTCGTTTGTCCGTTTGTGACGGCCTGCCTGGGTGCCGGATTTGGCGGCGCGCTCGCGGCACTGCTTCACATCGGTACGGTTTCTCAGGGCGTTTCCGGTCTGTTTGGCCTGCTGATCGTCGTTCCTGGCCAGCAGCTCGGCTACGTTGCCGCTATGCTGCTTGCCTATGCCGCTGGCTTTGTCCTGACGTGGTTCTTTGGCGTCGACGAGCAGAAGATCAACGAGTTCTTTGGTGAGTAGCCTGATGCTGCGCGCTATGTCATTCGAACGTCTTGACGTGACGCAGATCCCTTGATGCTATGGTTGTACCGGCGGGGCTAACTGCTCTTCCGGCCTTTTTTAAAGGAGCGTTGAAGCGTGAAAACGGGTATTTCGATTTATCTTTCCAGCCCTCTGCAGGATATTGAGCGGACGATTGAGCGTGGTGCCGCGGCGGGTGCGCGCTATGCGTTTACCTCACTGCATATTCCCGAGGATGGGGGAGCGGCGTATGCCGATAAGGTCCGTCATGTGCTGTCGCTGCTTTCCGCCCGCGGCATTGCGCTCATTGCCGATGTGGGGCCGCGCACGTGCGATTTGCTCGGGCTTGAGCGCATCGAGGATCTGCGTGACCTGGGGCTGGAATACCTTCGTTTGGACTATGGCTTTAGCGCCCAGCGGGTCGCGGAGCTGTCCGGTGTATTTCGCATTGTGGTTAATGCATCGACGGTGAGTTCTGATGAAATCGCATCGTGGCGAGAAGCCGGTGCCGATGTGACTCGTTTTGCCGCCTGCCACAATTTTTATCCCAAGCCTTATACCGGTTTAGCTCTGGAGGACATTGCTCGGACGAATCTTCGTCTAGCGGCGCTTGGCTTCGAAATCATGGCTTTTGTGCCGGGTGAAGCCAACGTTCGCGGGCCGGTATTCGAGGGACTGCCGACGGTTGAGGCGCAGCGCGGTCGCGCGTCAAAGGTTGCCCTCAACATGCTTGAGCTCGCACATGGCGCCGATTGTGACATTGTTTTGGTCGGCGACCCCGATCTTTCGGATGCGGGTTGGGCGCAGTTTGCTCAAGTTTCCGCCGGATACGTAGACCTGCAATGTGAGCTTGAGCCCGGTTATGCCTATGTGCGCGGGCAGATTCATCACGACCGGCCCGACTCGAGCGCCCTTATCTTTAGGTCTCAGGAGTCACGCACGACGCTTAAGCCGGATTCCGTGCTGAAGGATACCGGTGCCGGCCTGCCGCGAAAGGCGGGGTCGATCGCTGTGAGCAATAGCGGCTATGGGCGCTACGAAGGCGAGCTTGAGATTGCGCGGGTAGATCTTCCCGGTGACGAGCGCATGAACGTTGCAGGCCATATCACGCCCGAGGCAATGGAGCTGCTGCCGTTCATCAA
This sequence comes from uncultured Collinsella sp., assembly GCA_905200715.1. Taxonomy (GTDB): domain Bacteria; phylum Actinomycetota; class Coriobacteriia; order Coriobacteriales; family Coriobacteriaceae; genus Collinsella. The sequence continues at coordinate 104,395 of CAJKLK010000006.1, read as the reverse complement.
ACGCGGATTCGGGGTACGCTTCGTTTAGCGTGTGACCCGTGGGCTACAATTGCCACATCATGCGAAGGCGTCTCGTATGGTGTGTACCTGCGTTGGCCGATCTATATCCGGAGGATTCCCATGACCGTACTGTTTGTTGAATATCCCAAGTGCTCGACCTGTAAAAAGGCCAAGGCATGGTTGGACGAACATGGGGTTGAGTATATCGACCGCGATATCGTTACGGAAAATCCCACGGCCGATGAACTTGCGACCTGGATCGCTCGTTCGGGGCTGCCGGTGCGACGCTTCTTTAACTCGTCGGGCATGAAATATCGAGAGCTGGGCCTGAAGGCGCGCCTGGATGCGGGTATGACGGACCAGGAGTGCTGCGAGCTGTTGGCGACTGACGGCATGCTGGTTAAGCGCCCGCTGCTGGTGGGCGACGACTTTGCGATCCCCGGCTTTAAGGAAGCGGCTTGGACCGAGGCGTTGCTGTAGCGGCTGCGGAAAGTACGTCCCGTTTCGAGTGGCGATTCTGGGATGTGCTTTCCGGTTGGAGGGTCTACGGGAAACTGCGCCCCAGTTTGAGCTTGAAATCTGGGACGCACTTTCCGCCGGTGGGCCTGCCCCAGTCAGTCCTCCAGCTGCGCCCATTCGTGTGGGTCGTAGATCTTTACGTGCTTGTCGGGCGTGTCGCTCCAATACTCTTCGTCCATAAAGGGCAGGTATGCCTGAATGCCGGGGCAGATAAACGGAATCCGTTGCCGCTGCAGGCGCTCGCGCTGCCGCCGCTCCAGGTTTGTCTCGGATATGACGGTCGGCATTCCGGACAGCTCGACGAGGCTTGCCTGGATGCGCTTGAGGTCGGGGAGCGCCGCATGCCATGACGTCCGCATGATCAAAAATGAGGCGCGGCGATAGTTTGCCTGCATCACCGTGATGGCGGGGCGCAGTGTGGGATGGATTTTGTCCCGTTCGGGCCAAAGGTCAGCAGTGATTTCGAGGCCCAGGGTCTCCCATAGGTAATCAAGCTCTTCGTCCATGGCGCCTCGATATCTACGCGATCATTGATACTTCGATTGTGCTGCCTGGTGCTATCGTTTTCGCGGTAGAATCTGCCAACGGTTGACGGCTACCGTTCGCGGCGTTTTGCCCTTCGTGTACAGCGGTCGGCTTCACAGGTCCTTCACGGGTTGGACGAAATTAGGCCAATTTGACCGAATTTCAAAAAAGTCAAAATTGGGGCTTGCGTCATGGCGGGACTTCCCGTATATTTCTTTCTTGCGCAAAGGCACAGCCGAGCGCAGCAATGCAGTCATTGGGATGTCGTCTAATGGCAGGACAGCGGATTCTGGTTCCGTCAATGGGGGTTCGACTCCCTCCATCCCAGCCATTGCATTTGCTACATATGGCCCGTTCGTCTAGCGGTTTAGGACGCCGCCCTCTCAAGGCGGAGATCACCAGTTCGAATCTGGTACGGGCTACCAAAATTGAACGCCCGGGCCTCGTAAGAGACCCGGGTTTTGTGTATTGACCGTATATACGGCGCCTGCCGTGTTTCGCTCAGATCGAGGAGTAGCCATGGATCTGCCCATCAGCTTGCAAGACATCACGTATGCCGAGAACTATCTGGCGCAGGGCGACCTGGCCACGGCGACGCCGCTGTTGGAGCGCCTGGTGGAGCTCGCCGAGGAGTATATCGACGCCGAGTGCAAGACGGAGGAGAAGCGCCAATACTTTAGCTTCGATAGCAAGTTTGAGCGCTTGGCCTATCGCCGCGTGGAGAAGGATCCGCGCGAGCTAGTGCAGGTCGATGTGCCCTTTGATCGTCTGTATTCCGACATGGCGTATGCCTACATTCGCCAGCAGGATTATGTGAGTGCTCGCAACGCCTTGATGCAGGCCGTGCGCTGGGACCCCATGAACTGCAACTACCGCCTGGATCTGGCCGAGCTGTTCCGCGCGCTCGAGGACAAGCAGGAATGGGCATCGCTCTCGTTCTCGGTGCTGGAGCGTGCAAGCGATGGCAAGTGCGCCGCCCGCGCCTACGCCAACTTGGGCCAGTATTTCCTTGAGCCCGAGACCGAGAACGTTTCGGCGGCCGTGGGTTGCGCGCGTCTGGCGCTGCGCTTGGCCCCTGGCGATGCGCATACGACGCGCTTGCTCAACAAGATCCATACTGCCTATCCGGATGCCGCCGATGAGAGCGACGACCACGTGATGGGCGAGCTGAGCCTGCAAGGCGTGCCGACCTCGCCTTCGGCCGAGATTGCCATCTGCCTGATCATGTGTGCGACCGATGCTGCGAGCGACGGCGACAAGCAGGAGGCTACGCGCCTGACGGTCCGTGCCCGCGACCTGGTGGGCGAGGAGGCATGCGCGGCGATCATCAAGCTGGTGCGCGAGAGCGATGCCGAGCTCAACGCCGAGCGCAAGGCAAAGCGCGCAGGCGCCGACAAGGGAGCCGACGGTGTCAAGGAGGCCGGCGATGCCCAGTAAGCGCGAGCGCAAGCTCATTTCCAAGAATCGTTCGGCGCATCACGAGTACTTTATCGATGAGACCTTTGAGTGCGGCATTGAGCTGAGTGGCACCGAGGTCAAGTCGATTCGCGAGCGCGCGTGCCAGATTACCGACACCTTTGCGCTGATTCGTGGCGGCGAGTGCTGGCTCGTGGGTCTGCACATTCACCCTTATAGCCATGGTGGCGTGTGGAACCGCGACCCTGATCGCCGTCGTCGTCTGCTGCTGCACCGCAAGGAGATTGACTTTCTCGACGGCAAACTTCGCAACCGTGGTTATGCCCTGGTGCCGTTGGAGCTCTACTTTAATACCGACGGCCGCGTAAAGCTGCTGCTGGGCCTAGGCCGCGGCAAGAAGCTTTACGACAAGCGCGAGGATATGGCCAAGCGCGATGTCCAACGCGAGATTGACCGCGCCCTCAAGGAGCGCAACCGCTAGGCGCTCTGTATAAGTTGCGGTGGAATACGGACTGTTTTGCCTGTTTGAGGGGCTATTCAGTCCTTATTTCACCGCAACTGCGGGCGTCTCATCTTGCTTATACTGTTTTGACACATATGTCTCAAAGGTGGCGTCCGTTATGGGCGCCGCCTTTTTTGTGGGTACATACATCCATGAGGTTCCAACCCGGGTTGGGGGAGTGATCGTTATGGACAAAACTGCGTTCTTTACCATGCCGAGCGGTCTGTACGTGGTGAGCGCCGCGGCAGACGGGCTGCGCGCCGGCTGCGTCATCAACACTGCGGTGCAGGTGACGTCCATGCCGCCGCGCATTTCGGTTGCCGTGAACAAGGACAACGTCACCTCGGGCGTCATCGCTTCGGCCAAAGCGTTCGCGCTGACCGTGATCGATCAGACGGCCGATATGCTCTACATTGGCAACTTTGGATTCCGCACCAGCAGCGATTATGACAAGTTCGCCAAATGCGAGACCCGCGAGACGGCTCTGGGCATGCCCTATGTGCCCGAGCACGCGGCGGCCCTGTTTAGCTGCCGCCTGATCGACACTGTGGATGCGGGCACGCATCTACTGTTTATCGGCGAGGTCGAGGATGCCGAGCGCTTGAGTGACGAGACGCCGCTCACCTACGATTACTACCATAAGGTCCTGAAGGGTAAGACGCCTCCGAAGGCGTCCTCGTATCAAGGCTAGAAATGTTTTAAAAATACTTGCATTATATTATTGAGAATTTATACTAATAAATGAAGTACATTACCAGTCGCGTTCGAGAGGAGAACATCATGGCTGAGGAGAAGAAGACGTATAAGTTCGTGTGCGTCGTTTGCGGTTACGAGGTTGAGGTCGATACGCCCGAGCTGCCCGAGGATTATGTGTGCCCGGTGTGCGGCGTCGGTCCCGATCAGTTTGAGCTCGTCGAGGAGTAGCTCGCAGGCACACGGCGAAAGCCGAACATAGCTCTGTCCAAGGGCTCCGGTCGGTCATCCCGGCCGGGGCCCTTTTCCTCCGCCCCCAAGGGATCACGGTTACTGTTAGCCGATCCTGCCTGTCGTGAGTCCGGCCGACCGTTTGTCTCAATCTGTAACATCTAACGGCTCAAAACGGGTCTTCCTGTTACAGATTGAGACAAACGGAGCTGTCCCTCGGAATGATTTCGATCTGTAACATCTAGACATCAAAAGCGGGTCTAGATGTTACAGATCGAGACGTTTGCCTGGGTAGGTGCCCCGCCCCATTACATCCCTGTCAGCAACACGACATCGAGAATCGTCACGATGGCACCGATCCCTACGAGCAGCGCGTTGAGCGGGCGCGAGTTGGCGTATTTGCCCATGACGCGGGTCGAACTGGTGAGCCGTATGAGCACAAAGACCGTAATCGGCAGCTGAAGCGACAGCAGCGCCTGGCTCCAAATGAGACCTTCAAAAGGATTCGGGACGACCAAGCACGCCGTCACAGCGCCGACGAAACAGGCCGCTACCCCGATCGAGGAATGTCGGTCGTGGATGTCGTATTCCTCGTCGAACATGCCCGCGGTGATGGTTCCCGCCGCCATGCCCGCTGTCACGCTACTCGAGAGTCCCGCGAACAGCAGCGCTACCGCAAAGATGGTCGAGCTCGCCGGACCCAAGATGGGGGAGAGCGTGGCCGCTGCGACGGCGAGGTCGTCTACGACAATGCCGTGCGCAAAGAAGGTCGTTGCGGCCAGGATGACCATGGCCGAGTTGATTGCCCAGCCCACGCCCATCGAAAAGAGCGTGTCGAAGAGCTCGTAGCGCAGACGTTCTTCGATAACTTGCTCGCCTTGGCCTTCGAAGTGCATGGATTGGATGACCTCGGAGTGCAGAAAAAGGTTGTGGGGCATAACGACCGCACCCAGGACACTCACGATAATCGCGGCTGAGCCGGTGGGCATACTGGGCGTGATCCAGCTTGCGGCGGCCTGCGGCCAGTCGACCTTGACCAGCGCAAGCTCGGCCAAAAACGAGAGTCCTACCACGCCTACGAAGGCGATGATCCATCGCTCGGCGCGCTTGCAGGAGCTCGTCGTGAGCATCGCCATCGATACTGCCGCCACGATGACGCAGCCCGCGCGCACGGGCAGCCCAAAGAGCATTTGAAGGGCAATCGCGCCACCCAGGACTTCGGCCATGGCGGTGGCGATGGTCGCGAGATAGGCGCTGACGAGTACCGTGCGTCCAACGAAGCAGGGGAGGTAGCGTGTCGTGGCCTCGGCAAGACAGGTGCCCGTGGCGATACCCAGGTGTGCCGAGTTGTGCTGCAGCACAATGAGCATAATCGTGGACAGCGTGACGATCCACAGCAGCACGTAGCCAAACTGCGAGCCCGCGGCCATATTGGAGGCCCAGTTGCCCGGGTCGATAAAGCCGACGGTCACGAGCAGCCCGGGGCCGATATGTCGTGCGATGTCGAGTCCGCCGTGGCCACCGGTGTGCGGGGAGCCAAAGTGTTGTTTGAGATGGTTGAGCATGGTGCGCTCCTGCGTGCCGTTTGCTTGACGCCGCAAAGGATACCCGTTTTAGGCTAAAAAGTTAACCTAGACTAACAAAATTGCTGTATTTGAATGGAATGGTGAAAGGGGGCTGCCGAAATGCCTTGATCTGTAACAACTAGGGATGGAAATTGGGCCTAGGTGTTACAGATCGAGACAGGAAGAAATGGTCCTATGGAAAATCTCGATCTGTAACAGCTGACCGCCAAAACCGGCCCGTCGTGTTACAGATCGAGACAAACCAAAACCGTCCCGCAGAAAATCTCAATCTGTAACATCTAGGCGCCAAAATCGGCTCCTCCTGTTACAGATTGAGATGTTTGAAGCGGTGAGCTTAGAAGCCGAACTTGGGGGCTGACGTACATGTTTGATAGCAAGGCGTTGATGGCCGGCGTGCGTTACGCGATTGTTTCGAAACGGGTGGGAAACACAACGGGCCGGCGATGCTCCTAGTATGCCTATTCAACTGACTGTCTAATATCTAGGGGAGGATCGCGATGCAGGCAGATTCCGCTCAGCAGCAGGGCCTTTATCGCCCCGAATTCGACCACGATGCATGTGGCATCGGCGCGCTTGCCGATATCAACGGTGAGCGCCATCACCAGATTCTGGACGACGCGCTGTCCATTCTGGTCAACTTGGAGCACCGCGGCGGCACGGGACTCGAGAAGAACACCGGCGACGGCGCTGGCATCCTGTTCCAGGTTCCGCATCACTTTTTCCGTAAAGAGGCCCAAAAGTGCGGCCAGATTCTGCCGGCAGAGGGCGACTATGGCGTGGCCATGCTGTTCTTCCCGCAGGACGACAAGGGCGTAGAAGATGCCCGTCGCGTGTTTGAGGAGGGCTGCGCCGAGGCCGGCGTGCCGCTGCTCTTTTGGCGCGAGGTGCCGGTCGACCCGCACGACCTGGGTGAGACGGCCCGCGCCTGCATGCCTACTATCCTGCAGGCCTTCCTGGGCCGTCCCGACGATACGCCCGCCGGCGATGCCTTCGAGCGTCGCCTGTACGTGTGCCGCCGCACCATCGAGAAGAAGGCCGACGCCGAGTTTGCCCTGCGCGACAAAATCTTCTACGTGTGCTCTATGAGCTCGCGCACCATCGTGTACAAGGGCATGCTGGTCGCCACGCAGATGCGTCGCTTCTTCATCGACCTCAACGACGCCGCCGTCAAGACGGCCGTGGCGCTCGTCCACTCGCGCTACTCCACCAACACCACGCCCAGCTGGGAGCGCGCGCACCCCAACCGCTTTATCATCCATAACGGCGAGATCAACACCCTCAAGGGCAACGTCAACTGGATTCGCGCCCGCGAACCCAACCTGTACAGCCCCGTGCTGCAGCACGATCTTGAGCGCGTGATGCCCATCATCAACCGCGAGGGTTCCGACTCCGCGATTCTGGACAATGTGCTTGAGTTTTTGGTCATGAACGGCCGTCCGCTCACGCGTGCCGCGTCCATGTTGCTGCCCGAGCCGTGGGACCACAACGACAGCCTGAGTGAGGAGCGCCGCGCCTACGACGCTTACCAGTCCATGCTCATGGAGCCGTGGGATGGCCCGGCGGCCATCGCCTTTACCGACGGCCGCACCCTGGGTGCCGCCCTCGACCGTAACGGCCTGCGTCCCGCCCGCTATTATGTGACGCGCGACGGTCGCTTTATGCTGGCAAGCGAGGTGGGCACCATCGAGGTGAGCCCCGAGAACATCCTGACGAGCGGCTGCCTGGGACCGGGCCAGATGCTCGAGGTCGACTTTGCCCGCGGGCGCGTCATCTACAACGACGAGTTGCGCGCCCGCTATGCCAAGGAAAAGCCCTACCGTGATTGGATTGCCGAGGAGACGCTGACCGTCGACGCGCTCGATGAGCCCGTTGCGGCAACGCCCGCCGAGGACGCCGAGGTGCCCGCCGCCGTGCGTATGGCCAAACTCGGCTACCACTGGGATGACGTCGACGAGGTCGTGCGTCCCATGGCCCAGCAGGGCAAGGCCCCGCTCGCCTCGATGGGCATCGACGCACCGCTGGCCTGCCTGTCTAAGAAGACGCGTTCGTTCTTTGACTACTTCTATCAGCTGTTCGCTCAGGTCACGAACCCGCCCATCGACGCCCTTCGCGAGCATATGGTGACTTCGACCACGCTCTACCTGGGCAACCACGGCAACCTGCTCGAGGATTCCCGTACGGCCTGCCAGCTGGTGCGCTTGGAGCGCCCGTTGCTCAACGAGGAGGAGTTTGACCGCATCTGCGCCATCGACCGCGTGGGCTTTAAGACTCGCCGCTTCCGTGCCGTCTACCGCCGCGACGCCGGCGAGGGCGCACTGCAGGCTGCGCTCAAGCAGCTTGCCGAGGACGTTGAGGCTGCGGTCCGCGACGGCGTGAACATCGTGGTACTGAGCGATCGTGCCGCCGCGGGCGAGGTGCCCGTGCCGTCGCTGCTCGCTGTGGGCTGCGTGCACAACCACCTGATCCGCGCCGGCGTGCGTACCTTTGCCGACATCGTGGTGGAGTGCGGCGACGCCGTGTCCCCGCACGACTTTGCGGCACTGGTGGGCTACTCCGCGAGCGGCATCTATCCGTACAACGCACATGCGTGCATCTGCGATCTGGCGGCGCGCGGCGACCTGGACGTGACGGCCGAGCAGGGCATCGCCAACTACAACAAGGCTGCGACCGCCGGCATCGTCTCCATCATGTCCAAGATGGGTATCTCCACGGTGCAGAGCTACCACTCCGCGCAGATCTTCGAGGCCGTGGGCTTTACGCCGGAGTTCGTCAACGCGTACTTCGCCGGCACGGTGAGCCGTGTGGGCGGTATGGGCGTCGAGGACGTTGAGCGCGAGCAAAACGAGCGCTACGACGCCGCGCTCGCTATCCTTAAGAGCCCGGCTCCCGATCAGCTGCCTACGCTGGGTCTGACCAAGTGGCGCCCGCTCGGCGGCGAGGATCACCTCATCGATCCGCAGACTGTCTACTTGCTGCAGACCGCCTGCCGTGAGGACAGCTACGACACCTTTAAGGAGTACAGCGCCCGTCTGCACCGCACCGGCCGTGCCGTGCGCCTGCGCGACTTGCTCGACTTTGATGCCAGCGGCCGCGCTCCGGTGGCACTCGACGAGGTCGAGCCCGCGCTCAACATCGTCCGCCGCTTTAACACCGGCGCCATGTCGTATGGTTCCATCAGCAAAGAGGCGCACGAGTGCATGGCCATCGCCATGAACCGCCTGCACGGCCGTTCCAACTCGGGCGAGGGCGGTGAGGATCCGCGTCGCGAGACCCCGCTGGCTAACGGTGACTCCAAGAACTCCGCCATCAAGCAGGTGGCAAGCGCGCGCTTTGGCGTGACGAGCCGCTACCTGTGCAGCGCCTTCGAGATTCAGATCAAGATGGCCCAGGGCGCCAAGCCCGGCGAGGGTGGCCACCTGCCCGGCAAGAAGGTCTACCCCTGGATTGCCGAGGTCCGTCAGTCCACGCCCGGCATCGGCCTGATTTCGCCTCCGCCGCACCACGATATTTACTCCATTGAGGACCTGGCAGAGCTTATCTTCGATCTTAAGAACGCCAACCCCGGCGCGCGCGTGTCGGTCAAGCTGGTCAGCGAGGCCGGCGTCGGCACCATCGCCACCGGTGTGGCCAAGGGCGCTGCCGACAAGATCTTGATCAGTGGCCACAACGGCGGCTCGGGTGCCGCTGCGCGCGACTCTATCTGGCATGCGGGCCTGCCGCTGGAGCTTGGCCTTGCCGAGGCCCAGCAGACGCTGCTGCAAAACGGCCTGCGCTCACGCGTGGTGCTCGAGGCTGACGGCAAGCTCATGGACGGTACCGATGTCGCCGTCGCCTGCCTGCTGGGTGCCGAGGAGTTTGGTTTTGCGACCATGCCGCTCATCTCCATGGGCTGCCTCATGCAGCGCGACTGCCAGCAGGACACCTGCCCGGCCGGCATCGCTACGCAAAACTGCCGCCTGCGTCGCGGCTTCCGCGGCAAGCCCGAGCACGTTGAGCACTTTATGCTCTTTGTTGCCGAGCAGCTGCGCGAGGTCATGGCGAGCCTGGGCTTCCGCACCGTCGACGAGATGGTCGGCCATCCCGAGTGCTTGCGCCAGATCGAGGTGCCGGGCAACCGCAAGGCCAACCTGCTCGACCTGTCGCCCGTGCTGGCGAGCGCGACCTGCGAGTTCGGTGCCCATATCCCGGGTGCCGACGGTCGTCACTTCCTGCCGCAGATGGCCGCGGACAGCGAGCTCGACAAGACGCTCGACTCCACGTTGTTTGTGCCCTATACGGCCGATGCCCGTGCGCACCTGCGTCCGATTCGCTTCAGCGCCGATATCGCCAACGTCAACCGCTGCGTGGGCACCATCCTGGGCAACGCGGTGACCAAGGCGCATCCCGAGGGCCTGCCCGCCGGCTCCATTACCATCGATTGCGATGGTTCGGCCGGTCAGAGCTTTGGCGCCTTCCTACCGCGCGGCATTACGCTCAACGTGTGCGGCGACGCCAACGACTACTTTGGCAAGGGCCTTTCGGGCGGTGAGGTGTCGGTGCGCCCCAACCCGCATGCGACCTACAAGTTCGACGAGAACATCATCGTGGGCAACGTTGCGTTCTTTGGTGCCACGAGCGGCCGCGGCTTCATTAACGGCCTGGCCGGCCAGCGCTTTGGCGTGCGCAACTCCGGTGCCACCGTGGTGGTCGAGGGCTGCGGCAACCACGGCTGCGAGTACATGACGGGCGGCCTGGCGCTCATCCTGGGCGAGGTCGGGCAGAACTTCGCCGCCGGTATGACGGGCGGCGTGGCCTATGTCTTCGACCAGTACGGTACGCTCGATGCCCGTGTGAACCGCGAGAGCGTTGAGCTCAAGGCCCCGACGGCCGGCGAGCTGGCGCAGATTCGCGAGCTCATCCAGGAGCACGTGGACGCGACGCAGAGCCCGCGCGGCATCAAGCTGCTCTACAGCTTTGAGACGATGAGCAAGCACTTTGTGAAGGTCATTCCGACCGAGTACGAGCGCGTACTGGCGATTGTCGCTGCGGCCGAGGCCGTGGGCAAGACGCATGCGCAGGCAGAGGAGCTGGCGTTTGACATTGTGACCGGTCGCGCGAGCGCCGCGGATGTCGCTCGCTTCGATGTCGCGGGCGCTGCGTCCGCGGCTGCCAGCCCTGTTGCTTCGACCAAGAAGGAGGCGTAAGTGCCATGGGTAAGCCCGGTGCTTTTCTTGATATCGATCGCGTGATCCACGAGCTTCGCCCCGTGGAGGAGCGCAGCCATGATTTTGATCCGCTGTACGTGGAGCTCGATGACGATGCGCGTCGTGCCCAGGCGAGTCGCTGTATGATGTGCGGCGTGGCGTTTTGCCAGATGGGCGCGAGCTTTGGCAAGGCACGCCCGAGCGGCTGCCCGCTGCACAACCTGATTCCCGAGTGGAATGAGCTGGTGTACCGCGGCCGCTGGGACGAGGCTGCCGAGCGTCTGTCGCTCACCTCGCCCATGCCCGAGTTCACGAGTCGCGTGTGCCCGGCGCTGTGCGAGGCCGCGTGCAACCTGGGTTCGGTCGATGGCCAGCCCACGACGATCCATGACAACGAGCGTGCGATCAGCGACCATGAGTGGGCAAATGGCGGACCGCGTCGCTTTGAGCCGGCAGGGGAGGGCGCACCCACGGTTGCCGTGGTGGGCTCCGGTCCTGCTGGTCTGGTGGCAGCATGGGAGCTTGCACGTCGTGGCGCCCGCGTGACGGTGTTTGAGCGCGACGACCGCCCGGGCGGTCTGCTCATGTACGGCATTCCCAATATGAAGCTCGAGAAGTCCGTGGTCGAGCGCCGCGTGGCGCTCATGCGCGAGCTGGGTATCGTCTTTGAGCTGGGTGCCGATGTGAACGATCCCAAGGTTGCCGCCAAGCTCGATGACTTTGACGCCGTCGTGGTGGCTGCCGGCGCTCGTGCTCCGCGTGGGCTTTCGGCTGCGAACGTGGATGCTCCGGGCGTGGTGTACGCGGTGGACTACCTGACGGCTTCGACCGTCTCGGTGCTCGATGGCGGCGAGCCCGCGGTGAACGCGCACGGCCTGGACGTTGTGGTCATTGGCGGTGGCGATACTGGAAACGACTGCGTGGGTGCCGCGGTGCGTCAGGGCGCGCGCAGCGTGCGCCAGTTTGAGTTCTTGCCGGCTGCGCCCGATAAGCGCGCGGTGAGCAACCCCTGGCCGCAGTGGCCCAACGTTAAAAAGACCGACTACGGCCAGCAGGAGGCTATCGCTGCGATGGGTGGTGAGATGCGTGCCTGGGGCGTGGATACGCTCGAGGTGCTGCTGGACAAGAAGGGTGCGGCTGCGGGTCTGCGCGTGGTCGATCTGGACTGGTCGGCGGGAAAGCCCGAGCGCATTGCGGGCTCCGAGCACGAGGTGCCGGCGCAGCTGGTGCTCATCGCCTGCGGCTTTACGGGTCCCGAGCACGGCGTGTTCGATGCGGTGGGCGTGCCCGTTGCCACCGCTGGTCGTCCGCTGCCGGTGATGGCTGCCGAGGGCTCGCACCTCGCGGCTCGCGCGGAGGGTGTCGCCGCCGATGCCGCGCCGGTGTATGTGGCGGGTGATGCCCGCAACGGCAGCTCGCTCGTTGTGAGTGCCATGGCCGATGCTCTGGCCTGCGCAGCCGAAGTCGCCGAGGCGTTGGAGCTGTAAAGTAGTCATTTAAGAACGTCCCCAATGACTAGTCATTTTTGTCTAGTCGTTGGGGACACTCTTTGCGAGCGATTTGCTCGTTTGTCGACGTACGGGTGTTCATTTGTCGACTTCTTGGGCTGTGGTCACCTGTTGTTTCTGTGGTGGCTGCGGGCATCTGGCTCAAAAGAGCGGGCTGGCTGTCTATGCCTACCTGCGGTTTCTTTGCGGTACGCTTATTCGGTCAAGTGTCCCGTCAAGTGTTTGGTTAGCATCTGGTTTGCAGTCGAAGGCCTATTTTGCCCGTGCTTGCCTCGGTTGCTCGCCCTCCTCGTAAGCTCAAATTGAGGTCCATCAGTTTGAGGAGGATGCCATGACTGACCAAGTTTTTGACCGAGCACAGCTGGCCGAAGCCGTCGGCAACGATATTGCCGACATGGCTCACTTTTGGATGCTGCGGAAGTTTCAATTCCTGGAGCTGGCGCGCGAGCAGTTCGAGATTATCGTCGATCCGTGGCTCAGCTATTGCGAGGAACCTTCTCAAAACGAAATCATGGCCTACAACATGGCGTTTACCGATTGGCTGCTGTTTGAGCGTCCCTATTACCACGGTAAGACGCTGTTGGAGCTGTATGTGGATGAGCCGCCAGCGTCAATTTCTCCTGCTTCGCTCGGGCGACTTAAGCAGGTGCGTGACACGCAGTATTTCTCGCGCTTTGGCATTTTGGACAAGGATCCCGCGACTGGCATGGTCGTGCTGAAGGACACGCGCACCGACCGTCGCTTTGACGTCTACGACCCGCATATCGTGCAAAAGGAGCACTGGAACGATGGCGCGATTGCGGTGCGACTCGCGTGCGTCGACGATGTCTGGCTGACGGCGGGGCAGCTTTACCTGTATGACATCGCGCGCCTGAGCGACACGGCGGTCGACGGGCCGGGCGCGGTGCATCCCGAGGACCTGGAGGACGGTTTCGACACCTCGTGCATCAGCTTCTTTTTGCGCCTGGTCCGCGACATCATGGGCGCCCAGGGGCGGTACGTCAAGTCGCTCAACATCTACGAACAGGAATGGGAGTAGGGGATGGGCAGTTGTCGCCTGCCTCGCCTTCTGCCTTTGTGTCTCGATCTGTAACGTTTAGGGACAAAAAATCGGTCTTCCTGTTACAGATCGAGACGTTTGTCGGCGGCGGCAGCAGCGGCGATGGCCCATTTCTCCGATGTGGTGGTGATGAAAGTGTCTAATACCGTTCTCAAACACAAGCATACGACTCGCAACACGTTGGCGCGGAATAGGATGCTTGCCAGACTCACGGAGGCGGCTGAACAAGGCGTGCTGCTTGTGACGCACGACAATGCCGAGCTCATGTGGCTGCGGCGTCATGTGGGGACCGATGACATTGCGGAGCCCGAGCCGTATTTGTTCTGTCTTCAACATGATTGGGATGCGTTGACGCCGACGGAGCGAGCACTGCGGACCGTCAAAGGGCTTGCGAAGTTTCATCCCGACTGGGCGTTTTGGGGTTATGACGCGGCACTTTTGTGGGGTCTGGAGGTGCCGAATGATCTGCTTGGGACGCGATTTCTTGTTAAGACAGGTTGCTCGGTGCCGCTGAGTGCAGGATGCCGGCTGTTGCGTCCGCAGGCGGCGGGTGCGCTTGAACAGGTCGACGGCGTGCGGGTGACGCCGTTTTGGCGCACAGTGGAGGATTGCCTGTTGCGTGCGCCGTTTTCGTATGGCCTGGCGATTGCCGATTCTGCGTTGCGCGCAAAGGGCGTATCGCGCGATGACCTGAGCGAGTGTCTCCACTCCGATTGCGAGGGCAGACGAGGGTATCGCAGAGCGCAGGTGATCGCGTCGTATACGGACGGGCTGTCCGAAAACGGCGGCGAGTCTCGCTTTCGGGCGTTCTTTATTGCATACGGTTTTTCGGTGCCAGAGTTGCAGGTGGAGTTTCGTGACCCGCTCGATCAGAGCCAAGTGTTTCGTGTCGACTATTTCTGGAGGCTCGAGGACGGGACGTGCGTGATTGGCGAGCTCGATGGAAAGGGAAAGTATGCCTTACAGAACGACGAGGGTCGGGAGTCGGTCGACCCATTCGTGGCAGAACGTCAGCGAGAGTCTCATCTGACGATGCTCGGCCACAAGGTGCTTCGGTTTACGTTTGATGAACTCAAGAACCCGGGGAAGCTGGCTGAAAAGATGAGACTGGCGGGAATTCCACAGCGGACCGATTTGGCTGAGGAATGGAGACGCCAGTGGTATGGGCGCTGAGGGGTGCACTGACGCGGATGTGGTTGTTCCTGCCGAGTTTGTCTCGATCTGTAACAACAAAGGGCCGCTCGGCCTCGCAACTGTTACAGATCGAGACAGAAGGTTGGCTGCCGCTAAAAGATCTCAATCTGTAACATCTAGAGGCCGAAAACCTGTCTACTTGTTACAGATTTAGACGTTTGACGACAGGGCTGGAGAATATCTCGATCTGTAACATCTAACGGCCAAAATTCGACCCAACTGTTACAGATCGAGACATTTCCCGGATGTCGCTGGGATGGGACTGCAATGCATTCCGTTCTCCGTGTCTCATCCTTTTCCGTTAACCGATATGTCCGCAGCAATCCTGTCGCGCTGGGTGATAATGGACAAATGTTCAAGTTAATCGTGAGGGAGGAGCTCGATATGGCGACTGCCGACCGTCCCACGTTGTTTATCAATGCGACCGTTCTGGATGGTTCGGAGCATATGGAGCCGCAGCCCGATATGGCCGTGGTCGTCGAGCGTGGCATCATCACCTGGATGGGGCCGAGCGCTGTGGCGCAGGCGCCTGCAGGTGCCGAGGTCATCGACCTGGCAGGGACGTATCTCATGCCGGGTCTCATCAATATGCACGTGCATCTGTGCGGTTCGGGCAAGCCGGTTTCGGCGGGCGATGCGGGCGCGCTGATGAAGAAGCTCGACAATCCCGTGGGGCGCGCCATCGTGCGCCACATCCTCAAGGGCAGCGCTCAGCAGCAGCTGGCAAGCGGCGTGACTACGGTGCGCGGTGCGGGTGACCCGCTGTTTGCCGATCTTGCCGTGCGTGATGCTATCGATGCCGGCAAGTATCAGGGTCCGCGTCTGGTGGCGCCGGGAACGGGCGTCACGGTGCCGGGCGGCCATGGTGCGGGCTTGTTCGCCCAGGTGGCTAATACCCCCGACGAGGCGGCCGAACAGGTGCGCGATCTGTATGCGCGCGGTGCCGATGTCATCAAGTTGTTCGTGACGGGCGGCGTGTTCGATGCGACCGAGGTGGGCGAGCCGGGCGTGCTGCGCATGCCGCTCGATGTCGCCGCGGCGGCGTGCAAAGCGGCGCACGAGGTTGGCCTTCCGGTCATGGCCCATGTCGAGAGCACCGAAGGTGTGAAGGCCGCGCTTCAGGCCGGCGTCGACACAATCGAGCACGGCGCTCCGATGACCCTCGAGATTCTGGAACTGTACCGCGGCGCCGCGGGAACACAACTCGAGGAACGCGCGCCGAGCGTGACCTGCACGATCAGCCCTGCACTGCCGTTTGTGTTGCTCGATCCGGAAAAGACCCATTCGACCGACACGCAAAAGAAGAACGGCGACATCGTGTGCTCGGGCATTATCGAGAGCGCTCGTGCGGCGCTGGAAGCCGGCGTTAAGGTGGGTCTGGGCACGGATTCGAGCTGCCCGTTCGTGTCCCAGTACGACATGTGGCGCGAGGTGGCTTATTTTGCCAAGTACGTGGGTGTGAGCAACGCGTTTGCGCTGCATACGGCCACGCAGGTCAATGCTGAGCTACTGGGCCTAGGTGACGAGACCGGCACGATCGAGTGCGGCAAGGCGGCCGATATCCTGGTGACGCGCGAGAACCCGCTCGCTGACCTGTGCGCTCTGCGTGAGCCGATGCACGTGATGTGCCGTGGCGATCTGGTGCGCAAACTGAAGGTCAAGCGCATCCCCGAGGTTGACACCGAGCTCGACGCGATTATGGCTATGCCTGCCGAAGCGCTGGCCGAGGAGCTCGCCCGCGACGGCGTGGCATAGGTGTGACAAAGGGACGGCCCCTTTGCCATAATCGAAAAAAGCCGAGGTCTCAACACGAGGCCTCGGCTTCTATTTTGTCCCACGGTATGGCGGCTAGGAGCGGGTTTCCATCTTTGCGTGGCACTTGGGGCAGGTGACGCGGATTTTGCCTTTGCCCTTGGGGACGGACAGCATCTGACCGCAGTTAGGGCACTTGAGGTACGCCGTGGTCTTGCGGCCCTTCCACATCTTCTTGGCCGTTCGCTTGGCGCGCTCAAAGTCTTCCTTGCTGGTGCCGGCCGCACGCGAGGCGTTGGCAGCTGCAGTCCCGCCGCCCAAGCTGGCGACGAACTTGCCCAGGCCGGGGACGTTAGCGGTCGCCGTGACAAAGGCATCGTTCTCCTTGCGGCGCGCGTCGATGTTTTTGGACAGGCCGCGCAGCACGCCGAGCACGATCACGGCGATGGCGATCCAGCTGAGCCACTGGATACGGGCCATCGACCCGATCATCGCGATGATAATGCCTGCGAAGCCCAACACGACGGTGAGTTCGTCGGCGCCGTTGCGACCCTTCATAAAGTCATTCATGCGAATTGCCTTTCGTTCGATATGCTGCACGCCTTTATACCCCTTTTGGTGCATTGGGGACAGGTTAATCTGCGCCAAGGTGGTGCAAACGTACCTGTCCCCGATACACCAATTACTTGGCGAGCTTGTCGACGACGCGCTCTATCTCGGCGAGCTTGGCGGCTTTGAGCTCCTCGTCGCCCGATTCGATGGCCGAGGCGACGCAGCCCTCAATGTGGGCCTTGAGCACGTCGGCGTTAATGCGCGCGAGGAGCGCCTGCGTTGCCATGAGCTGCGTGGAAATATCGACGCAGTAGCGGTCCTCCTCGACCATCCGCAGGATGCCGTCGATCTGACCGCGTGCCGTCTTGAGCATGCGGGTCACCGATTTATGGTCTGCCATCATGGCGGGTCCTCGTTTCTGGTCGATGGGATCGAATGCCTCTGGTAGCTGCTACGCGGCGGTCACAGACAGGGCGTGGAACTTCTCGCCGGCGCCCTCGACGGCGGCAGCGAGCTGCTCGGCGGTCACGGTGTCGGCGCACTTCACCTGGACGGTCTGGGTCTCGTGATCGGCGTCGGCATCGGTCACGCCGGCCACGTTGAGCAGTGCCGTCTCGACAGTGGCGTCGCAGTGGCCGCACATGAGGCCCGAAGTCTTGATTGTGTATCGCATGGGTATTCCTCTCTGTTGTGTCGGCTTTCCCAGGCATCCGACCTTGACCTTCAAGCCGCCGCTCGCGTACCAAAGTACGCGTCGTTCCTCTTTCAGGTCAATCTCGGGCACCTGGAAAACCCGTTCTAAATGGACATAATGGTGAGCCTATTTTGCCACTTTCGGCTTAAAGGTTCGCAGGCGCAGAGCATTGCTTACGACGCAGACACTCGACAGGCTCATGGCCGCGGCGCCAAACATCGGCGAGAGCTGCCATCCGGTGAGCGGGTAGAACACGCCCGCCGCCAGCGGAATGCCGATGCCGTTGTAGAACAGTGCCCAGAACAGGTCCTGCTTGATGTTGCGGATCGTCGCGCGCGACAGCTCGATGGCGCGGGCGACGTCCATGAGGTCGCTGCGCATGAGCACCACGTCAGCGCCCTCCTTGGCGATGTCGGCGCCGGTGCCGATGGCAAGGCCCACGTCGGCGCGCGCCAGGGCGGGGGAGTCGTTGATGCCGTCGCCCACCATGGCGACCTTGCCGCCCGCATCCTGCAGTTCACGCACGTGGCGTTCCTTGTCGGCGGGGAGGACGTCGGCGATAACCTGTTCGCTGGTGAGTCCCACGCGGCGGGCGATGGCCTCGGCCGTCACGCGGTTGTCGCCAGTGAGCATGCGCACGTCGACGCCGAGCTTGCGGAGCGCGGCGATTGCCTCGGCACTCGTTTCTTTGACCTCGTCAGCCACGGCGATGGTGCCGACAAGCTCGCCGTTCTTGGCAAAGAACAGCGGCGTTTTGCCCTCGGCAGCGAACTGCTCGGCAAGACCGGCGGGCACCTTCGCGCCCAGCCCGTTTATCAGGCGCGCGTTGCCGGCTGCGATGACATTCTGTCCCTCGCGCGCCGTCACGCCTCGTCCGGGCACGGCGGCAAAGTCCTCGACCATACGCGCGACGATTCCGCGTGTCTCGCACTCGGCCATAATCGCCTCGGCCAGCGGGTGCTCGCTCGAGCGCTCCAGCGCGGCAGCAAGCTTGAGCAGCGCCTTTTCGCTCATGGCGGGCGAGCCGTCAGTGCGCGTGGCTACCACGATATCGGTCACGGCCGGCTTGCCGCGGGTGACCGTGCCCGTCTTATCGAGCACCACGGTGCCCACGCTGCGCAGGTTCTCCAGCGCCTCGGCGCTCTTAAACAGAATGCCCATCTCTGCGCCCTTGCCGGTGCCCACCATAATGGCGACGGGCGTGGCCAGACCCAGTGCGCACGGACAGCTGATCACCAGCACGGCCACGGCGGAGGTGAGCGCCTCGTTGATGCTGCCGGTCAGTGCCATCCACACCGCAAAGGTCACGGCCGAGATCGCAAACACTACGGGCACAAACACGCCGGCGACCTTATCGGCCATGCGGGCGATGGGCGCCTTGGTGGCGTTGGCGTCCTCGACGAGCTGGATGATCTTGGCAAGCGACGTGTCGGCGCCCACGCGTGTGGCGCGGAAGGTAAACGAACCGGTGCGGTTGACCGTGGCGGCGTTGACGGTGTCGCCGGCGGTCTTTTCCACGGGGATGGACTCGCCGGTGAGTGCGCTCTCGTCCACGGCCGAGCTGCCCTCGAGCACCACGCCGTCGACGGGGATGGACTCGCCGGGGCGCACGCGCAGGACCTGGCCGGGAAGGATGGCGTCGACGTCCACCGTGGTCTCGGTGCCGTCATCGGCAACGACGGTCGCGGTCTTGGGCGCCAAGTCGATGAGCGCCTCGATAGCGCCGCCGGTCTTGGACTTGCTGCGCGTCTCGAGGTATTTGCCCACGGTGACGAGCGACAGGATGGTGCCGGCGCTCTCAAAATAGAGGTTGCTCATGCCCGTCATCATGGCCTCGTGGACCTGCCCGGCGGCCAGCTGGTCGGCCATGATGAACATGGCGTAGAGCGACCAGGCAATGGAAGCAGTGGCGCCCACGGCGATGAGGGCGTCCATGGTGGGCGCGCCGTGTACGAGCGACTTGAAGCCGTTGATAAAGTACGCATCGTTGACGTAGACGATGGGGATAAGCAGGACGAGCTCGGTGAGGGCGAGCGTCATGCTGTGGGTATGGTCGGTGAAAATGCCGGGCAGCGGCCAGCCAAACATATGCCCCATGCCTATGTAGAACAGTGGGATGAGAAAGACAATCGAGACGATGAGTCGAGTGCGCATGGCGGAGGCAGCGGCCTCCAACTTTTTGGTGGGTGACTCCATATGGGTGGTGCCGGACCTGGCTTGCGCGTTGCCGCTTGAGTTGGCGGCATCGGTGCCCGTGCTGACAGGCGAGGCCGAATAGCCCGCGCGGTCGACGGCGATGCAGATATCGTCGGGGGAGACCTGTGCGGGGTCGTAGTCCACCATCATGGAACCGGCGAGCAGATTGACCGCGACGCTCTGGACGCCGTCGAGCTTGCTGACGGCGCGGTCCACGTGTGCCTGGCAAGCGGCGCATGTCATGCCGCCCACGTCGAACTTATCTTGAGCCATGGCTTCTCCTTTCTGTAGTTCGGTGTTGTAATTGTTAGCCTGCCGATACTATACACCCATACCCCCAGGGGGTGTCCAGTACAGAAAGAAATGTATGACATTCCGATACAGATGAGGGTGGCTACCGGGTTGGTGCACCATCCCCGCCCTTCGTCTCGATCTGTAACATCTAGCCCCAGTTTTGCCGAGTTACTGTTACAGATCAAGACAAACTCTCCGGCGGCAAATCAATATCTCGATCTGTAACATCTAGCGGGGAAAATGACCTCTAACTGTTACAGATTGAGATTTTGTTTTGTGAGGTTTGAGTTTGTCTCAATCTGTAACAGTTAGACCGGTTTTTGGGTTCTAGATGTTACAGATCGAGACGAACCTTCAGCAAAAAACTTAATGTCTCAATCTGTAACATGTAGACCCGATTTTGCCGAGTAGCTGTTACAGATCGAGACAAACGCCGCGGCCGGAAGCCCCGCCGCAGTCCGTAGCCCCTAGATACAGAATCCAGGAATCACGCAGGTCCGCTTGTTGGGCTTGCTCGCAGGCGTGGCGTACGTAAAGACGTCGCCGTCGTGTCCCACGCGGTTCATGTAGAGCGTGCCTTCGCTCTCCGATGTGTCGGGGCTCGCCGTTCGTTCCCACCAACAGGCGTCCTTGCCCTTCCACTGGCGAGCCAACGTCTCGTTCGTGGTATACGGACTTACCTTGAGCTCGCGGAAGAGCTGATACTCCTTGCCCTCGCCGTTGTAGATATCTGCCAGGTAGTGAAAGTCCTCGGTAAATGACTCGGGTGGCTGATTGCCGCACAGCTCGACCATAGCGGGCAGCCAAAGGGTTGCGGGCAACTCGCTCAGACACGAAGCGCTTCTGGCGGCGCCAACGTTATTCGAGATCTTTTTGACAGATTTGATGAGTGCGCGCAGCTCGTTGGGCAGCAGCTTAAGGCCGTCGCTGTCGAGCCATTCCCGCAGCTCGCAATCTGCCCAACCGGCGCTCAGCGGTTGGGCCGCGGCGTCGCGTTCGGCAATGCCGACATCGAACATAAACGTCAGTCCGGCCTTACCCGTCCCGTCCAAAAGCTCGTCGTGGCGGATGCCCACGAGTTGTGCGCCGACCTGCAGCCCGTTGGTGAGCGTGACACGCTTGGTACACGGATAGGGGATATGCCCGTTGTCATCGAGCAGATGATAGCGCTTGGCAATCTCGCGTGCCTCGCTACGGGTCTCGGCGGCCTTAATCTTGAGCGAAATCTCCTGCAGCTGATCCCAGGTGTAGTCGTCAAGCGAACCGCGGATGCCGTCGAGATAGTCGGGAATGCCAAAGCCGTGAGTGGCGGCGCCAACGGCTCCGAGTCCTGCGACGACTGCGACGACGCCGCCGATAATAAAACGGCGGCGGGTCATGGCATCGCGGCGGGCCTGTTCCAAAAGCGCTCGGGCGCGGTCGCCAGCGACGTCGACCTTAAGGTGCGCGCCGGCATCGATGTTGATGGGCTGGTTGGAGAGACCTGGCGTGCTTGCGGCCGATTCGCCCAGGTCGGGAGCGAATGCCAATAGGCCCTCGTAGAATTCGCGCTCGCTGGGGCGCGATGCCTGGTCGGTCACGAGGCAGGACATGATGAGGTCGGCAAACGCCTGGTCGTCATCCTTGTGGGCGACGAGCGGCTCGGGCTCGTTTTGCGTTTTGAGCAGGTAATACGAGCTGACTTCATGCGCTTGATGCCTAGCCGCCCTAAAGGGGGTGTGACCGCTGTAGAGCTCGTAGAGAATGCTTGCGATGGCGTACACGTCGACGGAGGGAGAGCGACGCAGCTCGGCAACGTTGGGGATATCGCGAGTGAGCATTTCGGGCGCGGCGTATGCCGGCGTGGCATAGCGCCAAATGTCGGCGCGCTGCGTGAGCGTGTCGCTGCCCAGGGCCGGGACCGAGGAACCCATATCGACCAGACACGGCTTAAACGCCAGAGCCTGCACCTGCTCTTCGATGCCAAGCTCGTTGGTGCGGAACATGATGTTCGCAGGCGACAGGTCGCGGTGCACAAGCGGCGTCTCGAGGTTTTGGGTCGACAGCAGCGTGCCCAGGACAGCGCAGCCTACCGATGCGGTGGCGGCACAAGTCACACCCTCGCCGTCGTGCGGCAACATACTGGTCACTTTGTCGAGCGACGTACCCTCGATCCACTCCATAAGGATAAGCGGTTCGCCCTGGCACGTGCCATAGCCGTAGACGTGGGGAAAACCACGCAAGTGTGACACGCGGCAGAGGTTTCGGTATTCCTCAAAAAGCGCGGCGGTGTTTGCCAGATGCATGGCGGATTCGTCTGCCGTACGCGACGGGGTATTGGTTCCCAGCGCACGCATGAGCGTGTTGTCCGCGAGCACTTTGACGGCGAATCGCTCGTTTGAGGTGTTATGCGCCTGCAGCACAAGGCCCGTGTTGCCATGCGAAGAGCGGTCGGCTTTGACCATGAGTGTCATAAAGCGGCGTTTGGCGAGCTCCTCGTCGGCGGGATTGACGGGGGCAGCGGTATCGAACGACTCGAGCTGAAAGAGGACCGTCATCGAATCGGACTGCGGAGTGGTATCTGCCATGGTGACCTTACCTTGTGGTGTCGCGGGCGCACCGCTTCTTACCAGATAGACGTTGTGCCCGGTACGCCACGTACGGCGCCGGGCACAATGCTAAATTGCGAGTTTCATAACCAAAAAACGGGTCGTGGCACCCAAACAAATAGTGTCGCTGTGCCACAGGGGGACGGGCGGGTATTCGACGCCTGGTCTGCGTGTATGGCGCGGCGGCTCGACCACGTGCTGGGACATATCCGCGCCCGAGATGAGCACGGTGCCGTTGGTGGAGCCCAGGCCCTGCACGTACCAATAACCGTCCTTGGCAAAAACGCGTGCATGCCGGCGCGAGACATCGCGGTCGACATCGGTGATGGCACCGGTGCCCGTGGCGAGCGAACCGATTACGGTGCCGCCCTCGCCCTCGTTGAGCGGGTACAGCGGAGGCTTGGCGGCGTTACCCACAATGCGGATAAGGCCCAGGCGCTCGGCATGCTTGACCTCGGGCTCGACGGCGGCGGTAAAGCCTTCGCCTACGCTGAGCTCGGTGGTGGAGAAGTGCCCGCCCATCTTGTCGGCGATGAGCGTCTCGGTCACCTGCACGGCGGCTTGCGGGTCGCACAGGCAACCGCACGCCACAAACAGCGTGACCAGCGGTAGTGCACAATCGGCGGCCGTGGTGCCGGGCGCGGCGATGCGATCGCAGGCGTTGCGGTAGATGCGGTCGTCGAGTCCGTAGGCGCTCAGCGACTCGCGCATGGCGTCGGCAGCCTCACCGCTATAGTGCTCTGCCACCATGGCACGAGCCATCTCGCTGCCACCGAGGTTGGAGATCAGACGAGCGGTGATGTTTTGGGCCGTCTGGGTAATATCGGCAAACAGCTCGGGGCGCGGACGTTCGACGGGGGCGTGAACAACCTCGCGCGATAGGAACGTTCGCTCGTCCACACGGTCGCGTGGTGCTTTGCCACCGGCCATAGGGGTGGAGCGCAGCAGCATCCAAGCGGTATCGCGATTGGTGATTCCGCCGAACTTGCGCAGATCGTCGAACATGACGGAGCGCGGTGTCTCTCGATCCATTGGTCCCCTCCTTGCGGTTGCAGCACGCAGACCGAACTTGCATGCAGTTTGACAGTTCAATCTACTATATCCGATTGGACGGACTAAAACATGCACGTCAACGCCGTCTTTACATTGCTATAAACGGGCTGGGGCGCTGGCGCTAGATAATCGCATCGAATTTGGGCATAACGCGCCAGTCGCCGGCGTCGTCGAGCACGCCCCATTTGCCGCTTTCGTTGTCCTGTACAGGCAAAAAGACGTCGGTGGAGGTGTAGAAGATGTCGCCCATGGCACGGAACTTGGGCTCGACTTGCCAAGCGCCGCTCACCGTCGAGCAGCCCCAAAGACCGGTCGCCTGGTCCTTGACGGGTGCCCAGCCGTTGGCGAACTCGCGCGCCTCGGCAAAGGTGGCAGAAAATGCGCGCGTGCCGTCGGGCAGAATATAGCCCCACGAGCCGTCATCGAACTGTACGGCGGCGCGGTTGCTGGCAAAGCGGCGTGCGGATTTAAACTGCGGCTCGATTTTCCACTGGCCGTAGCCGTTGATGTAGCCCCAGGTGGTGCCGTCCTGCGTCGCTGGCCCCAGGCCGTTTGCCGAATCCCAGCCGCCCAGGCCCCTAAAGGTCGGCGGCACGTCGTTGCGCTTGCCGGTCTTGATGTAGATGTAGCCCCAGCTGTCCTCTTCGTTGCTGGAGCGGTAGGGGACAAAGTTGCCCAGCACCATATCGCCCATGGCGTAGTACTTGGCCTCGACGATCCACTTTCCCTGGCGGTTGAGCACGCCCCAAAAACTGGTCTGCGCATCTTGGGCGACAGCACCGTAGTCGTTGAAGGGCCGGGTGTCCGAGAACTGCGGCTCGATGGCCCAATTGCCGTCCTGGTCGATATAGCCCCACATGCCGGTGGCGGAATCGAGCGCGGCGGCAAGCCCGGCACCGTAAAGCCGCATGTCACTGTAAGTCGGTTTGACCTTCCAGGCGCCGGTGTCGTTGATCAGGCCCCATTTGCCGTCGCTTTGGGCGGCATAGCGCATCTCCACGCTGATGGTGTTAGACGACGTTGCGGAGGTGTCGGAGCTGTCCGAAGCGTCGGAGTCGCTGCCTTTTTTGCTTTTGGACGAGCTGTCGTCGCTTTTGGCGTCTGCCGCAACCGCGGCGTCGTTGCCGTTGTGTAGGTTACGCGACAGCAGGTAGGTGCCGCCACCGACAAGTGCCGTAAAGGCGAGGCCCCCCGCTGCGAGAAAAGCGCGGCGCGAGACGGACGTTGCCGCTGCGGCCGTCGTGGTGGCTGCGGACGCTGTCGAGGAAAGGCCGGCAGAGGCGACGGAACCAGCGGAGCCAGCGGATGCAGAAGGGCCTGCCGCTGCGCCGCCAAAAATCGCGTTTTGTGCGACGGGCGCGGCGGTGCCTGCCGCGGGGGTCGCGGGTGCGTGCATGCTCGGCGTTGCGGACGTTGCCGGGGTGGCGGGCATGGACGCCGCAGTCGACACGGCGGCGTCGGCGCCATAGGCGGCGCGGGGCGCCTCGAGCACAACCGGTACGGGCAGGTAGGATGCGTGGTCCCGATGTCCGTGGTCCAACGAGGCATCTTCGGCAGCGGCATCAGGCACGGTTGCAAATGGGTCAACCGGAGCGGCGACGTCATCGTCCAGCGGGAATATGACGGGCTGTGCGGTATCAAACGTAGCCGGCACGGGCTCGTCGATACTTGCTCCCGGCCCGATGTAGGTCGTCTGGGCGTCCATGACCCTGCTACCCCAGATCGGCTCGGGCGTGGGCCAATCGCCCAGCTCGCTCGATTGCCAACGGCGCAGCAGGTCGAGCATCTGCTCGACGGAGGGGCGCCGCTCTTGATCGACGGCGAGTCCCGCCACGATAATGCTGACGAGCGCCTCATCGGCGGCAGTGCGGGCCTGCGGTATCTCAAAGGCAGTTTCGGTTTTGACGCGGTAGGGCGATGCGGTGCCCAGCGCCTGCAGGTTAAACGGAGTGTGTCCGCAGTACAGCTCGTAGAGCACGCTCGAGAGCGCGTAGATGTCGACCGTGGGACTCAAACGCCTGGTCTCGATACCCGCGATGTCGTGGGTGAGCATCTCGGGCGGCGCATACTCGGGCGTGCCGCCACGCCAGACGTCGGCGCGCACGGTAAAGGTGGGGTCGATGGGATTGAGCGCCGTGGAGCTGCCAAAGTCGATAAGGCGGATATCAAAGTCGAGCGTCGCGATTTGGTCTTGGAGCGAACGCTCGCTCGTGGCGATCATGATATTGCGCGGTGAGATGTCGCGGTGGGCAACGCCCGTGTCCAGGTGCCGTACGTTATTGAGAATGGAGAGCACGGCAACACCGATGGCCGCTACCGCGTCGCCGCGCACGCCGCCGTCCTCGTGGGGGAGCTGCGGAGTGATGTGCTTGAGCGTGGAGCCTTCGACCCATTCCATGACGATGAGCGGCTCGCCGTTGCTGGTGCCATAGCCGTATACGCGTGGAAAGCCCTTAAGGTGCGAGACGGTGAGCTGGTTGCGATATTCCTCGAACAGCACGGCGCGCATGCCGGCGGCGATGCGCTCGTCCGTGGTGTCGCTCACGTGCAGGCGTTTGATGGCAAAGATCTCGCCGGCGGTGTTGGTGGCACGCTGGACTACGCCCGTGCCGCCCTGGCCGGCCTCGCTTTGGACGAGGAACATCGAGAAGCGGCGGCGCGATTCGTCGCGCTTGGCGGGATCAAAGGCAACCGCGGGCTCAAACGTGTCGAGCACGATGAGCTCCTGCTGTCCTTGATTGTCCATCTTCGCCCCCTGAGTGTCGGTCGTGATGAGGCGCGGGCGGCGACGGCGCAATTGCCGTCCGCTTTCGCGCGCAATGTCCAATAATATGGCTAGTTTCTCTCATTCGCGGTTGCGGCGCTGTTGAAAAACACCGTTTTGCGTGCAGATGTGCTGTCGCTGTGCGATGATGGGCGCATTTGAGAGGGGGCCACCGCGCCCTTATACCTAGACGAGAAAGGACCCACCATGGGTTTTCTTGATGAGATGCAGGCATCGCTCGATCGTACGGCTTCGGATGCCAACCGTGCCCTGCAGGTTAACAGGATCAAGAGCCAGATGAATGACGCCCTTAAGCGCCGCCAGCAGCTTGCCGGCCAGCTGGGTGCCAGCCTGTACGAGGCGACCAAGGACAACACCGAGCTGCGTCAGGGCCGCGAGGAGCTTTTTGACGGCATCGCTGCAATCGACAACGAGCGTGCGCAGCTTCAGGCCCAGATCGACGAGCTCGAGCGCCAAGCGCAGGCGGCGGCCTATGCGTCCGTATTCATCGATTGCCCGTTTTGCCACAACCGCCTGCAGCAGTCCTCAATGTTCTGCTCGGGCTGCGGCAAGTCCATGGCCGAGATCCAGGCCGAGCTGGCTCGCCGGGCCCAGGCGGCCCCCACGCCGGTCGAGGCTCAGGTTGCTCCTGCCGATGGTGCGGCCGTATGCCCCGCGTGCGGCGCGCCCATCCAGGCGGGTCACGCCTTCTGCATGAATTGTGGCCACAAGTTGGCGTAATCGGCAGTGTCTGATCGTGGCTTAGACGGTCGGGGACGATACCTCAAAAACTTTTTCATGTTGCGCAACAAGTTTGCGCACTGAGCGGTGAATATGGTCGTGCGGGCCCCAAAGGTCCGCACGACTTGTTGTTTGACCCCAAGGAGGTACCCGATATGTTCTGCCCCGGTTGTGGCGCCAAGATCGACGACGGCGCTCGTTTCTGCCCTGTTTGCGGCCAACAGATCCAGGCGGCGACCGTTGCCCCTGCGCACGCGGCCGCCCCGGCTCAGCCCGCCCCCCGCGGCTCAGCCCGTACCTGCCGCTCAGCCCCAGCCCGGCCCCGCCTTTGCCGCGGCGCCTGCCATGCACGCGGCGGCTCCCGTCTCTGTCGCGCAACCGGCCCTGTCCATTACCCGCATCATTCCCTGCGCGCTTGCAGTCATCGCCATTGTCCTTTCTTTTATGCCGTGGTTTAACACCTCGCCCTGGGTGATGCAGGCATCGAGCTACGCGAGGCAGGGTGCCAATTTCTTGAGCCAGCTCGCCGGCCAGAACACCGACTATTCGTCGAGCCTGGGCTTTGACGAGAGCTACAACGTCTGGAGCCTTGGCAAGGCCGGCGAGGTCGCCGTTACCTACCAGAGCATGTACGACTCGGCGTCCGACCTCGCCAGCTCGCTGAGCAGCTCTTACTACGATGACTATTCCGACTCGGGCCACGGTCATGCCGTGAGCATCACGAATCCCAATTACGGCAAGGTTTCCTCCGGCGGCGTCTCCTTTATCTCGATGGCCGTTACCGCCTTTTGGGCCCTTGGCATGCTCGCCACGATCGCCGGTATCGTGCTCTACCTCACCCAGGGCCTCAAGGTCGTGCTTCCCGCTGGCTGTGGTCTCATGGTGCTCTCGGTGCTGGCCTTTGAGCTGCTGTACGCCAACATGATGAGTGCTATTGGCTCTGCGGCGATCACCCCCATCTTTACGGCGCTGTTTGCCATTGCCGCCGCCGTGCTCACCTTTGTGCTGCGCGAGCAGGCTGCTCCGTCGGCTCACTAGAAAACTGGCGCTCAATACGACCGATTCGTGACCCATAGCGGCCGAGGACAACATCCCCGGCCGCTTTTCTTTTTCGTCTTCACCCTCGCTCAGCAGGCAAAACAAAAAAATTTGCGATGAGAGGCAATGTTGCGCAACAACTTTTTGATTTTTGCCCTCATGGTATTGGTAGCAAAGAAAGGCAGGTGCTTACCAAGATGGATCAGACGACCGATAAGAAGAACGTCGCGGCGGCCCCGATCGACGCCAAGGTCGACATGGTTGCCAAGCTCGCCGGCGTCGACGGGCTCAAGCTCGTCTCGAGCGCGGCGGGCGGCACGCAGGTCTTTGTCGGTTCCTGCACGGCTGACGGACTGCGTGGCACCTCGTGCTCGCTCAAGCTCATCCGCGGCGACATCGATCACCTGCGTCGCCAGGGCGACTTCTTCTGTCGTGTCTCGGACACGCAGGCCGATGCCGGCGGTACCCTCACGCCCTCCTCGCATGGCTTGGCGCGCGTGCTCTTCCACGAGCTCGTCGCCCTGCCCGGGGATGACGCCGTGTTGGCCGTGGTGACCGTCATGGTTCCGGGCGTGTCGTTTGCCGACGTGGTGCGCACCTGCGCCACGGGCGTGCGCACCCTCTCGTTTGCGCAGTCGCTTTTGCTCGTGTCCTCGTGCTTTAAGGCACTTGCCCAGGCGCAGGCCGCCTTTGGTGGGACGTTTGTCCATCAGGACCTTAAGCCCTCCAACATCGTGTTCGAGAGCGACCCCTTTGATCTGGCGCCCGACCTTTTGGGGGATATCCCTCGGGCCGCCCTCATCGATCTGGACTTTTCGTTTTTGGCCGAGGAGGGGGCGTATCGCGCCCGCCCGCATGGAACGCCGGGCTATCTGGCACCCGAGCTGCTGCTGGGGGAGGCCGATGGGGCACGCTACGCCCTGCCCGCGTCCGATGTGTTCTCGCTGGGCGTCCTTGCCCACGAGGCGCTCTGCGGCAGCTTGCCGTACCTGCCGGGTGCACCCGACGTCGGTGGCTCCGGCAGCGCGTGGCGGGATTTCCTCGGGGCTTGCCGAGACACGGGCGCCCAAGCCATTGCGGTGGACGAGGGGCTGCCGGCGGACGTGCGCGCCGCCATCGCGGCGTGCCTGGCCAGCGACCCCGATGCTCGTCCAAAGGCGGCTCAGATGGCCCGCGTGTTTGACGACCTAGCTCGCCGCCACGTGCAGCTTAAGGGCGACTTTATTGGCGATCGGCACGTGATGGATGTGGTGACGCCCGTCACGCTGCTGTAATGCCGCCCGCACCGGCGGCGATGTTGAGTTACTGGACTGTTCCCGAGGTGTTGCGCAACAGCGCGGGAATGCGGTGGCCCCTAAAGTTTGGGGTACCGGGGAGTTAGGAAAGGGGGCCTCATGGCGAGCTCCTCTCAGGTTTGCGATTGCGTTCACGAGCATGGTTGGGACAGTGCGTTCTACCGTTTTGCCGAGACCATCAGAAACCTGACGTGCGGCGGCTGCAACCACAAGCACATCTACGCGCTCGTGGGCACCCGTGGCAGGTATATCAACCACAGCAACCCGGTCGTTCGTAAGCGTACGGCCGCGGCGTTGTCCCGCCTGATGCATTCGAGCCGCTATGCAGCCGATATGCAGCAGGGCTATGCCGACGACAGCTCGGTGTTCTCCAAGGCCGCGACTTCGTTGATCGAGATGCTGCACGAGACGACCAAACTGGACGATGCGGAGCTGTTTGACTACGCGCTGCACACCTCGTGGCCCGAGCTGCTGCGCGGACTGGAAAGCGAGCGTCGCGCCGGCCGCGAGGTCGATCCGCTGCGCATGGCCTGCGAGTCGCGCGAGGTGGTGCGCTGGGGCGAGCAACAGGCCGCTTGCGATCGTGCCCCGCTTGCCGAGCTCTTCGCTGCCTGCTTTCGCACCATGGCCTTTGGCTGCCTGGACGATCGCTTCGCCCGCACGCTTTGTTCTCGTACGCCTGCGGAGTCCGATGACTCGCCGGCGGCGTGCGGCGAGCGCGTGCCCGAAGGCGCTTGCCTGGTGCGCACCACGGCCGGAGACGAGCCGTGTATCTCGGGCGTGTGGTGCGTGGATGCCGACCGGCCCTTTTCGATCGGGCGCTTTAGCAGCTGCGACGCGATCGAGGCCGATCCGGTGGTCTCGCGTCTGCACTGTCGCGTGTTCATGCTCGACGGCACCTGGTTTTTGGAGGATGGCGGAAGCACTCACGGCACGCGCGTCCTGCGCGGTGAGGACGATGCCCTTTCCTGTGTTTTCGACAGCGGGGGAGAGAAGGGTCCCCGGGCCTTTCCGCTCGAATTCGGCGACCGCATTGTGCTCGCCGGCCGAATTACCTATTGGTTTTGCGCGCGCGACGCGCATGTTCTGACGATTGGTTAGCCAAATGGAAAAACGAGTTATTCAGCAGCGTGACGGTTCTATGGCGCTCGGCTACGTGGTCGCCGACCAGCGTCAGCTCGACAAGCGTCTCTATGAAGCTGTAACCGGCGGCGTCGTGCCCTACCTGCTGCCCGGCGCGCTTATGCGCTACCCCGATGGCGTGCTCGAGATGCGCTATCGCATTGCCGGCGAGACCTTGGAGCAGCGTCTGGCGCGCCCCTTTGACGGTGCCGAGACCTGTGAGCTGCTCGATAGCATCTCCAGCGCGCTTGATGCTCTGGTTGCGGGCCAGATGCCGCTTATGAACCTGCGCTTTGCCGCCGACGAGGTGGTTATGGACGCCGCCGGCACCGGATGCCGCTTTGTGTTTTTGCCCATGACCGGCATCAAGCCCAACCTGGACGGTGTCCGCGTCTTCTTTGAGTCGGTCGCCGCCGCGGTCAAGCCCGCCGACGATATTGCCCAGAACGCGCTGACGTCGCTGAGCTCTTTCTTTAAGAAGTCCGGCCCCTTCGACATCTTGGGTTTCTCGCGCCATCTGAAGCAGGTGAGCGTGAGCGCGATGCTCATGGATGCCGGCACCACCGTGCTCGACGATGGCGATGGCGATGACCACGGCACCACGGTGCTCGATAGCGGCGATGACCACGGCACGACGGTGCTCGATGATGGCGAGGACCTGGACGTGTCCGCCCCCGGCCCCGTGCTGGGTACGGTCGTTCTTTCCGATTTGGAAGACGAGCCGATTGCCGCTACCGAACCTGCACCTGCGCCCGCGCCTGAGTCGCAGCCTGCTCCGGAGCCGGAGCCGGAGCCTGCCCCGGAGCCGGAGCCTGCCCCGGAGCCGGAGCCTGCTCCGGAGCCTGAGCCTGAGCCTGAGCCTGAGCCGGCGCCCGAGCCGGCGTCTGAGGACGAGGACGACCTGGCCGACGCGCCCATCGCCCAGTCCCGCCCGGATCGCACTGGCGTGCTCAACCCGATCGACTTTAAGGTCGCCGAGGGTTACGAGTCCCTGTTCTCCCAGGATACGGTCGAGCGCCATGGCTCCCATGCGAGCGACGCCAAGGCGCCTGCGCACGCCGCCCACGCTCCCGAGCCCGAGCCTGCTCCCGAGTCCAAGCCCGAGCCCAAGCCCGAGCCCGCGCCTGAGACCAAGCCCGAGCCGGCCCCCGCGCCCGCAGCTCCCGAGCGCCACCTGCGCTTCTACCTCACGCGCATTGCCACCGGCGAGCGCTTTGAGGTCCGCGGCCGTCGCTTTGTGGTCGGTAAGTCCAAGCACAGCTCGTTTATGGTCAAGGGCTCCACGACGGTTTCGCGCAGCCACGCGATCTTCGTTACCGACGGTGCTACCTGCACCATCGAGGACGATAACTCGCGCAACGGCACCTTCGTCAACAACGAGCGCATCGATCCGGGCTTCCCGGTCGCACTCGTCGACGGCGACACCGTGCGCATGAGTGACGAGAACTTTGCATTCGAGGTCCAGCCCGCCTAAGGGCGTGCGACCCACGTTGAGATATTCGAGAAAGGAGCGCAGATGCTTTTCGAAGGGGCCGGTTATTCCAATGTCGGCCGGACGCGCGAATCCAACCAGGATAGCTACCTGATCAAGGTCGCCTCCACCCCCGTGGGCGATGTCGCCCTGGTCGCCGTCGCCGATGGTATGGGTGGCCTTGAGTGCGGTGAGCTCGCCTCTGCCGCGGTCATCAACATGCTGTCCGATTGGTTCGACAACAAGCTACCCGTGGCCCTGGAGGCCATGGAGAGCTCCGTCGGCGGTTTCGAGAACTTTGTCGACGGTCAGTGGGGCGGCCTGGTTCAGGACATGAACATGGCGCTGATTCGCTACGGCATGGCCGAGCATATGAACCTGGGCACCACGCTTACCGCCATGCTCGCCATCGGCGGCCGCTATTCCATCGTGCACGTGGGCGACACGCGCGCCTACGAGCTCACCGAGTCGGCGACCAATCAGCTCACGGTCGACCAGACCTTTGTGCGCCGCGAGGTCGAGGCCGGTCGCATCACCCCCGAGGAAGCCCTCACGCACCCGCGCCGCAACGTGCTGCTGCAGTGCCTGGGCTCCACCAAGGAGGTCGTGCCCGATCTGATCCACGGCAACCTGGATCGCGATGCTATCTACCTGCTGTGCTCCGACGGCTTCCGCCATGTGCTCACCGACACCGAGCTTCGTCGTCGCCTAGGCCCCGACGCCCTGGACGCCAACGCCTGGGACGCCGAGCGTCGTCGCGGCGCCTATGCCACCTGCACCGCCGCCGACCTGGACCGCGAGGAGCGCGAGGGCTTTGAGCCCGGTTGCGTCACGCAGCGCATCGCCGAGACGGCCCAGCTCGTCATGGATCGCAAAGAGGCCGATAACGTTACCGCGCTGGTGCTGCGCGTCCAGCCTCAGGGAGGTCGATAGCCCATGCCGTCTACCAGAAGCAGACGAGAGGTCGACGCGCGCCGTAAGCGCGTGGGCGACGTCATCAAGGGCCGCTACAAGATTCTGTCGGTGATCGGCAAGGGCGGCATGAGCCGTGTCTACCTGGCCGCCGACCTGCAGCTCACCAACAAGCAGTGGGCTGTCAAAGAGGTCGACCGCAACGCGACCGACCCCACCGGCCGCCCCATCGAGCAGTCGTTAGCAAGCGAGGCCGAGCTGCTGTCCAAGCTTGATCACCCCAATATCGTCGACATCGTCGATATCGAGAAGACCGAGGACTTCATCTACGTCATCATGGACCACGTCGAGGGTACGTCCCTGGCCGACGTGGTGCGCCGCGAGGGCCCGCAGTCCGAGGAGGACGTGCAAAAGTGGATGCTGCAGGTGTGCGACGCCCTGGGCTACCTGCACCGTCAGGACCCGCCCATCGTCTACCGCGACATGAAGCCTTCCAACATCATGCTGCACCCCGATGGCTACATTAAGCTGATCGACCTGGGTGTTGCGCGCGAGTACAAGGACGAGGCCCGCAAGGACACCATCGCCTTTGGTACCACGGGCTACGCCGCGCCCGAGCAGTACGGCAAGGCCCAGACCGACGCCCGTACCGATATCTACGGCATCGGCGCCACCATGTGGCACCTGCTGGTGGGCGAGGCGCCCCCGGTGGAGTTCCCGCTGCCCAACGTTCACACCAAGAACGAGAACGTGGGCGAGGGCTTTGCCGACGTCATCATCCCCAAGTGCTGCGAGCTCGAGCGTGCCCGCCGCTACCAGGACTGCGACGAGCTGGCAGCCGACCTGGAGATCTACAAGGAACTCACCCGCGAGTTCCGCGATAGGCAGGCCCGCAAGGTCAAGACCTTCTTTGGCTGTGTCATCGCGTGCGTGGTGTGCCTGGTCGTGGGCATTGGCAGCATGGCGCTGCGCGAGTCCACGATTACCGAGAAGTTCGACTACCAGATGAAGCTCGGCCGCGACCAGACCCAGTCGGCTCCCGAGAAGGCCGAGAAAGCCTACCTCGCCGCCATCGGCTATCGTCCGGGCGACGTCGAGGGCTACGAGGGCCTCATCGATGCTTACAAGGCCGACGGTACCTTCACCACCAAGGAGAAGGCGCAGCTCGACGACGTGTATCAGCAGAACCTGACCGAGCTCGAGAATTCGAGCAGGTTCTCGGAGCTGTCTTACGAGATGGGGCGTCTGTACTGGTACTTCTACTCCTACGGCGGCAGCAAGGACGACGAGGACGCCAACCGCACCACGCGCATCAAGGCGTCTGCCGAGTACTTTAAGAACGCCGCGGAGGATCCGTCGTTCGAGAACCGCGACAAGGCCAAGATCTACAACGGCATTGCGCAGTTCACGACCAAGATCGCCATCGCGGTCAAGACCGACGACGACTCCGACTCTATGTACAAGGAGTACTGGGGCAACCTGGAGGACCTGGCCGACGAGATCGCCAGCGAGTCCAACGAGACGGTGCGCCTGGACAGCTACGCGCTGATCTCCAACGCCATGGAGACCTACATGGATAAGTTCAAGGCCGCCGGTATTAAGAAGTCGCAGGCCGAGAAGCTCTACAAGAAGGTCGATTCGGGTCTTAAGTTCGTCTCGCCCAAGGATGACGATGCCGAGCAGCGTCGCGACGAGACCATCCAGCGCCTGGAGAACGAGGTCCAGCGCAAGATCACCACGGTGTATTCCAACGCCGTCGTCGCCGAGGATTAAGGAGGGGCGAACATGGAAAACGTTTACTTTTACGTAGCGATCGCCGCGTTTGTTCTCGCGGCCGTGCTCGCCGTCGCCGCGGTGGTTGTGTTTGTGAAGATGGATGTCATCAACGCCATCCGCTTCCTTCAGGGCAAGCGCGTGCCTACGTCTGGCGAGGGCACACGCCGTCGTACGACGCGCGGCTCGCGCGGTGCCGGTGCTAAAAAGTCCGGCAACCCCGCCCGCTCCGTGCTGGGTGGCCCCGAGGGCGACGACCGCGTGACCGACATTGCGCATGAGGGCCCCGAGGGCGACGACAACCTGACCACGGTGGTCGCGCCTATCAGCGACGAGCCCGCATCGGCCCGTCATACCAAGGCACATGCCGCCACGGCGGAGAAGCCCGTCCGTGACGAGAACGACGACGAGGGATTTGCCGGTAGCGAGACCCCGACCGAGGTGCTGACCGAGGACGATCTTGACACCGAGCGTCCGACCGGCGTGCTCGTGGAGGACGAGGAAGATTCTGAGCGCCCGACCGGTGTGCTGGTTGAGGACGAAGAGGATTCCGAGCGACCGACCGGCGTCCTTACCGAGGACGAAGAGGATTCCGAGCGTCCGACGGGTGTCCTGGTCGAGGACGATGAAGAGTCCGAGCGTTCTACGGGCTTGCTCGTGGAGGAGGACGAGGAGTCCGAGCGCGAGACAGGCTTGCTCGACGAGACCGACGAGGACTCCGAGCAGGAGACCGGTCTGCTCGACGAGGGCGCCGAGGCGTCCGAATCCGAGACTGACGTACTCAGCAGCGGCGATGTTTATGAAAACATCGGTGCCGATGGTGTTGCTCAACACGAGGATGACGGATTCCGCTTCATACTCAAACAGAATGTGATCGTAGTTCATACCGACGAGTCTCTCGATCGGGTTTGCAACTAGGGAAGGAAAATCGAACGATGTCTGTGTTTGATAAACTCAAGGCGTATTCACGTAAGCCTGCAGCCGTGATCCTCGCCACCGTGATGGCTACATCGACCATCCCCACTACCCCGATCGCCCAGGCCGTGACCGCCGCGTATGCGGAGAGCACGACGGCGCAGCCGGCGAAGGGTGCCGAGACGGAGCCTGTCACCGTCGACCCTGCCTCTCTTGTAAATAAGAATGTACATTGGAACGGTCAAGATGAGTTGATGCTCAACTTCTCTTCCCATATCAAGGACGGCAGCTCTTCGGCAACTATCGTTAAGAGCGATGTTATCGGAATGGTTAATAACGCCTTCCAGGGTGAGGCTTACGACAGTGCCTTTGCTTACACCGCGGGCGGCGATGATGCCGTTTCCAAAGCCATTGACGAGTCTCTTGCTCGTGAAGCTGAAAAGCTCGCTAAAAACAATAAAGATGATGAAAAAGAGACCGTTGCATACGACAACGTTGCTGTAAATGGCGATATTGCTCGAAAGGTCGTTGGCTGCGACTATGACATCATCGCTCCTGAGGGTGTTAAAGTAACGAAAGAGAAAGACGGCAGCATTTCTATCGAAGGTAACGCTCCTGTCGAAAACGCTCAGATTAAGCTCAAGGTTAAGAGCGTTACTGTTGATTTGTCGTTCAACTACACCTACAAGAAGACGACGACCCCGAAGTCAACTAGTGCTACGGAGACGACTGTTTCCGAAAATAAAGACGCCAAAAGCGATGACGTGACGAACGGTGGAACTCCGACGCCGACGCCGACGCCGGCTCCGGCTAAATCAACGGAAGAGACACTCGATGGCAATCATAAGCTCTATGCTTCGCTTGAGGATCGTACTGTAGACTGCGGTGCGGGTACGGAAGTTCTGTCTGGCGCTATTACGAACCGCGAGTACTTTAGCGGCGCCGCAGACGCGCTCAAGGCCGCAGAGAATGTTGACGCTGCAGGTTTGGTTTATAAGACTCCTCATGCCGATTATGCAGTTCTTTCCGGTTCGTGGCAGGGTTTGAAGGGCGAGCTCGAGAACGCTGAAGCGAACAAGGAGTTCTTCGATGCCGATTTGATGACCTCCACCGCGGCCTTCGAACAAAAGGTAAAAATTACCCCGAAGAAGGCTTTTGAGGACGAGAAGACGTTCACTATTACCTGGAAGTATCCGAATGGCGATCCGGCTGGTACTACCACGGTTCACGTAAGGGGTATTGCGCAGAAAGATCTTGATCTGGCGAGCGTTACCGCGGAAAACCAGGTTGATTTCCGTATGGCTACCGATCAGGACAGCTATCTGTTGAAGGCAGCGAATGCGGCCGCTGAGAAGGCAGTCGATGCTACGCAGACCGGCGACAAGATCACGGACCTTTATACGAGTGCCTCGATTAAAGAAAGCGACTATAGCGAGTACTATACAAACGGTAAAAAGTATGCTGAGAATAAACTCGACGGCACCCGCCTTTCGCTGAAGAAGAGCGACGACGATATTCTTGCAAACTACAACATCATTGGGCAGCCTACAGTTGTCGTAAAGCCAATGGTTTCCAAGGCTTGGTCTGACGATACTGATTTGACGAAGAGGTTGTCGCTTGCCGGTACCGGTCTTAAGGCTGAAACTTTTACTTCTCCAAGCAAGACGTGGATTAAGACGAATGCGACCGCTAAGTGGCAGGGCGGCAAGCTTGCTGACACTCGCGGGGGCCTTTCTGCTGAAACGAAGTTCGTTGAGTCGACCGATGACACTAATCGCGGTGGCCAGGGCAAGATGGAGAACTCCTTCTATGTCCAGGATAACGATGACAAGATCGTCCGTGAAATTACGGGAACGTCTTATCTTTACGACAATGTGGTTCCCGGTCTTACCTCATTTAAGGCAGTCCCAGATACATCGAAATTTAAAGACTTTAAATCGTCTGATAATAAGGTTTGGGCTGCCGAGAACATGAAAGTGCAGTTCTACACAACTGAGGGCGACAACACGAAAGATGATGAGAATCCTTGCGCTTCTGGTATAAATAAAGTGGAAGGAACTTATACCGAACAGTCGAGCAAGGGTAAGAG
Source organism: uncultured Collinsella sp. (assembly GCA_905200715.1). GTDB lineage: Bacteria > Actinomycetota > Coriobacteriia > Coriobacteriales > Coriobacteriaceae > Collinsella. The sequence continues at coordinate 66,729 of CAJKLK010000006.1, read as the reverse complement.
TGAAGAAAAACCTATCCCCGGTACGGCTTTCGATAAAACAAAAGATAAATATGGCTATGAGTTCAGCCTTTCCGCTGATTCAAAGGTGAGGTCTGATCAAATCCACGTTACGTTGACGGACAATGCTGGCAATAAGAGCAAGGAGCTCGGCTATGGTGATGCGCTTCTTGATGGGAAAAAGAACACCAATATCGATGTCGAAGAGCTTGCTGCCACGACATCTGCCCCCACTATCAGCACTTCTTGGAATACCACTGCTGCTAGCAACGGCAAGTACTACAACGTCAACCGTACGCTCACGGTTACGATTCATGCTCCGTTCTTTGAGTACACTCAGGCGTATCTGAGCGGCGACGTGTTTGCAACGGTGACCAAGAACGGCGGCTCCTATCGAACGCTCACGCCCAGCGACTTCAAGTCTCAAGGTAACGACACTTGGGTGGCTACGGTCGATTTTACCGAGGATGGCGATTACGAGGTCTCGAACGTCAACGTTCAGGACATCCTTGGTCGCGGTTCGACTGCTGATGGCGATACCTTCACCATCGATAAGACCGCTCCTAAGCTGAACGTGTCCTGGAACACTGAGGCTGCTCAGAACGGTAAGTATTACAACGCTGCTCGTACGGCTACCATTACGGTTGAGGAGCACAACTTCGATCCGAACCTGTTCAAGATCGAGGCTCCGGTTTCTGCCGGCAACGGTGACGAGGCTACTCCTGCGCAGATCGGTGGCTGGTCCAGCAACGGCGATACCCACACCGCTACGGTGACGTTCCCGGGTCAGGGCGTCTACACGCTCTCCGTCTCCGGTGAGGACCTGGCTTCTAACAAGTCCGAGTCCTACACCTCGCCTGAGTTCGTTATCGACACCATCAAGCCCAAGATCGACATCCAGAATGTCGTCAACCGCACGGCTTATGCTGGCGAGGTCGCCCCGACCGCTGCCGTTCACGACACCAACCTTGCCGATGGCACCTCCATCGAGGTTTCCAAGATCAGCTACCCGCTGTCTAAGGACGATCCGAACCCCTATGCGGGTGCCGCGATCAACACCTCGGCTACCGACAAGTCCGTGAGCTACCTCAACCCGGCCAAGACCAAGGGCAACGACGGCGTCTACACCCTGACCGTTCAGGCTATCGACCTGGCCGGTAACACCGAGTCCGAGGCTGTCACCTGGTCGGTCAACCGCTTTGGTTCGACCTACGTCATCTCCGATAACACCGGCAAGATGCTCGACCAGTACCTCAAGAGCTCCAAGACCACCGATGTTAAGGTGACCGAGATCAACCCGTCCGGCCTTGATGACAACAAGACCTCTGTCGAGCTGACCCGCGACACCAAGAACACGACGCTCAAGAGCGGTGACAACTACACCACCGATTCCGACACGTCGAGCGGCTGGAGCGAGTACAACTACACCGTCAGCAAGTCCAACTACGACAAGGACGGCGCGTACCGCGTGCTGTTCCACAGCGAGGACGCCGCTGGCAACTCCTCCGAGAACACCATGGAGGGCAAGAACGCCAAGAAGTCCGGTGCCGCTGCCGAGATCAACTTCGCCGTTGACGACACCGCGCCCATCGCTTCCTTCGTCGACCTTGCCTCCAACGGTAAGTACGAGGAGTCCTCGCACAAGGCCAAGGTGAGCTTCGAGGACAACCTCAAGCTCTCGAAGGCTCAGATCAAGGTGAACGGCAAGACCGTGGCCACCTTCACGGCCGACCAGCTCGAGAAGAGCCCGATCCGCGAGTTCACTCTCGACGGTAACTCCTCCAAGCAGGACGTCACCGTTGTCGCTTGGGATGCCGCGGGCAACAAGTCCAAGGAGCTTAAGGCTACGGGCGTGCTCGTCACCAACGACTCCTTCGTTCTGTGGATGAACAACCTGCCGCTTATGGTTGGCACCATCGTCGCGATCGTTGTCGTCGCTGGCGGTATCTACATGGTCGTCGCCAAGAAGCGCAAGGAGAACGAGGAGAAGTAAGCTCTTCGCAAGACGCTTGTGCATCTGTGAGCTTTACGGCGCCTTGCCCCACTGCTGGGCGGGGCGCCTTTTTGTTAGGAAAGGATTGATCGATGAGTTCCAAACAGGCACTGTGCCCGTTTTGCGGACAGCCGGTCGATGAGGGAATGCGTTGCTGCCCGTTTTGCGGGGCGCCGCTGAGCGCGGGCGAGGATGCTGCGGTGGGCGTTGGGTCGCACACTGCTGGCACTGGCGGGGCTGCCGATATTGCCACGCAAGCTGCTGAGCCGGCCGCCGAGTCGGCCTCGAAGAAGCCTGGCCGTCGGTTTGCGAAGACTTCCGCGCCGGCCGCAAGCCCTGCCGCACAGGCTCCGACGGGGGAGGACGCGCTCTTCTCGCTCGATAACCTGGATGGCGATGCGGGGGTCAACCCCAATGCCTCTGCTGGTAAGGGCGCTGCGGCCCCGCGCATGACGCCTCATCTGGATAACGCGCGCGCCGCGGTCCGCAAGCCGCTGGCGAAAAAGATCGCGATTGCCGTGGCTGCCGTTCTGGTTGTTGCGGTGGTCGTGGGCGTTGGCGTGGCTTGGAAGGGCGATCAGGATCTTAAGCGCGAGGCGCAGCAGGTCTCGGCCCAAAAGAAGAAGTCCGAAAGCAAGCTCGACCTTATGGGCGGCGACCGCAAGATTAAGGCGCAGGCCAAGGCGGGCCTGGGCGGCGATGCGATGGTGTGCGATGGCTCGTATCTGTATTGGGCGGATGGCTCGCATATCCTGGCGCGTAAGGCTTCGGGCACCAAAGCCGTGGATTCGACTGTGCTCACCAAGACCACCGCAAAGCACCTGAATGTTTGCGACGGCGATCTGTATTATGCGGATGGTGCCAGCGTCATGAAGATCGAGGATGTTGCCGAGTGCGCCAAGCAGGCGGGCGGCAAGGACAAGTCCAAGGTCAAGACGGTGGCGACACTCGAGGGCGATGTTGAGGGGCTTGTCGTGCGCGATGGCACCGCCGTTGCCATGACGCTCAAGGACGGCAAGGCCTGTGTGTGGCGTCTCGACAAGGACACGGCGCACCTGGTGGCCGCCCAGCCGGCATCGAACGCCTGGCTGTTTGCCGATGACGCCCATTGCGATGTGGTGGTTGCCACCGATACGGGTTGGACCGTGTGCGAGGCGACGCTTGCCGACGTTTCGTCTGCTGCGGAGATTACGCTTGAGCAGGAGAATGCCGAGGCTGAGGCAGAGCATCCGCAAGAGACGCACGGTCCCTTTGGTTCGTACGTTGCCGGCTCCGAGCAGCTCAAGAATGCCTTCTTTGGCGAGGGCACGCTCTATGCCGTGCTGACGGGCACCGATGGGCACACCACGCTTTCGCGCTGCACTCAGGGCGGTACGTTTAGCTCGTTTGACGCTTATGCCGATGCGGGCCGCCTGTGGGCCAATAGCCACGGTTGCGCGCTCGTGCTCACGGGAGGCGAGCTCGGTTGGATTGACGCGAGCTCGGGCCTTTCGAGTGACTACGACAAGGTTGCCGACAAGGCCGGACTCGACCTCGATCCTTCAACCTCGGCGTTGTGGCTCAACGGCACGACGCTCTTTGTGGCAGATAATAGTGGCAAGTCTTCTACGCTTTGGGCGCTCGACACCTCGGCCGAGAACCCCAAGCTCGTCAAGATCGCACAATAAGGCGCCTGGCGCCGGAAAGGACCCATCATGTTTTGTGGTCACTGCGGATACAACAACCCCAATACCAGCAAGTTTTGCTTAAAGTGCGGCTCTGAGCTTGCCAAGTACATGCCCGGTGGCGCCTCTGCCGCCGCGGCCACGCTTCGTACTCCTGCTCAGCAGCAGCGCCCCGTGCAGGCGCCTGGTGCGCAGACGGGCATGGGCGCCCAGCGCCCCGCCGCGGCTCCGATGCCGCAGACGGCTCGTCCTGGTGTGGCACCCATGGCGCAGCCCCAGATGCCGCAGGCTGGTCGCCCTGCTGCCGGTATGGCTCCTCAGCAGCCGGTACAGCGTCCCGCCCGTACTTCGCACAACCGTCCCTCCAACATCCCGGACGCCGGCCCTGCCGTGCGTCCCGGCTCGCATCCCGCTGCTGCCCCTACGGCCGCTCCTGCCGGCGCCAACGGTAACGTGGTGATCCCTCGTGGCCCCGCGGCTAGCGCTAACCAGCCGGCTGCCGGCTACAACCAGCCCAATGCGGTCTACAACCGTCCCAGCACGGGCGTGACGGTGCTCGACGATCTCATGGCGTCCTCGGATCATCCGTCGTCCTCGGAGCTGCCCCGCATCGCCTCCGATGTGCCGCGTTCCGCCTATGGCCCGCGTATGGCACTGATCCGCGAGCGCGGAACCCGCTATGACATTACCGAGTTCCCCGCCACGGTGGGCAAGGGATCGGCGGCAAATGTCCGCATCGAGGGCAACACGGCTATTTCGCGCGTGCACTTGCTGGTGCGCTATACGGGCCAATGCTTTGCCGTGGAGGACAAGAACTCTACCAACGGCACGTGCATCAACGGCAACCGTCTGGAGCCCGGCGAGCTCGTCAAGCTCAAGAACGGCGATAAGCTCAAGATGGGCAATGAGGTCTTTACGGTCGAGATTCGTTAACAGATAACAGTCTGTACCAGGCAAAACGTTGTAGACGAGCGACGGCAGGTAAAAAACTTGCCGTCGCTTTCCATGTTGCGCAACAACTTTTGAATTTTTGGACGGATGATTCTAACTGTCAAAGGTGAACGAGCGGACGCGGTATCGAGCCCGGCCGCTCCCTTAAGAAAGGGGAATGAAATGTTCTGTCCTCATTGTGGAGCCCAGCAGCCCGATGGCGCCGTCTTCTGCGGTAACTGCGGTCAGTCCATGGTTGGTGCTCCCTCTGCGCCGCAGCCGGCTCCTGCCCGTCAGGCTCCGGCTCCGCAGCAGCCTTTTGCCACGCCCGCGCCTGCACCCTCCGCGCATCATGGGTTTGGCAGCTCCGGTTCCAACTTCCAGGGTACGCTGTCGGCGGCGACGGGCTTTGGCAAGCGCTCCCTCGCCATGCTTGGCGGCGCCGTGGCATCGTTCGTCTGCATGTTCCAGCCGTGGGTCTCGCTGCCGTTTGCCGACAAGGGCATCGACTATGCCCTGCAGCAGTCTGCGAGCGGCTCGAGCACCGCTATGATCGAGCAGCAACTGGGCGGCGCCTTCAAGGCATTCATCAACACCTCGTTCGATATGCCGCACGTCTTCAGCCTTTCCGGTAGCCTGCGTGGTATCGCATCGGCGGCCAATACCTATATTACGCAGATGTCGAGCTATGCCGATCTTCCGGCACTGCAGCAGGCCCAGAGCGCCGTGGGCTCCATTAATCTGGCGGCCAACGTCCTTACCATCTTCTTTGTGCTGTGGATTGCCTGCCTGGCTGCACTGATTGCCGGCGTCGTCCTCAAGTTTGTCAAGAAGAACGACGTCGTTCTGATTGCCGCTTTTGGCGCCACTGCCGCCATTTCGCTGGTCTGCGTGATCGCGTCCTTTGTCGTTAACGGTCAGGTCGAGAGCAACCTGGTTTCGGCTTTTACCTCGATGGGCAGCAGCAGCACGGCCGGAATCATCGCGTCCATCAAGCCGTTTATCCAGCCTGCATTCGGCGCCATCCTCACGCTCATCTTTGCGGTTGCCGGCCTGGTGTGCTCCTTTGTCCTCAAGGAGGACTAATTTCGTCGATACGCCTGCTGGCGGGCTAGACTCGGCCCCGCTTACGGGAGACTATCGTAGGCCCTGCGGATCTTCCGCGGGGCCTTTTGCTATGAGGTGGCAATTGTTGCGCAACGTTGTGGGCGGAGCGCGGGTTACACTCTGGGTAACGGAATTGTTGTAAGGGAGAACCTTATGTTTTGCACTAAATGCGGTTCGTACGTACCCGACGGCCAGCACTTTTGCATCAGCTGCGGCGCCCCTATGGAGGAGTTTGGGCCCGCTGATGCTGCTCCGGCACAGCCGACGTACCAGCAGCCCGGTCAGACGCAGCAGGGCTATGGGCAGCCGGCTTCTGTAACGGACGCCAGCGACTTGCCGCCCTATATGCCGCCTGTCGACGTGCCGGGTGTCTGCGACATGGGTGCAGGCGGTCCTGGTCCGCAGCGGCCCAAGAAGAACGGCAAAAAGGCTGCGCTGATCACGGTTGGCGTGCTGGCGGCTATCCTTGCGGGTGGCGGCGCCGGCTACTACTTTGGCGTGTATCGCCCACAGCAGGCCGAGGTTGAGCGCATCGAAAAGAAGAAGGAAGAAGAGGCCGTCAAACACTCCAAGCACCCGGTGCGCATCACGGCGACCGGCATGCAGTGGGATACCGATACCGGCGCCACCAAGCTGCCAGTGCACGTGACGGGAACCGACGTCGACGGCAAGGACGTGGATACGGTCTTTTATGTCGACAGCGAGGGCAACGGTATCAAGCTCATGCAGGGCAACTACAGCCTTCAGGTTGCCGCGTCGCCCTTGGGTGCCGATGGCGAGATTTGGGACGTGCCCAACGTTTCGGTGAGCATTAAGCTGGGCGACGCACTCAAGAAGGGCGAGAAGCTCGACCTGCGCGAGAACGCGAAGTTTGAGCTTGGCGATCCGATCAATGCCGTGGACGTCGAGGCTGGCGAGATCACCATGGCGCAGAATTACGCGCGCCAGGGTGGCTGCGACGACAAGGACGAGGCCGACCGTCTGGCGGGCTTGGCTTCTTCGGCGCGTAACGGTGCGGTCGCGAGCTATAACGCGGCCGTCTCGGAGGCGAGCCGCAAGAGCCGTACCTACGACGGCGACGTGTTTACGTTCGAAGTTCCCGAGGACTGGGGGAGCGACTGGGACGTAAAGACCTCACAGGGCACGTACAGTGGCGTCAAGAACGGTTTGTGGGTCGACTACACGATTGTCCACGATGGCTACACGGTGGGAACGTTGATGATCTCCAACCACTTCAGCTCGGGGTTCAATACGATCGGGAAGACGAACAACGTGGGTAAATCGACCAATCTGTGGCTCGGATCGTACGATTCGCTTTCGGGCGACTCCGATTGGGAGTACATCATCGATTCGATCTACATTAAATAGTTTCGCGTACAAGAAAGTGCCCCGTTTCCCTGGTGGAAACGGGGCACTTCTTTGTGCAATGAGACTGTGGCGCTCGGCGCTACTCGTCGACGTCGGTGAACTCGGTGGGCGGGACGGAGTCCGTGGAGTCGCCGTAGCTATCGTCGTAGTCGCTGGAATCGTCGTAGCTGTCGTCGTAGTCGGAGTCGTAGTCATCGTCGGAGTCGTCGTAGCTGGACGACTTGCTGGAGCTGCTCGACTTGCTCGACTTTTTGCTGGAGCTCGACTTGCTGCTGGACGAGTCACTCGACTTGCTGCTGTTTGCATCAGCATCGGTATCGGTGCCGCTGATCTTGGTGGTGAGCGCCATGAGCGTTTGCTCGACGGTATCGACCGTGTTGTTGAGGTTGAGCTTGGAGGTATCGATGGCGCCCTCCGGGGCAGAGGCGTCCTGGTCCTCCAGGTTGTCGCTGTAGCCCTTGATGAGGAAGGCGCTCTGGTAGTTGAAGTTGTCGCCGTGGAGCTCGCCCTCGGCGGCCTTAAACTCAGTGCCGTCGTAGGTGAAATACTTGTACTCGGCATCGTCGTCAACGAGCACGGCCGTGTCGTCGGACATGAGCTGGGTCAGATAGACGTGATTGCTCGAGTCGCCGATCATGGTCTTAAAGGTTACAAAGACATAGCCGCCGTTGGACGCCTCCGGTGAGCCGCTGTAGAGATTGACGACCTTCTTGCCGTTGTAGCCCCACACGTCGAGGACGTAGTCGCCGTTCGAAAGGCGCGTCTTCTTGTTGAAGGACTTTGCCTTGGTCTTGGAGTGGACGGTTACGAGTTCCTCGAGTCCGTCGCCGTTAAAGTCGACGAGCTGGGCAAACTGGACGCCGCTAATCTGGTAGTCGCTCGTACCGGTCGAGACAAGCTCGGGCTCGCCATACTTCTTGATCAGGCTGTTGAGCTTGCTCTTGTAAGCCGTGCAGGCCGCCTTGTACGTCGCGTCGTCAATCGTGGCGGGCGCGGTGGTGTTCGTGGTGTCCTTGGACGTGTCGGTCTTCTTGTCGGACTTGCTGGGCTTGGAACTACTCGTGCTGTCGCTCGACGTGCTCGAATCGTCCTCGGTCGTGGAGTCGTCCTTGCTGGCGTCGTCCTTGGAGGTCGTGTCCGAGGAACTGCCGTTGTCCGTGCTGGTAGAGGCGTCGTCGTCCTTCTTGGGGGTGTTGACGGTCACGCTCTCGGCAGGCTTCTCGGCGCTGGTGTCGTCCTTCTTGACCACGGTGGTGTTGAAGTTTTGGACCGTATTGCCCTTGGTGTCCTCGATCTTGCAGCTGTAGTCGCCGGGCTTGACCTTGCCAAAGTCGCCGATCGTAAAGCCGTCGTCGCCCTTGACCTTGATCTTGTAGCTCTTGCCGCCGTTCTTGGGCGTGAGGGTCGCGGTGTAGCTGTGGATCACGCGGTCCTTCTTTTTGGGCAGGACCTTGGTGTCGACGGTGCACACGACGGCGTCCTGACTGCCGGAGGTGATCTCGACGGCGTTGGCGTTGGGCGTGAGCAGCAGGATGGCTGCCACGGCGGCGCCGGCGGCGACCAGGCCAAGGCCCGCGAAGACCGGCCAGCGGCGCTTCTTTTGCTGCGGCTGCTGGGGCATGGGCATCTGCGGTTGGGGCTGCGGCTGCGGAATAGGCGCCGCCTGCATGGTGGTGTCGGTCATCTGCTGCTGCGGCAGGTCGACGACGGTGGCGCCGGCCGTGGGTTGTGCTACGCCGAGCGACTCCATGGCCTCGGCGGTCGCCTGGGCATCCTCGTCGAACTCGGCAATGGTAGTGGGGTCGTCGTTGACGTTGACGAGCGTGGTGGGGTCGTCGGCGACGGCCGCGGGCTCGGCTGCATCGTCGCCGGGGAAGGCGACGGCGACGGCTGCGTTGTCGTCAGTCTCGAAGATCTCCTCGGCTTCGGCGGCGTCAACGGGCGCGGCGTCGTCGATGACGACGGGCTCAGGGGCCGGCTCGGGGTCGGTTGCGGACTCGGCATTGGTAGTCTGCTCGTCCGAGGGCTCAGCCGCGGGCTCAGCGGCATCGAGCGTGACGACCGTCTCACCGGGGTCGGTCTGATCAGCTTGCGGCTCGGCGGTGTCTGCCGGAGCGTCCGACTCCGGGTCAGCGGCGTCGAGGGTGACGACGGTCTCGCCCGGATCGACGGGCGCCGGGGTAGATGCTTCGGCTTCGGCATTGGCCGAGGGCTCGACGGCGTCGAGGGTCACCACGGTCTCACCGGGATCTGCATCGACAGCGTCCAGCGTGACGACCGTCTCGCCGGGGTCGGTGACGGTCTTGGGTGCAGGTGCGGGCTCGGACGTCGGCTCAACGGCATTGAGCGTAACGACGGTCTCACCCGGATCAACGGCGGGCGCCTCGGCGGGTGCAGGTTCAGCAGCCTGTGTCTCGGCGGGCGCCGGAGCCTGGGTTGCTGCCTTGGGCGCTACGGACGCTCCGCAATTGGTGCAAAAGCGCGCGTCGTCAGGCAGCTTCGTTCCGCATTGCGTGCAAAACATAAGGTGAGCTCCCTTCTTTTGATGGTTCTTGCGTTCGAATCTATGGTACCTGCGGTATAGGACAAAGTTGTTGCGCAACACTGCGAAAAACCTTCGGACGACGCCAATAGTGGTGCTCGTGTGTACGGACTTCGTCTCAATCTGTAACGCCTGGGCGGGATTTCAGCCTCTACCTGTTACAGATCAAGATAGTTCTCCACCCAACACATCAAACATCTCAATCTGTAACAGTAAGGACCCGTTTTGCTCAGCAGATGTTACAGGTTGAGATGTTGTCCGGAGGGGGATTCTTCGGTCTCGATCTGTAACATCCAGGTCGGGAATCGACCTCTACCTGTTACAGATTTAGATGTTTTGGATGGGACCGACAGTATGTCTCGATCTGTAACACTAAGACTCAGTTTTGACCCGTAGCTGTTACGAATCGAGACAAACCTGCTGCTGGCGGTGTGGAAACGACCGCTTGGAATTGTTGCGCAACGTCTTTCGCGATATCTCCCATATGCTTGCGCCAAGAAGAGGTTGAGGAGCTTGCCAGCGCGTTCGCTCGCGTGGATGGCTCTGCAGTGTTGAAGGGAGATACCATGAGGTGCTCAAGTTGTGGAAGCGAGCTGGTGCCGGGCACGACGTTTTGTCCCATTTGCGGCGCTCGGGTCATGGACCAGGGTTTTGACGAGCCGATGCCCAATACTGCCGATCACGCTCAGCAGTATTGGGATCAGTCGCAGGCTCAGCTGGAGCAGCAGTACTGGGCTCAACCTCAGCAGTTCCAGCCGGACTCTGCCCCGGCCCCCATGCCGATGGCTCCTGCTAAGAAGCCCCGTCGAGGAAAGAGGGTCGCTACAGGACTGGTCATCGCCGTTGTCGTTATTGTCATGGGCGTCGGCGGCTTTGTGGGATTCTCGTTCTGGCAGAAGGCTCAGCACCAAAAGATGGTCGACCAGACGACGGCGGCTGTCAAAAAGACGGTGGACGAGCAGTATGGCGAGAGTTTTGGCGGCTTTGTTTCCAGCGACTACGTCAATTCTTCGGCGTATAAAGTCAAGTCCGTCAAGGTGAGCAACGTGACGGAGAGCAATGGTCTGGTGAACGGCTCAGCACAGGTGGTCACAGAGAATCGCAGTTTCCGTTCGACGATAGACCTTACGTTTACCGGCCTCAAGGGCTCGGGCGGCGTGGTGTCGAATGTGTCTTTGAAATCCAATAAGGTATCGACCGAACCCACAAGGGGTATCGACTTTGACGAGGAAAACGGACTGACGGACGTGGATTCCGAGCTCGAAGGCTCATCGTGCACGGTTAAACAAGATGTTCCCGGTGAGGTGCCTTGGTACTTTGACGATTCGTATCATCAGGAATATGTGTACTCCTTCGATGAGGCTACGGGATGGTGTTTCGATTATTCCGACCTTTGCGATGATGACGGCGACACGGAACCGATGGCTGACATCTCGGGTACTTACGAGGACTTCGATGAGGACGGTACGCCTGACACTTACCTCAAGATCTCTAACTTTGATGAAGTCGCCGGAACGATTTCTGTTGAGCTTTCGACGGATTATTCGCTTTCGAGGAAGGACCTGAGCGGCCGCATGGTCTTTAAAAAAGATGACGTGAGTATTGAGGAAATCGGCGACAGCGGGTTTATGGGCTTTAGGATCGGTGAAGTCGACGACTATGACAACGACTATGACGACGACTATGACGAAGACTATGACGAAGACTATGACGAAGACTATGACGAGCCTGCCAGCGCCGACGAGATTACTGGGGCCAAGGCTGGCCAGGCGACGCTGACGTTTGTGTTTAATCCCAGCATGGAAGGTGGCATCAGCGTATTTAAGGGCGACGATTACGGGCTTGAGGTTCAAACGGGTTATGACACTATGAGCGGAGTCACGGGCGGCATGATGAGTGAGCTGAGAAGATTTGACGCATGGACGTTCGAAAACAATACGCCCGCGCCGCAGTTCGTGAAGGAGTAGGGGGTCGGCGTCGTCGTCGGCGTTGGAGCCAGTGCCGCCCCGCCGGTCAATAATCTCAATCTGTAACATCTACAGCTCAATTTGCTCGATAACTGTTACAGATTGAGATGTTGTGTCCTGGGATAGCGGTTTGTCTCGATCTGTAACAGCAAGGACCGATTTTGCCGAGTAACTGTTACAGATTGAGACGTTGTCTGACGGGGGAGTCTTCTGTCTCGGTCTGTAACATCTGAGACCCGATTTGCCCCGTAGATGTTACAGATTGAGATGTTGCTCGGCGGGGGAGTCTCTGCGCGATCCCAGACCCGTCATCTGTGGTTTACGTGGGGGCATGCGAAGCGCGGGTATACTAACCGGCGGCGAATCTGCTCCATCGCTTAGAGCTGCTGCGTCTGGACGGCGCGTGATAGGGCTGCCAAAGCGATCGCCAGCGTGCTGAGCAACGTCCTCTCTGTGCGCACCTGTTTTTGTATGTATTAGCGCACTACCAAGCACGCTCGCGCGGCCGCATGCCGTGCCCATAACGCGTGCAGATAAGGAACAACAACATATGCGTAATTCTGTATCCGACGTCACGGACGCCGAGATTCTGGACGAGGCCCGCGAGGCCATGACCCAGGCTGCCTTCGACGCTGCCGACGAGGCCAGCGCCGCCGAGACCGTCGAGTCCGCGACCGAGAACCTGCCCGCCTTTGACGAGCTGGGACTTTCGGACGAGATGCTTCGTGCCATCGAGAACCTAGGCTACACGGCGCCCACGCCCGTGCAGGCCGGCTCCATCCCCGTGGTGCTCGAGGGCCGTGACCTGCTTGCCGCCGCTCAGACCGGCACCGGCAAGACGGCCGCTTTCTTGCTGCCGACCATGAACAACCTGGAGCACATCGCTCCTCCCAAACCCGTGCGCGAGCGCGGCGGCCGCAACCGCCGTCGCGGTGCCAAGAAGCCCGAGGGCAACGGCCGCGGTCCCGTGATGCTCGTCATCACCCCCACGCGCGAGCTTGCCCAGCAGATCGATGAGGTCGCCGGCAAGATTGCCGACGTCACCGGCCATGTCGCCGTGACCGTCGTGGGCGGCGTGAGCTACAAGCCCCAGACCGCGGCGCTTAAGTACGGCTGCGACATTCTGGTTGCCACGCCGGGCCGTCTGGTCGATCTGATCGAGCAGGGTGCCTGCCACCTGAACGAGGTCAAGGTGCTGGTACTCGACGAGGCCGACCGCATGCTCGACATGGGCTTTTTGCCCGCCGTTCGCCGTATTGTGCGCGAGACGCCGGCCGAGCGTCAGACGCTGCTGTTCTCGGCCACGCTCGACGAGGAGGCCGTGGGCGAGATCACCGACCTGGTGAGCGACCCGGCCCGCGTGGAGATCGCGCCCGCCACGTCGACCGCCGACACCGTCGACCAGTTTGTGTTCCCGGTGTCCATCGAGGCCAAGAACAACCTGCTGCCCGAGTTCCTCAAAAAGGAGGGCCCGGAGCGCACTATCGTCTTTATGCGCACCAAGCACCGCGCCGACAGCTGCTGCCGTCGTCTGGAGCGCAAGGGCATCAAGGCCGCCGCAATCCACGGCAACCGCAGCCAGGCCCAGCGCGAGCGCGCGCTTTCGGCCTTCCGCGACGGCACCGTCGACGTGCTGGTGGCAACCGACGTGCTTGCCCGCGGCATCGACATTAGCGATGTGCGCTACGTCGTGAACTTTGACGTGCCGGCAGAGCCGACCGACTACATCCACCGCATCGGCCGCACGGGCCGCGCCGGCGAGCTGGGCTGGGCCATTACGTTTGTGACCGAGCAGGACGTCGACGAGTTCTACGAGATCGAGAAGCTCATGGACAAGACGGCCGACATTTATGACGCCGGCGACCTGCATGTGGGTCCCAATCCGCCCGCAGTTGACCCCGAGCGCGACCCCGCCGCCTTTAAGGTGAAGAAGAAGACCAAGCGCGGCAAGTCCAAGAGCAAGAAGAAGCTTGAGCAGGCGCGCCGCGACGGCAAGCGCAACGGCGACGATTACGGCGATGTGGCCGGTCGTTCCAACCGCGGTCGCGACGAGCGCCGCAGCGACGGCGAGCGCCCGAGTCGTCCCAAGCGTGGCGGCAAGACCCGCGTGCGCGAGGGCGTTCAGGCTCGCGTGGACGAGGCCGTTGAGAGCGTGGCTCGCGAGGTGGCTGCCGAGGAGCGCGGCGGTGCTGTTGAGCAGGGCCCGCGCGGCAATCGTGCCGAGCGTCGCGCCAAGCAGTTCCAGGGCGAGGCACACCGCCGCCGTCGTGAGGACGAGGACCGTGGCGGTCGTCGTCGTGTTGAGCGCGAGGACGAAGGCCGTGGTTCGCGCGGCGGCAAGCGCGGCTCGGGTGACCGTCGTCGCTCCGGTCGCGATGGCGAGCGCGGCGGGCGCGATGAGCGCCGTGGCGGCGAAGGCCGTGGTTCGCGTGACGAGCGTGGTACCCGCGGCGGCGAGTCCCGCGGCGGCAAGCGCTTTGACGAGCGCGGAGGTCGCGAGGGCGGCCGTGGCGGCGAGCGTCGCGAGGGTGCTCGTGGCAACGGTGGCCGCAACGGCGCCGGTCGTTCGAATGAGTCGCGCGATCGTCGCGACCCGCGTGCCAGCCGCGATCGTCGCGATGACTGGCGCAACTACGACGACACTCGCGAGGAGCGCCGCGGCGGCTATCGCGGCGGGCGTGGCGGCAACCAGGCCGGCTCCCGTGGCGGCCGCGCCGGCGGTCGCGATAACCGTGGCAGCTATGGCAACAATCGTGGCGGCAAGCGCGGCGGCAGCTCCCGTCGTCCCGGCGACGGCGGCGGCAAGCGCAAGTAACATACGCGTCGCGCGCTAGAACGAGGCGAACTAAGGGCCCCGAGCAACTACGCTCGGGGCCCTTTTTGGTGCAAAGGGGTCAGGTTACTTTGCGCCACCCCATTGCACCAGAGCGAGGGGTGTCCTCGGGTGCCGGCAGAAAAGGATCGTTCTCAAGTAACGCCTAAATACCGTTTATCGGAGAAAAAATACCGCTCACCGGTCATAATGATTGTTCTGGCTTTGGGCTTGTCTACAATAACTCCCGTAAAAAGAAATGAGGAAGGTTACCGAGTCCCTCGGACGTGGGCCTAACCAAAGTCTTTGAACGGGTGTGTCTCTATGGACGCATTCGCTTGATTTTGGTTGGGCTATATTTATGAAGGGACATGCCACCATGGGTTTCTTTTCTCGCCTGATGGGCGGTTCGGATGAGCAGAAGACTGCAACTTCCGAGTTCGAAATCCTCGCTCCCGTTTCTGGCGAGCTTGTTCACCTAGAAAAAACCAATGATCCCGCTTTTAGCAGCCGTGCTGTGGGCGATGGCGTTGCCGTGGTTCCCCAAGAGGGAACGGTGTGCGCTCCTGTTTCCGGCACCGTCGCAGCGCTGTTTCCGACTGAGCACGCGCTGGGCATCATGTCCGACGACAGCTCTGCTCAGGTGATGCTACATATCGGAATCGACACTGTTAAACTTGAGGGCAAGGGCTTCCATGCGCTTGTTGCCCAGGGTGACCATGTCGACGCGGGCCAGCCCCTCGTCGAGGTCGATTTCGACGCGGTCCGCGCCGCCGGCTTCGATCCCACGGTCTTCGTTATCGTGTGCGAGCGCTTGGAGAACTCGACTCTTCGTGAGCATGCTTCCGGCCCTGTTGCTGTTAAAGAGCCTGTCGTCTGGCTTTCCGAGTAAATTCTTGTGGTGGGTACCGTGGTTATCAAGCGAGTTTTCAACAATAACGTCGCAATGGTCACTTCGGACGATGGCTCCGAGCTCATTGTCATCGGTCGAGGCCTCTGCTTTGGCCGTCATGCCGGCGACGCTATCGATGAAGCATCGGTCGAAAAGACCTATGCGCTGCAGGAGGGCACTTCTCAGGATTCGCGTACGATTGACCGCTTGGCACATCTTTTGGAGTCCATTCCCACCGTCAACCTCGTGATTGCCGAGGACATTGTTCAGATGCTCCGTCGAGAGCTCAATGTTGATGTCAACGACAAGATTCTTATTGCTCTTGCAGACCATATCAGCCTTGCTTTGGAGCGCGAGCGCAAGGGCGTCTCCTGCGAGAATCCGTTGCTGCTCGAGATCCAGCAGTTCTATCGCAAGGAGTATGCGCTTGCGGGCCGTGCGCTGCAGATTATCAAGGAGTATATGGGCATCCAGATGAGCGAAGAAGAACAGGGTTTTATTACGCTGCATATCGTCAACGCCACCATGCCGCAACGCTCCGACCGTCTAATCATCTCGGTCCAGCTTGTTCGCGACGTACTCGCGATTGTTTCCGAGCGCTATTCTACGACCCTTGACGACACCTCGTTGCCCTATGAGCGTTTCGTCCGCCACTTGCAGTTTTTCGCACAGCGGGCGCTTGACCCCGCGGCCGGGCAAATCAATGACGATGCGCTGTTCCGCATCGATGAAACTAAGTATCCGTGCGCGTTCTCGTGTGCGGACGCGATAGCCGCCCACTTGTCGTCTACCTATAACGTTGTCGTTACCGATGCCGAGAAGAGTTATCTCGCATATCACATTGTTAACTTGCTTGGAGAACCTGGTCTCTAGGCATAACGTGCCCACACATCGATTGATATAAGGCAAGGCTCACGGTCTTGTCCAGGGCACATCTGTCTTAATTTGCGGAAAAGGAAGGGGAGTACCGCTATGACCGCAAAAAAGAAGTTCAATTTCAAAGCGCCGTTGGAGGTGTTCGCGAAGTCGATCGTTCAGCCGATGATGTATCTCTCGGTTGCCGGCATTCTGCTCATCGTGGGCATCATTCTGACCAACAAGACCATCTGCGCCATGATCCCTGTGCTGGGCTTCGGTCCGTTCCAGCTCGTGGGCGCCGTTGTCTATCAGTCGCTGATGTTTATCATCAACAACCTCTCGATTCTGTTCTGCGTGGGCATCGCCGGCGCCATGGCAAAGAAGAACAAGGGCCATGCTTCGCTGATCGCCCTGATGTCGTTCTTCCTGTTCCTGCAGGCTAACAACATCGTACTCAACGCCACCGGCTCTCTTGCCGATGCGAACGGCATGCTCGGTCTTACCGGAACCGGCCAGAGCACCGTTATGGGCATTCAGGTGCTCGATACCGGCGTGTTTGGCGGCATCATTCTTGGTTGCATCACCGGTGCCGTGTTCAACAAGTACTCGAACAAGCAGTTCCCCATTGCCCTTTCGATGTTCTCGGGCGTTCGCTTCCCGTTCCTGATCATGATCATCATTTCCTGGATCATGGGCGCTGGCTTCTGCATCGTTTGGCCTCCGGTTCAGGGTGCCATCTCCTCCGTTGCCGGCATCATTAAGGAGTCGGGCAACATCGGTCTGTTTATCTACGGCATGCTCAACAAGCTGCTCGTTCCCACCGGTCTGCACCACCTCATCTACACCCCGTTCCAGTTCTCCGATGTGGGTGGCACCCTGACGCTTGGCGATCAGGTTATCGCCGGTGCCTATCCCATCCGTGTCGCCGAGATGGCAATGACGGGCCAGCCCTTCTCCGATAGCACCTACTTCAACAGCTACACCTTCAACAACCTGTGGCCCTACATCGGTATCGGTCTCGCCTTTATCGTCACCGCTTACAAGGGGAACAAGGATAAGACCAAGGCCGTTATCATCCCGCTGATCATCACCGCCGTGCTCTCCTGCGTGACCGAGCCCATGGACTTCCTCTTTGTCTTTGCCGCTCCCGTGCTCTTTGTCGTTCACTCGGTTCTTTCCGGCATCTTCCTGGTTCTGCTCAAGGTCCTCTCCGTGCCCGCTTCGACTGCAGGCGGCATCATCAACATCGTGGTCTCCAACCTGGTCCTCGGTGTCGACAAGACCAACTGGCCGGTTATGCTGGTACTTGGAGTCGTCAACGCCGCTCTGTACTTCTTCCTCTTCACCTTCCTTATTAAGAAGCTCAACCTCCACACGCCTGGTCGCGAGGAGGAGTCCGAGCTCGCCGAGTCCGTTGCCGAGGGCGAGGCCGCCGCATCTGTCGCGGTGAACCAGGGCGCTGTTGCCGCAGCTCCCGCAGAGGGTGTCGATGCGGGTATTGCCGACCTGGTCGCAGGTCTTGGCGGCAAGGACAACATCGAGGAGCTCGAGAACTGCTTTACGCGTCTCCGCGTGAACGTTAAGAACCCGGACCTCATCGATGAGAACCTCATCAACCACGTGCCCAACAGCGGCATCAACCGCAACGGCAACAATATCCAGATCATCTTTGGCATGAAGGTCGCCGAGATGCGCGACAAGGTCGAAAACGCAATTGAGAAGGAGCAGTAAACAATGATCATTACTCTGTGTGGTGGCGGATCCACCTTTACCCCCGGCATCGTCAAGTCCATCGCTCTGCGCAAGGACGAGCTCGACGTTGACGAGATTCGTCTGTACGACATCAACGAGGAGCGCCAGCGCAAGATCGGCGTGCTCGTGGACTGGATTTTGCACGAGGACCTCGGCCTGGACATCAAGCTCACGGTGACTACCGACAAAAAGACGGCTTTTACCGACGCGAGCTTCGTGTTTGCCCAGATGCGCGTGGGCGGCTACGCCATGCGCGAGCAGGACGAGAAGATTCCGCTGCGTCACGGCTGCGTGGGTCAGGAGACTTGCGGTTGCGGCGGCCTTGCCTACGGCATGCGCACCATCTTCCCCATGGTCGAGCTGATCGATGACGTTGAGAAGTACGCCAAGAAGGACTACTGGATTCTCAACTACTCCAACCCCGCTGCCATCGTCTCCGAGGGCTGCCGTGTGCTGCGTCCCAATGCTCGCATCATCAACATCTGCGACATGCCGATCGCGATCATCGACGTGGTTTGCGCCGCGCTCGATATCGACAAGAAGGATGTCGAGTACGATTACTTTGGCCTCAACCACTTTGGCTGGTTCACCTCGATCCGCCACAAGGGCGAGGAGGTGCTCCCGCAGCTGCGCGAGTACATCAAGGAGCATGAGATTCTGCTGCCCGATTCGTACCTCAAGGGCATGGGCTCGCTCATGGCAAAGAAGCCCGAGGAGACCGTCGACGAGCACCCCGAGCAGAACCGCCACACCAAGGGCAGCTGGTACTACGTCTGGAAGGGCGAGTACGAGATCATGGAGTGCTTCCCGGAGTACCTGCCCAACACGTATCTGAACTACTATCTGCAGCAGAAGGAGTTTGTCGAGCACTCCAACCCCGAGCGCACCCGTGCGAATGAGGTTGAGGAGACGCGCGAGAAGAACCTCTTCGACGGCATCGATCACTACGAGAAGACGGGCGAGATCGACGAGAGCACGTTCTATGCGGGCAGCCACGGCGACTGGATTGCCGACCTGGCCATCGCTCTGAAGAACGACACCAAGCAGCGCTTCCTGGTCATCTGCGAGAACAAGGGTGCTATCCCCAACATGCCCTACGACGCTATGGTCGAGCTGCCTGCCTACAT
This sequence comes from uncultured Collinsella sp., assembly GCA_905200715.1. Lineage (GTDB taxonomy): Bacteria > Actinomycetota > Coriobacteriia > Coriobacteriales > Coriobacteriaceae > Collinsella. Next base: position 47,720 of record CAJKLK010000006.1, on the reverse strand, counting down.
TGGCAAGAACGGCCCCGAGGTCATCAGCCGCGACAACATTCCTCTGTTCCAGCAGGGCCTCATGATGCAGCAGCTGAACTCCGAGAAGCTCGTGGTCGAGGCTACGATCGAGGGTTCGTACGAGAAGGCGCTCAAGGCCTTCACGCTCAACAAGACCGTGCCTTCGATGAAGGTCGCCAAGGAGGTTCTCGACGACATGATCGAGGCCAACAAGGGTTACTGGCCCGAGCTTAAGTAAAGGTGACAGTGCCGCTGGCCACATAACTTGAGCAATGCCCCGTCCGCGTGTTGTGCGCGGGCGGGGCATTGTCATTTGGTAACGCGTTTTATCAAATATGGCATTTATCTGCGGAAATGTTCGTTTTCACCGCTAAGGACGACATTTCATACCGCCTGCCGAACCGTGTTGTTGCCAAACAACTTTTTAGGTCAGTGTGTTGCATGTAGCATTTTCGCCCGGCCTCGCCTCCGGGCTGCCGCATGAGAGGGGATCTTATGGCACGACTGCATGTAATGGAACGCAGCCACGCTCAGGCCGTCATGGACGACCTGCACGATGCGCTCGGACGCCGTCTGGCGGTGAGTTCGCTCGCCCCGTGCCCCGTTGAGTTTACGGCGGCGCTCGTCAACCTGTGCTCGACGCAGAGCTGCGGCAAGTGTACGCCCTGCCGCGTGGGCCTGAGCGCGCTGAGCGACCTGCTCGCCGATGTGCTCGAGGGCCGCGCCGACGAGTCCACGCTCAATCTGATCGAGCGTACCGCCCGCACCATCTATCTTTCGAGCGACTGCGCCATCGGTTACGAGGCAGGTGCCATGGCGCTTACGGCTATCCGCGGTTTCCGCGACGATTTTGAGCACCACATCCGCGAGCACTCCTGCGGCTTTGACCGCGAGGCCCGCGTCCCGTGCGTCTCGGGCTGCCCGGCGCACGTCGACATTCCCGGGTACATTTCGCTCGTCGAAGCCGGCCGCTATGCCGATGCCGTCAAGGTCATCCGCAAGAACAACCCGCTGCCGCTCGTTTGCGGCCTGGTGTGCGAGCATCCCTGCGAGATGCACTGCCGTCGCGGCATGGTCGACGATCCCATGAACATCCTCGCCCTCAAGCGTTTTGCCGTTGAGCACAGCGACCTCAACGATTACAAGCCCAGCGTGGCCGATAACACCGGCAAGCGCATCGCCGTGATCGGCGGCGGCCCGGCCGGCCTTTCCTGCGCCTACTACCTGGCCGTGATGGGCCATAAGGTGACCATCTTTGAGCAGCGCCACCACCTGGGCGGCATGCTGCGCTATGGCATTCCCAGCTACCGTCTGCCGCGTGAGCGCCTGCAGGCCGAGATCGACTGGATCTTGAGCGCCGGCATCGACGTGGAACTCGACCACTCCGTCAACGGCGAGGAACTTGCCCGCCTGCGCGACGAGTTCGAAGCCGTCTACCTGGCCATTGGCGCCCACAGCGATAAGAAGCTCGGCCTTCCGGGCGAAGAGGCTCCCGGCGTGGAGTCGGCCGTCAAGATGCTGCGTGCCATCGGCGACGATGAGCTGCCCGACCTGAGCGGTCAGCGCGCGTGCGTCATCGGCGGCGGCAACGTGGCCATGGACGTGGCGCGCTCTGCCGTGCGTTGCGGTGCCGAAAAGGTGAGCATCGTCTACCGCCGTCGCATCTGCGATATGACGGCACAGGACGCCGAGATCGCCGGCGCCCAGGCCGAGGGCTGCGAGGTTCTGGAGCTCACGGCCCCGCTCGCTATCGAGACGGGCGAGGACGGTCGCGTGAGCGGCCTGCGCGTGCAGCCGCAGATTATCGGCGAGCCCCGTCGTGGGCGTCCGGCTCCGCGTACCGCCGCCACGCCCGAGCGCGTCATTCCCTGCGAGCGCGTGTTTGTGGCCATTGGCCAGGACATCGATTCCAAGCCGTTTGAGGACATGGGCATCGCCTGCAAGTGGGGTCGCGTCGTCACCGATTCGGACGGCGCCGTGCCCAACTTCGATGGTCTCTTTAGCGGCGGCGACTGCCAGACCGGTCCCGCCACCGTCATCCGAGCCATCAACGCCGGCCGCGTTGCTTCGGCAAATATCGATCGCTACCTGGGCTTTGACCACAAGATCAAGCTCGACGTTGAGCTGCCGACCGTGCAGTTTAAGGGCAAGCACGAGTGCGGCCGCTGCGAGCTGGGCGAGCGCGAGGCCGGCGAGCGCATCCACGATTGGAATCTGGTCGAGCAGGGCCTTACCGAGGAGGAGGCACGCCAGGAGGCAAGCCGCTGCCTGCGTTGCGACCACTTTGGCTTTGGCGCGTTCCGCGGAGGGAGGAACCTGGAATGGTAGAGCTCAACAACCCCACTGTCAGCGACAACACCGAAAGCGGAGCACTCAACATGGTCAAGCTCACGATCGATAATTGCGAGGTCGTGGTGCCCGAGCACACCACGATCCTGGACGCGGCCAAGTCCGTCGACATCCAGATTCCCGCCCTGTGCTACCTGCGCGATCTAAACGAGATCGGCGGTTGCCGCGTGTGCGTGGTCGAGGTTGAGGGCTGCGACCAGCTGGTTGCCGCCTGCAACAACTACGTGCTCGACGGCATGGTGGTCCACACTAACAGCCCCAAGGCCCGCGAGGCGCGTCGCACCAACGTGCAGCTGCTGCTGTCCCAGCACGACTCGCGCTGTACGAGCTGCGTGCGCAGTGGGAACTGCAACCTGCAGACCATCGCCAACGACCTGGGCATCTTCTATCTGCCGTACGAGCAGCACCTGGCACGCGAGGGCTGGGACTTCGATTTCCCCATCATCCGCGATAACGACAAGTGCATTAAATGCATGCGGTGCATCAAGGTGTGCGAGAACGTGCAGGGCTTAGGGATTTGGGACCTGACCAACCGCGCCACGCATACCGCCGTGGGCACCCGCGGGCGTGCGCCGATCGGCAAGACCGATTGCGTCGCGTGCGGTCAGTGCATCACGCATTGCCCGACGGGCGCCCTGCGCGAGCGTGACGATACCGAGACCGTGTTCGACGCCATCGCCGATCCTGACAAGATCGTGCTGGTGCAGATTGCGCCGGCCGTGCGTAGCGCCTGGGGCGAGGAGCTCGGCATTCCGCGTGAGGAGGCTACCGTCGAGCGCCTGGCCTGCGCGCTGCGCCGCGTGGGCTTTGAGTACGTGTTCGACACCGACTTCTCGGCCGATCTCACCATTATGGAGGAGGGATCCGAGCTGCTCGAGCGCCTGGGTAAGGCCGCCAAGGGCGAGGGCGACAGCCGCGGCTGGCCCATGTTCACGAGCTGCTGCCCGGGCTGGGTACGCTTTGTGAAGGCACGCTGCCCCGAGTTTGTCGACAGCCTGTCCACGTCAAAGTCGCCGCAGCAGATGTTTGGCGCCATCGCCAAGACCTACTACGCCAAGGTGCTGGGCGTGGAGCCCGAGCGCCTGTTTGTGGTGTCCGTGATGCCGTGCACGGCCAAGAAGGCCGAGTGCGCGCTGCCGAGCATGGTGGGCGAGGATGGTACGCCCGACGTTGACGTTGCGCTGACGGTACGCGAGATGGTGCGCATGATCCGCGCGAACCACGTGAGCGTGGATACGCTGGTTGAGGAGCCGCTCGACACGCCGCTGGGCTTTGGCACGGGCGCGGGTGTGATCTTTGGCGCCACGGGCGGCGTGATGGAGGCCGCCGTGCGCTCGGCCTATTACCTGGTGACGGGCAAGAACCCCGACGCCGACTTCTTTACCGATGTGCGCGGCCTGGACGGCTGGAAGGAAGCCGTGGCCGATATCGATGGCACCAGGGTGCGCGTTGCCGTGGCACACGGGCTGGGCAACGCCGCTCGTCTGCTCGACGCGATTCGCGACGGCCGCGTGAACTATGACTTCGTTGAGGTCATGGCGTGCCCGGGCGGCTGCGTCGGTGGCGGCGGTCAGCCCATCCACGACGGCTGCGAGCTGGCAGCCGAGCGTGGCCAGGTGCTCTGGGGCCTGGATGCCGCTGCGGACATTCGCTTCTCGCACGAGAATCCCGATGTCCAGGCGTGCTACCGCGAGTTCTTGGGCGAGCCGCTCTCGCCGCTGGCCGAGGAGCTGCTGCATACCGACCATCACGCATGGACGATGCCTAACGAGGGGACGTGCTAGCGATGCGCGCGTTTGATTTTGAGCTGTCGCGCCGGGGGTTTGCCTCGGTGCTCGCCGCGGGCGCTCTGTCGCTTGCGCTCGCGGGCTGTGGCGGCGGGGCTGCCGGTGCCGGGTCCGCCGCGGGCTCGGCTGCCACGGACGGCGCCGGTGCTACTGCAGGGCCGGTCGAGGTGCACGTCGCCTCGCTCAAGGGCCCGACCTCGATTGGCCTGGTGCAGCTTATGGACCGGGCTGCCGATGGTGAGACGGACAACGAGTTCGACTTTGCGATCAACACTGCCGCCGACGAGATTGTGCCCAAGGTCATTCAGGGCGATATCGACATTGCCCTGGTGCCCGCCAACGTGGCGAGCGTGCTCTACAACAAGACCGAGGGAGCGGTGCAGGTCATCGACATCAACACGCTGGGCGTGCTGAACGTTGTGACGGGCGACGCGAGTGTGGCCTCGTTTGGCGATCTGGCGGGCCATACCGTCTATATGACGGGCAAGGGCACCACGCCGGAGTACGTCATGAACTACCTGCTGGAGCGCGCGGGCCTGACCAGCCAGGTGACGCTCGAGTTTAAGAGCGAGCCCACCGAGGTGCTGTCGGCCCTGCTTGCCGACCCGTCTGCCGTGGGCGTGCTGCCCGAGCCGTTCAAGACCGCTGCCATCGCCAAGAGCGAGAGCAAGCTGTCGGCACCGGTGAGTCTGACCGATGTGTGGGACGAGCTGGCGGGTGACACGGGCTCGCGCTTGCTGACGGGCGTGACCGTGGTGCGACGCGCGTTTGTCGAGGAACATCCCGAGGCCGTTGCGGAGTTCTTGAGCTGCCATGCGGCGAGCGTTAAGGCTGTCAATGCGGCGCCGGCAGACTGGGCGCAGGCCGTGGTCGATGCCGGCATCGTGGACAACGCCAAGATCGCCGAGAAGGCGATTCCCGGGTGCATGCTTGTCTGCCAGACGGGCAAGGATATGAAGGCGGCACTTAGCGGGTATCTGCAGGTGCTGTTCGACGCGGACGCGAGTGCCGTGGGCGGTAAACTTCCGGCTGACGATTTCTACTACATGGAGTAGCCCGTGCGTGCGTTTGCTCGACAAATGACAGAGCGTATAAAGGCGGTGGCGGCAGCAGGTGCCGTCGCCGCCTTTTGGCTTGCCGCGTGGATGCTGGTGGCGGCGCTGGTGGCGCAGCCGTTGATTTTGCCGGGGCCGGATGCGGTTGCCTTGGCGCTGCTGCGCCTGGTGTGCGATGGCGGTACCTGGGCGATTTTGGCGGGCTCGGGCGCGCGGATACTGGGCGGGCTGGCGCTTGCCACGGTGTGTGGTGGCGCGCTTGCCGGAATTTCGTCACGTTCGCGGGCGTTTGCGCGCCTGGTGGCTCCGGCGCTGTCGTTTGTAAAGGCGACGCCGGTCGCCTGCGTGGTGGTCCTGCTGCTCATTTGGCTGGGATCGGCGCGCGTGAGCATCGCCGCGGTCTTTTTGATGGCGCTGCCGGGCGTGTATTTTTCGCTGGCCGAGGGCTTGGCACAAGTGGATAAGCCGCTGGAGCAGATGTTCCGCCTGCATGGCGTGCGGGGCTGGCGCCTGTTTTGCGCCCATACCTGGCGCGAGGTACTGCCGTTTGTGCTTTCGTGCGCCCGTGCCGTGATCGGCACGAGCTGGAAGGCCGGCGTGGCAGCCGAGCTGATCGGCATGGCGGTGGGCACCGTGGGTGAGCGCATCTATCAGGCAAAGCTTTTGATCGAGACGGCTGATCTGCTGGCGTGGACCGTGCTGATCGTTGCCGCCTCGTGGGCGTGTGAGCGCGTGCTGGTGTGGCTGCTGCGGGTTTCGGGACCCGTGGCGTGGGGCGCGGCCGTGCGGGCGCATGGGCGCGGCGCTTGCGGGCGTGCGGGGGCTGCGAGCGATGGTGCTGCAGCGGAGCTTGCGCTTGCCGTGGGCGATCGCGCGCCCTGGGCGCCGGCGCTCGACGGGCTGGTGCTCAACGTGCCTGCGGGTGGGCGTATCTGTGTGATGGGCGCCTCGGGCATGGGCAAGTCGACGCTGCTTTCGTTGGCAGCGGGGGAGTGCGCGCCGTGCTCGATGGTGTTTCAGGATGCGCGCTTGGTCGAGTCCGCCTCGGCGCTGGATAACGTGCTGGTGTGCGCCGATGCATGCGTGGATGCTTCGAGCGCCGCGGCATTGCTGCGCCTGCTGGTGCCGGGAATCGATGTGTATGCGTGCGCGGTCGAGCTTTCGGGCGGGCAGCGCCGTCGCGTCGAGATCGCCCGCGCCCTGCTGTGCCCGGGCGGTGCCGTTATTCTGGACGAGCCCTTTACCGGCCTGGATGCCGCCGCGCGCGATGCGACGGCCAAGGTCGTGCTCGACTTGCTCGACGGTCGTATGCTGCTGCTTGCCACGCACGATGTCGCCGACGCTCAGACCCTCGATATCTCGGACATCATCACGCTCTAAATACTAACTCAGCAACAAAATGATTCGTTTTCCTCCGTCCCCATGGGATTGGGTGTGGTATTCTATCTGCGGGGTAATACTTTGGTATACCAAGTAATACCAATGCCGCAGAAACAAACTCCGGATGCGGGCCAATTGGGTTGCCTTCACAGCCCGTCGCCCAGCCGCGTGGCCCGCATCTATCCGCACTACCGTCGTTTCAAAAAGGAAGCGCCATGGCAGAACACATGACCCCCGTAGTCGCGAAGGTCTTGCCCGAGGAAAAGGCAGCCTTCGCGGCGGCAACCCAGCTCGTGGGCACCACGCCGTCCAACGCCATCCGCATGTTTATCGCCGCGTTCAATCGCTGCGGCACTTTCCCGTTCGACATCTCGCCCAACGGGGCTTTTGGCACTGCGCCCGATTCTCATCAATAAGTGATCCGTTTTCCTCCGTCCCCATGGGATTAGCTCTCTGCCGAGTTGTGGTAGAACTATGGAACGGTTTTGAGGAGGTTGGCATGCTCAATGCGATGATTTGGGCGCTTGCCTGTTTTGGCGTCGTCGCTGCCGATATTGCCCTGAGCGTCGTTTTGTTCTCCGCCCTTGGCGTCGCATCGGTGTTCATGGGTTTTTCGATCGATGACCTCGACATTCAATTGCTTCAGGCTGTCGCGCAGACGGCATCGTTTTTGATGGCACTGCTGTGGTGGCGTTATCTGTGGCCGCGTTCATTTATGGCGCGCTGGCAGGGCGAGCGCCCGCTCGGCGGGGGAGCGCGTGGGGCGTGGAAACGCATCGCTTGCGTTATCGTGATTGGCCTGGCCCTGCAGGTGGTCGTTGGCTACGTGACCGATGCCGTGCTGTCGCTGTTGCCCGATGCCGCGGCCGACTACAGCGAGCTTGTCGAGGAAACAGGCATGGGCGACACCAGCTATCTCGCCGTCCTGACCACGGTGCTCGGCGCCCCATTTTGTGAAGAGCTGCTGGTGCGCGGCATTATTTTTGAGTTTTCGCTCCGAGCGTTTAATCCGCAGTGCCGCCCACTTTGGAAACGCCGGCGTCGTGCGAGCGCACAGGACGGCGCCATGGTGCCCTGGGCGGCCCCGAGCACGTGGGGTATCGCCGCGGCGATTGTGCTGCAGGCGGCAATCTTCGGTTTTATGCACATGAATTGGGTGCAGGGTTGCTACGCGGGTGCCGCCGGCCTCATCTTTGGTTGGGTGCTCGTGACGACCGGAAAGCTCCGCTACACGATCCTGCTGCACTTTGCCTTTAATGCCGGGTCGTATCTCATGACGTTGCTCTGGTTTGTGAACACGCCGCTCGATGTGGCAATTACGGTCGCTATCGCCGGCGTCATCCTCGTTGAGGCAACGCGCTCGCTGCGCCACGCGTGTGGGATGGGCGCAGCGAGCGCACCGCTGCCCTAGTTGCGACGCCCGCCTCCGTTGGCGCCCTGACGCCCCTGGGCCGCGCGATTGCGCCCTGCGGTGTTTTGCGCACGCGACATGCCGCCGTGCCCCTTGCTGCCTTTGGGTCCCTTGCCGCCTTTGGGTCCCTTGCCGCCAGCACCACCGTGCGGCTTGCCGCCCTTCTTGCCGGTGCCATGCCCACCGCCAGCAGATGTCTCGCCCGGGCGCGGGGGTACGGGACGAATCAGGCAATGCTTGGTGTAGCCAATCAGATCGCGGCGGCCGGCCTTTTCCAGTGCCTCGCGTACGAGCTTGTAGTTCTCGGGCTTGCGGTATTGGATGAGCGCACGCTGCATGGCCTTCTCGTGCGGGTCGCGGGCCACGTAGATCGGCTGCATGGTGCGTGGGTCCACGCCGGTGTAGTACATGCAGGTCGACATGGTGGACGGGGTGGGGTAGAAGTCCTGCACCTGTTCGGGCATGTAGCCCATGTCGCGCACGGCCTCGGCAAGGTCCACGGCTTCCTTCATGGTTGAACCGGGATGGCTCGAGATCAAATACGGCACCACGTACTGCTTGAGTCCGTATTCGCGGTTCAGGCGTTCAAATTTACGGCAGAACGCGTCGTAGACGGCGCGGCTCGGCTTGCCCATCACGGAGAGCACGGCGTCGCTCACGTGCTCGGGTGCCACGCGTAGCTGGCCCGAGACGTGATACTCCAGCAGCTCGCGCAAAAATTCGTCCGAGGCGTCGGCCATGGTGTAGTCAAAACGGATGCCGCTGCGGACGAAGACCTTCTTGACGCCCGGCAGCTGGCGCAGGTCGCGCAGCAGCTGCGTGTAGCCGCTCTCGTCGACCACCATGTTCTTGCATACGCTTGGCCACAGGCAGCGCTTGTTCTTGCACACGCCGTGCTTGAGCTGCTTGTCACAGGCCGGGCGGCTAAAGTTAGCCGTCGGTCCGCCCACGTCGTTGATGTAGCCCTTAAACTCGGGATCGCGCGTGAGCAGCTCGGCCTCGCGCATGATCGAATCGTGGCTGCGCATCTGCAGCACGCGGCCTTGGTGGAAGGTGAGCGCGCAAAACGAGCACTCGCCAAAACAGCCGCGGTTGGAGCTAATGGAAAACTTGATCTCGGCAAAGGCCGGCACGCCGCCTGCCACGTCGTAGTCGGGATGCCAATCGCGTGCGTAGGGAAGCTCGGCCACCTCGTCCATCTCGTCGGTGGTGAGCGTCGCCGACGGCGGGTTCTGTACCACATAGACGCTGTTGGGATAGGGCTCTACCAGGCGATGTCCAGTGATGGGGTCCATATTCTGCTGCTGCTCGTTAAAGCTGCGTGCGTAGTTGAGCTTGTCGGCGGTAAGGTCGTCCCAGCTGGGCAGCAGGTCGTAGTCGTACACCTCGTCGAGCGAGCCTGTGCGGTAGACGGTGCCGTTGATATAGGTGATCTGATCGACGGGCAGTCCCGCGTCGAGCGCATCGGCGATCTCGACAATCGCGTGCTCGCCCATGCCGTAGATGAGGATGTCGGCGCCCGAGTCGAGTAGCACTGAGCGCTTGAGCTTGTCCTGCCAGTAGTCGTAGTGGGCCAGACGGCGCAGGCTCGCCTCGATGCCGCCGATGATGATGGGCGCATCCTTGAACGTCTGGCGGATGAGGTTGCCGTAGACCGTGACGGCTCGGTTGGGGCGGCGCCCCTCCTTGCCACCGGGGGTATAGGCGTCGGTGTGGCGGCGGTGCTTGGTCACCGAATAGTGGTTGACCATGGAGTCCATGTTACCGGCGCTGACGAGAAAGCCCAGGCGCGGCTCGCCGAGCACGGTGATACTGGCGGGGTCGGTCCAGTCGGGCTGGCAGATGATACCCACCTTGTAGCCATGCGCATCGAGCACGCGGCTGATGATGGCCATGCCAAAGCTCGGATGGTCCACGTAGGCATCGCCGCAGATATAGACAAAGTCGCACTGGTCCCAGCCGCGTGCATCCATGTCGGCGCGGCTGACGGGGAGGAACTTATCGCGGCCCGGGCGCCAGGGGCGGACGGGTGTCGCCTTGACGGTTGTGGCCTGCGCCTTACCGCCGCGCTTTTGCTGTTGGCCCTGTTTGCCCTGCTGACTGCGCTGGTTGTTCTGAGCGTGCTGAGGCTTTTTTGCCACGATCCCTCCCGGTGTTTGTATGCTGCACGTAATTGTAACCAGTCTTTTTAGGACGGGGCTAAAAAGACTGGCGGAGTACATGGGCTGGCGGATCGGCGCGTCGATGCAGGTGTCGTTTGTTTCCAGACTGTGTATCTGAGCGTTGGAGAACCTGTCTCGCGCGCACGCCATGTTGTCAATGGGTTACAGTATGAACGGCGGCTATGTTTCCGCCAACGCACGAGAGAGTCGTCAACAAGGAGGATGCACGACGATGCAGCGTGCCAAACAGATATCGGAGTCTATTGAGCTGGGCATCATCTTGGCGCTCGCCGGTGGCTTTATGGACGTGTATTCGTACATTGGGCGCGACCATGTTTTCGCAAACGCGCAGACGGGCAACATCCTGCTCGTGGGCGTGAGCATCTCGGAGGGCAACTGGGTGCTGGCGGGACGCTATTTCTTCCCCGTGGTGTCGTTTGCCGTGGGCATTATGCTTGCAGACCTGGTGCACGAGCGGTTTGGCAGCGTGATTCACTGGCGCCAGGTAACGGTGTTTTTTGAAGCCGTCATCTTGCTGGGAGTGAGCTTTATCCCGGGCGGCAATTTCAACCTGCTCGCCAACTGCCTCACCTCGTTTGCCTGCGGTATGCAGGTCGAGAGCTTCCGCAAGATCCATGGTCACGGCATCGCTACGACCATGTGCATCGGTAACCTGCGCAATGCACTGCAAAACGTGGACGATTACATCATCACCCACAGGCGCGGTTTTTTGGAAAACGGCCTGCTGTACTTTGGCGTGATCTTTACCTTTGTGTTTGGCGCCGTGTTGGGCAACTGGTGTATTGAGCGCATGGGCCTGCACGCCATCGTCGTGGCGAGCTTGCTGCTGTTTGTCGCGTTTGCCATCATGTTCATCGACCGTGAACGCGACTTGCGCTTACGCTGGAAGGTTGCGGCCGAGGCTTGGAAAGAGGGCTGCCGAAAGTAACCGAATGCGGCAAAGGGGCTGTCCCTTTGCCGCAATATTTTTCATCATCTGTTGAAACGCTTTAACACTTTTGACGTTCTCACGCGTTTTTTGTTTCAAAAGCGTTAGGATGGAACTTATAGCGCGGGGCGTAATAGGTGTCCCGCACACGATGGGAGGCTATCAATGGCTAATCGTTTCGTTCTCAACACCATTTCTTATCATGGTTCCGGTGCCATCAAGGAGATTCCCGGCGAGCTCCAGCGTCGCGGCTACAAGAAGATCTTCGTCTGCTCCGACCCCGATCTGGTCAAGTTCGGCGTTACCGCTAAGGTGACCGACGAGCTCGACGCCGCTGGCATCGCTTGGAGCCTCTACTCCGAGATTAAGCCCAACCCCACCATCCAGAACGTCAAGGACGGCGTCGAGGCCTTCAAGGCCGCCGAGGCTGACGCTATCGTGACCATCGGTGGCGGCTCCTCCATGGATACTGCCAAGGCCATTGGCATCATCATCAACAACCCCGAGTTCGCTGATGTCCGCAGCCTCGAGGGCGTTGCTCCCACTAAGAACCACGCCGTGTTCACCATCGCCGTGCCGACGACCGCCGGCACCGCTGCCGAGGTGACCATCAACTACGTCATCACCGACCCCGAGAAGGTCCGCAAGTTCGTGTGCGTCGACACCAACGACGCCCCCGAGGTCGCCGTCGTCGACCCCGACATGATGGCTTCCATGCCCGCCGGCCTCACCGCTTCCACTGGCATGGACGCTCTGACCCACGCTATCGAGGGCTACACCACCAAGGGCGCTTGGGAGCTCTCCGACATGTTCCACTTTGAGGCCATTAAGCTGATCAGCGAGAACCTGCGCGACTCCGTCGCCGAGGCCAAGTCCGGTCAGCCTGGCTCCGGCCGCGAGGGCATGGCTCTTGGCCAGTATGTCGCCGGCATGGGCTTCTCCAATGTTGGCCTGGGCATCGACCACGCCATGGCTCACACCCTGTCCGCTCACTACGACACCCCGCACGGCGTCGCCTGCGCCATGCTGCTGCCGATCGCCATGGAGTTCAACAAGCCGGTTTGCACCGAGCGCCTGGCCAAGGTCGCCGTCGCCATGGGCGTTGACACCACGGGCATGAGCACCGACGAGGCCGCCGACGCCGCCATCGCCGCCGTCAAGCAGCTCTCTGCCGACGTGAACATCCCGCACGTCTGCGAGGCCATGAAGGCCGACGAGATCGAGGTCCTGGCCAAGGACGCCATGGCCGACGCCTGCTTCCCGGGCAACCCGCGCGAGGCGACGCTCGACGACGTCATCGAGCTCTTCAAGAAGATCTGCCCGGCTGCCTAACTTGGTTCGGCGGGCCCCTGCCCGTTAGCCCCACAGTCGTCCTCGGACATGTCGGAAGCCCCCGCTGCGCACTTCGTGCGGCGGGGGCTTCCTCCGTTCTGCGGAAAGATTGTGGGGCTAACGGGCAGGGGCCCGCCGGCTCGTTATCGTGGCGGGCGCAGTTCTGGGAAGCTCGACGGGTCATCTCGCTAGGTAAAAAGATGGTTCGCGGTGGTATTGTTGCTGTGGGTTTAATTCGATATGAAAGGGTGACTTTGGTGTCCAAGATGGATTCTACGCTCTCCTATATTACTGACCAGTTGAAGGCGCTTACCTCGATTGCTTCGCCTACGGGCTATACCCGTGCGGCTACTGATTATCTGATGGAGACGTTGCGCGATATGGGCTTTGGCCCCGAGCGCTCCAATAAGGGCAATGTGCTTGTTGAGCTTGGCGGCGAGGGTGAGCCGCTCGTGTTGGCGAGCCATGTCGATACCCTGGGCGCCATGGTGCGCTCCATCAAGGACAATGGTCGCCTGCGTCCCACGACCCTCGGCGGGCATCAGTGGTCTACGGCCGATGGCGAGAACTGCACCGTTTACACGCGCGATGGCAATGTCTACACGGGTGTGGTCCTCAATACCGAGCCTTCGGCGCATGTGGCCGATGAGCCGGTCAAGACCATCGAGAAGAACATGGAAATCCTGCTCGACGAGAACGTTGACAGCAAGGACGATGTGCTCGAGCTGGGTATTCAGACCGGCGACATCATCGCTATGGACCCGCGCACCACGGTGACGGAGAGCGGCTACATCAAGAGTCGCTTCCTTGACGACAAGCTGTCCGCGTCGATTCTGCTGGGCTTGGCCCGCGCTGTCGCCGACGGCGAGTTGACCCTTTCGCGCAAGGTTTCGCTGCTCTTTACGGTGTACGAGGAGGTCGGCCACGGCGGTGCCTTTGTGCCGGCCGACACGCGCGAGATGATCAGCGTGGACATGGGCTGCGTGGGCGACGACCTGGGCTGCACCGAGCGCATGGTGTCGATTTGCGCCAAGGATTCGGGTGGCCCCTACAACTACGATCTGGTGACCACGCTGTCCAATATCGCGCGCGAGCTGGAGCTCGATTACGCCATCGATGTGTACCCGCACTACGGCTCCGACGTCGAGGCCACGCTCTCGGCCGGCTACGACATTCGCCATGGTCTGATCGGCCCCGGCGTGTACGCGAGCCACAACTACGAGCGCAGCCACATCGACGGCGTGCGCAATACCTACGAGCTGGTTCGCGCCTACGTTCAGCGCTAGGGGAGCAGCTTGCGACTCGGCTGACCAATCGCTAAGGCCCGATTTCTCGGGCCTTTTTTCGCTTCATTCTGTTTAGTATTATACTGTATGTAACTAATTAACTTAACGTTTGGAATACTTAACGAGGTGATGCGGCATATGAATGCATCTGAGTACTTATCTATGGGTGATGCTGCCTGCCTGCTGGGCGTTACGAAAGCCCGCATATCTCAACTTGCCGCATCGGGAACGCTCGCGTGCGATATTGTGGGCGGACGGAAGATGGTCGAGTACAATTCTGCGATCGCCTATCAAAAGGTCCGCAAACGAGGGCGCCGTCCTGCGGCCGATGTGGGACGCAAGTTTACGCTGATGTCGGCCGACCATGAGGTCGCGCATGTCTCATTTGATCCGACGCGCGAGTTTCCCTTCGAAATCGCCGAGGTCCTCGATGCGCAACGAATGCCGTTTGGCACGTGCTCGAGCTCTTCTCTTACGGTGAATAAACGGGAGCTCAACGTGTGGTGGAGTCATCGGTCGGTGCCTGACGTCCGCCCCGGGCTCGTCTCGCGCTATCGTGAACTGGGAATTGCCAGTGGCATCGAGGTTCCGGTTCGGTGCCTGGGCCTATCACTTTCGGATTGTTATTGGCTGCGACCGGCAGAATGCGACGGGCTCGAATGGCGAAACCTCAATTACTTCGAGAATGATTTTGAGCGATCGGCGCCCGAAGAGCGTTCGGGTTGGCTGGAAGGCATCGGTCTTAAAAATCCGGATAACACGTCCGAGGGCGAGCTCCCTAAATCGTGGATGATCCGAAACGGCATTCGCGTTTTGGCTAAAGGGTGCGGGATGGACGATCAGCGCCCCTTTAACGAGGCGGTTGCAACGGCTCTACATCGTCGCTTGCTGTCGGAGGGCGAGTTTGTTCCTTATACGGTTGAGCGGATGTTCGATGCCCCCGTGTGTCTGTGCGACGACTTTCTTGACGGCCGCGAGGAATATGTTCCGGCTGTTTACGTTAAGGACGCCCTTGGCGGCCAGCGAGGAAACTCGACGTACGACCGGTACTGCCGCTTCCTTGGTAAGCATGGAGCAGACGAGGCCGCTGTGAGAAGATCTATGTCACAGATGATTGTCTGCGATGCCCTTTTGGCCAACAGCGACCGCCATTGGCGAAACTTCGGCATCATCCGCAATGTCGATACCCTGGAGATAAGGCCTGCTCCGCTGTTCGATAGCGGCAACTGCCTGTGGTACAACGTACCAACTGCCGTGCTCGCAGCTGGGGAGTTTGGGTTTTCCGCTAAGCCGTTTGGGCTCGACCCTTTCGTGCAGTTGGCGCTTGCGGACTCACTCGATTGGTTCGATTCATCGCGGCTCAACGGATTTGTTGATGAGGCGATCGAGATTCTTTCGCAGAGCGAATGGGCGACGGCGGAGGGTCGACTCGAGGCCATTTGCCGCGGCCTCGAGCGTCGCATAATCGAGGTTAGTGCCGCTGTTGAGGTACTTCGACACGTGCGGCGATAAACCCGCGGCTACTTAAGTGCGCCGGTCACGGTGCCGCCGCCCAGGACGACGTCGCCGCGATAGACGACGACGGCCTGTCCGGGGGCGATGGCTCGTTGTGGCTCGTCAAAAGTTAGCAGCATTTGCCCGTCTTCATCACGCGTAAGGGTCGCTGCCTGGTCCTTTTGACGGTAGCGGTACTTGGCACCGACGCGAATGCCGCCGGCGTCGAGCTCCGCCTCCATGCGTGCATCTGGCGCGCTCCAGATCCACTCATCGGCCGTGAGGGCAGCGGCGGTCAGGTCCTCGGCCTCGCCCAGATGCACGGTGTTGTTGGCGGCGTCGACGCCCGTCACATACACGGGATGCGCCATCGCGACGCCCAAGCCTTTGCGCTGGCCGATGGTGTAGCGCAGCGCGCCGTTGTGGTGCCCGACCACGCTGCCGTCGCGCCACACAATGTCGCCCGGTGCAGCGGGATGTCCGCAGCGGCGCTCGATATAGCCCGCGTAGTCACCGTCTGGAATAAAGCAGATATCCTCGCTTTCGGCCTTCTTGGCGTTGGTAAAGCCCTGCTCGGCGGCTATGCGGCGTACGTCGCGCTCTTTGTCTAGGCCTGCCAGCGGAAAGATCGTGTGCGCCAGGCGTTCCTGCGTAAGCGAATACAAAAAGTAGCTTTGGTCCTTTTTGGGATCTTCGCCGCGATGTAGCTGCCAGGTGCCGTCTGCCGCCTGGCTTGTTTTGGCGTAATGTCCCGTGGCGATGTAGTCGCAGCCCATGTCCAGCGCCGCATCGAGCAGTGCGCCAAACTTAATGTGGCGGTTGCAGATAATGCACGGATTGGGCGTCAGCCCCTCCTGGTAGGCAGTCATGAAGCGCTCGATCACGTGGCGGTCGAAGGTCTGCTGCAGGTCGAGCACATGGTGGGGTATCCCCAGGCGCTCGGCAACAGCCTTCGCGTCGGCGATGTCGCGGTCGACTTTGCTCATGCCCGTGGCGGGGTCGGGCGCGGGGCAGGTGAGGCGCATGGTGGCGCCGACGCATTCGTATCCCTGGCTTTTGAGCAGGTACGCGGTCACGCTGGAATCGACGCCGCCGCTCATGGCGACGAGCACGCGCTTGTTGTGCATGGGGAGGTTCTCCTTGGTGGCATGTGGCCAAAAAAGAAAAGCGGCGCGGGAGGCTGGTTCCGCGCCGCAGACATTGTAGCAAGTTCGGACGTCTCGTGGGACGCCCTAACGAGATGGGCTTAGGCTGCCAGAAGAGAGGGGAGACCGGCGTGCCTTGGACTCGTTCTAAGAACGAGAAGCTCTAGTCCTGGAACAGTGCCGTGGACAGGTAGCGCTCGCCGGTGTCGGCAAGCAGGGCCACGATGGTCTTGCCCTCGTTCTCGGGACGCTTGGCCAGCTGCAGTGCGGCCCACACGGCGGCGCCTGACGAAATGCCCACGAGCACGCCCTCCTTGTGGCCCACGGCGCGGCCGGTCGCAAAGGCGTCGTCGTTCCCGACGGGAATGATCTCGTCATAGACCTGGGTGTCGAGGACGTCGGGCACAAAGCCGGCGCCGATGCCCTGGATCTTGTGTGGGCCGGCCTGGCCCTTGGAGAGCACCGGGGAGGTGGCGGGCTCGACGGCGACGACCTTAATCTCGGGGTTCTGCTCCTTGAGGAACTCGCCCACGCCGGTCACGGTACCACCGGTGCCAACGCCGGCGACGAAGATGTCGACCTGGCCGTCGGTGTCGTCCCAGATCTCGGGGCCGGTCGTGGCCTTGTGAATGGCCGGGTTCGCGGGGTTCACAAACTGGCCGGCGATGATGCTGTTGGGAGTCTCCTTCTGCAGCTCCTCGGCCTTGGCGATAGCGCCCTTCATGCCCTTGGAGCCGTCGGTGAGCACGAGCTGCGCACCGTATGCCTGCATCAGCTTGCGGCGCTCGACGGACATGGTCTCGGGCATGGTGATGATCACCTTGTAGCCGCGGGCGGCCGCCACCGAGGCGATGCCGACGCCGGTGTTGCCGCTCGTGGGCTCGATGATGGTGTAGTCGCCGCCGCGCACGAGCTTGCCTGCCTTCTCGGCCTCGTCAATCATGCTCTTGGCGACGCGGTCTTTAACGGACCCAGCGGGGTTGAAGTATTCCAGTTTGACGAGCACGCGAGCCTTGAGGTCCTCGTCGGCCTCAAAATGAGTGAGCTCCAGAAGCGGGGTGTGGCCGATAAGCTGATCGATGGACGTGTAAACCTTGCTCATGGTGAACCTCCAAAGTGTTCAAGTTGCTGGTTGCCGTGTGGTTTTACGGTGTGTGTAGCAGATAAACCCATAAACCTTATAGGTTGTTCGTTTAGCTGTTGGCAAGCATAGTAGACACTAAAGCCTAGTAATGCAATAGGAAATAGAAGATTATTACAAGCTGATTAACCATCTTGACCGGAACGGGTATTTTCAAACCCATTTTTTCGGCTAGAATTTCAACGGACTAAAAGACCGAAAGGCAGCACTATATATGTTGGTTTCTACTAAGGGCAGGTACGCCCTGCGCGTTATGGTCGATCTGGCCGAGCACCAGGCGGCCGGCCGCATCCCGCTCAAAGAGATCGCGGCGCGACAGGGGATTTCCGAGAAATATCTCGAGAACATCTTGGCTACGCTCGTGCGCGCCAACATGCTCTCGGGCATGCGTGGCAAGGGCGGCGGCTATGTGCTCACGCGTCCGCCCGAGCAGTACACGGTGGGCGAGATCCTGCGCCTGACCGAGGGTAGTCTGGCGCCGGTCGCCTGCCTGGATGGCGACTGCAAGGGCTGCTCTCGCTCGGATGAGTGCCCCACGCTCGATGTGTGGAAGAACCTGGACAAGCTCATCAACGACTACCTCGACGGCGTGACGCTCGACCAGCTCGTCGCCCCCAGCGAAGGCTACGACTACGTCATCTAGCCCACCTGCCATGTGGGGACGGGGTGGAAATGGTAGATTTTCTTGCCCTCTGAGACTTGGCAAATAAGAAGGCCGCCCATTTTTGCGATGGGCGGCCTTCGTTTTGGGCTGTTGAGACGGACACGGTCGGAATGGCCGTTTTAGTCCTCGGCAAGACTATCGAGGATGCTGCGCATGATGGACACCAGGATGCTGCCCATAAAGGCCGAGCCAAAGCCGGCGATGGAGATGCCGACGCCCAACAGGTTGACCGACAGGTAGCTGGCAAGCTCCAGCATAAAGCTGTTGAGTACGAGCTGGAAAATGCCGAGCGTAATGATTGTGAGCGGCAGCGAGATGACCGTGAGGAACGGTTTGACGAACGAATCGACGATGTTGAGGAACAGCCCCACAAAGGCAAAGCAGACCCAGGCCTCGGCAAAGCCGAAGGGCTGGATACCGGGGACGAGGAACGTGGCGATCGCGATGGCGATCGAGGTGAAGAGCCAGTTAAGCATAAAGCGCATAGCGTGAATCCTTTCTTGCGCCGGGGTTGCTGGCGTCGCGTGAAGCGGCTTGCGGCGGCGACTTGGATGGTTGCGCGGGCGCGCCGCGGTGTTTGGGCGCCCATTGTCTCAAATATTCGTGGAGCTTACGTGCGCATACGGTTTCTAAACGGCGTTCGTCCTGAAAAACGCGCCGCTGGCAGAGAGTCTTGTCGCTTTAGTTTGGTGGTGTGCTACACTGCTACGGGCAAATGACCCATGCATAGTTTTATTGCATATTACGGGCGAACGATGCCCGATGTCAGTATCAACTTCGATGCCTTATGGCGGGTTTGGCGGTGATCGATGAATATCGAGAACATGTTTGACAAGCCTGATGTCAAGCAGCTGGTCCACGCATTTAGTCTTTTGGACGACGAGAACGATATCCAAGCGTTTTTGACCGATATCTGCACGCCGCGCGAGATCTGCGATTTATCTCAGCGCCTGCAGGTTGCGCGCTATCTGGACGAGGGCGAGCCCTATGTTGAGGTTCAGGCCCGCACCGGCGCTTCGTCCACCACGGTGAGCCGCGTGTCCAAGGCGCTTAATGGCGAGTACGGTGGCTATCGCAAGATCCTCATCAAACTGGAGGATGGCGAGTAGGCCAGCGGTAAAAACAAATTGCGCAGAACCGTCCCTTCGGGGGCGGTTTTTTGATTCCTCGGGGACGGAGGAAAACGTATCACCGGGTTAGACTGACCCCTTGTTGATCCGTTTTCCTCCGTCCCCACGGGATCAAATCTGTTGGCGTGGGGCAAATCTGTCCGCGTGGGCGGGTAGGATGGATGCATTGATTATTGCGAACGGTTTGAGTGGAGGACCATGCCTGTTCGAATCTATACCACCAATACCGGTACGGACTTGAGCGATGCCGAGGCGGCGCTGCTCGCCGACCTGGTTGCCCGCCACGGGCGTGCCGTTTTGCTGGCGCCCTCGTTTGCCGAGCTCGACCTGTGCCGTCACGATGCTGCGGTTGCCGGCGCCTCGCTGGGCGTTGACTACAAAACCCCCGCGTCGTGGCTTCGTTCGCTGTGGGAGCTTATGGGCGATGGCCGCAGCTTCGTCGACAACATGCAACGCCAGATGCTGTTCTCGGACATGATCGCCCGTCGCGACGATGCCGACCTGCAGCCGCTTTCGCGCAGCCAGGGCACGGTGCGCATGCTCGCGCGCATGGCCCGCGATGTGCTGCCGGGCGTGGCGGGAACGGGTGCCGGGCACTGCTGCGGCGACGTTTGCCAGCCCGACCCCAAGAGCGATGCCGAGGCTCGCGTGTTCGAGCTGTTGAGTGCCTATGCGAGCGGCTTGGACCGTCGAGACATGGTCGAGCCCTGCGAGGCGGCTGACCTTATTGCCGAGGTACTGGCCGACAACCTTCCGGCGTGCGCCCGCGCGGTATGTGTGCGCGGCATCACATCGTTTACGCACGGCCTACTCGAGCTACTGTCGGCCGTGGCGAACAATGGAGGAGAGGTCGTTGTGCTGCTTGCCCGCGAGCAGGCGGCGATGCGCGAGGAGCTTGCCGCGGCATTTGATGCCCGCGGCGTGCTGTTTGAGGCCGCGCCGCTGGGTGAGGGTGCCGCCGCGCCCCAGGCTGCCTCCAAGCCCGCCGCTCAGCCTACCTTTGTGGAGGTTGCCGGCCCTCACGCCCGCGCCCACGCCTATGTGGATGCAATCGATGAGCTGGTAAAAACGTGTGAGGACGCCGCGGTCGACGGCGGTGTCACGGCGTCCGCGGACCCCGTGCGCGTGCTCGTGGTGTCTGCCCGGGCTCCTCAGCTGTTCGGTGAACTCGCTGCCCGTTTGGCGGCACGTCATATTGCGGCCGAGACAACCGAGTTCACGGCGTTTTCCCAATCCATCGCGGGCAGGCAGTTCACGGCGCTCGCCAATCTGATCGAGCGCATGAAGGCCGCCGACGAGGGCGCTGCCTCCAAGACCGAGTGGTGGCCCGCACCGGAGCTTACCGACTGGATTTACAGCCCGCTTTCGGGTGCCGATGCTGCCAGCGCGCGCACCTTCGACAAGAATATGCGCCTGTCGCGCGGCAAGACCACCGCGGCCGTCAAGAGCCTGCTGCAGAGCGTGCAGGGCCAGGTCAGGGGCACGCGCAAGGCCGCCAGTGATGATAACTGGTTTAAGAACGCACCGTGCGTGGTTTCGGACGTGTTCCAAGCGCTGTGGCGCGACAAACCCGTGACGGCGCTCAAGGCAATGCTCGCCGTCGCCGAGGCGTTGCCCGATCGCGCCCTTGGAGGCCTTGACGGCCAGGCTCGTCGCCAGGCGGAGACCGCCCTGCTGCGACATGCCATCGACATCCTTATGAACGACGCCCGCGCGCTCGACGTGTCGCAGGCTGCGACCGTGCCCGTGCTCGACGACGTTCGTGCCAAGGTGGACAAGCGCAGCACCGCATACGATTACGAGACCTACGAGGTCGACCGCGCGCCGCGCGCCCAGGTGCGCTTTGCGTCGCTTGCCGATGCGGCAGCCCTGCGCCCCGACAGCTATGATGCCGTGCTGTTTGCCGACGTCGACCTGGACAGCTATCCGCTCTCACATGAGGAGGGTCCGCTGGCCACGCTGACGGCAGAGTTAGATCGCAGCGGCGTGACGCTTGAGCCCGCGGCCCTGCTGCGCGTGCGCTTTGGCCGCGCGATGCAGGCGGCGCGCGGCCTCGTTGTGCTTGCCCGCGTGACTCACGATCGCCAGGCGCGCGAGTGCTACCCGGCTGCCGTGTGGACCGAGCTGCGGGCGCATGCCGAGGCCGCTGGCGCCGCCAAGGTTGCGCGCGTGGGCGAGGGCGGTATCGTCGCCGATTTTGATCCAGCGGCCGGCGAGGGCATCGAGTGCAAGCGTGTCGCGTGCGAGGCTCCTCAGCATTTGAGTGAAGCGGCTGTGCCGTACCTGGTCCTGCGCCGCCGCGATGGCGAGGGCGAGAACGCGCCGCTCGCGCCGCGTCTGACGTCCGCCTCGCAGATTGAGGCGTACTCGACGTGCCCGCTGTGCTGGTTCGTGTCGTATCGCGTGAAGCCCCAGTCCATCGACGCGGGCTTTGGCAACATGGAGAAGGGCAACTTTGTCCACGACGTGCTGGAGCACCTCCATGCCCGCCTGCCCCAGGAGGGCATGGAGCGCGTGACGCCCGAGAATCTGCCGCGTGCTCAGGAGCTGCTGCGCGAGGTCTTTGACGAGACGTTGGCCGAGCACGCCGGCAAGCGTGGCACGGAGGGCCCGCTGGTGCCGCTCTCTGCGGTGGAGGAGCGCCAGGTGGCCGAGATCTTGCCGCAGCTGGAGGGCGTGCTTGCCTACGAGTCCGAGGCACTTGCCCCCTTTGCCCCGCGCTACCTGGAGTTCGCCTTCAACGAGCTCAAGGTCGAGTATGCCGGTTGGCCGCTTGGCGGGCGCATCGACCGCGTGGACGTGGACGCCGAGAATCGTGCCGTGGTGATCGACTACAAGCATCGCACGGGCGTTGAGGAGTTTAAGCTCGCCGACCCTACGGTGCGCGACGAGGAATCGGGCACGGCGCCCATCGACGATCCGCGGTGGCTACCGCCCCACACTCAGACGCTCATCTACGCCCAGGCCATGCGCCGGGCGCTGGATTTGGACACCCGCGCGGCGCTCTACTTTTCGACCAAGGGCGGCAAGCCGGCGTTGCGCGGTGCCGCGAGCGCCGAGCTGCTCGAGGAAGAGCGGGGCGACGGTCGCATCCCGGGCCTTAAGAAAGGTTTCCCCGGCGAGGGTGGCAGCATGGACTTCGACGCCCTGCTCGATCGCGTGGAGGCCGGCATTGCTGAGCGCCTGCGCGAGCTCGAGGCAGGCAACGTTGCCGCCGTCGACCCGGCGTCGGCTCAGGCCGCGCATGCGCGCTGCTCGTATAACCACGAAGGAACGTTTGTAAGGAGGGACGTGTAGACCATGGATCTTTCGACCTTGATGCCGCAACAGCTGCAGATCGTCAAGACGCTCGACCGTCCGCTGTTTGTCTCGGCGGGCGCCGGTTCGGGCAAGACCTTTACCCTCACGCGCCGCATCGTCTACGCGCTCTCGCCCGAATCCGGTCCGTTCGTTGAGCATCTGGACCAGGTGCTTGCCATTACCTTTACCAAAGATGCCGCGGCCGAGATCCGTGACCGCGTGCGCCGCGCGCTCATCGACGAGGGCATGGACGAGGAAGCCCTGACCGTCGACGATGCGTGGATCTCGACCATTCACGGCATGTGCTCGCGCATCCTGCGCGCGCATGCGCTGGAGCTGGGCATCGACCCCGAGTTCACGGTGCTCACCGATACCGACGAGCTTATGGACCAGGCTGTTGAGCATGTGCTGGCCCGCGCGACGGCGCCCGATGCCGCCCCCGAGCTCGCGGCATCGCTCAAGGCCCTCTACGCCTGGTATCCCATGGCGGGCGAGGGCGGTCCCTTTGGCGCCGGCACCACCATCAAGGGCCTGGTGCGCGACCTGCTGGAGCTGTCGAGCCAGTTGCCGGGCGGTATGGACGACGTGCGCGTGGCACGCGGCCAGGCCGATACCTCGGCACTCGCCGATGCCTATCGCGCAGCGCTGGGCGCAAGCAAGGCCGCGACCGAGAAGGCGCAGGTGGCGCTCGACGCCATCGATGCATTCGAGGCAAGCGGCAAGACCATGGCCGATGCGGCGCGACTCATGATGTCGTGCACCATGCCGCGCGCGAGCAAGGCATTCCCTAAGGAGCAGGTCGAGCTGCTCAAGGCGGAGGCTGCCGATGCGTTTATCAATATCGTGCTTGCCTGCGGTGGCCCGGCACTCGATGCGCTGGTGGGCCTGGCCCGCTCTGTAGAGGCTGAGTACCGCGCGCTCAAGGCCGGCCAGTCCGCCCTCGATAATAACGACCTGCTGCGCATGGCCTACGAGGCCCTGCGCGATTACCCGGCCATCCGAGCGGCATATGAGGGCCGCTTTAAGATGGTCATGATCGACGAGTTCCAGGATACCGACCAGATGCAGGTCGACCTGATCCGTTACCTGACCGGCGCGGGGGAGCGCGCGCTGTGTACCGTAGGCGATGCACAGCAGTCGATCTACCGCTTCCGCGGGGCAGAGGTCGAGGTGTTCCGTCGCCAGGAGCGCAAAGTGGGATCGGCGGCGGCGTCCGAGACGGTCGCCACGCCGGATGTCCCTGCCGGCGAGCTCGTCAAGCTCGTGCGCAACTTCCGCAGCCACGACGAGGTGCTGCGTTACGTGGCACGCGTCTTCGACGGCGATGACGGCGGCCTGATGCAGGGCTTTTTGGATCTTGAGGCGAGTGACGGACGCAAGGACACGCTGGTGGCAGACGCCTCGCGTCGCCAGGCCCTCTTTGTTGCCGGCGGCAGCACGCAGGAGCGCACACAGGCCAAGGCCCGTGCGATCGCCGAGCGGTTCCGCGCTCTTGCCGATGCCGGCCAGCCCCAGGGCGGCATGGTACTGCTGCTGGGCCGTATGACCAACGCCGACGTCTACGCCCAGGCTTTCCGCGACCAGGGGCTCGACTGCGTCATCGCGGGCGGCTCGGTCTTTGTCCAGGCAGCCGAGGTGCAGACGGTACGCGCCCTGGTTTGTGCACTCGCCAATCCGGCCGATACGGCGCAGGGCCTTATGCCGCTGCTCGCCTCGCCGATGTTTGCGCTCGGCGCCCAGGAGTTCCTGGCGCTGGCGACCAAGCTCGATAGCGAGACGGGGGAGACCTCGCGCCGCAACATCGATGCGGGCATCATGAGCGATTCCGATGTGCCGGGCCTGCAAGGCTTGCCGCTCGTGACGCGCGCCCGCGAGGTGCTGCGCTATGCGCTTCGTCGCGTGGGCCGCGATTCATTCGCGGCGATCGCGCGCGACGTGGTCAACGCCTCCGGCTGGTTTGTGCGTCTGGCACAGCGTGGTCCCGAGGGCAAGGCCATTGCCGCCAACGTGCTCAAGGCACTCGACGCCGTGGCTGAGGCTGAGGCCGAGTTCGGCAACTCGCCGCGTTCCATCGCGCTGGCCTTCGACCGCTTCTTGGCGGGCAAGGAGGCCCCGGGTGCCCTCAACGAGGAGGGCGACGGCGCGGTGCGCATCATGACGGTGCACGCCTCCAAGGGCCTGGAATATCCGGTCGTGGCGGTCGCCGAGTGCTTTGGCGTGCGCAAGTCCTCGGGTGCGGCACAGATGGGTCGCGTCGAGGGCGGAGCGCAGGTCGTGGCGCTACCGGCACGCTTCGACGGCGTTAAACTCGCGGACGGCACGTTCGTAAAGGGCGACGACGTCAAAAAGCAGTTTGAGCATGCGTTTAAGGGCAAGGGCACGTCGCTGTGGCTGCCGCCTGAGCTCATGGAGGACGTCTGTGCGACGGGTTCTCCCGCCGAGGCATTTGCTCGCCTCCGCAACGATGACCTACAGCTTTCGCTCGAGGAGCGGGCCCGCTTGCTCTATGTCGCCATGACGCGTGCGCGCGAGCTGGTCATTCTGGCGATGGATGCCGGCGTGAGCCGTGGCAAGGTGACGGCGCCGACCTTCGACGTCGAGACCGATTTGACCTACGACGTGCTGCGCCGTATTTTGCCGACTGACGCTCTGGACATGCCGCAGCTCGATGCCGACCGCCTGGTGTTCGACAACTCCCAGCCGGGCGACTACGAGCTCATTTCGCTCGCGGACTTTACCTTTGGCGAGCAGGCGTTTGAGGCCAACGCTTCGCTGGATGCCGAGGGCAGGCTTGTCCGCGGCGATGCGGAGCCGGAGGGTGCCGGTGCAGATGCCCGCGCCGCTGTTCCCGGTCCTGCCGACCCCGAGCCCGATGCGTTTGAGCTCGTGTATCCCCAGGCGGTGGGCGTGCGCATGGGCGTCTGTCCGTATCCGATGCGTGACTCGTATAGCTACTCGTCAATCGCCGCGGCACTCCATGCCGAGACGGAAGACCGTGCCGCCGAGACTCGTGTTCCCATGGACGAGGCCGGCGATGATGCGGAATCGGATGGTTCCGAGATGACGGATGCAGACGTGGCCGCCGTTGAGCCCGCCGGCAACCCCATGGCGCTGGGCTCGGCGTTCCATGCCGCCTGCCAGTGGCTGATCGAGATGGGCGCCGATGCGCTGCCCGCCGCGCGTGCCGATACGCTGGCGTGCCAGTGGCGCCTGACGCCGGAGCAGCGCGAACGCTTCGACGTTGCTCTGGACCGCTGGCTCAAGTCGGCTGTTCGTGCCGACCTGCTCGCGTGGCCGTGCGTTCGCGCCGAGGTACCGTTCTTTTCGCTGGGCTGCGAGGACGAGGACATCGCTCGCTACGGTGCATATGCCGAGGGCGCCATCGACGCTTTGGCGACGAACCCGGCGGATTCGTCATGCGCGCTGGTCATCGACTACAAGACGGGCGGCACACCGGACGAGACGCCGGAACAGCTGCAGGAGAAGCACGCCCTGCAGGCGCGCGTCTACGCTGATGTTCTACACAAGGCGGGCTTTGAGGCCGTGACCGTCAAGTTCGTCCGCGTGGAGCAGGCGAATCCGGCCATTTTCGTCGAACCCGCCGAACCTCAAGTAGTCACCTACAACTTCTAGCCCTCAATAACTTGCGGTGGAATACGGACTGTTTTGGCCAAAAAAGCCGCCAAACAGTCCGTATTTCACCGCAACTCAATAGGAGCCGTGTTGGTTTGGCTAGGTTCGGGTGCCGTCCGTGTCGTGGGGTAAAATCGTTCAGTCAGAACACGAACCCGCATCGGAGCTCATCACATGGCATTCGTCCATCTGCACAATCACACCGTCTTCTCCATGCTCGACGGCGCAACCCGTATCCAGGATATGGTCAACCGCGCCGTAGAGCTGGGCATGCCCGCCGTCGCCATTACCGACCACGGCTACATGTATGGCGTGCCCGACCTGGCGCTGGCCTGCGACGCCGTTAACCACAACACGCCCGAGTACAAAACCTGGAGCCACGACAAGGCCTTTTTGGAAAAGGACCGCCGCGACGAGCTGGTGGAGCCCGATCCCGAGGAAAACCCGCGCGAGCATGCCCAGTATGTGAAGGACATGGCCATGTGGGACGAGAAGGGCAACATCGACGAGCTCAAGCCGCCTCTGGTCATCAAGCCCATCTTTGGCTGCGAGGTTTACTTTACGCCGGACGAGACGCTCGCCCGCGACCATAAGCCCGAGCTTTACCACATGATCCTTCTTGCTAAGGACCAGGAGGGCTACGTCAACCTGATGCAGACGGTTTCCGAAGCCGCCGTGCAGGGCTTTTACTACAAGCCGCGCGTGACGCTCGACAACCTGCGCCGCCATGCCAAGGGCATGATCTGCACGAGTGCCTGCATCGCCGGCATCATCCCCAAATACATCGACCGTGGTGACATGGAAGGCGCCATCAAATGGGCCGAGACCTTCCGTGACACCTTCGAGCCCGGCGACTTTTATATCGAGATCCAGGAACACGGCATCACCACCGACAACGGCCTGACCGATGAGCAGATGGACCGTACGCTCATCGACATCGCCAAACAGGTGGGCGTCAAGGTTATCGCCACCAACGACTTCCACTACCTGCGCCGCGAGGACGCGCCCGTGCAGGACGTCATCATGTGCATTGGTATGAACGCCAAGGTCGACGACCCCAACCGCATGCGCATGACCGGCTCGGAGTTTTACATGAAGACCGAGGAGGAGATGCGGGCGATGTTCCCGTATTGCCCCGAGGCCTGCGACAACACGCTCGAGATCGCCGACAAGTGCTACGTCGAGCTCGACTGGGACTCCATCATCCTGCCGCGCTTCCCGTTGCTCGATCCCGGCGAGACGCACGAGAGCCAGTTCCGCCGCGAGTGCGAGAAGGGCCTGCGCCAGCACTACGGTGACGACTGGGCCACGCGCGAGATCGGCGGCGTCAACATCAAAGAGCGCTTTGAGTACGAATATAAGGTCATCTGCGACAAGGGCTTTGCCGCCTACTTCCTCATCGTTGCCGAGTACGTGCAATGGGCCAAGGACAACGGCATCGGCGTCGGCCCCGGTCGTGGCTCGGCCGCTGGCGCTATCGTCGCCTACGCCATGAACATCACTGCGTTCGACCCGCTCGAGAACGGCCTGATGTTCGAGAGGTTCCTGTCCCCGCAGCGTACCGAGATGCCCGATATCGATATGGACTTCGACGATGAGCGGCGCCTCGAGGTCGTGGAGCACGTTCGCCAGCTCTACGGCCCCGAGAAGGTCACCCACGTCATCACCTACTCGACCATCAAGGCCAAGCAGGCCATCAACGACGCCGCGCGCGTCCTGGACTACCCGGTCTACATGGGCCAGCGCCTGTCCAAGATGGTCTCGAGCGACCCCAAGGTCAAGCTCAAACAGGTGCTCGACAAACAACCCGGCAAAGAGGATCTGTTTAACCCCGACTTTGCCGAGGCCTATAAAAAGGACGACGACGCCCGCCGCATCATCGACACGGCGCTCTCGATTGAGGGCCTCACCCGTGGCGAGGGCGTGCACGCGTGCGCCGTTTTGATCTGCCGCGACCCCGTCAACGAGCACGTGCCCACCAAGCTCGACACCAAGGGCGGCGTCGAGATTACCCAGTACGAGGGCCATACCGTCGCCGACATGGGCCTGCTCAAGATGGACTTCTTGGGCCTGCGTACGCTGACGGTTATCTCCAAGGCAAAGGCGAACATCAAGAAGAACTTCGGTATCGACATCAAAGAGGAAGAGATTCCCTTTGACGATCCCGAGATCTTTAAGCTCATGGGTTCCGGCCACACTGCCGGCGTCTTCCAGGTCGAGTCCGCCGGCATGACGGCCACGATCAAGAACATGAAGCCCACCGAGTACAAGCACGTCGTAGCATTGATCGCTCTGTACCGCCCGGGTCCGCTGGGCGCCGGCATGGTTTCGTCCTACATCAACCGTATGAACGGCAAGGAGCCGGCCGTCTCCTACGACGACCGCCTGGACGACATTCTGGGCGAAACCTACGGCACCATGGTCTACCAGGAGCAGGTTATGCTCATCTCCGTCGAGATGTGTGGCTTCTCCAAGGGCGAATCGGACTCGCGTATCCGTAAGCCCGTGGCTAAGAAGAAGATCAAGCTGCTCACGTCGACGGTGCTCCACTGGGAGGATGGCTCGGACGAGACCACCTACGACCACTGGATGAACGGCGCTATCAAGAACAACTACACGCGCGAGGTCGCCCAGAAGATTTGGGACGATGTTCTCGAGTTCGCGTCCTACGCCTTCAACAAGTCGCACTCCGCCGGCTATGCCATTCTGGTTATGCAGACGGCATGGCTCAAGGCGCACTATCCGCACGAGTACATGGCGGCCGTTCTGACGTCCTACACGGGCAAGACCGACAAGATCGTTCATTACGTCTCGGCGTGCCGTCACGACGGCATCCCCGTGCTGTCGCCAGATGTCAACGAGTCCGGCACCGAGTTCACGGCTACCAAGGAAGGCGTGCGCTTTGGTCTGGCCGGCATCCGCGGCGTGGGTACCGGCGTGGCGCAGGCGATTATCGCCGAGCGCGAGGCGGGCGGCCCGTTTAAGACGCTGCACGACTTTGTCGAGCGCGTGGACTCGAGCCAGGCCAACCGCCGCGTGATCGAATCGCTCATCAAGGCAGGCGCCTTCGACTCCACGGGCTATCCGCGCCGCCAGATGATGCACTTTGTGGACAAGAACAACCCCGAGAACATCATCGATGCCGCGATAAAGCGCCAGAAGGACCGCGCGAGCGGCCAGACCTCGTTCTTCGATATGTTTGGCGACGTTGAGGGCTCGGGCTTCGAGGTCAGCGTGCCCGATCCGGACGGCCAGGAGTGGGACCGCCACCTTAAGCTGAGTCAGGAGAAGGAGGTTCTGGGCATCTATGTCTCGGACCACCCGCTGCGCCCGTTTGAGTATGCACTGGCCAAGGCGCGCGACTTTTCGTTCTCGCAGATCGACACCGGCTACGAAGTTCAGAATCCCACGGGCGGCACCATCAACCAGGAGATTCCCGAGGGCAAGGCGCTGTGGTGGGCCGGCATGGTCTCGAGCGTGTCCAAGCGCGTGACCAAAAACGGCGACCCCATGGGCATCGTACAGCTCGAGGACATGGAAGGCGAGGCCACGGTCGTGGTGTTCCCCAAGACCTATAAAGAGGCCGAGGGGTATCTGTACGGCGAAGTCGATCCCGAGACCGGCGCGCAGCTGTCCGACGCCTTTGTGCGCATCAAGGGCAAGCTCGAGCGCTCGGACCGCGGCGACCAGATCATCGCGCAGGAGATTGTGCCGCTGGAGCTCAACGAGGAGAACAACAAGCCCAAGGTGTTTGAGGTCATGGTGCCCAACAGCCGCTTTAGCCAGGGCAATATGGCGCGTCTTGCCACGGTGCTCACCGCTAACCCGGGCGGCGATCGCGTGGAGATCTTTATCGAGCAGGTGGACGGGCGCGTGCTGCGCGCCGAGGTACCTGCCAAGGTCAACGCGCGCTCGATTCCGCTGCTGGCCGAGGCCAAGGCCATTGTGGGTAACCAAGGCAGAGTGACGGTTATCTAAAATGATTTTGCCGGGGTAGCTAATTTGGGACGGGGCTATTTTAGCTACCCTTTGACTGACGGCGAATGAGTCGGGGTCGGAATACATCTCAACCGGCATATGGGGGTAGCTAAAATAGCCCCGTCCCAAATTAGCTACCCCGGGTGAGATTGGAGGAAGTGATGGCACAGGGGACGTTTGTGCAGGCGCTCCGGAAAGAGGCGGCGTTGAGCGGCACCTTTATGAAGGGCCGCTCGCTCATGCTCAACGGCGCCGTGCTGTCGATCGAGGACAGCGGTTCTCGGTTTTCCAAAAACGTGACGGTTGAGGGCTCGGTGCGCGGCTCGCGCGGCGACCTGTACAAGACGCACGTGGCGCTCGACATGGACGAGCACGAGGTGATCGACTACGACTGCGATTGCCCCGCTGCCTATCGCTACCCCGGCATGTGCAAGCACGCCATCGCCACGGCGCTGGCGTACCTGGACGCCAGCGGCATTGAGCCTGTTGAGGGGCTGCGCACGCCGGTCCGCACGTTTACGGCGGCGCCCAAGCAAGCCGTGCGTCCCGCGTCCGCCGCACCGGCGGTTAACCCTAACTTTCCCTTCCCGGCGCCCGTTCCCACGAGCCCGAGCCTCATGAAGGCGCTCTCCGATCTTTCGGACGCGCGCATGGATGAGTTGGCGGGCATGCGCCGCAAGCTCGCCGGCACTGTCGACCCCGGTGCCCCCAAGGCGGTGTTGGAGCCCTCGCTGGTGCCGTACTACAATCCACTGTTCGCCGACCGCTTTAGCTGGGCGCTCGAGCTTCGCATCCGCTGCGGCTCGGTGTCCTACGTGGTCAAGGACATCGACGGCATGGCCGCCGCCTACGTGCGCGGCGGCACGTTCTCGTACGGCAAAAAGCTCACATTCCTCCATGCGCCCGAGGCCTTCGACGAGGTTTCGGTGCGTCTGCTCGACCTTGTTGTGGCAACGGTTATGTATCTGAGCGACATCACAAGTTCGCGTTCGGCGTCGTACGATTTTGCCCGCAGCGGCTTTGTCGCCGAGCGCCAGCTGCCGCTGTCCGAGCATGACATCGTATACATGCTGGACTTGCTGCGCGGCCAGACCATCTCCTTTGAGCCCGCCTGGTCGCGGGGGACGACGACGCATCGTTCCTACGAGGTAGCGGTTGAGTCGTCGCCGGTGGGGGAGGACGAGGCCTCGGCAAAACAACCGCCGCTCCTTGCCGCCAAGATCGCGCCGGCGGCCGGTGGCAGCTACGACCTGCGCCTGCCCGCCGATATGTACTGCTTTGCCTCGGGCGACGTTGCCTATCTGGTCGACACGCACCGTGCGCGCCGCGCCGATGCGGCGTTTGCCCAGCATGCCGCACCGTTTCTGTCGCGTCTGCTGCCCTGTCGCACGCCGGTCCATATCGCCGCCGAGCAGGTGGGCGAATTCTGCCGCATGGCACTGCCCGTGCTGCGCGAATACACTGACCTCACCGCTCCCGCTGTGCTCGACACCGTGGCGCCCGAGCCGAGCTTTGCCATGGCGATCGGCGTCGACGATGGGCTCGTGACCTGCAAGATTACGGTAGCCTACGGCGATTGGTCAGCAGATCTCTTTAGCCTGGGCGCTCCGGGAAGCCCCTTCGAAGACCAGCGTCCTGGCGTGCCGCCGCGCGACGAGGTGGCAGAGTTTCGCGTTATGGACACGGCTGCCATGTACTTCGATTTCCACGAGGGCGGCCTGGCGTTTGAGGAACGCGATGACGAGAGCCTGTTCCACTTGCTCACCGAGGGCCTGTCTGCCCTGTCCGAGCTGGGCGAGGTCATGCTCAGCGACCGCCTGCGCCAGATCTCGGTGCGCCCTGCGCCCAAGCTTTCGGTGCGCGCGACCGTCAAGAGCAACCTGCTCGATGTCGAACTGGGTGCAAGCGGTCTTTCGGCGGCAGATCTTGCCATCTATCTGGACTCGTACAAGCGCCACCAGACGTTTGCGCGTCTGACGTCCGGCGACATCGTACGCCTGGACGAGGGCGCCCGCGCCGCGTTTGGTCTTGCCGAGGATCTGGGGGTCGATGCCGTCGACCTGCTCGACGGCGTGTCGCTTCCCGCGTCGAGTACCCTGTTCGTCGACAGCATGCTTGCGCGCACGCCCGCGCTCGAAGCCGATCGCGACGCTGCATTCCGTCGCACCGTCGAGCGCCTGGATACGCTCGGCAAGATGGACTTTACGGTGCCGGCATCTCTCAAGGCCACGCTACGTGGCTACCAGGTCGATGGCTACCAGTGGCTCGGCTCGCTCGAGCACCTGGGCCTCGGCGGCATCTTGGCCGACGATATGGGCTTGGGCAAAACGCTGCAGATGATCGCGCATATCCTGGCGCGCGTGGAGGCGGGGGACGCCAAGCCCACGCTCGTGGTGTGCCCTGCGTCGCTCGTGTATAACTGGACCGCCGAGCTGGAGCGCTTTGCGCCTTCGCTCGACGTGTGTGCCATCGTGGGTGCCAAGGCGCAGCGCCGCGTGCAGATAGCCGGCGCCGACGAGCATAACGTGGTCGTGACGTCGTATGACCTCATGCGCCGCGATATCGATGAGTATGCCGAGCAGGACTTTGCCCGCGTTGTGCTCGACGAGGCCCAGTACATTAAAAACCCGCTCACGCAGGTGGCGCGCGCCGCCAAGCGCCTGCCGGCCGGTGTGCGCTTTGCCCTGACGGGCACGCCCATCGAAAACCGCTTGTCCGAGCTCTGGAGCATTTTCGACTTTTTGATGCCGGGCCTTTTGGGGACGCGCGAGTCGTTTGCCAAGCGCTTTGAGAGCCCCGTCGAGCATGCCGAGGGCGATAGCGCCGCTCGCCTGCAGGCGCTCGTGTCGCCGTTTGTGCTGCGCCGTGTTAAGGAAGACGTGGTGGCCGACCTGCCCGAGAAGATCGAGGACACCGTCATGGCGCAGCTTACCGGCGAGCAGCGCAAGCTCTACCTGGCCAACCAAGACCGCATCGCCCAGCAGGTGCAGCACCGCGAGGCCGGGGAGTTTAAGAAAGACAAGCTCAAGGTGCTCGCCGAGCTCACCAAGCTGCGCCAGATCTGCTGCGACCCGTATCTACACTACGAGGACTACAAGGCGGGGAGCGCCAAGCTCGACGCTTGTATGGAGCTCGTGCACGGTGCGCTCGACGGTGGGCATCACATTCTGCTGTTCAGCCAGTTCACGGGCATGCTCGATATCATTGGCAAGCGCCTGGCCAAGGAGGACATCGGCTTTCTTAAGCTCACGGGCGCTTCGTCCAAGGAGAGCCGCGCCAAGATGGTCGCACAGTTCCAAGCGGGTGAGGTTCCGGTCTTTTTGATCTCGCTCAAGGCGGGCGGCGTGGGCCTTAATTTGACGGCGGCCGACGTGGTCATTCACTACGACCCGTGGTGGAACGTTGCCGCGCAGGACCAGGCGACCGACCGAGCGCACCGTATTGGCCAGCAACATACCGTGACCGTGTACAAGCTCATCGCCAAGGACACAATCGAGGAGCGCATCATGCAGATGCAGGAGTCCAAACGCGACCTGGTCAACAGCGTGCTCGGCGGCGACGGCATCTCGTCGGCGCTGTTTACCCGCGAGGATGTTCTGGCTCTGCTCGGCGGCGACGGGCGCTAACCCGCTCGGGTAGGGCCGCCAGGGTGGATGGCACACGCTGTCTCATCGTCCCCGCTCGTTATGTGTTCATTTGCGATGCCGTGGATGGTTCGCTTGCCTTTGGGCATAAGAAGCATCGAGAACACCGGCACATCAGCAAAGGAGAACATCATGGCGAAATTCTTTAAGGACCCCGACGGCAAGCTCATTGCCGCCCTTGGCAACGACGTTGCAACCCCTGCCGGCTGCACGGAGCTGACCGCGAACACCGAGGACGCGGCGCACGAGAAGCACGTGCCGGTCGTTGAGAGCGAGCGCGACGGTCACGTGATCCGTGCACGCGTGGGCTCGGTCGAGCATCCTATGGTGCCCGAGCACTACATCGAGTGGATCGCCCTTGAGGCCGAGGGCCGTCTGGAGGTCCATTACCTCCAGCCCGGCATGAAGCCCTCGACGTTTTTTGCCGGCGGCTCCAAGACCGGTACTGTCTATGCCTATTGCAACCTGCACGGGCTGTGGTCCGCGACGTTCTAGGAGCGCGCCCCCGCTCGGGGTATCATAGCTAGCATATGCACATGCAAGCGCCGACTGCATCTTGCGGCCGGCGCTTTTACTACGACAACGATGGTTTACGACGGAAAGGGCTGAGCCATGAAGCTCGCACTTGCACAGATCGATATGCGCCTGGGTGATATTGAGGGTATCTGCAGTCGCATCGAGGACCAGGCGCGCCTGGCCCACGAGCGCGGTGCGCGCGTGCTGTGCGTGCCGGCTCCGCTCTTTATGGGAGCCCTGCCCGGCGGCCTGGTGGGCGCTGCCGACTTTGAGCACGACATGCTTGCCGGCTTGACCGGCGTCGCCGAGCGTATCCAAGAGCTCGATATGATCTGCATCGTGCCCGCAGCGGTTTCGTTTGAGGGCCAGCCCCTGCTCGACTACATGATGCTCAAGGACGGCCATGTGGTGCCGGCCCGTTCGAGCATTGCCCTGCAGCGTGGCGAGAACAACGACGCGCGTTGGGCGCCGCCGGTGTTCGACGTGGACGGCGTGCGTATTGCCGTGATCTTCGACTTGGACCGCGAGCTCGAGATGCTGCCGACTGGCGTCGACCTCATTGCCTATTTCCAGTTCAACGCATTCGATATGACCGACCGCGAGACCGCCGCGATCGCCGCCGTTCGCAGCGGTGCCTACCGCAAGATCGCGTCCAAGCGCAGCGTATGGTTTGCCTGCATGGCGCCGGTCGGTGCGTACGACGAGTCGGTGTATACCGGCGGGTCGTTTGTGCTCGACGATTGCGGGCGCGTGGTCGCCCAGGCGCCGTGCTTTGAGGAGAGCCTGCTGGTTCAGGAGATTCAGCGCGGTGTAATGCTCGATGCCTTGGAAGACCACGAGCTGCCCGAGTTTCGTTCCGAGGAGTGGTTGTGGCAGGCGCTGGTGCTCGCCGTTCGCGATAATGCCCGCGCCCGCGGTACGTCGCGCGCCGTGGTGGCGCTCGAGGGCGATCTGCCGTCGTCCCTGCTGGCGGCGCTTGCCGTCGACGCCCTGGGCCCGCGCAATGTGGTCGGCCTGGTGTTGGGACGCAACCGCATCTTTACGCCGGCGCAGGAGGAGGCCGAGGCTGCTCGCTGTGTCGCCGTTCGCGCCATTGCCGAGCGCCTGCATATTCGCACGGTTGAGCGCGATGCGCCGGATGCCGCGCGTGTGCTCGACCGCGATGTGTCGGCGGGCGACGCCGAGCGCCTGCGTTCGCGTGCACTGGGTCTCATGTTGGAGGACACGGCGCTCGAGCTGGGTGCGATGGCGTTGAGCCCGCTGTCAAAAACTGAATACGCGCTGGCGGCACCCGCACTTTGCGGTGGCTACCAGGGCGATTACGCGCCCTTTGGCGATGTGTATCTGTCGACGCTTGAGTTTGTGGCGCGCGTACGCAACCGTACGTCTGCCGTGGTGCCGCAGGAGCTTGTGACGCTCAACGCGGTGGAGGATTGCATGGAGCGCGTGCTGGCGCAAGCGCTCTCGACGCTTGACGGTCCGGTCGACATGCTCGATCGCGCGGCGCAGCTGCTCGGCGGACTTGAGCCGGGCGAGGTCGATGGCACGCTCGAGTCGCATGTCGACCGCAACCGTCCCTTCGACGACATTCCGATGGCTGCCGGCAAGCCCGAGGCATGTTCGTTGCTGCTGATGCTCGTGCGCCAGGGAGAGGCCGCCCGCCGCCAGCTGCCGACGGCGCCGATCGTCTCGGCCCGTTCGTTTGTCGAGCGTGCCTGGCCGTACATGCTCGCGTGGTCCGACCTGGGGCTGAGCGGAAAGGAGCGCATGACGGTCGATTCGCTGGCGCGCGCTGAGGTGAACCGCTTTGCCGACGAGGATACAAGCGAGCGCATGCGTGGTGAGATGATGGGCATTTTGGGCGAGCTGCTGGGTATTTCGCCCGAGCAGATGGAGGAGCTGCGCTCCGAGGATGGCCAGCGTCGTCTGCACGAGGGCATGAAGAAGTTTGAGGGCGAGGTCCAGGACGCCATCGATAAGATGATGGGCGGCCAGGGTGGCCCGCAGAGTGGACCCCAGGGCGGACCGATGCCGCATCCACCGGTTGATCCGAGGCAGTTTCCGTTCTTTAGCCAGAACTAGGTCGCTGCGTGCCCGCTTGCGTATGCTCAACCTATGGTTCAACCTTGCTTGCTAGATACGGTCGCCGTTGTGTTATTCTAGAACAGACGTTCGTGAATAGTGCGCGGGGCCTTGTCTTGCGTCGTGCTTGTGGCGAGGGGAGGTTGGCTTGGTCATTTTGGGTATCGACCCCGGTTTGGCCCATACGGGTTGGGGGATTATCGAGGAACGGCGCGGAGAGGTTCGCTGTCGTGCCTACGGTTGTATTGAGACCAGTGCCGGAAGCCCGCTCGCGGTGCGCCTGTCTCACATCGCCCGCGACCTCAAGGGTGTCGTGGAGCGTTATCGACCCGATACCGCTGCTATCGAGAGCATCTACTTTGGCGCCAACGTTCGCTCGGCTATCCCTACGGCGCATGCCCGCGGTGCTGCACTCGTGGCGCTTTCGGAATGCGCGCTCGAGATTGGCGAGTACACGCCCATGCAGATCAAGCAGGCTGTGGTGGGCACCGGCGCCGCGGACAAACGGCAGGTCGCCTACATGGTGCGTACGCTCACACAGCTCGATCACGACCCGCATCCCGACCATGCCGCCGATGCCCTGGCCTGCGCCATCTGCCACGTTAACCTCAGCCGCACCCGGGCGCTTACCGGCGGTGAGTTCTATCAACAGAGAGGAACCGGATACTGATGATTTCCCAGCTCCATGGAACGCTTGTCGAGGCCACGATGAGCTCGGCCGTCGTCGATGTATCGGGCGTGGGCTTTGAGCTCGGCATCTCGGGCAGCACTGCGGCCACGTTGCCGACGCCCGGCGGCGAGGTCCGCCTCTACACGCGCATGCAGGTGCGCGAGGACGCCATGACACTTTTCGGTTTTTCCTCTAAGGATGAGCGCACGATGTTCGACCGGCTCGTGTCCGTCTCGGGCGTTGGCCCGCGCTTGGCGCTCGCCGTGCTTTCCACCTATACCGTGGGGCAACTGTATTCCCTGGTAATGGCCGAGGATGACAAGGGCATGGCCAAGGTTCCCGGTGTGGGCAAAAAGACCGCGCAGCGTCTGATCCTGGAGCTCAAGAGTACCTTTGCCAAGGACAAGGGCTTTGTGCCGGTCGACGTGATTCCCGGCCAGGTTTCGATGCCGGTTCCCGCCGCCGCTCCTTCGGCGATCGATGACGCCCGTGCGGCGCTCCTTTCCATGGGCTTTAGCCCGCAGGAGACCGATGTTGCCCTGAGCGGGTATGATGGGCAGGATATGCGTGTCGAGGATCTGCTCGGCGCGGCGCTTAAGCGACTCGGAATGGATGCGTGATGTGGGAAGCCGATGACTCTCAGGACCTGTGGGCGACGCCTGGCAACTCGCCGGCGGCATCCATGGCGCACGGTGAGCGCATGGTGGGCTCGGAGCTGACGCCCGAGGACCTCGATGTCGACCGCACCTTGCGCCCCCAGCGCCTGGACGACTACTGCGGCCAGGAGCACATCAAGCAGAGCCTGCGCGTGCTCATCGAGGCGGCGCAGAGCCGTGGCGAGACGCTCGACCATGTGATCTTCTCGGGCCCTCCGGGTCTGGGCAAGACCACGCTGGCTACGGTTATCGCCAACGAGCTGGGCGCTCAGATCAAGACGACGAGTGGTCCGGCCATTGCGCGTACCGGTGACCTGGCTGCCATCCTTACAAACCTGCAACCGGGCGACGTGCTGTTTATCGACGAGATCCACCGCCTCAACCGCTCGGTCGAGGAGGTCCTGTATCCTGCGATGGAGGATTTTGCCCTCGATATCGTGATCGGCAAGGGTCCTGCGGCGCGTTCGATTCGCCTGGATATTCCTAAGTTTACGCTGGTGGCGGCCACGACCCGTTCGGGCATGCTGACCGGCCCGCTGCGCGATCGCTTTGGCATTTCGTATCGCTTGGATTACTACACCGTCGAGGAGCTTGCCCAGATTGTGACACGCTCGGCGACCATTCTGGGCGTGACAATCGACCATCCCAGCGCGCTCGAGATCGGCTCGCGCTCGCGTGGCACGCCGCGTCTTGCCAACCGTCTGCTCAAGCGCGTGCGCGACTATGCGCAGGTGCGCGGCAATGGTCCCATCGAGCTCGATATCTGCCGTCAGGCGCTCGAGTTTTTTGAGATCGATGAGCTTGGTCTGGACTGGATGGACATTCGCATTTTGGAGACACTCGCCAAGACGTTCTCCGGCCGTGCCGTTGGCTTGACCACGCTTGCCAGTGCGGTGGGCGAGGACCCGGGTACGCTTGAGGATGTCTACGAGCCCTATCTGCTGCAGTGCGGATTGATGATTCGCACACCGCAGGGTCGCCAGGCAACGCTTCGCACCTTTGAGCACTTAGGAATTGAGCCGACCGTCTAGGACGGGTTTGTAGGCTATCGCTGGGCATCGGGTAAACATATCGCCGTTCGTCGGTTACGGGTGTTTTACTATTGCGCGCCCGTGCTATGCTGGATTGGTCTTTTTCTCATCCGGTAACGAAAGGACCGCCCATGCCTACTGACATCGAAATCGCACGTTCTGTTACGCCGCTGCCTATTACCGAGGTGGCCAAGAACGCCGGCGTCGACGTTAAGCATCTGATTCCGTACGGCTTTGACAAGGCAAAGGTCGACTATTCCCTGCTCAACGAGCCAACTGATCACCAGGCCAAGCTCGTCCTCGTGACTGCCATCAACCCCACGCCTGCGGGCGAGGGTAAGACCACCACGACCATCGGCCTGGCCGACGGTCTGCGCCGTCGCGGCGTCAAGAGCGCCGTGGCCCTGCGCGAGCCTTCGCTCGGCCCCGTCTTTGGCGTCAAGGGCGGTGCTGCCGGCGGCGGCTGGGCCCAGGTCATCCCCATGGAGGACATCAACCTGCACTTTACCGGCGACTTCCATGCCATCGGTGCCGCCAACAACCTGCTGGCAACCATGCTCGATAACCATATTCAGCAGGGCAACCAGCTCGGCATCGACGTTAAGCGCATCACCTGGAAGCGCGTCGTCGACATGAACGACCGTCAGCTGCGCCATGTTATCGACGGCATTGGCGGCAAGGCCCAGGGAGTGCCGCGCGAGGATGGCTTCGACATCACTGTTGCCTCCGAGGTCATGGCAATCCTGTGCCTGTCCACGAGCATCAATGACCTCAAGGAGCGCCTGGGCGAGATTGTTGTCGGCTACAGCTTTGCCGGCGAGCCCGTCCGCGCCCGTGACCTTAAGGCTCAGGGAGCTATGGCCGCACTGCTCAAGGATGCGCTCAAGCCCAATCTGGTGCAGACACTCGAGGGTACGCCTGCGTTTGTTCACGGCGGTCCCTTCGCCAATATTGCCCACGGCTGCAATTCCATCATGGCCACCCGCATGGCCATGCGCTTTGGCGACGTCGCGATTACCGAGGCCGGTTTCGGCGCCGACCTGGGTGCCGAGAAGTTCCTCGACATCAAGTGCCGCATGACGGGCGTTCGCCCCAGCGCTGTCGTGGTCGTCGCCACTGCCCGCGCGCTTAAGTACAACGGCGGTGTTGCCAAGGCCGACCTCAACGAAGAGAACCTCGAGGCCCTCAAGGCTGGTATGCCCAACCTGCTGCGCCACGTCGACAACATTCAGAATGTCTACGGTCTGCCCTGCGTGGTCGCCATCAACCGCTTCCCGACGGACACCGAGGCCGAGCTTGCGCTCATCGAGTCCGAGTGCCAGAAGCTCGGTGTCAACGTTAAGCTGTCCGAGGTTTGGGCTAAGGGCGGCGAGGGCGCGCTCGACCTGGCCGATGAGGTCATGCGCCTGATCGAGCAGCCGAGCGAGCTCAAGTTTGCCTACGAGGACGGTGCCGATGTGGCCGACGCCCTGGAGGCTGTTGCCACCAAGGTCTACCGCGCCGACGGCGTCGACTTTACGCCGGCTGCCAAACGTCAGCTCGCCGAGCTGCGCGAGAACGGCTTTGGCAACCTGCCGGTGTGCGTGGCCAAGACGCAGTACAGCTTTAGCGACAACGCCAAGGCGCTGGGCGCTCCCGAGGGCTTCCGCATCACGGTGCGCGAGCTCAAGGTTTCCGCTGGTGCCCACTTTGTGGTCGCGCTGACCGGTAGCGTTCTGACCATGCCGGGCCTGCCCAAGGTTCCCGCGGCCGAGAACATCGACGTCGACAACGACGGCAATATCACCGGCCTGTTCTAAGCCTGCTGCTCATAGCCGCTTGCCCGCCCCGCCGCGCCTACCAAGGCCCGGCGGGGCTTTTTGATCCCTTGGGGACGGAGGAAAACGGATCATTTTGCGGCTGTTGGGTCAATGAGGCTATCCGTATGGGGTCGTTCGTCCAAAACTATGCCGGTTTACTACGATGAATCGGTATACCTCGACCATATCTGGATTTTCCGATAATGACCGATTCGTCTACCTGCGGTTTTGTTTTTCTGCAAAGTAGCGTGCTCAGGTTCGGGCGATTTATCGTAGTAAACCGGCATAGTTTTGGACGTGGCGGCAATGTTGCGCAACAAGAATCGTGATTTCTCTCGTACGGTGTAGTTGGAAGAACTGCGCGGGCGCATTGCGGCTGCGACGAGAGACGGGAGATGCGATGTATTGCACCAAGTGCGGAGCTCAGATACCCGACGGCTCCACGTTTTGCACGAGCTGCGGGGCTCGCGTGGGTGACGCCGAGGACCAAGCGGAGCCCGTGGCGTTTCCGGTGGAGGACGCGCCGGCGTCCGCTCCTGTGGTACAGCAAGCTCCTCAGGGTGCTCCGGTTCATATGGCGGCGCAGCCTCGTTATGAGGAGCCTATGACCGAGCCTGCTGAGGCCGCTCAGCCGTTTGTTCCGACGCCGCAGCCCAAGAAGCCCAGGCACAGGGGCCGTATCGTCGCTGCCGTTATCGGCGGCGTTGCCGTTGTCGTCATCGTAGCGGCAATCGTCATCGTGCCGCGCATCGGCTCGTCGTCCGAGGTGACTTCGGGCGGCAAGGGCTACGTTGTCTGCGCATGCGAGACCAAGATTCTCCCTAAGAACAGCAAGGGCAAAAAGCTCAAGAGTTATACCGTCGAGCTGGCGCCGGTGTCCGGCAAGGGCAAGAGCTACACCATCAAAGTGGATGGCGAGGACGGCTTTGCCATGGAGGACTTTGGCGAGCCGCCCGACCAGAAGTACCAGATGACCATCACCTCAGGCAAGGGCAAAAAGAAGAGCACGACCACCATGAAGGTGGACTATGCCAAGGAAGGCTCGGACGCCCCTAAGAACGTTGAGCTCACGCAGTCCAAGAAGGAGGCCAAGGCCTCTGCCAAGGCAGCGGTCAAGACGGCAAACGAGCTGTTCACCGACAAGATCCTCGAGTACCAGAAAAAGTACGGCGAGGGCGAGGCTGTCGCGATTGATGATTCTTCGACGTATGGAGCCCAGGGCGTTGCCTATGCCAAGCTCATTGACTTTGACGGGGATGGTCAGGACGAACTCCTGATTGAGTATTCTGATGAGCCGCTCTTCAACACTAATGGCGCCACCGCCGCTAAGGCCGAAGTTTGGGCATACCGCGACGGTAAAATCGAGAAAGTATATGAGCCCGATATCTGGGTTGACGTTATGTGCGTTGGCGTTTCGCTCCGTGTATACGATTACGATGGCACCTATGGGTTCAGGCGATATTTGCATGACGGGGAGAGGATCAACGTCAAAGAGGTTCCAGTCGGAATGGACGAATCTCGTGATGGCTATGAGTGCGAATTTGATGCCTACGATGGTAAGGCTTTTGGCGCCGTTGCCGGTCCGGCACCGATAAGCGATTCGAAGATTGCCGGCACCAATGAAGTGTCCGAGCTGAGCGCCGTGCTTACCAGCACCGAGGAGAGCGTAGCCAGCACCATCGCAACGGTGGCCACGACGCTGGAGCAGCTGAAGTCGAAGGACGCCGGCGACGATGCGCAGGTGGGCTATGAGGCCGTCTCTGCCACGCAGGACGTCAACTTTACGGCCGCGGTTGGCGAAGGCCCGCTGAACCCGTCCCCCGATGACACGTGCCAGATTTCGGCTACGTGGACCTATCCTCAGGTAAGGGGCCAGGGCGTGGGTGTCGCCAAGTTCAACAAAGATATGGTTCAGTTGGTCGCGGATACGCTCGATGCGAGCAAGCAGGCCTCGATGGATGACGAGGACAGCCGCGTGACCATGATGTATACCGCCGAGATCGTCTCGATTGACGGCGATATCGCCTGCGTGCGAACCTACACCGATAGCTATCAACCTCCGTATCGATCGGAGCGAGTGACAAGGTCGGCGTACTACAATCTCAAGACGGGTGAGCAGGTTTCGCTCGAGGACTCACTTGCGCAGCATGGGCTCTCGTATGACACCCTCAAGAGCGAGGCCAAGCAGGCAATTAAGACGGCAAAGCCGAATATGGACTCCGTGTCCGAAGACAACATCGACGATGACGATAACTACACCGAGGATCATTTCTACTACGACGGCAAGGGCTACATCATCGTCCTCGATACTGGTGAGTTTGACTGCATGGCATGGGATACCCACGACTTGGTTGCGCATGCCTTCGATTCGAACTATTCCTGCGGTCAGGATGTAACGCCCGAGCGAGCCAAGGCCACGTACGTACCCAACGAGTAGAGTAAAGCCGCAAGAAGCGAATTACAAAGTCCCCCGGTAGCGCAAAACACAGCGCCGCCGGGGACTTTTTGATGCAAATTGGCTCCGAAATAAGCTATCTGGGCCAGCCGCGCCACGAAAAGCGCCCATCTACTACGTTTGCCAGGGTTGGACCAACCATGGATCGTTTTTTAACAATGCGGCAAGACGTTTACCTGCGGTTTTGTTAACACAAATATGGCTATGGTTGGCACCCTTGGGTTAAACGTAGTAGATGGGCGCATTTTTTGGCGCACTGCCCAAGAAGAGATCATTAGCCGCGCTGGAGGCCGAAGAGTTTGGCGTTGCGCTCGGCGACCATCATGTTGATATCAGCGATTTCCATCTCGCCGTCAATGTAGGCTGGTAGGTGCCGTACGGGTCGCCGGCTCCCAAGCTGCAGCTTCCGCAGTTATCGCAGCTGCCGTTGCCGCAGCCCGCGAGTGCCAGCTTAATGATCTCCTCGCGCTCGGCGCGCGTTGTGTCTTTGATGAGCTTGCTTGTTGCCATGACGTTCCTCGATTCGCTTGTGACCGTCGGCCGCGCATGTCTTGTAGATACCGGCGGGCTTTGCCCATCATAGGCTTTTGCGCGGGTAGAATGCATGGATAACTTGATGCTTGCAGGCGACGGAAAGGAAACGTTGCATGGACCAGGATAAGACGACCGTAATGGGTGGCTACGGCTCCCCGCGGACGGGCAATGGCGTCGATGGGACCCGCGCCATGCCGGACGCCCGATACGCTTCGGCCGATGCGACCCAGGCCTCGGCCGATCCCACGCGCGTTGTGAATTACGGGAATGCAGCGCAGGATCCGTATGGTGCCTCGTCGCAGAGCTCCTACGGCAACGCGGCGGCAGACCCTTATGATGACCTGCTGCAAAATCCCATTCCGCAACCTCAGCAGACGACATATATGCCGCGCACGGCACAGGCCCAGCCTCGTTATGAGTCACGCGATCCGTATGCGCGTCAGCCCTATCGCGAGTATCCCAAGTCCATCCCTCAGTATGGTGAGGACGAGGAGAAGAAGCCTTCGCGTTCGTCGAGCGTGATCAAGAAAATCCTGATCGTGCTGGCGATCTTCTTTGCCCTGTCGGTTGTGTTTGCCATCGTGTCGGGCATGCTCAACAAGCGGGGCGCCACGACTGATACCACGGCCGAGCAGACCGAGACTACCCAGTCCGGCGCCGTCGACCTGAGCGATATCCCGGGCCAGTACTGGTCCAACGCCAAAAAGCTCCTCAAGTCGCGCGGGGCCGATCTTTCGAACGCCGTGATTCTGACCGACGACGGCTCGACGCCCGTTGTCGATGCCAACTGGGTCGTGACGTCTGCCTACTATAACGACAACGGTAACCTCGAGATTCAGCTCACGCGCAAGGAAAGCTCGTCGAGCAATGCGTCCGGTGATCAAGGCACCACGGACAGCTCGAGCTCTAACACGCTGGAGGACCTGAGCAACAAGGCCCAGGAGCTTGGAGATAAGGCCCAAGAG
Organism: uncultured Collinsella sp.; assembly: GCA_905200715.1. Taxonomy (GTDB): domain Bacteria; phylum Actinomycetota; class Coriobacteriia; order Coriobacteriales; family Coriobacteriaceae; genus Collinsella. The sequence goes on along the minus strand of CAJKLK010000006.1, from coordinate 3,172 downwards.
TTGGGTGGCACGGCTCAGAATCTCGGCGATACCGCACAGAACCTGGGCGATATGGCAACGAACGCCTGGGATGCCCTGCAAAACGGCATTTCGGGCGTGCAGGGGAACTAGCGGTCGAGCAGCTAGAGTCTTAGCGGTGCAAAAACGGGACGCAGGATCGCGTGACCGGGCGCATAGGCGCGTTGGTCGGCGGTCCTGCGTCCCGTTTTGCTGTCGATTACAGCTGCTCGGCCGGGCGGTCGGGCGAGCTAAAGCCCGAGTCAAATGTGACGACGCACGAGACATCGGGCCGGCGCTCGTGCACGATGCGCGTGACGAGCTCCAGCAGCTCCTCGTCGGATATGTCAAAGCCGTCGGGACGCACCAGGTCAAACGAAACGAACCCGTCGTGCTCGTGCAGGTCGTGAATGGAGAGCGCGGGATCGATCTGCATGACGCCGCGCTTGACCCAGCCGCGCAGGTCGTCGCCGGTGGTGGCGATGGGGTCGCAGTGCAGTGTGATGGCGATGTCCATTTGATGCTTGATGTCGTGTTCGATGGTGTCCAGGATCTCGTGGTGCTCAAAGGCATCGCCCTCGCCGGGCATTTCCACGTGTGCGCTGGCAAACTGGCGGCCGGGGCCGTAGTCGTGCACCATCAGGTCGTGCGTGCCTAGGACCTGCGGATACGACATAATCTTGTCGCGGATTGCCTGGACGAGCTTGGGGTCGGGCGCTTGCCCCAACAGCGGGCTGATGGCGTCGCGCACCAGGCCCATGCCGCTGATGCAGATGAAGATGCCCACGCCCAGGCCTGCCCAGCCATCGAGGTCAAAGCCAGTCGTCTGCGAAATAAGCGCTGCGGCCAGGACCGAGGCCGAGGCAATGACGTCGTTTTTGGAATCCTGCGCCGTGGCGATAAGCGTCTCGGAATCGATGCGGTTGCCCAGCGTGCGGTTGAACGCCGCCATCCAAAACTTGACGAGCATGGACAGGACAAGGGCTGCCATGGAGAGCGCCGAATACGCGGTGGGGGAGGGCTTGATGATCTTGGTGGCCGACTCCAGGATCAGGTTGATACCGACGGCGCAAACGAGAACGGCGACAAACAGCCCCGCCAGGTACTCGTAGCGGCCGTGGCCATAGGGGTGGCCTTCATCGGCCGGGCGGCTGGCAAGGCGGAATCCGAGCAGGCTCACGATGTTGCTCGAGGCGTCGGAGAGGTTGTTGAAGGCATCGGCGATAAGCGAGACGGAGCCCGCGAGCAGACCGGCTATACCCTTGGCCAGGCACAGCGTAATGTTGAGGCCGATGCAGATGAGGCTTGCGGCAAAACCCGCGTTGGTGCGGCAGGAGGTATCGACCGGCTTGCTTTCGCTGCCGGGAACAAGCGTATGTACCAGCCGATTTACAAATAGCATAACGATCGTCCTCACAATCATGTTTAAGGGGATAGTGTAGCTCGCACAGACGCAACGTGTACCGATGCTCAGAAAATGCAGCAATGGTCTGCCGGCGCTAACGGGCGCGAGGCGGAAGGGGACGACTGCCCGCGCGCCTTCGAGTTCACTGCGCCTTCCCGTCCGACCGAGTGCTCCATTTTGGGCCACATGGGTATGGGCACGCGCCGATTTGCTCGACATACTTAATGTCGACAGCCCTGTGCAAAGGAGGACGTTTCCATGGACGAGATGTTTGCCATTAAATGCCAAAAATGCGGCGGCCCCATGTATTCGCACCAGGCAAAGCGCAGTTTTGAATGCGCCTATTGCGAAACGGTTATTCCGTGGCAAGCGGATGCCGGAGAGCCCAAGAGCGCCTTGGGTATCCGTCATACGCCGCTGACGGTGGTTGACGGGCTGCTCAAGCTCACGCACGTCTCGCAGCTCGAGCGCCCAGAGGACCCGGACTGGTATTTCTTCAATTCGCACTGGCGCAATCAGTCGGTTCTGGAGCATCTGCTGTGGGAAGATCGCGGAACGGCGCAGGAGTTCCAAGAGGCGACGCACGTGAGCATTCCCTGCCCCTTCTGCGGCGCGTCCTTTGAGGGGTCATCGACCCAGCGCGTGTTTGAGTGCCCGTCCTGCGGCAACAAAATCGGTATGGCTGACCTTCTCAAGCCCGGCACGTTTAGTAAGCGCCTGGCCATGGGCGTGGGTGCCGAATACGTTCCCGAACAGGGCGTCCCCTGTGAGATATCGCCGCAGCAGGCACGTGCCAACGCGCTGCAGCTGGTGCGCCAGTACCCGGAGGCCTTTGCCGGGCACGACGTGGAAGACGCGATCCAAAACGACATGATGCTCTTCTATTTCCCCATGGCGCTAGCGGACCTGCGCATGATGGCGTCCTTCCCGGGCAAGGGCTTGAGCAAGGAGACCCTGGTGTACTACGAGGTTCTCGACTGGGCATATCCCAGGGCTAACTACCTGGATGTTCGCCTTATGGGCATTTTGGAGCCGTGGGACTTTGGCAAGGTGGGGCCTTTCGATCCCGCTATGCAGGAAGGCGACTTCCGCGTCGTTTCCGTCGATGCGTCCACCAAGGACCAGGTGGTCATTGATAAGCTGGCGCTCGATATTGCCGGCAACGATGCCGAGGCGGTGCTGGGGCTCAATAAAAAGAGCATCCGCGCCTGGGCGCGCAAGGCCCGCAAGCACAAGGACGGCTTGGTGATGGTGCCGGTCTACTTTGTCGATCGTCCGGCGACGGACAGCCGCGACGGCGAGCAAGTGCGCATCGCCGTGAACGGGCAGACGGGTCGCGCGGCGGCGGTGGTGTTTAGCGACAAGCGCGAGACGCATGTGGTGGCACCGCTCAATCCCAACGTGATGCTGTCGAGTGAAAGCACCGTGCACGCCACGCCCATCGAGGTCAAATACGTTAAATCGCCGTTCCTATACCAGATCGTACGCCGCGGAGGCGGCGAACTGCCGCGGCAGGTTACAGCGGTGGCGGAGGGTTCTTACCGAGAGGAGAAGCCCAAACGCCGCGGCCTACTGGGTGCGCTATTTGGGAAGTAGGGGAGTGGTGTCGGTTGGCGCTGAAGCGTGATGGCCGGGGGTATGGGGCAGCTCGCAGGGGCGCGAGTTGCCCCGTTTTTATGCGGCGAGACATGGTGTCCGAGCTGCCGTAGAGACTTAGCTAAATGGCTATTTAACTGCGTGAGATCGACCTTCGAAACATCGATTTCGCCT
>CAJKLK010000005.1:0-127499 GCA_905200715.1 uncultured Collinsella sp. | reverse complement strand
TAGGAACGGCAAAATTTTTTGCACTTCTATTGCTTCTTTATCACACATAAGCAAACGGACGTGTCGCGCAGCACCGTAGCCGTTCCGCGCAACGAAAAGCCTCACCGCCAGCGATCTCGTGCGCACATCGGCCGCAAGCGGCACGGGAGAGGCCGTCCCGATTAGGGTAGCGGCGCCGCGACTCGGAAACGCGCCTCCGTCCTCCACGCGACGTCCCGACGTAACCCTCGCGAGCGCCCCGGCAACCGCCGACGGGCCGCATCCCATGCCCGGAGGGTCTCGGCGCCCATGGCCGGTTCCATGCCGCACGCCTCCGCCCCTCCGACCCGAAACCCGCCCCGGCGCTCCTTGGACGCGCAGGGTCGCACGCCGGCGGGCGGCCAGCAAGGGCCGCGACACTTTTTCGGGTTCTTCGCCCCATGCGCTGCGCGCGCGAACAACGCGAAAAACTGCCGTCGGGAGACTCCTATATCCACGTCCGACTTCGCTTCCTCCCTTGCAGGCACGCCCGCGCTGCATGCGACTCACGCGGCGCAAGGCACGCCACAGGGGCGGGCCTCGGAGTCTAAGGAGCAAGACATGAACGACATGAAGGAAAAGGCGATGGGCGCGGTCAAGGCCTTCCTCGAGCGCAAGGGCTACGAGACCGTCGACGAGGCCTGGCAGGGGCCCGAGGGCATCGGCGGGATCGACCTCGTGGCGGTGGACGAGGACGGGACCCTGGTGTTCGTCGACGCCACGGTCCGCATCGGGACGGACGGCTTCCCCGAGGCCCACAGGGCGCGCGGGCTGCGCGAGGCGCTGGCGGCGACGTGGCTCGCCGGCAACGGCGACGACTACGCCGACACCCCGGTCCGCTTCGACGAGGTGGCGATGATGGTCGTCAAGGAGAACCGAGCGCTCCTGCGCCACCACGTCAACTGCTTCGGCGAGATGGAGCCGCTCTCCTAGGCGGCGCGCCCGGCCCCGGGCTCCCGGGGCCGGGTTTCCCCGAATCCGCCCCTTGTACCATGAAAACGTACATATCCGTACGTTTTCGTGGTACACTCCGCTTGTCGGACAAATCCGTACGGTTTTGTCCCGACGCTCCGAGACTCGGGGCGCGCCGGACCGGATGCGGCGAGGCGCGCCCCACGCTAGAGAGGACGCGACCCATGCGCACGATAGCCATTTCCAACTACAAGGGCGGCGTCGGCAAGACGACGACCGCCGTGAACCTGGCGGCGATCTTCGCCGCCCGGGGCCTCCGGACCCTGCTCGTCGACCTCGACCCGCAGGCGTCGGCAACCGACTTCTTCGGCCTCTACGACCGGGCCGCCTCCGAGCGGCGAACCTCGGTCGAGCTGCTCTACGGCGGCGCCCCCGTGGAGGAGGTCGCCTACGCCGCCGGGGAGGGCCTCGACGTGGTGGCCTCGACCATCGACCTCGTCGACCAGAACGAGATGCTCCTGCGCGAGCAGCGCCTCAAGTTCGCCCTCGACGACGCCTCGGGCTCCTACGACGTCTGCCTCATCGACTGCAGCCCCGTGATGCGCAGGCTCGCCTTCAACGCCTACCTCGCCGCCGCGGAGGGCGGCATGGTCGTCATCCCCGTGAAGCTCGACTCCACCGTGATGCGCGGCACGGCGCTCACCGTGGAGGCGACGCGCTCAATCGCGGACGCCCTGCGCATGCCCACGCCCAGATGGAAGATACTGCGCACCTGCGTGCCCGGCCGCATGACCAACGCCGAGGCCACGGGCGCGGCCGTGCTCGACGGGTTCTTCCCAGACGAGCAGTTCGAGACGGTCATACACGCGAGCAGCAAGGTCTGCGAGGGCAGCTGGCAGTGGAAGCCGGTGGCCGCCTTCGAGCCGGGGAGCCGCCCCGCGCGCGACTACGAGGCCCTCGCCGACGAGGTGTACCGTGAGCTCGCCTAGCCAGGTGGCCGCGGGATTCACCATCACGGGGCTCCTCGACGGCGCGTCCCGCACCCGCGGGCGCTACCCGGTGTCCGAGATCGCGGTGGCCGACATCGCCGACCACCCGGCGAACGCCGCCTACTCCATGGACCCGGCCGGCATAGCCGAGCTCGCCGAGTCGATACGCCAGGACGGCCTCACCGACCTGCCGCTGGTGCGCAAGGTCGGAGACGGCTCGTGGCAGATGGTCTCCGGGCACCGCCGCAAGGCCGCCTACGCGCTGCTCGCCAAGGACGACCCCGCCTACGAGAGGATGCCCTGCCGCGTGATAGAGGGCATCGACGACGAGCGGGCGGTGACGCTGCTCCACGCCGCGAACTACTTCACCCGCGCGCTCACCGTGACCGAGCGCGCCGCCGCGACCGAGGCGCTCAGGGGCGACGCCGTGCGCCTGCGCTCCGAGGACCCGTCGCTTTCCGGCATGCGCGTCGACGACGTGAAGGCCGCCATCATCGAGCGGCAGACGGGCCGCAAGGTCTCCGGCAAGACCATCGCGCGCGAGGAGAGGCTTGCCCGCAGGATCGCCGAGGACCTCTCGCCCGAGTGGGCCGCCGAGGCCGACCGAGGCAACCTCAGCGCCGAGGCGGTGCGCTCGCTCGCGGGCATGCCGAAGGAGCGCCAGGCGGAGATGCACGCCGCGATGGAGCCCTGGCGGCGCACCAAGCGGGAGCTCTCCGACTACGTGAGGAGCGAGAGCAAAACGCAGGCCGGCCCCGACGGGCGCATCGCGAAGGCCGCGAGGCTCGTGGCCGACTTCCTCGAGAGCCCGCCCGAGAGCCCGAGCGCTGCCGACCTCTCGCTGCTGCGGGAGATGGCGCTCATGACCGCGCCCTACGCGGAGGCGGGCGCAGGAGCCCGGAAGGTCCGAAGAAGGGCCTCGCATTCGAAATCCAGCAAGTAGCCTATGGCGTCCGACATCGCGTCGGGCGTCCATAGCACTTGGGGACCGGGCGGCCTCGGACCCGTCATGCCGCGGGCCGTTCGGGAGCCCGCTTCCGCGAGGCCCGGTCCCAGAGGCGGCGCCCGAGCCGGGCCGCCGCCTGCGGGGGATCCCCCGCGCCCCTAGAGAGACGCGCCCGCCGCGCGGCGGGCCCGAGGAAAGGAATCCGCCATGGAAGAGGAAGCCGGCGCCGCCAAAGGCAAGGAGCGCCGCGTCACGTTCCGCATGGAGGGAGGCGACTACGACGCGCTCTGCGAGCGGTGCGAGCGCGCCGGGCTCAGCAAGTCGGAGTACCTGCGCTACCTCGTGCGCATACCGCTGTCGACTGAGGCCAACGCGGGAGACGAGCACCGCATACTCGTGGACCGGAAGGCCCTGTGGGCGATGTCGCGCGAGCTCACGAAGTGGGGCTACCACTACAACCAGGCCGTGCACGCGATGAACCTCATCAACTTCCACGCGCGCCACGGGCACGTCGACCGCGACCTCGTCGCGGAGAGCGTCCCGACGATCGAGCGCGAGCTCGCCGACGTGAACGCCGCGGCCCGCGAGATGACGGCGGAGCTCGGTCGCATCGGCGCCGACTCGCTCGTGGAGGGCTCGCCATGCCGATCCTGAAGCCGATAAGCGGCCACGGCTCGACCGGAGGCATCCGCCGCTACCTCGAGAAGGGAGGCCGCGCCCTCGCGCGCGACCTGTTCAACCTGAGCTACGACGAGCGCGACGCCGGCGCGCTGGGGGAAGGCGCCAAGGAGGCCTGCGCCTGGGACGCCGAGATGGACGCCACGCGGGCCGCGTTCGGCACGGACGCACCCTGGCGGGGCAAGCCCGCGCGCACGTTCAAGCACTTCGTGCTCTCGCCGGACCCCGGCGACGACATCGACCTGGCGGCGCTGCGCGAGCTCGCGTGCTCGTGGGCGCTCAGGCACTTCGGCGACCACGAGATCGCCATCGTCTACCACGACGACAACGCCCGCGGCATACCGCACGCGCACATCGTCGTGAACAACGCCAACCTCCGCACCGGCTACCGCATGCAGACCCAGCACCCCGAGGACCTCAACCGCGACCTTCAGGACATGGCGCGCGAGCGCGGGCTGTCGGGGCTCTCCAACGACCGGGCACCCGAATCTCCCTCGAAGGCGCGCGGGCATGTCGGCGCGTGCGAGCCCAGGAGCCGCAGGAGCGTCTACCTGGGCCGGGCCGAGAAGGAGATCATGCGCTCGGGCGGCTACTCGTGGGTCGGCGACATCCGCGCCCGCGTCGCGCTCGCCAAGACCACGGCGCGCGACGAGGCGGAGTTCCTCGGCATCCTCGACGCCCTGGGCGTGCACGTCGCCGACAACTCGGCCAAGGCGCGGCGGGACGACTGGGTGTTCAGCCTCGCCGAGGAGCCGTCCAAGAAGGTAAGCGGCGAGCGCCTGGGGTTCGTCTACGGCAAGGAGATGCTCCGCCGGCGGTTCGAGCGCGGGGGCGCCTACCGTCCCACGGACGCGAGCGCCGCGCGCATCCGCGCGGCAGCCGAGCGCGCGCTCGAGCTCAACGACCTCTCGGAGCTGAGCAGGCTCTCCTCGGTGCTCGAGACCTGCGCGAAGTTCGACGTCGAGTCGATCGAGGAGTTCGGCCTCAGGATGGCGACGCTCGAGCGCCGCGGCCAGGCGGGCGGCGAGGGGTACCGCCGCCTCGGGGCCGCCCGTGCCTACATGGCAGAGAACGGGCTCATGCCCCTCAAGACCCGATACGGGGACGATGGCGGGCGCGGTGCGGCCGAGGGAAGCTTGCGCGACGGGCGCCGCGGGGACGAGCAGCAGCGCATACTCGCCGCCGAGCGGCAGCGGGCCCAGCAGGACCAGCGCAGGGAGAGGGGCCGGAGATGATGGTGAGGATAGAGTACGAGGGCGGCAGGACGACGCTGTTCGACACGCTCTCGTTCACGGAGGGGTCGCCGTTCACCGGCGCGAACATGCTCACGGAGTTCGAGCTCGAGATGAGGGATGAGCCCGAGAAGGGGCTCTGGCTCACGGCGAACTGGCACCAGGTGCGCGACGACTGGCGCGCCGACGCGCCCGCGGACGGCATACCGGCCGCGCGCAGGTCCCGCGGCTGGCGCTTCATGCTGGCCTCGGAGGCCGAGCTCGGGCGCGCCCGGCGCGTCCTGCTCGACGGCGACGAGGCGTTCGCCCGTGTGCGGGGATACCTGTGCGACGCGGCCGCGATCGGCGCCTGCTACCGCGAGCACGTGGGCCCTCCCTCAAAACCGCTGAAGTCGCAGATAAGGGACCTGCAGCGCGCTCTGGGGAGGGCGGAGGTCCCGGGCGTGCCCGACGAGCTGGCGAGGCTGCTCGCGGAGGAGAAGGAAGAGGGCGCCGACGAGGGCGCCCGCAAGGTCAAGGAAGATTGGGGTGACGTCGATGAAGAGGCTTGGTAGGTTCCTCATGGCGGCACTTAAGGTCACGCTGGGCTTTTTCGTCTGGCTGTTCCGCGCCGTGTTCAAGTGGGTGATGTAGTAAGAGGCGGGCAATTGCCCGCCTCTTTGTCTTTCCTAATCTGTCTGATCGTCGATGAGCCAGCAGTCGGTCCCATCAGTGAGCAGCGTCCTGGCTGACCGGGATACCGCCGCGATGCGTTGGATTTTGCCTTTTCGATCTTCGGCCTCGGACCTCAGCTTCGACTCTCCGGAGCGTAGGCTCGCGCGCATCTCAACCTTAGCTTCGAGGAGTTGCTCTTTTGCAGCGGCTCTGGGGGTCTGAGAGACCAGCCTCTTGAGGGCGTTTCCCTGGGCTCCGCGAGGAAGCGCGATGGGCGTCCCTTTCATGCCCCCGATCTTCATCTCCATGAGCGCTGCGAGGACCTGCCTCTTTTTCAGAAAGCCCTGAGATTTGTCCAGGATCCGCTGTTCTTCGATGAGGGCGCTGCGGTCGTCCATGCTGCCGTCGTAGTACATGCGCGTCATGGCGAGCGCCGACAGGGCCTGGAGGCACCCCCCTCGAGGCCTTTTGTCTCCATTCTGGGAATATATCCTGCTCATTTAGGGTTATTCGCGCTGAAAGATTTTGACTAGCTTGGTGTCCTTTATTTCGTAAATAATGTCTGCGACGTTCTCGACCAGCCTCTTATCGTGGGAGACGAACACTATCGTTCCGGCATAGGCGCTCATCATCTGCTCGAGGGCTTCGGCGCTCTTGATGTCCAGGTAATTTCCAGGCTCGTCCATGAGCAAGATGTTGTATCTGCCCAGCAGCATCTTCGCGAGTAGCAGCTTGATGACTTCGCCTCCCGAGAGAACGCCAACGTCCTTTGTCAGGTCGCGCGGTCCGATTCCCATAGAGGCGAGGATGCCTCGAATTTCGGTCATGCTGTACTCGCAACCATCCTGCATGAACGAGATCACAGACTGGCGGGCGTCGAACTTGTAGCCTGTCTGTTCGAAGTAGCCGATCTCTGCTTTGGGAGAGATGTTGATACCGTCGGCGCGTCGAACGATTGCCTTCAGCAGGCTGGTCTTTCCTGTGCCGTTGCCACCGGTGATGGCCACTTTGGCACCGAGCGGTATCTCGAATTTCGCGTGGTCATAGAGCACGCAGTTGCCGAAGCTCAAGCTGAAATCGTCTGCCGAGATGGGAAATTTGCTGTGCAGTTCCAGGGCCTTGCTCTGGCGGAAGCGCACGGCGCGAATGCTATCTGGGGCCTCGATCCCTTCGAGCGCTTCGAGGCGCTTTTCCATGTTCTTAGCTGCCTGATGCATTTTCTTCTGCTTGGTGCCGGTTGTTTTCTGATGCCCCAAGCGACCTGCATACTCGTTGCTTTTTTTCGCACCCTTCCGCTTGGCGTCGACCTGCCGTGCTTTTTTCCGCTGTTTTTCGATGGCGGCTTCGAGGCGATCGCGCTCGCGCATCGCCTCTTCGTATCGAGTCGCCTGAGCTTTGCGCTCTTCTTCTTTCTGTCGCAGATAGTCGGAGTAGTCACCCCAGAATTCGGAAATACCGCCGTCTTTGAGCTCCCAGATCTTGTCTACCACCTGGTCGAGAAAATGACGGTCATGGCTCACGATGAGCAGGGCCCCATCAAATGCCTTGAGTTGTCCGACGAGAAGGCGGATGCCGTCTTGGTCGAGGTGGCTCGTAGGCTCGTCGGCGAAGATCGCGCTTGCATGCTGGGAGAGCGCAGAGGCAATCTTGGCGCGTGTTTCCTCCCCGCCGCTCATCGTCTCCTGCGCCACTTCGGCGACGTTGAGACGGGAGAGCATCTCGCCGTTGTCCTGAGCCGCATCAAGGTCGAGTTCGTCGAGCTGGCCGATGAGGGCAATGCTGCCGAAGCGCCTGACGTCGGCGTCCGCAATGGTTAGATTGCCGCTCAGGATTTTTAGCAGGCTGGTTTTGCCTGCACCGTTGTCTCCTACCAAGCCGATGCGATCGTAGGGGTAGATTTCCAATTCTTCGATGTCCAGAATATCGCGGCCGGCATATTCCAAAAAGACGTCTTTAGCTTTGACTATGAGTTCCATAAGTTGAACCACCTTTTGTGTATTGTCGTTTTCTGGAAGCGCAGCCATGCCAATAAAGAATCGTTCACGTCGATTATTCGCCTTTGCCCGATTGCCGGCGCGAGCGTTTTGGCCTTGCGCAAGCCGGCAAATCCGAAAATGATAGTTGGCGACGAATAAGGAGCGCGATGTGGGATGTCGGTGCAATACCTCGTCGTCGCAAGGGCTTGAAGGCTGACGCGCGAACCGATGGCTGCCGCCTCTTTTTTCGAATGCTTGGGCTATTGAATCCGCCCGGTATCTCTTTTCCCCACGTTTCGGACGCTCGGAGCAAGCAGCATAGCCATCGCAAGCAGTACCATGGTCGCTCCAGAGCCGACGAACCATAACGGAGCTCCGAGCAGGTCCGCAAAAACGGAGGGGGCCGCGAGGCCCATGGGCATGGCCCACGCCATGATGGTTCCGTAGAGGCCGAAAACGCGGCCTAGGTACTCAGGAGGTATCTGCTCCTGCATAAGGGCAGTCTGGGTTCCCGCGTACAACGGGGAGCATGCGCCCATAAGAAAGCTCGCCGGCAGGAAAGCGGCGAACAATGACGGGCCGAGCGATCCGGATGCGATTGCGGCAATGCCGAAGCCGGCGATCGCGGCGACCATGGTGAGCGACCTATTGCGGAACCCTCCCGTGGCCGCCAAGATGCCGGACCCAGCCAGCATGCCTGCGGAGAAAAGGACCTCCACCAAAGCAGCATCCCCCGTGCTACCGCCAAAATGTCCCAAGGTCATTATTGGGAACAATGCCGCGAGTGGGGAGAACGCGAAAGCGAAGACGAACCCGCACCAAAGAAGGGCGAACAGCCCCCTGTATCCCCTGATCAGCTTGTAGCCGTCCGAAATCTCAGAGAAAAGTTCTCGAACTTTATTGGAAAAGGACGAGCTGCGGTCGGCTTCGTCGAGTCCTCCTGCGTCTATCTGAGCGGCGAGGACGGCTAGAGAAGCGAAAAGCGCCCCCAGCACGTCGAGGGCAATCATGGCGGTAATGCCCGCCACGGGATAAATCACTGCCGCGAGCGCGGCGCCAAGAATGTATCCGGCGGACTGAATCGCTTGCATCACTCCCGATAGGCGAACGAGATGCTCTGGCGGGGCGAGATGGGGCGTGAGGGATTGGGAGGCCGGCGTGTAGAACGAAGTGCCAGCTGCGCGGAGAAACAGGGCGATGAGTATTGACCACGCAGGTAAGCTGCCGGCCAACGAGGCAATCGCCAAGGCGGCGCCCACCGCGGCAACGAAGAGGTCGGCGCCGATGAGGACACGTTTCAAAGGCAGTCTGTCGACAACGGCGCCCGCAAGGACTCCGAACAAAGCAATCGGCAGAAAGCCTGCTAACGATGCCAGGGAGAGGAGGGAAGATGATCCTGTCGTGAGGGCGATATGCCAAATGAGACCCATTTGGAGAATCGAGCTCGTCAATGTCGACACGAGCTCCCCGCCCCATACGAAACAAAGCTTGAATTGCCATGAATGGCACAGCGAAACAGACCTGCGCCGAGAGGTTTCAAACATCATGGTTATGTCCAATCGTGGAATGGCGTGCAAAACAGCGCGACGCCATAACAGCGCCGCTTTTTAGGCGCTCATCCACGTGCGGAAAAGACCAACCACGACACCCCTCCTTCGCTGACTCAGTTCGGCAAACCACGCAATTTTAAGGAGGCTGAAGCTCGTTTGTCAAGGATTGCCTGTCGGCAAGGACAATCCTTTCTGGCCATTCGATCCCTTTTGTATCTTTGGTTGCATAGGTGACCCGCCAGGGCTATTACGCGTGGAAGAGGCGCCTGCCGAGCTGGCCGATGAGGCGCTGAAGATGGCCCTGGTCAGGCGAAACGATCCCAAGGGATGCGTACATCATTCGGATAGTAAGAATGTTGCCAGCAGGTTTTGCGGCAACCGCAAAGGAGCCGTATCCTGCAGCTGGAATCACGTTGCAGCATCCTGACCCGCATTCCGATTGGCGGACGGCCCGCTTCGGCATCCTGACCAGCACAGCGATCGAGCCTTGTCATTCCTTGGATATGCCGGTTGCTCGGGGCGGTCCCGACGGAGGCCCTCGCCTCCCCGGTCCGTGACCCAAGAAGGGCAAGCATGCTGATCTGCATGGCTGGTTCCTCCTTTATGTAGACGACCATGCAAAGAAGGGACAACCGAGGAGGCAGGTTACTGATGCGGGCTCCCGCACGCCCATGACTACCCGACGGGCTGTTTTTCATCTCCGATGCCCGCATTGCAGCATGAACGAATGTGCCTCGACATCTCTGCTGGCATGGTACGACTGGGATCGCACCTCGACGCATCCTTGCGCATACTGCCTTCCAGGTTTCGAAACCGGGAAGGAGAGTGTATGTGAGCGACGATATCGGCGCCGATTCGACGCTCGAGAGGGAGATTGCGCCGATTCTATCCATCGGGGATGCATTCCCGAAGATTCTCATCACTCGCACGAGGCATGAGCCCCATACCCGGGAGGGCGTGCTCGTGCTGAATTTCGCGAGGTGGCTGCTTGGCGGGTAGGGTTCTGAACGTCGCATTGGGATATCGCGCGACAGGGCACGCAGGGCTGTTTGTGCCCGCACGGGAAACGCCGTCGCCATGCGGGCGGCCTGTCGTGTCCGATTAGCCTTTTGCTAAACAGGCTTACGCCAACTCATGGGCAAGCCACCTGAGACTATTCACTTTGCTGATCGTTGACAAAGACCTGTGGCCTGCGGTTTTGTGACCGGCTCGTAAGCCACCCGCGTCGACTCACTTACTGTTGAAGCTGGTGGCTTGCAGGCTCAAAGGCGGTTGAGTTTCAAAACGGGCGTTTTCGGCGATATCGAGCCTCCAAAGGCGGCTCTCCGTGCCCCTTGGGACAAAAATAAAAACTCAATACTCTGAGTTTGAAAATGGTTTTTGAAGTTGTCCCAGCTTTTGTCCCCGAAGCCGATGAAACGCGACGTCGCGTCATTCAGCGGCACTCACTTCGAGATGCCGCCGAAAACTGGGTGCAACTGGAGTGACGAGACGGCAAAACTATAACCACCGAGTGGGAGTAGCCGATATTCGCTGATTTCAAGCTCCTGACCTGCGAAAACAGGTCGGGGGCTTTTCTTTTGGCAGCTTCCGGGCAACCTCCTGGCAACCCTTACGGCTTCATACCGCGATTCATGTCGGTCCTAATCAACATCCGCGATACTTCACGAGCGCGCAGCACGAGTGTGGAAATACGGACGCACGAGCGTGGATTTTCGGACGCCTGATGAATGAGAGTGGATAATCTCCCACATTGAGCCCCAAGCAAGGCTCAATGTGGGAGATTATCCACTCTCATTTTTTCGACATGTGCCGTGTTGGTAGCTCTGGTGTGCGTCGAGCGCGTGTGGCTAACGTCGCAAAATAGGGCTTTGTGCTGGCCGTTGCCGTAATAAGCCCTCACGTTGTCAAGGGGTTGGAAGGGGTCTAGGTGTTCAGCCGTGACGGCGGAGACATCGCGCCCATGCGCTTCATTAGTCTTATCGGATTTCCGAACTGTTTGCGGCGGTAGATGAGTGTGAGCAAATGCTAGTGAGCCTTTTCGCCATGTCGCCGTTCTCGTCAACGAAGATGCTGGGTTCTTTGGCCAATTGGGCTCCTAATGGAAATAAATATAAAATAGCCGGGGAACTTTCCTGGCACTTGGAGGTAGCCAAAAGAGCCGTAAGTAACTATATGGCAATCGCCGACGGTGAACGTAGGGGGGCGTGGAATGAAGTTGATAATCAAGGGTTCTTCAGCGGCGGTCACAAATCAGCAGGCAGCTAAAAGATAGGAAGTTCACTAGGCGTAAAATCTTTAGACCGTATGAACAAATTTCATTTCGCGGATACGCGCCTTCGGTTCATGGAGTGCCTCGCGATAATTTCTCACCCTATATAAGGCAGGCGGATATACCGAGAAGGGAGAACCATGGGAAAGAGCATTAATGATATGAAGATGCCTGACTTCGGGGATATGGCCAAGGGCATGGTGCAGGGGGCCGCAAACGGAGCGAAGAGGATTCATCAGGCTTTCGGCGGTGAATACGGGGATTCATTCGAGGGAAACGTCGTTGCTGAGAACGGCGAATATATCCTACCGGATCCGATAATTGACGACCGCGAATGTGAAGAGATCGACTTCCTCGCCAAACGCTATGAGAAGATGACCTCTCCCGGTATTCTGGCAAAAGCTGGGAAGAAAGCCGATGAACTCACGCCCGCTCCGGTCAAGGAGATTGCCGGTAAAGTTGGTGACATCGCCAGGGATATATTCGAGGATCTGACGGAGCAGGAGCTCATGGCGGCTGCCATCAAGAAGGCTGCCGATGGCTTCGGAGAGCTCGAGAAACAGGCGGCAAAGGCAAGCGTGAGCAAAGAACACGTCATACAGTGCGTCAACGCGGGAAAACAGGCACAAAAGGTTTCGGATATTTCGCAAATCTGTCTGCTGCGCGCATATGACGTCGCTGCCGTCTCGGCCAAGGAGCGCCCGCAGCACATGGGAATCGCACTTGCCGAGGGCGGAGGAACGGGCGCTATCGGGTTCTGGGGTCTCCCTGCAAACATCGCGCTCAGCATGCTTGTCTATTTTAGGGCAGTCCAGTCAGTGGCCATGTTCTATGGCTACGACGTCAAAGAAGACCCCGCAGAGCTCATCATTGCCAGCGAGGTGTTCCAAAGGGCGATGTCGCCGAGCCCCAAGGGAAACCCAGCTACTGATTATATCGGGAAGGTTCTCGTATATGCCGAGAACGCGGCCGTGAAACAAGCCGCAAAGAAGGGCTGGACCGCGATGGTCGAGAAAGGTGGCGCCGCGCTCGCTATCGCCCAGATGCGCGCACTCGCCAACAAAGCAGCCCAAAAGGCTTTGGAGAACGGTGGCAAGAAGGCAATCGAGGCTGGCGTATTTAAGAAAACCCTTACTCAAATTGGTCAGAAGCTGACGCTGAAGAACGTCGGCAGACTTGTTCCCGTGGTGGGAGCGGGTTTCGGCGCCTTTTTTGACACAGCACAAATGAACAGCATCCTAGACTTCGCCGACCTCTTCTACCACAAGCGTTTCATTGTCGAGAAGGAACAACGTGTGCAGAGGCTTACGGGAGAAACGGCTGAGTTTGCAGAGAGTTAGAGTCGTCAACTAGACCTGTCGGGCGCAACTTCATGCGTTGAAACGTAATCAATCGGAAGCTATTTAGCTACCCTTGGCCATGCGGCTTCCGCCTTACTCTATCTCGCCGTCAGGTACTCCGAGCTCATGTGACGTCCACCCGCATCATCGCGCTCGTGCACGTCTGCGCCGGGGGTGGAGGTCCTTGGCTCTTGGCTGGCGAACAGTTTGCCAAACGTCATATCTGGCACCCCGGTTCAGTATTTAGATTCACATTCTTTTGTTCATGCCCGCAGCCATTTTGGTCCCAGCTACGGCCTCTTCGGCACCTGCGGCAGCTTGGCTCCACAAGAAGAGCAGTACGACGCGTCGCCGGATGCCTTGGCGCCGCAATAGGGGCAGAAAGACGCGCGCACTTTGCGGCCTCCCGGCGTCCAGGTCCTAATCCCCTTGGCAATCAGGACTGCTACGCGCTCGGGGATACCCGAGTCTTCGTTTGAGCTCGCTACGGTGTAATCGCTTGTGAGGTGGCCCTCGTAGTCAAAGTCAATTACGAACTTCCATGAGCTGATGCCGCTGAGAGTAGCAACGGCCCCGTAGACTCTGTGCCCGACTACGGTAAGGG
This sequence comes from uncultured Collinsella sp., assembly GCA_905200715.1. Lineage (GTDB taxonomy): Bacteria > Actinomycetota > Coriobacteriia > Coriobacteriales > Coriobacteriaceae > Collinsella. The sequence goes on along the minus strand of CAJKLK010000005.1, from coordinate 114,328 downwards.
ACTCAAGTCTTTTTACTGATCGTCGCGTGCTGGCGACAATTTCCTCGAGCTCTTCTTGGGTCACATCGTCTCTGAAACTCTCGCTCGCACGGTCCCACTCGGCTTTTGCTTTGACCTTTTCGAGTTCGACCTTCCGTTTCTCCTGTCTGTCGGATGCGAACACTACGATGCCAAGGAGAATGAACATGGGCAAAAGTGACGTCAGCGTATCCATTAAATGCCCCCTAAATAACTCCAGCGCTGCATGCGAGAAAAAACAATGTGACGTGTAAGATGATAAAGGCGGACAGCCCCGCTGTGAAATACCACCTGAACGTCTCGTGGTGGGCGACGCACATCACGACGATGCTGCCAAGGGCTCCTTCTGCGAGTGTAAACCCTGCAAAATGGATTCAGAGAACTGGCGGCAGTGGTCAATCACTCTTTTCGATGGAGACTGCCTCTGGATTTACTGCTGACGCTAGTGGCGGCCACGGTCCAAGTGTATTCGGAGTCGCTGACTAACTTTCGTCGAGCTCCTTCAGCCGGGAGAGGCAGCGGTCCAGAAACCCGCTCCTGGCTTGCGCGGCAAGGAGTCCGTCGCAGAAGCGGTCGCCACGAACGCACCACGTGATGCATGCACGTATCAGGTCAATGTCCCCATGGTCGATGTTGCAACTGTCTATGCCTTCCGAGGTGTCGATGCTATGGCGTTCGAGCGTCTCGAAGTAGCTGGTGTCCGCGAACCCGTCCAGTTCATAGAAATCGTCGACGAAATCCTCGAGTCCGAGCGTCCCGCCCCCAAGCTCGACATTCATGTTTCTGTCCGACAGCTTGCCAGCGTATTTGGTTAGTCTTTCGAACATGTTCGCTCCTTAGCTCAAAAGTCCGTTGTCGCCCAGGTAGTCCACGAAGGCATCGATGATCTGTGCCGTGCGAGTCGCGATGTCTATTTCGGTGAAGTCTCCCATGACTTGTGTCAGGCGCTTGAGTTCCGCGATCTTTGTTCCGGCTTTGCGCTTGCCATTGCCGTCGGTGTATCCCTCATAGTACTTGCGTTTATCGCAGAATCTGTAGTCGGCCGCGCGGATGTTTACACGCTTCTCGAGCAGCGCCTTGTTACCCAGCGCCTCTAGGTTGGATTGGTCGACGAGCGGGTCTACCTCGTTGCGCTTCTTGGCATAGATGTGCTCAATTTCGAGCGTGGTGTCTAGGTCCATGAGTGGTTGATCTGGGTCTGCGTACGCCCACCAAGTGAGCATGGACTTCGTTACAGGCCTGCCGTTGGTGAACACGTAGGTTCGGAATCGCTCAGCAATATTTGCGCGATTGAAGTGGTGGTTGGGAAACTCCACCGGGCGGTGCTCCACGATGTTGATCATCTCGGGATACACTGGCGAACGCAGCGCATTCACGCCGGGACGCTCAATGGCGTAGGCGAGAACGAATGCCGTGATCTTGTTTAGAAAGCCGTAGAGTGCCTCGTCATCGAGGGCACTTTTGCTGTCGCGGTTGGCGAGGAACCAGACGCTTAGCAGATAGGTCCACATGCCGTTGGGGGCGTAGTTCAGCACGAAGAGCCTGCGGAGCACGCGCTCGCTGAACCCTTCCTGCGCGTCGACGCGTTTCCAGAAGCCGAGCAGCGCCTCGAGATCGTCGAGCGTGGCGTCCTCCTTGAGCATGGCGTAGCCATCGGCACCGAAGAAGTCGCGCAACGATGCGGTGGTCGTGTCGCGGATGCCTTTCTTCGCGCGGCGGTAGTACATATAGCGCGCAAATAGCTCATCGGTTGGTGTACCGCGCATGGGCCGGAAGATGGCGTTCGCTCCCTCCTCGAGCCCCTTCCAGCGACGGATGAACTCATCCTTGCGCCCCGTGTCGGAATAATGCTTGTAGAACTGGCTCTTGAAGATGTCGGCATCCGAGAGAGGCAGCCCTCGGTCGTTTAGAGTCGAGAAGATGCGTAGCGCGGTGTCCTGCGACTCCGCTTCAATGGGCAACAGTATTACATTGTTGATGACGCGTGTGGCCATGTAGACGGTGTAGGTGGGCCACTCGCTCACCAGTTGTTCAATTTTCCTCTGGAAGAAAGCGAAGTTGCGGGCATAAGCGCTCTTCCAGCCATCGCCTACGTTGCCCTCTCGTAAAATCTCGAGGAATTCATTCTTGTCGTTGTCCGATGCAACCTCGGAGTCGATCTTGAGGCGCTCCATGTCGGGCTCGTCGAACTCGTCGGTTTTCCATACACAACGGGCGATTGCCTCGCGCATCTTCACAGACTGCTTATCCTTCATGTTGGTGAACTTGTCGTAGAACGCGCGGAGCAGCAGCATGATGGTGGTGAGGCGCTGCTGGCCGTCAATGATCTCGAGTTGGCCAGAGAGGTTCTTAAAGGTGACGATGGGTCCTAGGAAGTATTCGTCGTTCTCGCTGTCGAAGCGCTCGTAGTCATCGCCCGGAAAAGCGAACGCGAATAGGTCATCCCACAGCGTTGCGCATTCGTCCTCGCCCCAGGCGTAGGGCCTCTGGTAGTCGGGGATGAGGAAGTCTGATCGCTTATCGGTGAGAAGATCGCGAATCGATCGCTGGTCGATGTTGAGCTTGGACATGAGCTGTACCTTCCGCGCGGGAACAATCAAGATGACACGGATTATATCGCCGAAGTCGTCATTCGCTCTATTGCTGCGAGCTACTGAATCTGGCAACCTCTGGCCAACCCTTACAGTTTCATGTCGTGATCCATATCGGCGCCGATTAATGCCCGTGATGCTTTTGCTTGCACCTTCTTTGGAGAGCGCGAACGAGAGATGCGATCTACAGACGACTGAATAGCTCCATCCGTTTTGGTTACAACAAAATGTGTGCTGCGCGTCTGCGGCATGAAGGAGGGAGATTTCTATGAATATCGTTGTATTGAGTGGTAGCCCGCGTAAGGGCGCCAATACCGATACCATGGTCGAGGCCTTTGCCGAGACTGCGCGTGAGGGCGGCAATACGGTCGAGGTCGTCCGCGTTGCCAGCAAAAAGATCGCCGGCTGCTTGGGATGCCAGTACTGCTTCGCCCATGAGGGCGTCTGCGTACAGAAGGATGACATGGCCAACGTGATCGAGTCGTTGAAAGACGCCGACATGGTTGTCTTCGCTTCGCCCATCTACTGGTTTGATATCACTGCGCAGGAGAAGGCCGCCATCGACCGTCTGTATGCCTTCGGCGCTACGGGCTTCCCGTTCACTAAGACGGCCCTTTTGCTCGATAGCCACAGCGAGGGCGTCTATGATGCGGCGATCGCTATGTACAAGTCAACCTGCGCGTACTGCAAATGGGAGGACCAGGGCATTGTTACCATCAGCGGTATGACCGAGCGCGACAGCATGGCCTCCTCGCCTAAGCTGGAAGAGGTACGAGAGCTCGCTCGTAAGCTGGCGTGAGAGTGCACTTCTGCGAGCAAATGGTAAAAGAAAGGGCCCCAGAGTGCAGCTAATCGCGCCCCGGGGCCCTTTCTTTTACGGATTTGTGGCGGTACGACTCCCGCGGGTTTAACCAATCGCGTTAATCAAACAGACTCGGCATGTCGTTTTCTTTCATGAGGGCGCCGGCAGAGGGCAGGCTCTGCGCGGTGAACTTCTCGGCCGAGACGCCGGCGCCGAGGATTTCCTCGGTTGTGCCGACGGTGGTGACCGAGCGGCCCTTCTTGGCCGTAAAGGCCTGGACGCCCTGCGTGTTGGTGGTCGTCTTGGTCTTGAGCAGCGACGTGTTGAAGTTCATCAGGCGGTAGTCGCTCGAGACCAGCGCGAGGTCGCGGTCTTCCTTGAGTACCTGCGCATACAGCAGCTTGCTGCCGCCGTAGATGGCGTTCTTGAGGCGCTTTCGGTTGGTCTTGGTAACGTATCCGGCAAGTGCGACGCGCACCACACGGCCGTTCTCAAAGACGAACAGCACGTCGGCCTTGTAGTCCTCGGGGTCGATGACCCAGATGACGCTCTCGTCGGGTTCCATCTCAAGATCGGTCGGCAGGTACGAGCCCAGCTGGGCCGACTTGGTGTCCTCAAACGCTGCAACCTTGCACTTGTACACCTGGCTCTTGTTGGTAAAGACCAGCAGCTCGTGGGTGTTGGAGGACGGGAACTCGATAAAGGGCTTGTCGCCGTCCTTGTACTTGAGCGTGGTCGCCTTCTTGAGCACGCGGTCCGTCATCTTCTTAAGGTAGCCATCGCGCGAGAGCATGATGGTGACCGGGTACTCCTCGACCTCGGGCTCCAGGCTCACCTCGATGACCTCATGGGGCTCAATTCTGCCCGTGCGGCGCGGCATCACATACTTCTTGTTGACCGCTGCCAGCTCGTCGCTGATGACCTTCTTGATGTTCTCCTCGCTGGAGAGGGTCTCCTCAAGCTCGGCAATCTCGCCCTCAAGCTTAGCGATGTCTTTGGTGCGGTTGAGGATATACTCCTCGTTGATGTTGCGGAGCTTAAGCTCGGCAACAAACTCGGCCTGGGTCTCGTCGATGTCGAAACCTTTCATAAGGTTGGGCACGACCTCGGCCTCGAGCTTGGTGCCGCGGATGATGGCGATCGCCTTGTCGATGTCGAGCAGGATCGCCTCAAGGCCGTGCAGCAGGTGCAGACGCTCGGACTTTTTGCCCAGGTCAAAGTTGATACGACGACGCGTGGACTCAATACGCCACTTGACCCACTCGTGCAGGATCTGGCGCACGCCCATAACACGGGGATAGCCGTCGACCAGCACGTTAAAGTTGCACGAGAACGAATCCTGCAGCGTGGTCGAGCGATAGAGCTTCGCCATGAGCTTGTCGGGGTCGACGCCGCGCTTAAGGTCGATAGCGATGCGCAGACCCGAAAGGTCGGTCTCGTCGCGAATGTCGGCGATCTCCTTGACCTTGCCCTCTTTGGAGAGCTTGACGATGCGCTCGATAATGACATCGGTCTTGGTGGTGTAGGGGATCTCGTAAACCTCGATGATGCGCTCTTCGGGAATCCAGCGCCAGCGGGAGCGGATCTGGAAGCTGCCAAGACCGGTCTCGATGATCTTCTCCATCTCCTCGCGGCGGTAGATAATTTCGCCGCCGGTCGAGAAGTCGGGCATGGGCATATACTCAAGCAGGTCGCAGTCGGGATCCTGCAGGTAGTGCATGGTGGCGGTGCAGACCTCGTTGAGGTTGAAACCGCAGATATCGGACGCCATGGCGACGCCGATGCCCTTATTGGCCGAGACGAGGATATTGGGGAATGTGGTGGGCAGCAGGCGCGGCTCCTTCATGGCGCCGTCGTAGCTGTCGACGAAGTCGACCGGGTCCTTGTCGATGTCCTTGAAGATCTCGGCGCTGATGGGGGAGAGCTTGGCCTCGGTGTAACGCGAGGCGGCGTAGCTCAGGTCGCCCGAGTAGTACTTACCAAAGTTGCCCTTCGACTCCACGAAGGGGGCAAGCAGCGCTTCGTTGCCAGTTGCCAGGCGCACCATCGTCTCGTAGATCGCGGCATCGCCGTGCGGGTTGAGCTTCATGGTCTGGCCCACGATGTTGGCGCTCTTCTGGCGCTCGCCCTTGAGCAGACCCATCTTGTACATGGTGTAGAGCAGTTTGCGATGCGAGGGCTTAAAGCCGTCGATCTCGGGGAATGCACGCGAGACGTTGACGCTCATGGCGTAAGGCATGTAGTTGACCTCGAGCGTCTGCGTGATCGGCTGGTCAGTGACCTCGGAGTGCAGGCCGATGACGTTCTCGGCGTTGACCTGCTTTTTCTTTGGCTGGTTCTTCGTCTTCTTCTTTGCCACGATTTCCTCTTGAACTTCTTATGGGCCGTCGTTATCGATTTGCTGCTACTGCAGGTCCAGCTGGTCCAGGTATTCCTTGCCGTGCTCCGAGATATGGCGCTTGCGGCCCGCCTCGTCGTTGCCCAGCAACAGGTTGAACATAGTTTCCATCTTGGAAACGTCCTCGGGCTCCACCTTAATCAGGCGGCGTGTCTCGGGGTTCATGGTGGTGAGCCACATCATGTCCGGATCGTTCTCACCAAGACCCTTGGAGCGGTTGATGGAGCACTTCTGGTCGCCGATCTCCTTAAGGATGCCGTTTTTCTCGAGCTCGGTGTAGGCAAAGTAGGTCTTCTCTTTGCAGTTGATCTCGTAGAGCGGCGACTCGGCGATATACACGTAGCCTTCGTCGATAAGCGTGGGCACCAGGCGATAGAGCATGGTGAGCACGAGCGTGCGGATGTGATAACCGTCGACGTCGGCGTCCGTACAGATGATGACCTTGTTCCAGTTGAGATTATCCAGGTCAAAGGCACCAAGGTTCTTGATGCGCTTGTCCTTGATCTCCACGCCGCAGCCCAGCACGCGCATGAGGTCCATGATGATGTCGGACTTAAAGATGCGCGGGTAGTCCTCCTTCAGGCAGTTGAGGATCTTACCGCGGACGGGCATAACGCCCTGGAACTCGGCATCGCGCGACGTGCGAATGGCGCCTGCTGCCGAGTCACCCTCTACGATGTAGATCTCGCGACGGCTCTTGTCCTTGGAGCGGCAGTCGATGAACTTTTGCACGCGGTTGGCCATGTCGGTCTTCTGCTGCAGGTTGGTCTTGATGCTCTGGCGGGTCTTCTCGGCATTCTCGCGCGAGCGCTTGTTGATGAGCACCTGCTCCATGATCTTGTTGGCGGCGTCCTTGTTCTCAATCAAGTAGGTCGAGAGGCGCTCCTTAAAGAAGGCAGTCATGGCCTGCTGGATAAAGCGGTTATTGATGGCCTTCTTAGTCTGGTTTTCGTAGGACGTCTGGGTGGAGAAGCAGTTAGTCACCAGAACCAGGCAGTCCTGGACGTCCTGCCATTTGATGCTGCTTTCGTTTTTGTTGTACTTGCCCTGTTGCTTAATGTAGGCATCGATGGCGCTGGTCAGAGCGCTGCGGGCGGCCTTTTCGGGCGAACCGCCGTTCTCGAGCCACGATGAGTTGTGGTAGTACTCCTGCATCGTGAAGGTGCGCGAGAAACACATGCATGCGGTGATTTTTACGTTGTAGTCGGGCAGGTCCTCGCGATCGCGACCGCGACGGTCGGCCTCGATAAAGAAGGGCTCGGTGAGATAGTCGGTGCCGACCTTCTCGAGCACGTAGTCCTCGATGCCCTTGGGATAGCAAAAATCCTCTTCGGAAAACTCGCCAACGTCGCCCTCAATGCGCAGGCGGAAGGTCACGTTGGCGTTGACCACGGCCTGACGGCGCATGGTCTCGCGATACCACTCGTGGGGAATACTGATCGAGGTAAAGACCTCAAGATCGGGGCGCCACTTGATGGTGGTGCCGGTACGGTCCTCATTGCTGGGCTCAATTTCGAGTGCCTTCTTTTTGGCGCCGACAACCTTGCCCTTTTTAAAGTGCAGAGAGTACTTGTTACCGTCACGCCAAACCGTGACGTCCATGTACTCGGAAGCGTACTGGGTCGCGCAGGAGCCCAGGCCGTTGGTGCCGAGCGAGAAGTCGTAGTCGCCGCCCTGGTTGTTGTTGTACTTGCCGCCGGCGTAGAGCTCGCAGAAGACGAGCTCCCAGTTAAAGCGCTTCTCGGAAGGGTTCCAGTCGAGCGGGCAGCCACGGCCGTTATCCTCTACCTGAATGGAGCCATCGCGAAAGGCGGTAAGGGTGATAAGTTTGCCGTAGCCCTGGCGTGCCTCGTCAACGGCGTTGGACAGGATCTCGAAGGCAGCATGCGCGCAGCCATCGAGTCCGTCCGAGCCAAAGATGACGGCGGGGCGCAGGCGTACGCGTTCCTCGTCCTTGAGCTGGCGGATACTGTCGTTACCATAGTTTGCGGTGTTTTTTGCCATACTCGCTCTCTCGGTGCTCCTTTGCTGCGTTTAAGTCATATAGATAGTCAAGGTAGCATAGCCCGGCCCATAGGCGATTCCAACCAACACGAAATCCATCGAACAATCGTTCGGAATTTGATGGAACGGCGTTTACTTGGACAAGACCGAGTTGATTCTGCCCGAGTAAGTTTGAAGGCGGCTGGAGGCGCCCTACCTTGTTTGCGGATGGATCGAATCGAACATTGGGACAAGCGTCTCGTTTTATGGGCCGCGGGCGTGCGTGTGCGAGTCCCTTTGGCCCATAAGGAACGCTGGCTGGTCGTTATTTGGGCCGTGGGTCACTTCGCCGGCGCCGCGTTTCGTCATACGCTCATAGTGGAAGCCGATGCCACGGGGCTGACCTGGGGCTCGGGCATCGGATGAGCTGCAAGCCGAAAGGAGCGGTGAGAACGATGAAGCCCATGACGAAGAAGCTGCTGTTAGGAATTCCCACTGTGACGCTTTCGGCCGTGCTGGCGTGTACGGTGGCAGGCTGCGGCGGTAATGCGCCGAGTGGCTCGGGCGGGAGCGCAGCTGTGCAGGAGAAGTCCAAGAAGGCCAAGGCCTATGAGTCGCAGACGGTCGAGGTGGCAGGCATTACCTATGAGTCGATGGCTCACGGTACGTTCTATCGCGGTGATGCCAAGAAGCAGGACGGCTTTTACCTGCACATCAAGATTACCAACAACAACACAAAGAACAGGACGTTCAGTTCCTTTAACGTGCATGCTGCCCAGGGCGATCTTGAGGCAGGCGACCCGTTGTTTACTTCCGGCAAGGCGGCCGTGCTCGACTACGTTGCAAGCGAGGCTCCCGATGAGCTTCACGAGGGCATCGATCTTTCCAAGAGGCCAGATATCGGCCCGGGCGAGACCGTTGAGTACGTGTATTTCTGGGCGCCCAAGACGGCGTACTACGGGCCCATCACTGTCGAGTTCGTAGACGCTTACGCCCCCGCCAAGAATCATGAGGCCATGCACTTTGACACCACGGGATGCGAGACCAAGGAGTTCCAGGCGGCCGGCGGCGTGGCCGATTCTGACGAGAAGGCAGATTTAACGAGTATCGACTGCGCATCGTACAGTATCGAGGCTGCCGAAGGGTACACGCTGGATTCGTCCGACGAAGAGCGCGAAAAGGCAAACTTCTTCCACGACGAGACTGGAGGACGCCTGAACATCAGCATCTTCCCGCGCTCGCCGGAGGAAGAGGTTGCAAGCCTAGAGCAGGTCTACGAAGGCAAGGAGACAACAACCGACCAGGTCGAGTACAACGGCATAACGTGGCTGCGCTTTACCGGTCCCGACAACGGCCATACACTGTTTGCGACGGCTCCCGCAACGGGTGAAACCGTCCGCGTGTCGATTGGCTGGAAGATCGATTGGGACGCCGCCGTGCCCATGATGGAGGCACTGAAGCTCAAATAACGCCGCGATTCTCACGTCAGGCGACTCAGGGCTGGCTCCGAGTTATCGGGGCCAGCCCTTTTTGGTGCTCGATGAGCCGAGTCGGCGTCTCTCACAAAAGTAACTAGAAGCTAGCGACGCTTATCAGAATTGACCTCATTGGCAGTGTCGGTTTCGAGCGCCGTACGGCGGGCGCTGTAGGCGACGAGGCCGGCGCCTGCCGCGGCGAGTGCCGCAGCGGCTGCGGTTAGGGGAGCGTTGACATCGCCCGTGCCCGCAAGCGCACCTGCTTTTCCGGAGCGCTTGTTATTGCCGTGGTCCTTGCTACTGCCGGAGCTGCTTTCGCCGGAGCCGCTTCCCTCGTCAGTGCCGCCGCCACTCGAGCCGCCGTCTGCTGTCATCGGGGCGTCGTGAAGTCCTGTCGTATCCGCGCTGTCGCATACGCCGACCTGAACTTCTGAGCGTTCGCATGCCGCGTCGGGCACATGAAGCTCGTGCAGTACGGCACCCAGCGTCGAGTTTGCGCCCGGTCGAATTTCCTCGAGCGTTACGGGATCGAGCGCCACCAGATTACGTGCCTTCGCATACAGCGTTACGCGTTTGCCCACTTCGTCGCTCCAACTCTCGGGGATGGCGAAGCTCATGCGGAACTGTGCCGTGCAACCCGGTGCCAGCACGGCGTTGCCGTTGTCGGCTACCAGCGGGTGCGTTGCAAAACGCGCGCCCAGCGTCTCGAGTGCGTATTTCACGCGTGCCATATCGTTGGCCGAAGCATCCTCGGCAAGCTCTGAATCGTAGATCGAAGCCATGCGTGCGTTCGCTCCGAACCCGATGGATGCGCTGGAGAACGGCTGGTTGGAGCCCTCTCGGTACAGATCGATCGTGCCGGCGGTCAGCAAGGTGTTGCCGTCGTTTCGCACCGTGACCATGAAGGATTCGCCTGCTGCTCCGGGCACCACCGCGCCCGAGGTGGCGACCGCGCCCGTCGGAGTGGCACACGCCACCAAGGGCACTTCGATGCCGTGCAGCTCTGCCTCGCTCTTCTCCGCGCTCACAATGTGCGTGGCGAGCGCGGAGAGCATGCCTCCCGACGTCAAAAATGTCGTTATTTGATCGACGGGATGGTCCAGCTCGCACATCACGAACGGCTCCGTGAACAGATCGCCTGCCAAGGTGCTGGCGAAGATGCGGAAGTGCTTGCCCATCACTGCCACCGGGTTGCCTTCATCGTCGTAGGTTTGTCCCACCTTGCCATCGGTATTCTCTACATAGAGCACGCACCTGCCGTTGTTGCTTACGCTAAACGATGCCGGGCCACAGCCTGCGGCGCCCACGGGCTGCGCTGCAAATGCCGATGCGCCTCGCGTCCAGGTAATATGCTGCAGCTGCTCGTTGACGGTGGCCAAAAAGCCCGAATGTTGTGGCCACGGCACCGCACAGGGTACCGTGGCATCTGGTGACATAACGCCCCAGCCCGCAATGGACTGGCCGATCACGGCGTACGATGCGCAGCCGCAACCGTCTGCGGTCTCGTACGCAACGGGCACCACCATTTTGCCGTTGATATTCTCTGGTGCGCCCAGCTCGATACTCGACGGTGCCTGCGGAAAGCGAAGAACTTGGCGGAACGTCAGGCTGTCGCCCAAATCATCCGACCACAGGGTAAAGCACTCCAGCGCAACCTCAGCCTCGCCGCCGAGCGCCTTTTCTGCGGTGGTTCCGCGGCGGTGAAGGTAGGCACCCGACAGACGCCCGTCGACCAGCGTCTTGCCCACCGTAATACGCGGGCACTGCAGGCAATGGTAGCCATCCTCTTGCAAGCGTCCGCGCGAGATACTGCGCCATGACGTATGCGACACCACGCGAACTCCGCCGTTGCTTATGCGCAGGCGCACAACGGACAGTATGCCGGATGTGCTCGCCGCATCGAAAAGGGTGTTGTCGCCGGCGGGGCGCTCGCCCGAGACCAGCAGCACGTAGGCGTCCTGGTTTCCCCTCCCGTCTGTATATTCCACCACGTCGAAGTCGTAATCGAATATGCCGTTGCGCTCCACGTCGCCCTCGCCAAACCCAAGGGAGAAGTCCACGGGCGTGGGAGCGGACCACGTGCCGTTCGTTTTTGTATGCACCACCAGGCGCGAGCGACCGTTCTCGCCGTAGCGCACCGAGGCGATACGGAACAAGCACTCCACGCCGGCGATTATCGCCAGCTTCATGCGGGCTTCGCTGAGCACGCCAGCAAACAGCACGTTGTCGCTCGAGGGCCTGATGCCGCCACGCTCGTCCTCCGATACACCAGCAGAATTGGCGTTGGGGTCCGCAGCGGCGTCCCTCGCCTGCCCGATATAGGTGTACTTATACATCGGCGCGGCGTTTTCGTCGTTCTCTATCAGTGCGTGGACGAAATGTTCGACCTGTCCCGTGTCGTCGCTTTCTGCATCCGCCTCGAGCTCAATGCGCGTGACCGACCGGTCCCAATCGCGTACGGTAGGCGCGACATTCCTTGCAGTGGCCTTAACCTCGGCGCGTGCGAGCAGCTCGGCGTTGGTGACGATGGTGGCCGATGCGATAAATTGCGGCACGCCGCCCGCCTCGATGTTGCCGGGCGTGCCGAAGCAGGCATCCAACGTGTAAGGCGTATCTCCACCCAATGCGAGCTCAGAGCGCTGGAGCACATACTGGTTGCCATTGTTCACCGACATATTCCACGAATCGAGGAGTGTGGGCCACGACCCCGACCAAGCCTTGGTGGTCCACTTGAACATTACGAACTGGAGTATCACATCGACATCGACGTCTGCACCTACACGCAGTCGCGGAAGCTGGTGTCCATCTGCCTTCTCGTACCCAATGAACAGCGTGAGGGATGCGGCGCCGCGCACGGCAGACGAAGCGACGCCTGCAACGCCGGCGCCAAAGGTGACGGCAAGCCCGATCTGGATGGTGAACGAGCCCGACGTGTTTGAATAGTCGAGCGAAATGTTTTTAAAAAACGCCGCGCCGCTGCCGTGTGTGTGGGCACCCACGGCGAGCGCCAGTTTTGCCAGCACCCAGGGGTTGACGTTTAGGAAAAACGGCACCGGTCCTAGGGTAAACTGCTCGGTCCAATTGAGGTCGGTTCTTACCTGGAAGAGGGCCTTAATATTGCCGTATGCGGGGTCGTTGTTGTCGCCCCAGGTTTTGCCCACCCAATCGTAGGCAAGCGAGCCGTACAGCTGTGTGGCGATATCCATCGTGAACAGCAGCGTGCAATGGTGGCGAAGGAGCTTGGTGTTTCTTGGATCGGTACCCGAACCGGCACTCATACTCTTGTACTGATTCCACTTCCCCTCCATCTCGTCGAGGTAGCGGTTTGCCTGCTTGGCGCCCGACTCGCGCGGCGATTTCTTCCAGTATTCCGGATCAGGGTTGCCCGAATCGTTCATATAGCTGGCTGGTTTGTATCCTCCGCCAAACAGCACGTATCCAGCAAACGAGAAATCGAAGAGGATTGGAAATGTGGGCATCCAGCACGTGAACTTATTGCCGCCGATGCCGGGAAACGCCGCGGGGAAATCAAACGGAGTGATCTCTTGGTCCATGGTAGTGGGGACGATAGTGGTCGAGCCCGATTCCGCCTTTGCGGCCGGCGCAGTGACAACGGCCATGGGGGAGGAGAGTGTATAGGTCTTGCCCTGGTAGTCGAGGACAAAGCGTAACTTGCATCCTTCTTCCAGAAGGCTCGACGCTGCATCGAGGAACTTGTCTTCGAGCGTGAACGTCGCCAGATTATCCGCGCCCGATGCGCTGGCCTTGACTTGGCCAATCTGCGTGACGGTTTCGGGTGAGCTGCCCGCAGCGGGCATCACTTTATTGATATGCAACGTTGCCTGTCCGCCCTGTGGCAGATGTGCCTGAACGGTAAAGGCGTGCGTATCGGGCTGCTCGTTTGCCGTGTCGTCCTTCGGCAATGCCATGAACGTGGTGTCGGCGTACTGGATGTCCCATTCGTCGAACGTGAGCTGGCGGAAGTACGGCTCGCCGTCGGAGAGCGGACGTGTGGGCGCGGTTATGGCGGTGCCGCCCTGGATACGCGCGAGGGGAATCTCGACATCACGGTAGCCCGCCATGCTAATGGAGATGCCGCCGTTAAAGTCGTACGCGTCAAGGAGCGTTGCCTCGTCCACGTAGCCTTCCGAAAGCGGCGCGACCTCAAAGATGGCCGTGCCCTCGTCATCGGTCGTGGCGGTGAGCTGCTTGTCTGCGGCATAGCGCGATGCGAGCGTGACCTGGGCACCTGCGATGGGCGTGTTCTTGTTGGCGACGTCGACCACGACCACACCAAACATGGTGCGCGAGAGAACGAGCACCCTGAAGGGATCTTTTTCGTCGGCATAGGCTGCGGTGGGCGCGAACGGCAATATGAAGGCGTTTGCGCTTCCCGGCACGCGCGGCAACATAATGCTCGCCAGCGAGGACGCTCCGGCAACAAGTAACGAACGGCGATCAAGCATCTTTGGCTCCCATCCCGCAAACATCGGAGGAAATAATCCAATTTTGCGAGAAGGTGCCCCGTGGCGGTAGTGCCGTTCGATGGCCAAAATGTCCAATTTGAGCGCGCGAAAGCGCCAGGCCCCGGAGCGCGTTCGATGCGCTTGGCAGCCCGGTCGCTAACGCAACATATGCGCGACCAGTTCGGCGCGTGTGCCGATGCCAAGCTTTGCGTATACGCCGGATAGTCGGTTTTTGACGGTGCCCGGCGACACACCCATATGACGAGCGATTTCGGCATTGGTCCACCCACGGCAGGCGAGCATGGCCATGGTGAACTCCGTGGTCGTTAGATCGTCGGCCACATCCTCGCCCGAATCGGGGTTGTGGATGCGCCGCCAGCCGTAGCTGAAGCGGTACGTGATCTCGATGATGCGCGCGAAGTCGTCAGGGTATTGCGTTTTTAGGCACGCCTCGATAAGCCCCTGTAATAGGCCGTGGTGCTCGCCGATGAGCTCGATAAGGCCGTCGGGGCGCGCAATGTTCCAAGCAACTCCGAAGTGCGTTTTTGCGGCGTCGATGTCCTTGAGGCTCATGCATGCCATGGAAGCTGCCAGGTGAAGGAACAGTTCCGAGATCGGATAGCTTCCCTGTTTCATGATTAGGGCGTTTTCCGCCATGCCCAGACTGCGGCCATATTCGCCGCGCAGGTACAGGGCATGCGCCATCACGTAGCTGGCGAACAGGCGCAGGCCTTCGGGCAGATGCGCCGCAAGCGGATAAAACTCTTCGGCGGAATACGGGGAAGACAGGTGCAGCAGGACACTCGCGGCCGAGGCGAACAGGATATGCGTGGCGTGGACGGCGGGCGATTCCTCGTCAGCCGGCGTATCGAGGATGCCAGCAAGGCACCGGCGGGCGTCGGCGATACGGTTGAGCGACAGGCTGGCGTATCCGCAGATAAAGCATGCGGAATAGCGCAGCGCGGGATCGGTGGCGTCAAGATAGGGGCGCGCTGTCTTGGCAGCGAGGGCGGCCTGTCCGCGAAAGTACAGCGCTTCTGCCGTGGCAATGGTGCGCGAATCGGGGTCGGAAATGCCTGCAACCGCAGTGTCAATCTGTCCCGGCACAAAGGCAGTGCACATCAACGGCATGGGAACGCATGGGTAGCCATCGCAGTCCATCTTCCATCTCCCAACAGCTGGCAACAATGCAGCAATTGTACTCCTGTTGCTCGGGACCCCTTTCGTTTTACTGTTCGGTTAACGCTGCGGATCGTTTTGGAAGGCTTACGAGCATGGTGGTCCCGTTCTCGGAACTTGCTTCGACCTCTACCGTGCCACCGTGAAGCGCTGCAATCTCCCAAACGAGCGCTAGTCCGAGTCCTGCGCCGCCGTATGCCCTGCTGCGGGATTTATCCAGGCGAAAGAACGGCTGGAAGATGCTCTCACGGTACTGCTTGGGTATTCCCGGGCCCTCATCTTTGACTCGCAAGAGCACGTGGCTGTCGCTGTCGCTGATGGAGACGTTGACAGTCGAGCCGGGGCGGCTGTAACGGATGGCGTTTTCGACCAGATTAAACACCAGCCGATAGAGGAGCGTATCACTTCCGATTGTCAAAGCGTCTCCGGCGCAATCGAGGGTTACGTCCTTATTTTCGGCAAGTGGCGCAAGGTCGGCGAGGACCTCTTCGGACAAGGGGCCAAGTTCAACATCGTCCTCGCAAGGAACGCTGCGGAGCTCACTCATCTCGAGCAATACCTTGGTCATTCGAGACATGCGCTCGGTTTGTTCTTGTAGCAGGCCGAGCAGCTCGGCTGTTTCGGGTTGCAAACCGGAGTGCTCGGAGATGAATAGTTCAATCTGTGCTTGCATAAGGGCGAGCGGGGTGCGCAGCTCGTGTGCGGCGTTGCCGGTAAACTGACGCTGTGCAGAGAACCCTTCGCCAAGACGGGCGATCATGTCGTTGAAAGAGGCGCTGCATCGTTGTAGCTCGGTGGGCACATCTTCACTGAGTCTGATTTCGCTTAGGTTGTCAGGCTGCACACGCTCAACCTGGGCTGCAAAAGCACGTAGCGGTTTGAGTGCACGGCCGCTCACAAAGTATGCCAGCGCGCCGCCAAGGAGTGTGACTCCAGCCGTGATGTACCAGGTTGTCGTGCCAAAAGACTCTTGTGCGTCGTTTACGACGATCGTGACCTCGTCATCGAGGGTCGCTTTCGTTGGGTCGAACGCCTGGGGCGAATCTTCATCGGTTGCGTTAAAGGCTGAGATATCACTGCCGATGGCATCCATGTAGCGCATGCCCGTATAGCCGACCAGGCAGTTCGTCAGCACGCACGCCGCACACGTCAGCAGTGCCGTCATGATCGTTATGCGCCATTGCAGCGAAAGCCCTTTCATTCGCCATCCTCCATAACGTAGCCCTCTCCAATCCGATTGCGAATCGGGTCGTATCCCAAAGCGCTGCGCAACTTTTTTCGGAGTGACGAGATATGAACGCGGGTTGCGTTGCTAAAGCTGTTCACAGTGCTATCCCAAACGTGCTCGATAAGCTCCTCTTGACTTACCGGACGCCCCTGATTAAGCATCAGGTATTCCAAGATTCCCGTTTCCTTGCGCGTAAGAGATAAAGCCTCGCTGTCCACGGAAGCGATGCGCGCCTTGATGTCAAAGCGGAGCTTTCCGCAGGTTAAAACTATGTCGCTTTGTGTAAAGCGTCTGAGGGTAAGGCTGCGAATCCTTGCCGCAAGCTCGTCCAGATGGAACGGCTTGGTGAGGTAATCGTTGGCGCCGGCATCGAGTCCGGCGACTTTATCGGATACTTCGCCACGTGCGGACAGAATCAGTACCTTCGTCTCGCAGTCAGTTTTCCTAAGTTCCCTGAGTACGGTCATGCCGTCGATACGGGGAAGGTTGAGGTCGAGTACCACGAGGTCGAAGGCCTCAACGTCCAGTAGGTCGAGCGCCTCCTGTCCGTCGTGACAGCAGTCGACGCTGTATGTCAGGTTTCGTAAGCTGCGTGCGATTGTGTCGCACAGCGCCCGCTCGTCCTCGACGATCAAAATTCGCATAACAGTCTCCTCGCACATTCCAAATCGCGCTTAACACGGATTTTATAGTCGATATGGTCCAATGGTCGCGTAACGAAAGGAGTGGTCAGGTTGTTCAAAGCGGTAAAACCCGTGGTACAGGTCGCTTTGTTGATCGTCGGAATTGCCATGGTGTGCTTTGGCGTTATGCGTGGCGAGGCGGATGCCGTGCTGGCCAAAGCGATTAGGCTGTGCTTGGAGTGTATCGGAATTGGATAAAAGAGAAAACACTGCGTCGCATGTTTTGGCCCGATTTCGCGGATTCATTCAGGCGGCGGCGACGCTTGCGACCAATATTCATCTGCCCAATTTTGCCAAGGGAGGCATTTACCAAGGGGCGGGCAAGGCCGTCTGTGTGCCGGGACTCAACTGCTACTCGTGTCCGGCGGCTTCGGGTGCGTGTCCCATCGGCTCGTTTCAGTCGGTGGTGGGCTCGTCTAAGTTTAGCTTTTCGTATTACGTCACCGGAACGCTCATTCTGATCGGCGTACTGTTGGGGCGTTTTGTATGCGGCTTTCTGTGCCCGTTTGGATGGCTGCAGGAACTTCTACACAAGATTCCCGGCAAAAAGCTATCAACGAAAAAGCTCAAGCCGCTCACGTACATCAAGTATGCCGTGCTGCTGTTTGCCGTGGTGCTGCTGCCTGTCTTGGTGGTCAACGATGTGGGCATGGGCGACCCGTTCTTTTGCAAGTACATCTGCCCACAGGGCGTGCTCGAGGGTGCGATTCCGCTGTCCATCATGAATACGGGAATCCGCTCCGCGCTGGGAAAGCTCTTTACCTGGAAGCTCGCGATTCTCATCGCGGTTGCGGTGCTGAGCGTGTTGTTCTACCGCCCCTTCTGCAAATGGATCTGCCCCCTCGGCGCGTTTTATGCGCTCATGAACAAGGTGTCGTTGTTGGGGATTCAGGTTGACCAGTGCAAATGCGTTTCGTGCGGCAAGTGCGCCAAGGTGTGTCTGATGGACGTGGACGTTACGCGTACGCCCGACCATGCCGAGTGCATTCGTTGCGGCAAATGCGTGGGTGCGTGCCCCGTCGATGCCATTAGCTTTCGCTACGGGCTGGGCGTGACGGGCGACAAGACCGCGCAGTCCGCGCAGGACTGCGAAAACAAATAGGTACCTATTAAGCTTCGATACAACGGAGGAACCATGAAACTGTCGAAAATTGCGGCCCTGTTGATGCTGCCCGTGCTGGCGCTGACTCTCGCGGCGTGCTCTGCCCCCAAGGGCGACGCGAAGGATGCCACGAGCGGCGATGCGCAGATTGCCGAGCTTGTGGCACAAAAGCCGTCGAGCGCCGAGGAGGCGGCCGAGCTGTACCAGCAGCTGCTGCAAAAGGAAAACGAGATCTTTGCGAGCGATAACGCCCTGTGGGAAAAGGTATTCAATGCGGCAAATAAAGACTCGGCAATGATTGAGGACGGTAGCAATTACGGCGATTTCCTGCTCAAGACTATCGACGGCGCCAAGGATGAGTTCACGGCGGATGAGCTCAAGACGCTTAAGGCCGGCGCGCAGCAGGTCAAGGAGATCGAGGATAAGCTCATGGCGCTGGAGAAGGAGTTTCCCGGATGCGGCAGCACGCCCGGCGAGGGGGAGAGCGTCGATGCCTCGACCGCAGGCATGACCAACGGCGAGAGCGGGGAGACGAAGTTCCCCAGCTTTAAGGGCAAAGACCTGGACGGCAACGATGTAAGCAGCGACGAGCTGTTCTCCAAAAACAAGGTGACCGTCATGAACTTCTGGTTTACCACCTGCAAGCCCTGCGTGGGCGAGTTGGGCGATCTGGAAGAGCTCAACAAAGAGCTCGCCGCAAAGGGCGGTCAGGTCGTGGGCGTTAATTCCTTTACGCTCGATGGCAACAAAGACGAGGTGGCAGACGCCAAGGACGTACTTTCCAAGAAGGGCGTGACGTACAAGAACATCTGGTTCAAGTCGGATAGCGAGGCCGGCAAGTTCACCTCCAACTTGTACTCGTTCCCGACCACCTACGTGATCGACCAGAACGGCAACATCGTGGGAGAGCCAATCATGGGCGGCATCAACTCCGCCGAGCAGCGAGAGGCGCTCAACAAGCTGATCGATCAGGCGCTTGCTAAGAGCGAGCAGTAAGTCCGAATGTGACAAAGGGACAGTCCCTTTGTCACATCGTCGATGTTATGTGCGGGATGGTGCGCCACGTGGCGTGCCATCCCGTTCGTTTTTTGGCGTGCTTCGTTACATTCCTCACTGGTGCCGGCAAAAAATGGGGATAGAGTAGGACAAACGCGTCGAATACGAACGGCGGGGGAGAGCGGGCGAGCGTGCCCGCGCGGGAGAGGTTGCCGTCAATGCTGGAGCTCAAAGGTATTTGCAAAAGGTACGTTACCCAGTCGTTTACGCAGGTGGCGCTCGACAGCGTAAGCCTGTCTTTTCGCGATAACGAGTTCGTGGCCATTCTGGGTCCCTCGGGCTCGGGTAAAACTACGATGCTCAATGTTATTGGCGGACTCGACCACTTTGACTCGGGCGATCTGCTCATCGACGGCATTTCGACCAAGGACTTTCACGATCGCGATTGGGATGCCTACCGCAACAACCGCATCGGCTTTGTGTTCCAGAGCTATAACCTCATTCCGCATCAGACCATTTTGGAAAACGTGGAGCTGGCGCTTACGCTCACGGGCGTGGGCCATGCCGAGCGCCGCCAGCGTGCGCGCGAGGCGTTGGAGAAAGTCGGCCTGGGCGAGCACATTAACAAGCGCCCGAGCCAGCTATCGGGCGGACAGATGCAGCGCGTGGCCATTGCCCGTGCCCTGATCAACGATCCCGAGATCGTGCTGGCCGACGAGCCGACCGGCGCCTTGGACTCAACGACATCCGTGCAGGTCATGGATTTGCTCAAGGACGTTGCGTGCAACCGTCTGGTCATCATGGTCACGCACAATCCTGAGCTGGCGTACCAATACGCCACGCGCATCGTCAACCTGGCGGACGGCAGGATCACCGACGATTCCGACCCCTTTGATGTTGCCAATGCCGCGCGTCGCGAGGCTAAGCCTACGCGCAAAACCTCGATGAGCTTTGTGACGGCGCTTGGGCTTTCTGCCCGAAACCTCATGACCAAGAAGGGCCGCACGGCCATGACTGCCTTTGCGGGCTCGATTGGCATTATCGGTATCGCGGCGATTCTGGCGCTCTCCAACGGCGTAAACGGCTACATCAAAAAGGTCGAGGAGGATACGCTCTCGAGCTACCCGCTCACCATTTCCAAGCAGGATTACGACCTGTCGTCCATGATGGGCGGGCAAGGGGCCGCGGATGATGACTCGCCTGAAAACGTGAATTCGTCCGACGACAGTGCTGGCGGCAAGGCTAAGGGAACCGATAAGATCTCCGTTGTCACGGCCGTAAAGGATATGTTTGCGAGCGTTAAGTCCAATGACATGACGAGCTTTAAGGCATGGCTCGATGCCGGTGGCGACGGCATCAATAAAGAGGTCAATGCCATCCAGTACGGCTATGGCGTGACGCCGGTTGTCTATCGTGCGGGCAAGGGTGACGAGAAGCCCGTTCGACTTGTTCCCAACGCTATGACCGAGGCCATGAGCGGCGGCGCGAGTTCGGCGGCGACGGTGAGCATGGAATCCATGGGAACCTCGGTCTTTAACGAGATGATTGACGACCGGAGCCTGCTCGACAGCCAGTACGATGTCGTCGCCGGCCATTGGCCTACGTCTGCTAACGAAGCCGTAATGGTGCTTTCGAGCCGCGGCACGGTGGGCGACTACACGCTCTACAGCATCGGTGCGCTGGATATCGATGAGCTCAACGACCTGGTTAACAGTGCCATGACGGCTGACGGTGGGGTCGAAACGCCCGAGACCGGCACCGACTTTACCTACGACGATGCACTGTCCACGACGTTTAAGGTGTTGTCGCCGGCCGATGCCTATCGCAAAAACGAAGAGACCGGCATGTGGACTGACATGTCTGGCGACGCCGACTTTATGACGGCCAAAGTTGCCGACGGTATTGACGTGCGTATTGTGGGCGTGGTGCGACCTAACGAGACCGCCAACGCGAGTGCGTTGTCTCCGGGCATTGCCTATACGCATGCACTGACTCGCCAGCTTATGGAACGCGCCGCCGATTCGCAGATCGTAAAAGAGCAACTTGCCCATCCCGAGACGGATGTCTTTACGGGCAAGTCTTTCGATGAACTGCAGGGCGAGGCCAAGCAAGGCGTGGATCTGGGCAGCGTGTTCAGCGTGGATGAGGCGGCGCTCAAGGGTGCGTTCTCGTTCGATGCATCTGCGCTCTCGGGCGCGGCCGGCGGTATGGACCTTTCTGGTATCGACTTGTCCGGGCTGAACATTGACCTTTCGGGCGTAGGGAAGGATATCGACTTCAGCGACATCATCGCCAAAGCGCCAACCCCAGATTTCTCGGGCATCTTTGACGGCCTGGAACTCACGCCCGAGCAAATGCAGCAGGTGGGAACGCTTGCCAACCAGCTGTTTGAGGGCTTTATGAAGTCGGATCAGTTTAAGGCCCTGACGCCCGAAGATCTTAAGGACGCGTCAAAGCTCGCTGCCGCATTCTCGGCATATCTTGAGAATGATGCCGCAGCCCAGCAAATCCTGGCCCAGCTCAAAGTGCTCGGCGGCGATGCCCTAGCTGAGCGCCTGCAGCGGGCGATGACCGACTATGTGCAAAAGCAGCTGGCTCCGTATTTGCAGCAGGCTATGGATCAGGTGATGAAGGCAATCAGCGAGCAGATTGCGGCGACGGTGTCAGCTCAGCTCAAGGCAGGCGCGGCGGGGCTCATGGGCCAGATGGCGACGCAGATGTCTTCGAGTTTTGCCAACCTGGCGAGCGCCATGCACGTGGATGTAAGTGCCTTTGCTCGTGCCATCCATTTCAACATGGATGCCGAGGACCTGAGCTCGCTCATGATGAGCTATGCCAAGGCATCGAAGCTCACCTATGACAACAATCTGACCACGCTGGGCTATGCGGACGAGGCAGACCCCATCTCGGTTAAGATTTTCCCGCGCGACTTTGAGGCCAAGGAGCGCGTGCTCGATCACATCGATGCGTACAACAAGCAGGTTAAAGCCGCTGGTCACGATGAACAGGCAATTTCGTACACCGACTACATGGGCATCATCATGGGCTCGGTGACCGACATTGTGAACACCATCAGCTTGGTGCTCATCGCATTCGTGAGCATCAGCTTGGTCGTCAGCTCCATCATGATCGGCATCATCACCTACATTAGCGTGCTGGAGCGCAAAAAGGAGATTGGCATCCTGCGCGCGATCGGCGCGTCGAAGCGTAACGTGGCCAACGTATTCAATGCCGAGACCTTTATCGAGGGCCTCATTGCCGGCGTCTTTGCTATTGTCGTCGTGGTGGCCGTGAGTTTCCCGGTCAATGCCTGGGCGCTTGCGGCCAAACAGGTCCCCAACCTGATGAGCCTGCCCGTGCAGGATGCGCTGGTACTCATCGCGATTTCAGTGCTGCTGACGGTCGTTGCCGGTCTGCTGCCGGCCCGCAGCGCATCCAAAAAAGACCCCGTAGAAGCCCTGCGCTCCGAATAATGTGACAAAGGGGCTGTTCCTTTGTCACATTCCTTTCCCGGCGCCTAGCTTGTTTTGCCCATCAGCGTGATGCGGATGGCTGGATGGGTATGCTCGTCAAACTCGTCCTCGGGTTCCGTACCAAACGAGTAATACGCTTTGACGGGGCCGTCATTCGTCCTGATAGAGATTCTCTCGTAGAGCGAGCCGTTCAAAAAAGCCTGCCTGAACTCTTCGGGGAGCTTCTGCGCTGCTAGGAGCTCGGGGCTTGTGGTCTTGACGTCTATGGTTTGGACGGCAGAGGAAAGCTCGTCAAGGTCGAGCTCGATACGGGTAAGGTTGTCCTCGAGGCTCGCGCCGGGGTCGACCTCTGCCGCGTAGCTCACTTCCGTGAGTGTCCCCTTGTTGTCAAAATCCAGGTACGTATAGGTCTTTTGGGTATCGGAGTCGCCGTCGTGCAGATAACCGCGGACGTGATAGCCGTAATCTTGATATCGCTCGTAGGGGTCATCGGCGGACACGTACTCGCATGAGGGCTCTAATGCCTTGCGAGCAATGGCGATCTGCTCAGCCGCGGCCGCGGCGTTCTCCTGCATCTCGATGTTTCCCTGCGCCAGCTGCGGGATATAGGCGCCGCATACGATCGCGAGGGGCAGCGCCACAAGCGCGATGACCCACTTCTTTGCACGGGGGACAGGCACGCCACAGGCCTCTGCCATAGCCTTCGCGTTGGCGAGGCTCTCGGTAAGCACGTCTGCCGCGGTGGCGACGGCGCCTACGGCAGCGGCGACTTCTGCCGCGCCGCCCAGGTTGCGCGCGGTCTCGTTGTCGCTGTTCTTGAGCAGGCGCGCGGCGGCCTGCGTGCCAACAACGCCTGCGATTTGTGCCGAGCGGTCTTTCTCGCTCTGCTCGACGGCGAGCCGGCGCTGCATTTCCTTCCACTGCTTGCCACGCATGCCAAAGCGCGGGGCGAGAGCGCAGTAGCAGAATATAACGAGCTCGATGGAGGTGAGCACCAAGGCGGTCATCATGCCTGTCTCTTGGAAGCCTTCGTGATGGAAGACGATGTCGTCGACCATTTCGAAAGGAATGATCGATAAGGGCAGCACGAATGCCATGGCAAGCGCCGCGCCGGCAACCTTGGGGCAAATGCAGTATCGCTGGATGCGCTTACGTTCTTGTTCGGTGAGCCGCTGCATAGGGTCCTCGACTCTCATCGTTTTCGGGGTGCAATGCGCACACGCTTTTGAGTATAAATGAGTGGAGGGCGTCTGCTGTTCAAACATAGTGGCCAACAGCGTGGTATTGGTGATCGTTGCGCAGTGACTGCTGGAGGGGTGGTTAACGTCAAGCAACCGCCTCTGCCTTGTGGGTGGCCTCAAGCACAAGGCATAATGCATGTGACAAAGGGACTGTCCCTTTGTCATATTGATGTGAGAATGGATGTTGATGATTCTATCGTTGGCCCCTATGGAGGGGATTACCGGGCACGTGTTCCGTCGCGTGCATGCGGAGTGCTTTGGCGCGCTCGATTGCTATTACACGCCGTTTTTGCCGCCGCCGCGCGTGGGCAACCGCTTTGGCGGTAAGGCGTTTAAAGAGGTCGATCCCGCCAATAACCAGGGGCTTAACGTGGTGCCTCAACTGATGTCCAAAAACGCGGACGAGTTTGTGTGGGCGGCGCAGGTGCTCGCCGACATGGGTTACCGCGAGGTCAATCTCAACCTTGGCTGCCCCTCGGGCACGGTTGTCGCCAAGGGCAAGGGCTCGGGCTTTCTGCGCAACCTCGATGAGCTCGAGGTGTTCTTGAGCGATGTGTGCGAGCGGTCGCCGTTGCCGGTATCGGTAAAGACCAGGCTGGGGTTGGAGCGCGATGACGAGTATGAGCGTGTGCTCGATCTGTATTGCCGCATGCCGCTGGCAGAGCTGATTGTGCATCCGCGCGTGCAAAAGGACCGCTATGCGGGCTCGCCGCGCAAGGAGTTTTACGGCGAGACGCTGGAACGTGCGCCGTTTCCGGTGGCATACAACGGCGACATTTTCGATCTTGAGGATATGGACGCGCTGGTGGAGGCCTATCCCGGCATGCGCCATGTGATGTTGGGGCGTGGCTTGCTTGCGAACCCCGCGCTGGCTCGCATGGCCAAGGGCGGCCCTGCTGCCACGGCTGCTGAGCTGCAGCGTTTCCACGACACGCTGTTTGCGGCCTATGCGGACGAGATTGGCGGCAATGCGGTCTTTCGCATGAAGGAGTGGTGGTTCTACGCCAAATGCGCCTTCACCGATCCCGCTACCGTTCACAAGATCGTGCGCAAGACCAAAAAGGTCGACGAATACCGCGCCGCCGTCGAGCGCGTCTTTCGCGAACAGCCACTTGCGCCCATAGCCCGCTTTCACGGCTAGTTAGTCATTGGGGACGTTCTTTAACGACTAGTCATTCAAGAACGTCCCCAACGACTATGTTGCAAAAGCTGTATGCCAGCATCCAAAGATGTCGAAAAATGTCGACTTTGGATGCTGGCGTATATGTTTGGGTTCGGCAGGGGACTAGGCAATCATTGCATCGAGCGTGATGAGCTCCCTGAGTCGCTCCGTGCGTGTTTGCCCATGGCGCTTTGCTTTTGCGTCAAACGCTTCAAGAACCGACTCACCCACACGTGCCGATAAAACAACGCTTGGCTCATCGGAGATCGGCGGCCTTCCCAACTTGATAGTGCGACCCTTTGGCCACTCATCTTTTTCGTATGCCTCTGCGGCCTTTTCCAGCTCTCCGGGAGCAAACCCCATCATCTTCTCGAGCTGCTTAGCGTCCATAGCGCCTCCTATCGATCGATCCCGATTTCTCTGAGCACCTTGTGCGTAGGAGGGACAAGGGCGTGGTAAATGATGTACCCATCTCGATCGGGGCAACATCGAGCGATGAGCTCCATAAGACGGTTTCTTCCATCAAGTCCAACGAGAACGTAATCGATGCCTCCATTTTCAAGATCACGCCTGAGCCATGCGAAAGCGGAGTTCCAGGCGCAGGTAATATCCGTCTCCGTCAGCCCGTGTTTGAGGGCATGGGGGTGGATTGCGATGAGCTCCATAAGGGCCTCTCTTTTTGTATACAGTTTTGTAGACAAAAATGCAAGCAGTTAATACGGTTAAGCAGCCTGTTTTGATTGAATTTCTCGATGTAAAGTCGTCACCGGAGAACCCACCGCTTCTTCGCTTCTCAGCTCGGCATGTGAGCGTCCATTGAACTCCCACAGGGGAGTGTTTTCGTAGACTATTGTGAGGAGCTTGGAGACCTTGATTATCTTCGCTTGTTCGTAAAAATCGGGTCGTACGACGATCAATAAAAATTCGGCATCTTCGATTGTTTGTTGTGCTGTCGGCATGCCATTGAGACCAATAGAGCGCAAGAGCTTTGTCATGATGAAATCGAACTCGTCCTCTCTTGCGTGAAGGCTTGCGGCGCTAAGTTTGGAATCTTTCAAAATATACAGTTTGAGATATTCAACGGCCCGTGTGTAACTGGCGTATCCGCAAACGACGTCCTCATAATCGAGCAGTTTAATCGAATGATGCTTATGGCCAGCAAATATAGCCGCCTTTCTGCCCTGAACACGCCGTTCGCGCAGCGAACGCATTTCCTTGGTGTACTCGCTATGGCGTTCGTATTTTCGATAACAATATCCGTAGTCGTCGTAGTAATAAGGGTTATCTTCAATCGTGTCGTCTAGTTCTGGCGCTATGAGGTACAGCTCTCCGTCCTTGGATAACATACAGGGGTTGTCGATGCGCCCCGACTCGTCTCTGATTTTCCAAATGGTTTCATGTACTTCGAATAACGAGACTGGTTTGGGAGCGTATGAATTGTAGAGTTCAACAAACTTCTCGAGCGAAATGATTCCGCAGGCATCTGTATAAGCGCGGGCAAAGCGCCAAACTTCTTGGTTCGTTTTGAGCTCGCGGAACTCCCTGTTGCTGGGAACATCTTGCGGACTCTGGTATCTGGCGTGAAGCGCGATGTGCGATGAGGACCACCTGTTGTCGGCCGCGACGTTCATGAGCTCTAGGCGCAGGTATTCGTTTGCGACGCGAGCGAGTGACTCATAGTGAGCTAGGCCAAGCTCTGTTCGAAAAGGAACGCCTTCGGGAACAGCGCGAGCGAGCTTAATGCAGCGTGTGAGATAGGATTGTCCTAAGCGGGGACCATAGTGCTTGTGTAGATGAGCGCCGACAGGGGAAAGCAGCCCTTTGAGGTTGGTAACGGGGTATCCGGCAGTCTCTTGTTCGAGACGGCGCCCGATGAGCAATGCCCCCTCAAGCGAAGTTCCATGATCGATGTTCTTTTGATTGAGGCTCATGGCTTCAACGATTCTGCTGATATCTGAGCGGGCGCTTGAAACGGTGTCGGACGTAAAGGTGGGGATCTTTTTTGCCATAACGATGCACTCCTGTGTGACTCACGGATAACGGAAACGTTTGGTTGTGAGTGCCGTTCTTTGATGGCGACGGCGAACAGGAGCGCAGCCTGTCTGAGATGGGCGAGTGCGGTAACCACCGATCTTACTTACCGAGCTCGCTCCAGCGTGTCATTGGGGACCTCCGCAGGAGCTCTCGACTCGTCTCATGCCTTGAGGCGAGTATAGCATAAAGCAAACATATGTTCTATATAGTTGAGAAAGTAAATTTCTACCTACTCATTTAAGTGCGTCCCCAATGAGCGGTTGTGAGGGACCCACGCAAAAAAGGTGTACGCCAGCATCCAAAGATGTCGAAAAATGTCGACTTTGGATGCTGGCGTACATGTTTGGGTTCGGCGGGGGACCAGTTATTGGGGACGTTCTTTAGCGACTATTCATTTAAGTATGTCCCCAATGAGTGAAACTACTCATTTAAGTGCGTCCCCAATGAGTGCTATCAATGCGCGTGCTAGAGCAGGTTTTCCTGTGCCCATGCGATGATGTCACTCGATTCGTAGAGTGGTTTGCCGTCGATGAATAGGCAAGGAACCTGGCGCTTTCCGCCGACGGCGATGAGCGTCTGCTCGGCATCGGGGTCGGTCGAGATATTGCGCTCGGGAATGGTCACGCCGTTATCGGCCAAAAAGCGCTTGACCTTTATGCAATACGGGCAGCCGGTCATAACGTACAGCTCGAGCTTGTGATCAGTAGCCATAGGTCTCCAATCGGTTGAGGTTTCGGTTGAGATACCCAAAGCCGCCGCAGTCTATGCGCGATCCATTGATGACGCGATGGCATGGACCAGAAACGCCGTGGCTCCGGTGCCGCAGGGCTTGTCGTAGTAGTCAACAAAGCGTTGATCGGCCAGATAGCCGTGGGCGAGGCCCAGGTATGCTTCGTCTTGGGGCTCGTGTCCCCAGTTAAGGCCAATCCATCGACGGTGCATTGCGACAAGCTTGCGGGCTTCGTTACTCTTTGGATCGTCGTCGCCCATGGCGATCGAGAGCTGGCCCAGAATAGCGCGTTCAAGTTCCTTCATGTCGTTCCATGTCTCGGGGTCCATGTCCAGCAGTGCCTCGTTTGCTGCATCAACGGCCTCGTCACCATAGCGCGCCCGCGCCTCGGCGCCGTAGCGCTCCTCGTTTTCCTGCACGGTACGCCAGCGCTCCAGTTGCGGCAGCACGGCGCCCATGAGCGAGACGGCTTCGTCGAGCGACATGCCGGTGTTTTGTGCCAGGCGCGGGGCGCAATCCTCAATCATGGCCTCCATCGTGGTCTCGTAGGTGTACTTGCCGTGGTCGTAGCACCACTTGCAGTAATGGTCGGTCGTGGCGCCCGTGGCGTCGGTGCCGCAGTCGTTGGGCGTGAGTATCATGCCGCAGCTCTGACAATAGTGCTCGGGCATTTCGAGCAGGTGAGACAGTGGCTCGCCGGTCACGGCGGCGATGAGCTTCATCATGTCGATGCCAGGGGTGACTTCGCCGCGTTCCCAACGGCTGACGGCTTGGCGTGTGACGAAGAGCTTGGCGGCGAGTTGCTCTTGGGTGAGGTGGTGGGCGCGACGGACAGCAACGAGCTTTTCTGCGAAGGCCATAACGGCTCCTTTCTGCTGGTTGATGGCTTAAGCATACGCGGTGGCTGGTGCCCTTCCAAGCAACTGTTGGTTGCACGACGGGGACCGCGATAAAGAATTGCGCGCAACACCCCACGCCCCCATGCCGTACAATGACCGGCATGGAACCTATTGCACACATACATACCGACCTGCCGCAGAAGTTCGGCATCCCACGCAACAGCTTTTTGGCGCCCCATCTGCAGGGACGCATCGTCTTTGAGCCGGAATTTGCCTCCAACGCAGCGGTTGAGGGCCTGGATTCCTTCTCTCACCTATGGCTGCTCTGGCGCTTCGAAAACGGCACGCCCGGCGGCACGGCTCAGGACATAGCCGTCGATGCCAAGACGCAGGACAGGTCCGGCACCAACGCAAAATGGTCGAAAACAGTGCGCCCGCCGCGTCTGGGCGGAGCCGAGCGTGTGGGCGTGTTTGCCACGCGCAGTCCGTTTCGCCCTAATCCCATCGGGCTCACCTGCGTCAAGCTCGATCGTGTCGAGCTCACCGACGATGGTCCCATCATCCATGTGCTGGGGGCCGATCTGCGCGACGGCACGCCCATCTACGACATTAAGCCCTACATTCCATTTGCCGACTGTCACCCGGATGCGACGGGCGGCTGGATTGAGGACGCGCCGTGGCAAGAGCTCGACGTCGAGTTTCCGCAAGCGCTGCAGGATATGGTCCCGCCCGCAAAGCTCCCCGGCTTGGTCGAGGTCCTTCGCCAAGATCCGCGCCGCGCGGGCAGCAAACACGAGCCAAACCGCATTTACCATTTGGCTTACGCTGGGCTCGACATATCGTTTACGGTCGACGGAACCAGGTTGACAATAACCGCTATCAACGACGCGCAGGACTAGCCGGCTATTCGTCCACACCCACCAAATTCACCGCCAAACCCCATGCCAAAATCGCCCACGCTGGTGGAAAATAACGCCTACCAAAACAATCCGCTTTGCATGGGAGCTCAGCATGAAATACGACTTTACCTCGCTTATCGACCGCCACGGTATGGACGCCATCGCCGTTGACTCCTGGGGCGAGATTCCCGGCATGGCTCCGAACGCACCCGACGAGGGCTTCGACCGCATTCCCATGTGGGTGGCGGACATGAATTTTGCCACGGTGCCCACGGTCCAGGAGTACATCATTCAGCGCGCCCAGCACCCCATGTTTGGCTACTTCAATCCGCGTCCCGAGTACTTCGACCGCATCATCGAATGGCAGAGCCGTCGCAACGGCGTTGAGGGCTTGGCGCCGGAGCATATCGGCTACGAAAACGGCGTACTGGGCGGTGTCGTGTCGACGCTGCGCGCGTATGTCCAGCCGGGCGATGCGGTACTGGTCCACAGTCCCACCTACATCGGCTTTACCAAGTCCATCGAGGCCGCGGGCTATCGCATTGTCCACAGCCCGCTTAAGCTCGACGACCAAGGCGTGTGGCGTATGGACTTTGAGGACATGGAGCGCAAGCTCGCCCAAAACCACATCCATGCCGCGGTGTTCTGCTCGCCGCACAATCCCTGCGGCCGCGTATGGGAGCGCGACGAGATCGAACGTGCCATGGACATCTATCGCCAGCACGATTGCGTGGTGATCTCGGACGAGATTTGGTCCGATATCATCCTGCCGGGTCACAAGCATATCCCGACGCAGTCGGTGAGCGAAGATGCCCGCATGCGCACGGTTGCCCTCTACGCGCCCAGCAAGACGTTTAACCTGGCGGGCCTGGTCGGCAGCTACCACATCATCTATAACGAGACGCTGCGCGACCGCGTGTGCGCCGTGTCCAACAAGACTCACTACAACGAGATGAACGTCCTCTCCATGCATGCGCTTATCGGTGCCTACCAGTCGCAAGGCTACGAGTGGGTGGACGAGCTCAACCAGGTGCTTGCCGGCAATATCGAGTACTTCTGCGATTACGTTGACGAGCATTTTGCGGGCGTGTCCTATTCGCGTCCGCAAGGCACCTATATGGTGTTCTTGGACTGCACCGAGTGGTGTCGCGAGCATGGCCGCGATATTCAGTGGTTGCTCGACGAGGGGGCGCGCGTGGGCGTGGGGTATCAGGACGGCCGTCCGTTCCACGGACCCTGCCACATTCGCGTGAATCTGGCGCTGCCGCTTTCGCGGGTAAAGGAGGCGTGTGAGCGCCTGGACCGCTACGTTTTTGGGGTATAGGGGACGCTCGATTCGAGTGCTGCCCCATGTGCCCACGCCGTCAAAATGCGTGGGCACATGGGGCGCAGAGGGTAGCGAGCGCGTTTTCCGCATTCGCTACTTTTCATGAATCTGCTTGCCGCAAAGATGTTCAATCGAAATCTCGTAGAGTTGGACGCCCTTTATGTCTTTGGCGATCTCCTCCTCGACTTCTTCGGCAGAAGGGTAGTACTTAAGCGCGAGCTGACGGACTTTGTCCTCGATAAACGCGGGCGCTTCATCTACCAGGCGACAACGACCAAAGACAACGGTACTCATAACGTAGGGAGCCCAGTCGCCGTCCTTGTACCACTCGTTGCCGTAAACGGTAAAGCAGACTTTATCATCATGCCTGAGTGAATCGACCTTGTGGCCAGCCTTGGCGCCATGGAAATAAATCTTGTCGTGCTCGGCGTCAAAGAAGTAGTTGACGGGAATGGCATAGGGGTAGCCATCATCGCCGTTGACGGCAAAGACGCCGCGCTTGCAGGTGGCGAGCAACTCGCGCGCTTCCTCGTCGGTGATGGCGCGTTTCTTTCGACGTAAGGGCCTAAACATCGTTGGCTTCCTTTCTACTGCGCATGGTGGTTGAGCACAAACTATAGCGAAACAGCCCCGTTTTTCTTGATACAGGCGAGTATGTTTTTGAGCTTGTTAAAGTCGAGCGGTTTGGGCAGATGGGCGTTCATGCCGGCGTCGTGTGCCGCCTTGGCGTCTTCGGCAAAGGCGTTGGCGGTGAGCGCGATGATGGGGATGTCGGCCGCATCGGCCTTTTCGCTCAGGCGGATCGCGCGGGTTGCCTCGTAGCCGTCCATGCCCGGCATCATGATGTCCATTAGAATCGCATCGAAGCTACCCGCGGGACGGCCAACGTATAGGTCGACCGCTTCGTTGCCGTCGGCGGCGCGAGTTACGACGATGCCCTCGCTTTCGAGCAGAGCCTGGGCAATCTCGGCATTGAGCTCGTTATCTTCTGCCAAAAGAACGTTCATGTCGGCAAGCGAGCAACTGTATGCCTGCTCGTCCGTACGTTCTTTTGCCTGAGGGTTCTTGTCGATCTCGAGCGGAATCTGGACGTTAAACGTACTTCCCACGCCAACTTCACTCGAAATCTCAATCGTGCCGCCCATCATGTCGATGAGCGATTTGACGATTGGCATGCCCATGCCGGTTCCCTGGAATTTGCTGCGTGCATCGCCACCTTCCTGGGCAAACGGTTCATAGATATGCTTTAAAAACTCGGGAGCCATGCCAATGCCGGTATCCGAAACGCTAAAGCAAAAGAGCGCGCGCCCGTTATCGAGTGGCTTGGTCTGTGAGCTAAAGGTGACGGAGCCGCCGCGCTTGTTGTACTTAATGCTGTTGTCTAGCAGGTTGATTATGATCCGTCGGATATGGGTGGGGCTGCCGATCATGTATGGCCCCGTGGCGTACGGCAGGCTATTGTCCTGCATTGTGATGCCGTTACCGGACGCGCGGAGCTTGCACAGCACCAGCGCATCGTCACAGAGCTCTTTGAGGTTAAAAGGCGCATGTTCCAGTGTTAGCTTGCGGTCTTCGATTTTGCCCATCTCGAGGATGTCGTTAATCAGTGACAGCAGGTGATTGGCGGCAACACGCGCCTTGGCGCGGCTTTCGCGGGCGACTTGCATATCGCCGTCTTTCAATTCCTCAATTTCGATAAGGCCCAGGATGCCGTTGAGCGGCGTGCGGATGTCGTGGCTCATGCGCGTGAGGAAAGCGGTTTTGGCGGCGTTGGCGGCATCGGCTTTCTGCCGTTCCTCCTGTGCGCGGTAAAGCGACCAGACAAGGATGACGATGCCGGTGAGCAAAATGCAGATGACAACTGCCGCAATGACGATGCGGTTGCGGTAGAGAAGTCGGAACGCATCCGATTCTTGCGCCGAGTACGATGTGGGGAAATAGCTGTTTGCAGAGAGCGATTCACCTGCATTGACGATGCCCTTATTGATGATTCCCAGCAGCTCGGGCTTGCCGCGCGAAATTAAACACGATAGTTGCGCCGTGTTGGTGAGTTCCTGTGTTTCGAAATCCTCGATGTCGTAGATGTCGCGGAGAGTTTCCAGGCGCGTGCTGGGGACAATGATGCAACGTGCCTTCCCCTCATTGAGGGCTTTGAGCACCTCGCCGTCATTCGAATACTCGGTTACCGTTGCGTTCGGAAAGAGACTTTCGAGCTCAAAACGGTTAACGATTGTGCTCTTTGTACAAGCGATGTTCTTAAGGTCGCTGTTCAGGTTTTTGCCACTGTGAATGGCGGTCAGCGAAACCGTTCCCATCGAGTTTGACTGGATGACCCCTGTCTGCTCGGCGAGCCAGTAGTCGCGAAACAACGGCAGGGCGACATCGATGGTTCCGTTGGAAAGGGCTTTGATCATTTGCTTGTTGTTCGAGAGTGCGATTGTTTTGACCGTAATGCCAAACTTGTCGTGCAACGTCGTTGCAAGCGAGGCGAGCGACCCTTCCATCTCGCCGTCGTCATTTTGCGTACAGTAGGGAAGTTGGTTTTTAAGATAGCCGAGCGTGATGGTATTGCCGTTTTCTTTGAGCCAGGTGGTCTCGGTGCCGGTGAGCGATGACGAGCCACTGTTTTGGGCCGAGTAACTCGATTTGACTTCCTCGTTATAGCGCGGGTTATCGCGAGCGATGGTCGTCATGGCGGCGTTGATGTCGTTCATCAGATCAGGGCGGCTTTTGGGAACGGCAAAATAGTAGTCGCTCGAGCCAACGTAGAACATGGGCGACGCATCGGGCGACGAGATGGTGTCGTTCATAATGACGGCGTCGACCTCGCCGTCTGCAAGCGCCTCAAAGAGGGCGCCGCCGGTGCTGATTTCTTTATAGGTGCAGGTGATGCCTTCGTTGGTGAGCCACTGTTGGCCGACGATAGTTTGCATAACGCCAGAGTTGCAGCCGATGGTGAGGCCTTGGAGCGCCTGGGGGTCACCCTTGGCCAGGTCGTCGCGGTCGGGCCTGGCGTAGATGTAGTAGCGCTCGGTGCCCTCGGGGTTCGAGGAAAAGAGCAGCTTCTGCTCGCGTTCTGCCGAATACGAGATGTTGGGCATGAGGTCGATTTCGCCTGCCTCGAGCATGTCCATAAGCTCGGAGAAGGTGCCGCTAACGTATTCGTATTGCCAGCCCTTTGTGTAATACGAGAGGGTCTGGAGGTACTCGTAGCCCCATCCCGAGAGGCGCTCGCCCGGTGTGCCTTCCTGGAAGCCTCTGTTGTTGACGAGCCAGCCAACGCGGACCGTCTTGACCTGCTGGTCGGAGTCGGCGGCAAAAGCGGGGGCGGGCATGATGGTGCTCAGTATGGCGAGTGCGGCAAGCGCGACAGCCAGGGTGCGACGTAGGGCTAAGCGAAGGACGGCGGAAGGTTTCACATGAAATCCTATCGAGTCGAGACAGTTTCGCATAAGGATACCAGCACAGCCTGACTCGTCGGCAGCTGCACCGCTAAACGGTCACTCCCGGCAGTTGGGGACAGTCCCTTTCTGCCGGCACATAAGGAACGTCCCTAACTGCCGGTTGCCCAAGTGCCGGTTGTGGGACAATACCGAGCGAATGTGATGGGGCGTCTGGGAAAAGGGGTCGCGATGAACAAGTTGAGGACGCTTGCCGACGTGTTGCGCCAGGCTGGCTTTGCACGCATCACGGGCCTGTTTCTTGTTTTCTATCTGCTGTGCTCGACGGCCGTCTGGCTGTCCGAGCCCACGACCCTTACGTTTGGCGATGGTCTCTGGTTTAGCTTTGAGACGGTCTCGACGATCGGCTTTGGCGATATCCCCGCCGAGACGCCGGTTGCCCGCGCTATTACCGTCGTCCTGAGCGTCATCAGCATCTTCTACATCGCCATGCTCACGGGTGTGGCGGTGAACTACTGCAATACGCTCATCAAGCTGCGCCAAAAGGACACCATGGCGCGCTTTATGGACGATCTTGAGCATTTGGAAGAGCTCGATCGTGACGAGCTCGCTGACCTGTCGCGCCGCGTGCGCGAGTACCGTCGCCGGCAACGATAGAGGGGGCGCCGCGCGTCACGACGAGGGGGATTGCATATGAACATCACGGTGTACCTGGGCGCGAGCGTCGGCAACGACCCGGCGTTTCTGCCTGCAGTGCGAGAGCTCGGCACGTGGGTTGGCTCCAACGGCCACGCGCTGGTATACGGCGGCTCCAAGTCGGGCCTGATGGGCGCGCTTGCCGATAGCGTGCTCGATGCTGGCGGGCATGTGACGGGCGTTGAGCCGAGCTTTTTTATCGAGGCAGAGTTTCAACACGACGGTATTGACGACCTCATCGTGACGAGTGATATGGCCGAGCGTAAGGCCAAGATGATCGAGCTTGGTGATGCGTTCATCGCCTTTCCCGGTGGGACGGGCACGCTCGAGGAGATTGCCGAGGTCATGTCCGCGGTGTCGTTGGGACATCTCGATGCGCCGTGCATTTTGTACAACCTCGGGGGCTACTACAACGATCTTAAGGCGCTGCTCGAGCACATGATCGATAAGGGCCTGTCGAGCCCGCAGCGCCAGCAAGGCATTTACTTTGCCGAGGATCTGCACGAGATTGCATCGATTATCGGCAGCTAAGCCGTAGGCCTATCGCACGTGCGGCGCCCAATGGCGCCGTTCGCGGCGTGGATGGTCGGCACGTCCGCGCTGTGCCCGTCTTACAATAAAACGTATCCTTGTCGATTTTGACCACGGGAGGTCCCGATGGACAACCTTGCAAAACCCAAAAACCGTGCGCTGTTTTTAGTGAGCGTGGCTGTGACCGGTGCGTTTGCAGGCGCCGCGGTCTGGCTGTTCTTTTTTGCGATGGAGCACGGTATCGACTATCTGTGGACCGAGATTCCGCACGCGCTGGGCGTCGCTTCGCCCGAGCTTGCCAGCGGCCCGTTCGGTTTTTTGCCGTATCCGTTTTTCGTCTGCTTGCTGGGCGGCCTGCTAATCGGTCTGTACGAAAAGCTTACGGGCACCAAGACCGATGACCTCAACCAGGTGATGGCTAAGGTTAAGCAAGACGGATGCTACCCGTACGACAACTTGGGCAAGCTTTCGCTTGCGGCATTGCTGCCACTGCTGTTTGGCGGAAGTATTGGACCGGAGGCCGGCCTGACCGGCGTTATCGCGGGTCTGTGCAGCTGGGTCGGCGACCGCATGCGTCGCTTTGGCGCCGAGTTTAGGGAGCTCACGCTGTTGGGCACCCAGGCCGCGCTGACGGCGCTCTTTACCGCGCCCGTCTTTGGCTTTGTGGCGCCCCTCGCCGGTAGCGCCGACGGCCAGGGCGCTAATGACGATGAGTCCGCGTCCGATGAGATCACCATCAAGCTCCCCAAGGCGCAAAAGACCGTGGTCTACGGCATCGCGATTGCCGGCGGCCTGGGCACCTATCTGCTGCTCGGACAGCTTATGGGCGGCGGCATGGGCATGCCCAGGTTCGAGTCCGCTCAGGTGGGCAACCTCGAGCTTGCGTGGCTCATTCCTCTTGCGCTGATTGGCACGGTCTGCGGCTGGCTGTATTTTGTCTCGGAGCACGCGAGCGAAGCGCTTGCCCATGCCATAGGGGAGCGTCCTGTCGTCAAGGCCATGCTGGCTGGTCTGGTGCTCGCCATCTGCGGAACGGTCCTGCCCTACACCATGTTTGCCGGTGAGACCCAGGCCGATGTACTTATGGAGACCTATCTGACCATCCCCGCCGGCGTGCTTATCGCGACCGGTCTGGTTAAGGCCATGCTGACGCCTGCCCTCATCAACCTTGGTTGGCGTGGCGGCCACTTCTTCCCGGTTATCTTCTCGGGCGTAAGCCTGGGCTATGGCCTTGCCATCCTCACCGGCGCCGATCCGGTCTTTTGCGTCGCCGTTTGCACGGCATCGACGATGGGCGCCGTTATGCGCCAGCCCGTCATGGTCGTAGGCCTGCTGCTCATGTGCTTCCCGCTCAAGGGTATCGTCTGCATGATCATCGCCGCCGTTATCGCCGCCGGCATTCCGCTGCCCAAGCCGCTGCGCAAGTAGCGCGGTTTTTCACGAGTCAATTCCAGGGGTACGAGATGATCCTGTACTTTAGCGCGACAGGGAACAGCGAGCATGTGGCGCGTCGCATTGCAGCGGCGACAAGCGACAAAGTTATGTCGATTGAGCGCTTTGATGCCGAGATCCTTCACCTTGCTGTGATGGAAGGCCCCTGTCGGCTGGGGTTTGTCGCCCCGGTATACGCCTGGGGCTTGCCGACGCCAATGATCGAGTTTTTGAAGACTGTTGACCTATCGGTTGCTGCCGGCACAAAGGGCGGCGAGCGCCCCTATACGTTCTATGTCTCGACATATGGTTCGACGACCGGGCAATCGGCCAAGTTCGCCCGCGATCTGCTGCACGAGCGTGGGCTCGAGTTAGATGCGGCGATGAGCGTCAAGATGCCCGATACCTGGACGCCTGTTTTCGACCTGTCTGACCCTCAAAAGGTTGAGGGTATCAATAGAGCTGCCGAGGCGCAGATTGATGCCGTGATCGAGGCGGTGCGGGCACGCCGCACGGGCAACATGATGCGCCATCGCGTGCCTCTGTTTGCATCGTGCGCGTATCACGCAATTGGGCTGCCGCGCATGCAACAGACGAGCAAGTTTGCCGTCGATGCCGATCGCTGCATCGGCTGCGGCCTGTGTGCCAAGCGCTGCCCCATGGCGGCGATTGAGATGCGCGACGGCCTTTCCGTCTGGACAAAGCCGGAGTGCGCAGCCTGCCTTCGTTGCCTGCACTGTTGTCCCAAATTTGCCATCTCGCACGGTAAGCGCACGGCATCCCACGGTCAGTACAGGCATCCCAAACCAGGTGTGAGGATGTAGCGGCTGCTGGCCGCGCTATTTCCAAATCGCGAGCGCGGCGGTGCCCAGGACGATGAGGGCGAGACCGATGGCGTTGCGTCGTGAGAGTTTTTCGTTGAATGCCAGGCGCGCAAATAGTACCGATACGACAATCGATAGTTTGTCGATCTGCACCACGACGCTCACCTGGCCTGTGGCGATGGCGTAGTAGCACAGCAGCCACGATGCGCCAGTCGCAATGCCCGATGCCGCGAGAAATACGAGTTCGTAGCGGTCTACGTGCACGGCTTGGCCCATCTTGCCTTTAGCTGCCACGATTGCCCATGCCATAACCAGTACCACGCAGGTACGGATTGCCGTGGCCAGGTTGGACTCGACGCCTTCGATGCCAACCTTGGCAAGGATGGACGTGAGCGCCGCGAACACGGCGGCGCCGAGGGCGTAAGCGAGCCAGGTCCGGTCTTGCTGCCGCTCGGGTCCGGCAGACTGCTTCTTCTCGATCATTAAAAACGTGCCGAGGGTGATGACAGCGGTTCCCACGAGCTTAACCGCAAGGTTGCTCGTCTCGCCAAAAAGCACGACGGCAATCAGTGCAGCGAGTACGGTGCTCATCTTGTCGACCGGTACGACCTTATTGACGTCTCCGATGCCCAACGCCTTAAAGTAACAGATCCACGAAGCGCCGGTAGCGAGTCCCGAGAGGACGAGAAAGAGCCAAGATTTGGGTTCGATGCTGCCGATGGTTCCAATGGATCCAGAAATGCCCGCCATTGCCCAGGCGAAAACGAGCACCACGCAGGTGCGAATGGCCGTCGCGACATCGGAGTCGGTCTGCTTGATGCCGCATTTGGCCAGGACAGATGTGACGCCGGCAAAGAAAGCCGACACAAATGCTGCTGCGACCCACGACACGGGTGAAATGCCTCCCCAAAGAACGACCGCGCCAGATTTACGGCGCTCGTCCGATGATACCGTCCCGCCATGAAGCTTTGATATCGCTGTGGTGAGACAGGGGCCATATTTCGAGAGGGCATTTGGTTAAGGCTCGAATCGAAGGTGAATGGTTTTCCGCGAAGTGAACGAGTAAATCTGGACCCCTGGAACATGCACACTTTTTTCGAACAAAACTGCAGGATTCTTAGACAAAAACCGCAGGAATTGAGTCCTTAAAAATGTCGATGCTACAGGGCACTGTTTTTACTCGTTCACTTCTCGGAAAAGTATTCACCTTCGATATGCTGACGGTGTCTTTTTGGTTGCCAAGAACTAGACGGCCTGCTGTGAGGGGCGGTGGTGACGCTATGCG
Source organism: uncultured Collinsella sp. (assembly GCA_905200715.1). GTDB lineage: Bacteria > Actinomycetota > Coriobacteriia > Coriobacteriales > Coriobacteriaceae > Collinsella. The sequence goes on along the minus strand of CAJKLK010000005.1, from coordinate 75,534 downwards.
GCCTTGTTTCATTGAAAAAATAAGCGGGGTACCACCTAAGCTTTTTTAGCTGTCGATTACAGATCGCGTACTCGATAAACCTTGGTGCTGACAGCGCAGCTGATTGCACATAGTGCGAGCGCCAGTACTGCAATTCCTGCACACAGACAGCCAAGGACGGCGGGATCGGGATTCGCTCCGGCAATCGACATGAGCCAGTTGCTGATGGGGTTGGAGGAGCTCAGCGCTGCCATGGCAAGGCACCCGAGCAGGGCAAACAGGCCGACGGAAAGGCGCAGCGCCTCCATGTGTCCAAATCGAAAGAACAGCGGCTGTGCCAAAAACACCATCATGAGGGAAATGAGCATGGACGCGGTCGAAGCGATTGTGATCTCAAAGACGGTCTGTCCCGTCGAGGGGATACCCGCGCTGTTGAAGAGCGGGATAGAGACGATGCTCAGAAGCGCGGCGGCGCACGTCATGACAGCCGAGAAGACAATGATGCTCAGGTAGCGTGCGCAGATGATGTCTTTGCGCGAGAGGGGCAGCGTTGCCCGATAACGCTCCCATCCGTTTTGGTTGTCGAAGCCGGCCAGCGAACTCATGACCATGATAGGCGACATGGCACTGACCGCGCAGGCGCCGGCGCTCATGGCGGAATCGCCGTCCGATGCGTTGGCGAGGGTCAACACGACGAATATGAACAGGCCGACACCCGCGATGCTCGGGACGAGCGTGCGAACGATGGCGAGCTCGGACATAAAGGCGCGTTTCATTTCGAAGCCCCTTTCAGCATGAGGCGAAGATAGTCATCAATGGTTGCCCGATCGCAGGGAATCTCGGGAAAGGCCTCGAGCGTATCGCGACGGTTGGGAACGAGCACGTCCACGCTATAGGCGTGGTGGGCGGCACGGGCGCCTTCGACGCAAGCCATAAGCTCGGCGGTCTGTGCCTGAGTGCAGTGAGCGATGCCAGCACGGTCAGTAATGTCCTCGCGCGGCAGGTCAAACACAATCGAGCCATTATCGATGCAGATGACGCGGTCGGCGGCGCGATCGAGGTCGGACGTAATATGGCTCGAGAGCAGCACGCTGCGCTGGCCGTCGGAAACAAAGGCGAGCAGCTCATCGAGCAGTTCCTCGCGCGCCATGGGATCAAGGCCCGCGGTGGCTTCGTCCAAAACGAGCAGCTTGGCATTGTGGCTGAGCGCACAAGCAAGCTGCAACTTCATGCCCATGCCGCGGGAGAGGTCCTTGACCTTCGTCTTGGGATCGAGGGCAAATCGGTCGATGAATCCGGCGAACGTTTCGCAGCTCCACGTGGGGTACGCCGGGCCTACGAGCCTCTCGACCTGGCCCACCTTGAGCGTGGAGGGGAAGGGACACGTGTCCAGGACAAGCCCGATGCGGGAGCGCAGGTGGCGCTGCGTCTCGTCGGGCGCGTTGGCGTCGCAGCGCTGTCCAAACAGATGCGCCTCGCCGGAATCGAGCTTTATAAGCCCAAGCGCGGCGCGAATGGTCGTTGTCTTGCCGGCGCCATTTGCGCCCACAAAGCCAACGATCTGGCCGGGCTCCACGGCAAGCGTGACGTCGCGCAGTGAAAAGCGGTCGCTCACGCGGCGCGATACACCTTTGAGTTCTAGCAAGTTTTGCATGGTATAGCCTTTCTTGCAGATGGCTACTGCATGGTTTCGGGGGCTACGAGGTCGAGCATCTCGTGCAGCTTGTCGCGCGTGACGCCCAGGGTTTCGGCTTGCGTTGCTGCCTGTGCGAGCAGCTCTTCGATATGACAGAGCTGGTTTTCGCGCAAGAGCTCCTGGTTGCCCTCGGCGACAAAACAGCCCTTGCCCTGCACGGTGCAGATAAACCCGAGCTGCTCCAGGTCGGCGTAGGCGCGCTTGGTGGTGATGACGCTCACCCCAAGATCGCTCGCGAGTGCACGGATGCTGGGAAGTTTGGCTCCAGCAGCGAGCGTGCTCGAAAGGATCTGAGCTTTGACCTGCGAGGATATCTGCTCGTAGATGGGCTTGTCGCTCGAATTGGATAGGATAATGTCCACAGCGGCTCCTTAGCTGTTGGGCTACACGTGTATATAACCGGTAAGCACAGTATATATACACTATGCACAGTTTCGCAAGAGACAAATTCGGATTGTCCGTGCGTTCATTCATCTCAATCTGTAACATCTGGAACCGATTTGGACGGTTACCTGTTACAGATTGAGATTATGCTGGCGGGCCCCACCTGGTTGTCTCAATCTGTAACAATTGGAGAAGTTTTTGGCTGCTAGATGTTACAGATCGAGACATTGGTTGCCTGCCTCCCCGTTTATCTCGATTTGTAACAGTTAGACCCGATTTGGGCGGCTAGATGTTACAGATTGAGATTGTGCCGGCGGGCCTGCCAGTTTGTCTTGATTTGTAACAGGTAGGGGCTCAAAACCCGTCTTACTGTTACAGATTGAGACAATCCTTGAGGCGGCTGCCCGGCGCAGCAAGCTCAGCTGATGAATTTGTCCTGATAGGCGCCCTATGGCGGGATTTCGCGGCTACAATAGGGCGGTTACATCGACGTAATGCACTCAATGCAAGAAAGGATCCGCATGGCAAGCCTGTCGGATGAAATCTCGTCGCGCCGCACATTCGCGATCATCAGCCACCCGGACGCCGGTAAGACCACACTTACCGAGAAGCTGCTGCTCTATACCGGCAGCATCCAGACCGCCGGCTCGGTTAAGGGCAAGAGCTCGGCCAAGCATGCCGTCTCGGACTGGATGGACATCGAGAAGGAGCGCGGCATTTCCGTTACCTCCTCGGTACTGCAGTTCACCTACAACGGCGCCTGCGTCAACATCCTCGATACCCCCGGCCACCAGGACTTCTCGGAGGATACCTACCGTACCCTTATGGCCGCCGACGCCGCAGTCATGGTCATCGACGGCGCTAAGGGCGTCGAGGCCCAGACCAAAAAGCTCTTTAAGGTCTGTACGCTGCGCCATATTCCCATCTTCACCTTTGTGAACAAGCTCGACCACGAGGCTCGCGATCCGTTTGAGCTCATGGAAGAGATCGAGAACGTTCTGGGTATCAATACGTATCCCATGAACTGGCCGATCGGCAGCGGCCGCAACTTCCGCGGCGTGTTCGACCGTCAGACCCGTCGCGTTATCGCCTTTGAGGGCGATGGCCACGCCAACGCCACCAAGAAGGTCGCCGAGGTCGAGGCCGAGCTGGGCGACCCTGCCATGGATGAGCTTATCGGCGAGGAGAACCATAAGAACCTGATGGACGACATCGAGCTGCTTGATGGTGCCGGCGACGAGCTCGACTTGGATGCCGTGGCCTGTGGCAAGCTGAGCCCGGCGTTCTTTGGCTCGGCGCTCACCAACTTTGGCGTGGAGCCCTTCCTCAAGGAGTTCCTGCGTCTGGCCCCGACGCCGCGCGCCTATACCGATACGCTTACCAGCGAGCCGGTCGATCCCTGCCGTGACGACTTTAGCGGCTTTGTGTTTAAGATCCAGGCCAACATGGACAAGAACCACCGCGACCGCATCGCCTTTGTGCGCATTTGTTCGGGCAAGTTCGAGCGCGGCATGGATGCCTTCCACGTGCAGGGCAACCGCAAGCTCAAGCTGGCCACGGGCACGTCGATGATGGCCGACGACCGCGCCATCGTGGACGAGGCGTACGCGGGCGATATCGTGGGCCTGTTCGATCCGGGTATCTTTAGCATCGGCGACACTGTGTGCTCTGGCAAGCACCACGTGCAGTATCCGCAGATCCCGACGTTTGCCCCCGAGATGTTCGCTCGCATTACGCAGGTCGACACGCTCAAGCGCAAGCAGTTTGTGAAGGGTATGGAGGAGCTTGCCCAGGAGGGTGCTATCCAGATCTTCCGCGAGTTGGGTGCCGGCATGGAGAGCGTCATCGTGGGCGTGGTCGGTGTGCTGCAGTTTGAGGTACTCGAGCGCCGCCTCAAGGCCGAGTACCGTGTTGAGGTTCGTCGCCAGCCACTGCCCTATACGGACATCCGCTGGATCCAGAACGACCCCGACACCATCGATATCCCGGGCCTTTCGCTCACGCGCGACACGCTGCGCGTCGAGGACATGCGCGGCGGTAAGCTGTTGCTGTTCACGAGCCCGTGGAACGTGGATTGGGCTACCGACCACAACCCCGACCTTATCCTGTCGGAGTTTGGCAACGTAGCCTTTTAATGCATCGGCGCGGTGGCCCTGCGGGGCTGCCGCGTCGTTTGCTTGCCTGATGCCGTGTGAGCGGCTATTATACCCACCGTCGTCTCAAGACCGTGACGTCCGAGCAGTTCGGGTCCGATATCCTGCTCGTTAAACCTAAAACCAAAGGAGTACATAATGATCAAGAAGGTCATGGAGGACTACAAGGTCCTGTTGCGGAGCATTCCCGCGGCAACGGTTTCGCTGTTTTTCGTGAGCGTCATCATGATGAACCTGCTGGCCAACAAAGAGCTCATCAGCCTGCCGTATCTGGCACTCGATTGCGGCTTTGTGGTGAGCTGGGTTTCGTTTTTGTGCCAGGACATGATCTGTAAGCGCTTTGGCGCCAAGGCATCCATCAAAATCTCTATCCTCGCGCTGCTGGTCAACCTGGCCGTGAGCCTGTGCTTTTGGGCATGCTCGCTCACGCCCGGCATGTGGGGCGCCTACTACGACACGGGTATGATCGAGGTCAACACCGCCCTTAACGCCACCATCGGCGGCACCTGGTACGTGGTGCTGGGCTCTTCGCTGGCAATGCTCGTTTCTGCCGTGGTTAACTCCACGCTCAACCAGTCGCTCGGTCGTATGCTCAAAAAGAATAACTTTGCGAGCTTTGCCTTCCGCTCCTATGTGTCCACGGGTGTTGGCCAGTTTATCGACAACCTGGTCTTTGCCATTGTGGTGAGCCACACGTTCTTTGGTTGGACCTGGGTGCAGGTCCTTATGTGCTCGCTGACCGGCGCTGTTGCCGAGCTGCTGTGCGAGGTCTTCCTGAGCCCCGTGGGCTACAAGGTCGTGCGTGGCTGGGAGCGCGAGAACGTGGGCGCCGAGTACCTCGAGCGCCACGCAACCGCCTAAGGAGCAAGTATGCGGGTTTTGATCACGGGCGCTTCGGGCGGTATCGGAGCCGCGTGCGTGCAGCGCTTTTTAGACGAGGGCCACGAGGTCGTGGGCTTTGATCTGCTGCCGGCGGCGATCGAACACGAGCGCTACCGCCATCTGATCGTTGATGTCCGCGAGCCCGACTCGTTTCCAGGCGACCTTGAGCCTCAGGTAATCGTGAACGTTGCCGGTACGCAGGATTCGGCCGATGACATCGCCGCCAACCTGTGTGGCACCATCAACGTGACCGAGCGCTACGCCTTTGTGGGGGAGGGGCTTGCCGCCAAGCCGGCGCCGGCAATCAAATCCGTGGTCAATGTGGGGTCGGCGAGCGGGCATACGGGATCGGAGTTTCCCGCCTATGCCGCCAGCAAGGGTGGCGTTATCGCCTATACCAAAAACCTTGCAAACCGCCTGGCACCGCAGGCCATCGCCAACAGTGTGGACCCGGGCGGCGTTATCACGCCGCTCAACCGTTGCGTGATGGAAGACGAACACCTGTGGAACCAGATTATGGAGCTCACGCCGCTTAAACGCTGGGCCACCGCCCAAGAGATCGCCGAGTGGATCTACTTTGTGGGCGTAACCAACCGGTTTATGACCGGGCAGAGCTTGCTGATCGATGGCGGCGAGGCCGGCCGCACACAATTTATTTGGCCCGAATAGGAAACGCGCCCGATGGAAAGCCGTCGGGCGCGTTTTTGATGTCTCGATTTTTAGTCGAGGCAAGTCCAGTTGACGGGGGTCGAGCCATGCTGTTCGAGTAGCCGATTGGCTGCCGAGAAGGGGCGCGACCCCATAAAGGCGGGGAGTTCTGCCGTGGCACGGTTAGCTGAAAGCGGCGAGGGGTGTGTGGAGGCCAAGCAGAACTTGTCGGTTGCCTTGCCCGCGCCGGTCGCGGCGAGCTTGCCCTCGACCATCTGCTGGGCAAAGCGGCCCCATGCCAAAAAGACTACCGGCTGGGGCAGCTGGCAGCAGCGCTCGATAACGTAGTCGGTCAGCGTGCTCCAGCCCAGCTTGGCGTGCGAATTGGCGGCATGCTCACGCACGGTGAGCGTGGTGTTGAGGAGCAGGACGCCCTGTTGCGCCCAGGGGGTTAGGTCTCCCGTGGCGGGGATGGGGCAGCCTAGGTCGGCGTTGAGTTCCTTATAGATGTTGCGCAGGCTCGGCGGCAGTTTGGTTTGCGTCGCGGGAACCGAGAACGACAGTCCCATGGCCTGGTTGGGTCCGTGATAGGGGTCTTGGCCCAAGATGACAACTTTGACCTGGTCTGCCGGCGTGTAGGCGAGGGCATTGAGGATGTCGTCTTGTACCGGGTAGATAGTCTGCTCGGCACGCAAAAGGGCGATGCGCTCGAGCAGCTGGTCCGTCGTGTCACGTACCGGCTGCGGCGCATCGCCCAACCAAGTTGCTATGTTGCGGTCGCGGGTTGCGGTGTCCATGGGGCTCCTTTATGGCAGATGCTGTGTTGGCATCTATTGTAAAGGCGTACCGGAGACCTTTATGCCGCGGCTGTATGAAGAGTGGGGCCTACGAGACGTGCTCGGGCGCTCCTTCCATGTGAGCGTGTACTTGCGAACGAAGGCGCGGGAGCTCGACGGTTGCCACCATGACGCCGGTGAGGATGAGGGCGGCGCCAAAGAAGGCGATGGGGCTTAGGACCTCGCCGACCAGGAAGAACGAGAAGACGGCGGAGCAGACCGGCTCGAGCGAGAAGGCAAAGCCGGTGGTCTCGGCGGGCACGTGGGGCTGCACGAGCGTCTGGGTGATAAAGCCGTAGGCAGAGCAGATGAGTGCGAGTGCGACGACAACGACGATTTCGTTGGGCGTGCTGGGAAGCGTGAAGCCGCCAAAGGTGCACGCGGCGATGCCCGAGAACAGACCGCCAAAGCCCAGCTGCCAAACGCCCAGGGCCAGTGGGTCGACTTCTTCGACAAAGCGCTTGGCTACGATAATGTGGCTGGCATAGATAAAGGCAGAGAGCAACATGATAATCGCGCCGGGATTCAGGCTGGTAAAGTCGGCACCCGAGAGCAGCAGCATACCGCAGGTGACGATGGCAGTGCCGACGAGCACCTTGCGCTCGGGGGCACGACGCAGCAGGGCCGCATTGGCAAACGGCACGATCACGACCGTCAGGCTCTGCAAAAAGCCGGCGGTGGAGGCGGAGGTAAGGCTGGAGCCCAGGCACATGCAGGTGAGCTCGGTTGCCATAATGGCGCCGATGATGGCGGCGCGAACCATCAGGTCACGGTTGATGCGCAGTGCGTGCTTGTGGAAGAGTAGCAGACAGGCCACAAAGGCGATGATGCAGCGCAGCGCAACGATGCTCGTGGCGTTCATGCTGTCCATGCCGATCTTCATGAGGGGGTACGAAAAGCCCCATGCGATGGGAACGGAAAATGAGAGCGCGATTGCTTTTTTGCGATCCATGGGACTCCTTTTGTTACAGAACGGTTTCGCAAAAAGGATTCTGCTCCCAGATGTGGATGTAGTAAAGCGAATGTATCTTCAGTATGATTAAGAGATACTAATGTAGGTAGAAAAAGCCCTGGCAAAACGTTTTACAGCTACATCGATGTGGAGGCACGATGGCATCGCGGTATCAGATTGTTTGTATGGTGGTCGATCGCGGCAGTCTTAAGGGCGCGGCCGACGAGCTGGGCTATACGCAAAGTGCGGTGAGCCAGGCCGTCAAGGCGCTCGAGCGCGAGCTGGGTACCACGCTTATCGAGCGCGGCAAGCAGGGCGTGTCGCTTACGCGCGACGGTAAGCAGTACCTGCCGTATCTGCGACAGATCGTAACTGCCGAGGCCGAGCTTGAGGGCAAGCGTCAGGAGTTACTGGGACTCTCCTCGACTGATATTCGTATCGCGACGTTTACTAACGTGAGCCGCACCGTATTGCCGCGCGTGATTCGCGACTTTGGGGCTCTGCATCCTGGCGTACGCTTTACCCTCAAGCAGGGCGATTACACGCGCAACGCTCAATGGGTGCACGACGGCGTGGTGGATTTTTGCTTTACGGCGCGCGGGTTTACCGCAGGGCTCGAGAAGCGCGTGGTTTATCACGACGAGTTGGTGGCATTGTTGCCGACCGCGCATCCGCTGACGGCAAAGGAAAAGGTTACGCTTGCCGACCTGGCGTCCGAGCCGTTTGTGCTGCTGGACGAGGGCGAGCAGAGCTTGGTGCTCGACGCATTCGCGGCACATGGGCTGTCGCCGCACGTGACGAGCGAGGTGACCGACGACTACACCATCATGGCGATGGTGGAGGAGGGCCTAGGCGTGAGCATGCTGTATCGTCGTACCGTCGAGGGCATGAGGGCCGATTTTCGCGTACGTCCTATCGTGCACGCTCCCTCGCGCGACGTGGTGGCAGCTTGGCGCAGCTGGGACACCATGCCTATCGCCACGAGGCGTTTTATCGACTATATGAGCTCGCATATTGTCAATTAATGACTGGCGTGACGTTGAGTGCGGTGTTTAGCGGGCTGTCGCTTTGGCTTGGGCGGCGCGATAGGTGCGTGCCGGGTGGCAGAGTAGTACCGCCACGACCATAAAGAACGCCGTGGTGCCCAGGCTGATGGGGTAGACCATCATGATGTTCGCAAAGGTGCGGAAGTGCGGGAACACGCAGAAGACCCAATAGAAGCGAATGCCGCAGACGCAGATCATGGTGATGAGGGCGGGCATAAGCGAGATGCCAAAGCCGCGTAGGTAACCGGACATGTTTTCGTAGAACATGCTAAAGGCGTATGCCGGGAAGATCGAGCACACGCGGATATAGCCGATCGAGACGATGTTGGGGTCGCTGTTAAAGAGCGCCAGGATCTCGCGCCCCAGACCGACGATGATGACGATGGTGGTGAGCGCGACGATGCCGCCTTCGACCAGGCAGACCTTGAGCGTCTTAGTGCAACGGTCGATCTGGCGGGCACCGTGGTTTTGCCCCACAAAGGTGGTGCAGGCCTGGCTAAAGCTGTTGAGCAGGTTGTAGCACACGTACTCCAGGCTCATGGCAGCGCTGGATGCCGCCATGACCTCGGTGCCCAAGCTGTTGATGGCGGACTGGATGATGATATTGGCGACGGCAAAGACGGCGCTTTGGATACCGGCGGGCAGGCCAATCTTGACGATGCGCTTGAGGGCGACGGGATCGATTGCCAGGTCGCGCGGGGTGACATGGACGACGGAGTCGGTCTTGAGCAGGCGGATAAAGAGTGTGGCGGCGCTGACGGTGTAGGCGATGGCGGTGGCGATGGCGACGCCCGCGACGCCCCAGTGGAGTACGGGGACAAAGATGAGGTCCAGGCCAATGTTGAGGACGGTGGACACGGCAAGCGCCTGCAGCGGCATGCGGGTGATACCGACGGAGCGGAAGATCGCGGCCTCAAAGTTGTAGAGCAGGATCGAGGGCATGCTGAGCAAAAAGACGCGCAGGTAGAGCGATGCGAGCGGCATGGTTTCGGCAGGGACGTTGAGCGCGGCGAGCATGGGCTCGGCAAAGATCTCGCCCAGCGCGATGACGACAAAGCCCACAAGCGCCATGAGAATCGAGGTGTGGACGGCGCGTTTGACCATGTTCTGATCGTTGCGGCCGATAGCGTTGGCGATGACCACGTTGGAGCCAAGCGACATGCCGATAAACAGGTTGAGCATAAGACTGGTAAGCGGAACATTGGAGCCGACCGCTGCCATGGCGAGGGTTCCCTGGTCGCCCGAGAAGTTACCGATGATGACCGTGGCGATGAGGTTCGACAGCTGCTCCAAGATACTCGTGGCGGCTACGGGGAAGGCGAACAGGGGAATATTGCGCCACAGCGAGCCGGTGGTCATGTCAATGTGCTTAGATGCGGTGTCTGCCATACGCTCTCAATCTCTAATATGCTCTTTCGTGCTTATTTGCGCAGACGATGATACTCCTAATGCAACCAGCCGGCACTTAGGGACGTTCCTTTTCTGTCGGCAGCTGGGGACACTCCTTAGTCATTCAAGAACGTCTCCAATGACTAGTTGGGGAAGGCGTGCGACAATGGTGGGCGTTGTGTTGTCCGCGCTAAGGAGTTGCCATGTTGTTGTGTCCCGTTTGCCATGAGCCGTTGGTGGACGACGAGCGCGGTGCTGCATGCGCGGGCGGACACCGGTTTGACCGTGCGCGCGAGGGCTATCTATATCTGCTGCGCTCGTCCAAGAGCGGTGACTCCATGGGTGATCCCAAGTCGCAGGCGCGCAGCCGTCGTGACTTTCTGAACCGCGGATACTATGCGCCGTTGCGCGATGCGATGGTCGAGCTGGTGCGCGAGCGGGTGTCTGGTCGTGCCGTGTCAACGAACTGCCCCATGACGTTGCTCGATATTTGCTGCGGCGAGGGCTACTACACCAGTGCCATGGGCGCGGTTTCGGGCGTGGATGCTTACGGCTTTGACCTGGGTAAAGAGATGGTGCGCCTGGCCGCCAAGCGCGGCGATGCGACCTACTTCGTGGCCAACATGAAGGACATCCCCGTGGCCGATGGCGCCTTCGATATGGTGACCGAGCTCTTCGCTCCCTTTAACGAGCGTGAGTTTGCCCGCGTGCTGGCGCCAGAGGGCTCGCTCTACACCGTGGTGCCGGGTGCCCGTCATCTCTTTGGGCTTAAAGAGGTGCTCTACGACACACCGTACCTTAACGATGAGAAGCTGCCGAAGACCACCGAGCTCGAGTTGGTCGGAACGCAGCGGGTGTCTGCGAACATTACGCTTCAGGCCCAGGCTGACATCGAGGCGGTGTTCCAGATGACGCCGTACTATTACCGCACGCGCCCTGCCGACAAAGAGCGCCTGGCAAACCTGGACACCCTTCAAACCGACATCGACTTCATCATCGCTGAGTACCGTCACAGCTAACAAGCTGTCAAAAAGGGACAGGTTTATTTTGGCAGGTTTTATCCTGGCAAACGTAAAGGGCCGACCGCGGAGATGCGCGATCGGCCCTTTTTAGTTGCTTGGCTGCAGAGGTTATGAGACGTGAGCGCTTACAGGCGGTCCTTGTTCTCGGCCTTAACGGCGTGTGCCTGCTGAACAAAGAACAGGTCGTACACCACGATGACAAAGGCAACGATGTTGACGGAGCTGCCGCCGAGCGCGGGAAGGGTAAGCACGGCTTGGACGAGCGTAGCGACCGCGGCAACGATACCGAGCTTAAACGCGCCATCCACCTGCGAAGGCTTGTTGGCGCCCTTGATGCCTGCAACACCTGCAGCAAGATCGACAATGCCCTTGGCGACAAGCACGACCGCGGCGAGCATGGCGTTCGACCCGTACGTGGAATCGAGCTTGCCGGTCGCGATGCCGGCGATTCCAATGACGAGACTGGTGATGCCCAGAACAAAATAAATCAGGGCAAGGATTTTGAGTGTCTTGCGAGCGGCGCTCATAGCTGGTCCTTTCGATGCGGGCGCGGAGAATCTGTCGCACCCAGGTTGCGGCACATATCGTGAAGCACATTGTAGTTCAACGGGGCGATGCATGCGCCTGAAAGCGTCTCTTGCCTGTACGGTCCAACCTTTCAAAAAGGAAAGCTGGACGTAAGCCAAATCGATGGCAGCCCATGTGCGGCGCTGCGATGATGAGGCCGTAACAAGGGGCTGGTCTCAAGGAGGAGCCATGATGTACGGAGCCAAGCAAGTGGGTGAGCCGCGGTCGTTGGGAAGGCGCATGAGTGATTCTGTGATCGCTGCCGTGTGCACGGGATTGATGGCGGTGCTTTGCATTGCGATGCTGTGGACCATGTCGCATGTGGGACAATAGCGGACGGTTGGGTGTCGTCATGAACGGCGCTCACGCATTCGTTTTGCTTGTTAAGGAGTGTCCATGGGTGTCGTCGATCCCTTTTCTGTTGCTCGGGCCGCGGGGCTTGAGTTGATCGGGAAGTCCGAGGGCCTCACGCTCACCGGCGGCACGATGGAGCTGCGCGCCGATTTTGGCCGCATGCTTCCACGGCTCAAGCAGGGCCGTCTGCAGCAAGAGCTGCTGGTAAAGGCTGCGCGCGCAAAAGGCATCGAGCGCCCATGGGCGATTGACGCCACGGCGGGCTTTGGCGAGGATTCGCTGCTGCTGGCGGCCGCGGGCTTTACCGTCGACCTGTATGAACAGGATTGCGTGATCGCGGCGCTCCTCAAGGATGCCTTGGATCGCGCGGCAGATGATCCGGCGCTTGCAGCTGCCGTGGCGCGCATGCGCTTACATGCGGGCGAGGACAGCATTGCCGGCCTTCGCCATGTAGCTGAGCTGATCGGGCGGGGCGAGCTTGCGGCTCCCGACGTAGTGTATCTGGACCCCATGTTTCCCGAGCGCACCAAGAGCGCGGCGGTGAAAAAGAAGTTCCAACTTTTGCACCATTTGGAACAGCCGTGTACCGATGAGGAAACGCTGGTCGAAGCCGCGCTTGCGGTGCGCCCACGCAAGGTTGTTATCAAGCGGCCGGTGAAGGGGCCTCTGCTTGCCGGCGTTAAGCCGAGCTATCAGCTTGCGGGCAAGGCCGTTCGTTACGATGTTTTGGTGCCGCCGCGCCCTTAGCTTGCGCACGATGACTGGCGTCCCGTCAACACCGTGCCGATACGGCGCCTATTTCCATGGATGCGACGTCAGGTGCCAGCCACCGCAGTATTCGCATTTGTAGCAGGCCAAACCACGCCGCCCGCGGTTTTCGCAGTCGGCCATAACGGCCTCGGCCTCGGCGCGTGTGTCGTAACGGTTTTTGCGCTCGCACGATTTGTAGCGCCAGGCTTCATCGCGCTCGGCGTCCAGGGCGTCGCGGCGCTCGTCTTCGCGCGCAAACAGGTCGCTCATATCGCCGCCGGTAGCAGCGCCCAAAAACTCGCTTTTGGCCTTTGACCAGGCGGCTCGCTTTTTGCTTCCCATCTGCTTCGCGCCCTTCTCCAAACGTTGGTATCATTGCTCAATCAAAGTGATACCAATAAACATGAGGTCGCCGCGTGATGATCAGAAAAACCCTCGATACCGACATTCCCGCCGTCATGGCTATCTACGACGCTGCCCGCGCCTTTATGCGCGCGCATGGCAACGCCACGCAGTGGCCCGAGGGCACGCCTTCTGCCGAGCAGCTGGCTGTCGATATCGCCGCTGGTGGCAGCTATGTGTGCGAAGTCGACGGCCGCGTGGTGGCGACGTTTGCCTTTTTACCGGGTCCGGACGAGTGCTATGACGTGATTGAGGACGGTCAATGGCGCAGCGACACTCCGTATGCCGTGCTGCACCGCGTGGCGTCGGGCGGCACCACGCATGGCGTCGCTGCTGCGATGTTTGCCTTTGCCAAGGAACGCACCGACCATCTGCGTATCGACACGCACCAAGACAATCTGCCCATGCAGGGCGCCATCGCCAAGGCCGGGTTTAAGCGCGCCGGTATCGTATATGTGTCGGACGGTACGCCGCGTGTCGCGTTTGATTGGCTGCGCGAGGCGTAGGAGCCAAGGCACGTATTATCACCCAGCTCAAATAAAAAATGGCCCCGAGTGGGGCCATTTTTGGTAAAACGCGTCGTTGTGGGGCTCGCGTTGTTACTGCCCCAGATGAGCCCGGGCAGACAAAAAAGGGGAGGTGCCGGCTTTCGCAAGGCGCGAACCTACGAAAATCGCCGCGCGGCAACGCGGGGCGATGAGCTCGGTCGGGGGATAGGGCCCGCTTCGCCCGCCGGCCTGTAAATTGTATCATCCAGTGTGGAACGAGGATGCCCGTTGCCGCGTGCGATGGGCTTGCAATAAGGGGAGAGCCATGTCGAAGCAAGCGGTCGTTGGAATCTTGGCGCATGTCGATGCCGGCAAGACCACGCTGGCCGAGGCCATGCTGTTCAACGCGGGCCGCATTCGCAAGCGCGGCCGCGTTGACGATGGCGACTCGCATCTGGATACGAACGAGATCGAGCGCGAGCGCGGCATTACGATCTTCTCGTCGCAGGCCGTGCTCGACCACGGCGATACCCACGTCATGCTCGTGGATGCACCCGGCCACGTCGATTTTTCTGCTGAGGCAGAGCGCACGCTGCGTGCCCTGGACTACGCGATTCTGCTGGTGGGCGCCAACGACGGCGTGCAGGGGCATACCGAGACCCTGTGGCGCCTGCTCGCGCGCTATGACATTCCGACGTTCATCTTTATCAACAAGATCGATTTGGAGAATCCCGGTCGCGATGTTTTGCTGGCACAGCTGAGGCAACGTCTTTCCGAAGGCTGCTTGGATGCTAGCGAACTGCTGGCGGGCGGGGCCGTTCAGGAGGACGCTGCTGCGTTGGACGAGGCGGCGCTCGAGGAGTTTTTTGAAGCGGGTGAGCTTTCTGTCGCAACGCTGTCGCGCATGGTTGCCGAGCGCAAGCTCTTTCCCTGCTTTGCCGGCTCGGCGCTCAAGGACCAAGGCGTGGACGAGCTGTTGGATGGCATGTGCACGCTGATGCGCGAGCAGGCATGGCTCCCGGAGTTTGCCGCGCGCGTCTATCGTGTCAGTCGCGGGGATCGCGGCGAGCGTTTGGCTTGGGTTAAAGTGACCGGCGGCACGCTGCGTGCAAAACAGATGATCGATGGACACTTCGGTGCCGAGGCATGGGAGCAGAAGGTCGATCAAGTGCGCATCTATAACGGCGAGAAGTATGAGCTTGCCCAAGAGGTTGCCGCTGGTGGAATTTGCGCCGTGACGGGTCTTGCGCACGTTCGCCCAGGGGACGCCCTGGGCGCGGAGCCCGCGGGCGATGCGCCCGTCATTGCGCCAGTCCTCACCTATACGGTGCTGCCGGGCGAACACGACGTCCATACGGTGTTCAAAGCATTGACTGATTTGGCGGACGAAGATCCCATGCTCGGCGTAAGCTGGAATACGCATCTTGAGCAGATTCACCTGCAGTTGATGGGTGCCGTGCAGCTCGAGGTCGTGCAGCGCGTGCTGGCCGATCGTTTTGGCCTTGCGGTCGAGTTTGAGCCCGGCGGCATTCTCTATAAGGAGACTATCTTGCAGCCGGTCGAGGGTGTGGGCCACTTTGAGCCACTGCGCCACTATGCCGAGGTGCATTTGAGCCTAGAGCCGTTGCCAGCGGGCTCGGGCGTGCAGTTTGGCACCGTGACCTTGACCGACGAGCTCGATCTTAACTGGCAACGTTTGGCGCTCACCAACGCCATGGAGCGCGATCACCTGGGCGTGTTGACGGGCTCGCCCATCACCGATGTGCGCATTACGCTCACGGGCGGGCGTGCGCACGCCAAGCACACCGAGGGCGGTGATTTTCGCCAGGCCACGTACCGCGCGATTCGCCAGGGTTTGATGCAGGCGCGCGAGGCCGGCGCGGCGGTGTTGTTGGAGCCGTGGTATCGCTTTGAGCTCGAGGTGCCGGGGGAGTGCGTGGGCCGGGCGCTCTCAGATGCCACGCGCATGAGTGCCGAGTACGAGCCGCCCACGATGGCGGGAGACCGGGCGAAGCTTGTGGGTCGCGTGCCGGCATCCGAGGTGCAGGATTATGCGCTGGAGGTGGCTGCCTACACGAGCGGTCGCGGGCATCTGTACCTGGAGTTCGCCGGTTATGCGGCCTGTCATGATACTGAGCGCGTAATCGAGGCGGCCGCCTATGAGCCCGAGGCCGATCTGCCCAACACGCCCGATTCTGTCTTTTGCGCTCACGGCGCCGGTTACACGGTCAAATGGTACGACGTACCCGCCGCGGCGCACGTAAAGGTCGATCCCGCCACCTTCCGCCCCTGGCGGGCGGCGGACGCCGAGTTTTTCGGCCATAGGTGATAGAGGTTCAGTCTCTTTGTCGCATCCTGTTGGTATAACTCGGTATAAGTTGGTATAACTGTTACCAGGGTTTGCCAATCCGAGGAGGCCGGTATGAATCCAAATCCCTTTAAGCCCACAGCTGGTAAGCGGCCCCCGATACTCATCGGTCGCGAGTCGGTCATCGAAGATTTTGAGGAAGGGCTCGACAACGGCGCCGGAGCGCCGGGCAGGCTCATGCTCATTACGGGAAACCGCGGCTGCGGTAAAACGGTTCTCCTGCGGGAGTTGCAACGTCTAGCCAGCGAGCGCGGATGGGCGGTTGTCTCCGATTCCGCTTCGCTTGGCTTGTGCGATCGCCTGGCCGACGCGCTTCGCTCGAATAAACCCGTTGTGACGTCAATGGAGTTCGGTCCGTCGTTTGGCCGGATGTCGGTCGAGGCGGCGCGAGCAAAGGGCGAGACGTTGCGAGGGCTGGTCAACGAGCGCCTCAAGAAGCTCGGTCCAGGCAAGGGCATACTGTTTGCGATTGACGAGGCGCAATCTGCGTCTATCGAAGAGCTGGCGGCTCTTGCCGCTCTCTATCAGCAAGTGCTCGGAGATCAGGATGCTACGGGATTGCCCGATAGCGACCAGCGCGGTCTTGCGCTGGTGTTCGCCGGCTTACCCAGAATGGTTGACGATCTGCTCGAAGAGCCGAGCGTTACGTTTTTGCGGCGTGCCCAGCAGCGTACGTTGGGGGCGATATCTTTGCCCAAGGTGCGCGATTCATATATCCAGACGGTCAAAGACGCTGGTCTTTACGTTGACGCGGAGACGGCGGACCTTGCGGCGCGCAAGAGCATGGGGCATCCCTATATGGTTCAGCTGGTGGGCTATTACATGTGGCGGTCTGCTGTCCGGCGTGGCTCGCAGGTCATCGAAAGGCGCGATGTCGAGAATGGCCATGCGGATGCCGTCTCCGAGTTCTACGAAGCGGTTGACGCACCTCTGTATTACGGTCTGCGCAGCCCTCAGCGCCTCTTTATCGAGGCTATGGCGGTTGACGAGGACAAGCCGACGCGCACGGCGGATATCATTGAACGCTGTGACCGTACCCAGAGCTGGGCGAGTAAATATCGTGCAAGTCTGATTCGCGAGCGCGTCATCGAGGCTGCCGGATACGGCCTTGTCCGGTTTACCGTGCCCATGCTGGGCGAGTACATCCGCGATCGCATTTTATGGCACGAGTAATGTGACAAAGGGACGGCCCCTTTGTCACATTGATGTTTGGGAGAGGTCAAAACATGGCGATTCATACCGAGCGTTTGACGCTTCGTCCGTGGCGCGAGACGGATGCGGCGATCCTGTTTACACATGCGAGCGACCCGGACGTGGGACCGGCTGCGGGCTGGCCGCCCCATCGAAGCATTGAGGAGAGCAGGGAGATCATTCGGACAGTCTTTGCGGCGCCCCATACCTTTGCCGTTTGCCTGGCTGCGACAGATGAGCCCGTGGGTAGTATCGGGCTCATGCCGCCTCGCTGCGAGTCGAACAGCCAAAGAGGCGGACTCGAGTTTGAGGTGGGGTATTGGATCGCCAAGCCGTTCTGGGGTCGAGGCTTTGCTCCCGAAGCGGTGCGAGCCATGCAGCGCTATGCGTTCGATACGCTTGGCTGCAAGGCGCTTTGGTGCGGGTACTACGAGGGCAATAACAAGTCGTTACGCGTTCAGCAAAAGTGCGGATTCGCGCCGCATCACGTTGAGCGCGACGTACTTTGCGAGCTTATGGGCGATGTGCGTACCGAGTGCTTTACGTATTTGACCTGCGAAGACTGGCGCAGGCGAGCACAGTGCGAGTAACGTGGCAAAGGGACAGTCCCTTTGCCACGTTCGGCTAACAGGAAGGGGAGCGATGACGGTGTCGCAACAACCAAGTGCTATCGAGGTGCGCGGTGCACGTGTCCACAACCTCAAGGACATCGATATCGATATTCCGCTGGGAAGGCTCGTGGGCATTGCCGGCGTGTCGGGCTCGGGTAAGAGTTCGCTGGCGCTGGGAGTTCTTTATGCCGAGGGCTCGCGCCGCTATCTGGAGGCGCTCAGCACCTATACCCGTCGCCGTCTGACGCAGGCCGAGCATGCCCAGGTGGATGAAGTGCTGCATGTGCCGGCGGCGCTCGCATTGCATCAGCGCCCCAGCGTACCGGGTGTGCGCTCGACCTTTGGCACCATGACCGAGCTCAACAACAGCCTGCGTCTGCTCTTTAGCCGCTGCGCCCATCACGTGTGCCCGCACTGCGGGGCGCGTGTGGAGCCGAGCCTTAATGTGGCTGCAGGCCTGTCGCTCGCATGCCCCGCATGCGGCCGCGAGTTCTATGCGCCAAGTGCCGAGGACCTTGCCTTCAACAGCGGCGGTGCGTGCCCTACCTGCGGCGGCACGGGCGTTATGCGCGAGGTGGACGAGGCGAGCCTGGTGCCCGACGAGTCGAAGACTATCAACGAGGGTGCGGTGCTTCCCTGGGGCACGCTCATGTGGGACCTGATGAAGCAGGTGGCTGGCGAGATGGGCGTGCGCACCGACGTGCCGTTTAACCAGCTCACGCCTAAAGAGCGCGACATCGTGTTCCATGGTCCGGCGGTTAAGAAGCACATCCTCTACGTTCCCAAAAACGGCGAGGGCGCCACGCCGCTTGACTTTACCTATTACAACGCCGTCTATACCGTCGAGAATGCGCTCGCCAAGGTTAAGGACGATAAGGGGCTTAAGCGCGTTGCACGCTTTTTACGCGAGGGGCCGTGCCGTGACTGCGGCGGCACGCGCCTCTCCGAGGCTGCGCGTCAGCCCCAGGTGCGCGGTATCAATCTGGCGCAGGCGGCTGCCATGACGCTGGGCGAGGCGATTGGGTGGGTGCACGGCGTGCCCGCATCCTTGCCGACCGAAATGCGGCCCATGGCGACGGATATCTGCGATTCGTTTTTGAGTGCGGCCCGTCGCCTGGTCGACCTGGGTCTCGATTACCTTTCGCTCGACCGCGCCGGCGCCACGCTGTCCACAGGCGAGCGCCAGCGCGTGCAGCTTGCCCGCGTGGTGCGCAACCGCTCGACAGGTGTGCTTTATGTGCTGGACGAGCCTTCGATTGGCTTGCATCCTGCCAATGTCGACGGCTTGGTGGGCGTAATGCGCGATCTGGTGGATGACGGCAACACCGTGGTTGTTGTTGACCACGATACGCGCGTTCTAGCGGAAGCTGACTATCTGGTCGAGATGGGCCCCGTTGCCGGAGCAGGCGGCGGTAATGTGATCGCTGCAGGTACGGTGGACGAGGTCGAGCAATCGCAGGGCAGCCGCATCGCCCCGTTTTTGCGCGCAGACCCCAAGCGCATGCGTCCGCAGGTGACTGACGACGAAATGTTCGACCAGGGCCATATCCGCATGGCGACCGATACCATCCATACCGTCAAGTCGCTTGAAGTCGATATCCCGCGCGGCCGTCTCGTTGCGGTTACGGGTGTTTCGGGTTCGGGCAAGACGACGTTGGTGCTCGAGACGCTCATCCCGGCACTCAAGGCGCAGGCGGCCGGCGAGCGCCTGCCGGGGCACGTGCGTTGGGTCGATGCCGAAGGCATTGCCCGCGCAAACCTGATTGACGCTACGCCTATCGGCGCCAACGTGCGCTCGACGGTGGCAACTTATGCCGACATCCATGATGAGCTGCGCCGCGCCTTCGCCCGTACGCTCGAGGCCAAGGTGGCCGGCTACAAGGCGGGCGCCTTTAGCTACAACACTGGCACTCTGCGCTGCCCTACGTGCGATGGCACGGGCTCGATATCGCTCGACGTACAGTTTCTGCCCGATGTCGAGATCGTCTGCCCCACGTGCCGTGGCTCACGCTATGCAGACGCTGCTTCGCATATCCATCGCGAGGGCAAGGACGGGAGTCTGCTTACGTTGCCGCAGCTCATGGATATGAGTGTGGACGAGGCTCTCGACGCCACGCTGGGGCTCAAGAAGGTTCAGACGCGCTTGCAGACCTTGCATGACCTGGGCTTGGGCTATCTCACGCTCGGTGAGCCCACGCCGGCGCTCTCGGGCGGTGAAGCGCAGCGCCTTAAGCTTGCGAGCGAGATGGGCCGCGTGCAGGATGATGCCGTATTCGTGTTCGACGAGCCCACGATCGGCCTGCATCCGCTCGATGTCCAGGTGTTGCTGAGTGTGTTTGACGGCCTCGTTGCCAAGGGCGCCACAGTTGTCGTGATCGAGCACGATCTCGACCTTATCCGTAACGCCGATTATGTGATCGACATGGGCCCGGGCGGCGGTGACGCGGGCGGGCAAATCGTCTGCGCCGGCACGCCTGGCGACATTGCAGCCTGCTCCGCAAGCATCACCGGTCGCTACCTCTAACCGAATGTGACAAAGGGACAGCCCCTTTGTCACATTCCCGGAAAGCCTGTTTGGCGCAGGGCCTCGTAGAGGACGATGGCGGCGCTGTTGGAGAGGTTGAGTGCGCTGATGCGGTAGTCGTCCGGATTGACGAAGTTGCCGCAGATATCCTGCTGAAGGATAGCCTCGTGGCTGTCCTCGGTATGCCCGAGCGACTCCTCGTGGGCCTCCCAGGCGTCGGCGTTTTCGAGCGAGTCGCAATCGCGCAACATGGGGATGCGCTCGCAGCGCTCGGGCGCCGCGGCAAGCAGTGGCTCGGGTATGCCCGAGCTCTCGCTGCCAAAGACCAAGTAGTCGCCATCGCGGTAGGTACT
The DNA here is from genome assembly GCA_905200715.1 of uncultured Collinsella sp. Classification (GTDB taxonomy): domain Bacteria; phylum Actinomycetota; class Coriobacteriia; order Coriobacteriales; family Coriobacteriaceae; genus Collinsella. The sequence goes on along the minus strand of CAJKLK010000005.1, from coordinate 54,939 downwards.
CTGCGCATAGGTGCGGCGTGCCTTTTTGGTCAGCAGATGTAGGCGCTCGTCGGCAGGGGAGAGGTCGTTGCGAGCAAGGAAATCCTCCCAGCCGGCATAGGACGTCACGTCCAAGTTTTGCCAGTAGCCCAGGCCGGCGCGACGCACCGTCTTGTCGTCGAGCGAAAACCCCAGCGGCTCCACCAGATGCAGATGGGCGCCGGTGACCACGCAAGTACGGCCGATATTGCCCGTATTGGCCGGAATCTCGGGTGCATACAGCACGATATTGAACATGAATCTCCTTGGCTCAGAACGAAAAACCACCACGAAGGGGACAGGCACCTTCGTGGTGGTTTGGCGGTTACGTGGGCGAAAAACGCCCGTTTGGATAACCTAGGCGCGGTGCCAGTCAGTCAGGCAGGCATCGAGGGAGGCGATGAGCGCATCCTTGTCCATGTGACGGCCGATGATGCACAGGCTCGTCATGCGGTCGCCTGTCTCGTCGTCCCAAATTTGCATGATCTCGGGGTTCTCGTCGATGATCTTCTGCTTCTCGCCCTCGGGCGCGGAGTCAACGAACAAGCCGTTCTCCATCAGGCGCATCTGGTGGCCGGCCTGCTCAAACATGTAGCACATGTCCGGATTGCTGGCTTGCCACAGCGGGCCCTTGACGCGGATGACCTCGTCGGGCCACTCCTGCTCAACAAAATCGGTGAACTTCTGCAGGTCAAACGGCTTGCGGCGCGAGTACACAAAGGTCTCGATGTCGTACTCGAGCACCTCGGGGTCGTCGTGCTCCTCGGGGTGCTCCATGGCCTCGATCCAGGCGGCGGAGTTGTAGGCGCGCATAAAGTCGAAGCGGTCGGTATCGAGCAGTTCCTCCATGGGGACCTCGCCGTTTTGGGCCTCGACGATCACGGCGTCCTTCTGCAGGCTGCGCACGATGGCCTTGAGCTCGGCGATCTGCTCAGGCGTCACGGTATCGGTCTTGTTGAGGATCAGCGTGGAGCAGAACTCGATCTGCTGGATGAGCAGGCTTTCGATGTCGTCCTCGTCGATATCCTCGGCCAGCAGGTCGCGACCGCCGTTGAACTCGTCGTACATGCGGGCGCAGTCGACTACGGCCACGATGTTGTCGAGCGCGAGCTTGGGCTCGCCGCCCACCTTGGCCTCGTCGCAGAAGCTCGAGATGGTGTAGGCGATGGGGATGGGCTCGCAAATGCCCGATGCCTCGATGATGATGTAGTCGAAGTTGCCCGAATCTGCGATGCCCTGCAGCTGGTTGGCCAGGTCATCCGAAAGCGTGCAGCAGATGCAGCCGTTGGTGAGCGGGATGAGGTCATCGGTCTCGGAAAGGCCGCCGTCGGCGATGAGACTGGCGTCCACATTGATCTCGCCGATATCGTTGACGATCACGGCGGCGCGGATGCCGCCGTCGTTAGCGAGGATGTGGTTGAGCAGCGTGGTCTTGCCGGCACCGAGGTATCCGGTAAGCATGATGATCTTCACGGGTTTGTTGGGCATGTGCCCTCCTTTGTTAGACATGGCTTACAGTTGAATCTTATGCCAAACGCCTGCTCTTATACCCATGCGCCGGCAAATAACACAGGCTACTCCCAGGCTCCCCATACATCGGGGCAATAACCGACGGTGGCCTTTTTGCCGTTGCGCACGATGGGCTCGGCTAGAACCTGCTGGTTTTCGAGCAACTTGTCGAAGCGCTGGCTAGGGGTGAGGTGCTGGATGAGCGCGAGCGTCTCCTCGTCCTTGGCTTTGGGGTTGAGCAGCTTGTCGATGCCGCCGACCGCCTGCATCACGCTCGTGAGCTCGCCCTTGCTCATCTCCTTTTCCTTAAGGTCGATAAACTGCACCTTAATGCGGCGCTCCTTAAAATAGCGCTGGGCCTTCTTGGTGTCGAAGGACTTCTTGGTGCCAAAAATTTGCACGTTCATATAATGTTCCGCCGTTCTAACGAATGAAGTTGGTCCTGGCGCGATCGGCTTCGGGGGCTTCGATGCCGGCGACCTGTCCTGCCTCGATGCAACGCAGGAGCCAGGCCATGTTTTTGCCGATATTTCGCATGGTGGCCAGACCCTCGGCATCTCCATCGGCCTCGCCCGGCACAGCGCCAAAGACGTTGTTCCAGTAGGTGGAGGCGACCACGGGCATCTGGTTGATGGTGAAGTACTTGTTGAGTACATCGAACGTGGTCGACGTGCCACCGCGGCGGGCAACGGCGACGGCAGCGCCCGGCTTGTGTGCAAAAGCTTTGCTTCCGGCATAGAAGGCGCGGTCGAGAGCCGAGAGGATGCGGCCGCTGGGGTGCGCATAGTAGACAGGTGAGCCAAAGACAAAGCCATCTGCCTGCTCGGCGGCAGCGATCAGCTCGTTCACCACGTCGTCGTCAAAGGTGCAGCGACCGCCAAGCTTGCCACACTGGCCGCAGCCGATGCAGTCGCGAATGGGCTTGGCGCCCAGCTGGAACACCTCGGTATCGATGTCCTCGGCGTTGAGTTGCTCGGCGACCTCGGCGAGTGCGCGGGCGGTATTGCCGTTTGCCTTGGGGCTGCCGTTGACCAAAAGAACCTTCATCACAAACTCCCTCTGCTGTTGGTGGCTTCTGCGGAGGATTATCGCACGAGAGGGAAGATGGCGTGGGGCGCGATGCGAAACGGTTTGTGTTTCACATCGCGCCCCGTGGTGCTAGTCCAGCTTGGTGCCCGGTACTTGCGGCGCCTCTTTAAGCAGTGCTTTGAGTTCATTCAGAATGGAAACGGGCTGTCGGTCGACGGCGTCCAGATGAAGCGTAGCCACGCGAATGGGCGGTTGGTATTCAAGCGATCCGATGAGCACAGGCGAACCCAGGAACCGCTCGATTTCCTCTGCAATCGCGTTGGTCTCTTCGGGATCAAGGTCGTCGAAAAGCGCCACGAATGTCGGTCCTGTTGATCGGAACAGGCGGCCCTTGCCGCGCGAACAATCCATGAGGCAGGCGGCGCTTTCGGCGAGCACGCGGTCGCCTGCGTCGAATCCAAAGCGGGCATTGACCTCGGCGATATCGTCGACCTTAATGGCAATAAAGCCAGCTTCGCGCGGCACGCGGCGCATCTCTCCAATAGCGTTGACCAGGGCGTGGACATCGCCCAGACCCGTTACCGAGTCGGTCGTATCTGCTAGGCTTCGGTTGATGATAGTGCCCACATACATGTTGGGCTCGGTATCGGTGCCGTCCAAGCGGTAGCCCGTGCAGTCGCAAAGCACGTATTTTCCAGTGGCGTCCATTACGCGATACTGCATGTAGTGGAAGTGCCACGTGCCGTTTATCACCATGTCGAGCTCGGCGCGTACGTTGTCGCAGTCCTCGGGATGAACGCGGGCAAGCCACATGTCGACCGAGTTGAAAGGGTGCTGGGAAGGCAGATCAAAATCGCGCACGGCGTTGACCGACCATTGCGATTCTCCCGTATCGAGGTTAAGGATAAACGGATAGCGTGTCTCGGAGCTCATGGAGATCGCCTGGAACACGCGGTCGTTGCAAGGAAGTTGATCGGCAATCGGCCGCATCGGCGCGTTGTCTTCTTTCGGTTGCTGCACGCGGTGCATGAGCTTGTAGCGATACATTTTGCGATCGGCATCCATTGTCATCTGGCGACGCGAATCGCCTGCAAGCGGGTCGACGTGCGAGCAACCAAAACTAAAACTGGCGATCATGGGCGCCTTGCCGTCCGATGTTGCCTCGACAAGATCGGTGCGTGTCCGCTCCAAGCGCTGCTCGAGCTCGGCTTCGCCTGTCGTGGGGGACACGAGTACAAATTCGTCTCCACCGATACGGAACAGCAGGTCATCGCGCTCCATGGTCTCGGTGAGCGCATGACAGATGCCCAGAATATAGCGGTTGCCCTCGGCGTGGCCAAACTTATCGTTGCAGTGCTTGAGGTGATCGATGTCAATATAGGCGCAGGTGAAGGGGACGCCTTTGCGCCAGAGCTGATTGACATGGCGGTCGAGTCCACCGCGGTTGCCAAGATTGGTGAGCGAATCGATATAGGCGCTACGTTCGAGCAACTGGCGTTCTTGTTGCAAAACGGCGAGCGTTTTCTGCAGTTGCTCGCCGACGGCGCGCAACTCCGTGGGCAGCGCGTCAACGTCGAGCTCGGCGGTTGAGGCCCCGTTCGCAAGCCGCTGAAGATGGGCAATGATTGACTGCTCGCCCATGCGATACGACTCGTTCATGATGGATAACCTCCTTGGGTGACAGGATGCTCCGTATCATATCCCCAATTCGGTTTGAATTGGGGATATGAGTTAGCCAATGGGGACAAATGCTCCCCTAGACGGTGGTGTTTTGCGCGCGAGCGTATCAGTTGTTATTGCCACCATCGAACAATGCCTCAAAATCCTTCGCCGGCATGGGGCAGTGGTAGAGGAAGCCCTGAGCGTAGCGGGCGCCCATCTGGCGCAGCAGCTGTGCCTGCTCATTTGTCTCGATGCCTTCGACCACAACGGGCAGGTGCAACGATTGCGCCATCTCGAGCATAGACGACACGATCTGGGAGCTCCGGTTGTCGGTTTTCCCATCAGGCAAAAAGGTGCGGTCGAGCTTGATAACATCGACGTTGACGTTCTTGAGCATTGCGAGCGTGGACTGGCCGGTGCCAAAGTCGTCCATATAGGTCGAAAAGCCCTGATTATGCAGGTCTGCCGTCAGCTTGTCCACCGCCTCGGATTCTCCGGTATAGGCGGTTTCGGTGATTTCGATGCGCATGAGCTCGGGCGGCAGGTTGTACTGAGCAGCCAGTGCGCTCATGTGTTTGGCGACATCGCAGGCGAGGATGTCGACACGCGACACGTTAAGGGAAATCGGAATTACGCGAAGCCCCTGGTCGATGCGCTTGCGCAGCCACGAGGCGACACCCTGCCAAATGTACTTGTCGAGCGTCACCACAAAGCCGCTTTCCTCGAGCGCCGGGATAAAGGACGCGGGCGGAATTAACGATCCATCTTTGTCGATCCAGCGTGTGAGCGCCTCGGCGCCAATGATCTCGCCGGTTTCCATATCAACCAGTGGCTGCAGGTAGTAGGTGATGCGGTCGTTTGAGAGCGCATACTGGAACTCGGTGAGGGTGCGGTGAAACGCAACCTCGCGCTTGTATTCCTCGGGGCGAAAGACGGCAATGCGATCCTTAAAGTCGTTTTTCGCGCGTCGATTGGTAAACATGGCCTTGGCCTGTGCATCGATGGTGATTTCCTCGTTGGAGTCGATGGGGTAGACACCCATGGACGGCCAGAAACCTACGCCGTTATCATGCTTGGCCACGGCCTCGCGAACGCGGTTATAGATTTTATGGACGGTGTCGTGCTCAAAGGGGATGAGTACGCAAAAGTCATCTTGGCCCCAGTACCCTGCGACGCCCATGTCGGCATTCTCGATGTCCTTGAGGACCGTGCCCACATCGGCGAGCATGCGGTCGCCCTCGGCCTGTCCGTGCCATTCGTTGAACAGCCGCATGTGTCCCATGTCGACGGTGGCGATACACCAAGCGCCGTCGTGCCCTGTCCTCAGAAATGCGTTGGCACGCCGCATAAACTCGCTGGGTCGATAGAGGCCCGTGAGCGTATCGATGCGTTCGGCGACGGCGCTTTTGCGCTCAATCTCAGGTATGGGGAGGCTGTCGTTGGGAACAAGCCCGCCGGCCGCACGAAGACGACGGTCGAGCTCGCCTAAAACGGCGGTCGCTTGATTGATTAAGCGCTCGTAAAAGGCCGGAACGACGAGGCAGACGGGGGTAATGGTATCGCCCGCGATTTGAACAGGAGCGAAAACGGCTTCTTTAAGATGATGGGTCAGTTGCTCGAATGCCTCGTGGCCCAACTCGTTGCTAAGCACGACGAACTGGGCGTTTCGTGAGCGGAAGACGCGACTCCTGCCGCGGGTGATCGACAACATGCGGCCTGCGTATTCGGCGAGCATGTTGTCGACAGCCTCGGCCCCATAGAGCTCGTTGAGCTTTGCCGTGCCGCGAACGCGGACCGCTATAAGCCCCGTCTCGCAACGGTCGCGACGGCAGGCATCGATAGCGTTGATCAGCATACGCTGCGTTCCGAGGCCCGTAGCGGCGTCGACGGTTTCGGCAAGCGAGTGGTTGACGAGCTCGCCGACATAGAGCGAGGGGGTATTTCCGTCGCCGTCGATACGAAACCCGCGAGCGCGGCAAAGGACGTAGTCGCCCGCGGCATTGCGCATACGGTACTGCATGACGCGGCGGTGTTTGGAGCCGTTGTAGATTTGGTCGATATCGCTGGTATAGGCCTCAAGGTCATCGGGATGGACACGCGTTTTCCAGTAATCGCGGCAGTTGTCGATATGCTCGGAAGGAAGACCGAGATCGCGCAAGGCGCCTTGTGACCAAAGGGTGCGATGCTTGTCCAAGTTCTCGATAAAGCAATAACGGCCTTCGTTGAGCATCGAAAAGGCATCGAAAACGCGGTCGCTTATTTCGAAGTCGTCGGCGTGGACTTGCACGATATTGCGTCGATCAAGGTGCATGGCATGGCGCAGCTTGTAGTCGTACATGCGATGGTCGGCATCGAGTGTCATGCGATTGGAGGCTTCGCCCAGGGCGGGGTCGGCGTGTGCCACTCCGTAGCTAAACGAATGAGGCATCTCGGAATCGTTGTTTTTGAGCAGGATCATTCGGCAGTGTCTCAGACGTTCGGCGAGGTCGTCCTCGGTCGCAATCGTAGATAGGATGGCAAACTCGTCGCCGCCTATGCGAAACGCCGCCTCGTCCACTTTCATATACAGTTTGAGATAGAGGCTTACCTGTAAGATATAGCGGTTGCCCTCGTCATGCCCAAAGACGTCGTTGCAGTGCTTGAGATTGTCGATATCGATGAACGCCATGGTAACGGGGGTGTCCTGCCCCCAGAGCTCCTCGAGGGAGCGGGCAAAGCCGCCGCGGTTGCCAAGTCCGGTAAGCTGGTCGGTAAAGGCGGTCCTAATCAGATCATCCTGACGCTCGAGAAGGTCACGGACGGTCCTTTCGAGCGTTTCGGTGTAATTGCTGACAGTATCCATGTTCTAAGCGGCTTTCTGAGGTCGGGGCGGATTGCGTCGGGCGAGCTCGTTGTGTACACGCGTCGTTGCTCGGCGTTTTGCGTGTATCCAGGCCCCGCCTTGCTGCGTTGTTGAGTTACTTTGCCGGCTAATGTTCGTTGTTGATAACTGCTGCGTAGTATAAACAACAGCGCACAATTATATATGGGCGCACATGCTGTGGGCGGCTATTATTCGACAAGCGGTAGCGCGGCGATGCGATGTTCGATAAAAATGCGACTGAGACGATATATGTTGACGGGTATACTTGTCCCGTTTTAAAACGCAGGAACGGAGATGGTCGCATGGCACAGCCGAATACGGCGCGCACGGTGGGGCTCGCGCTCGAGGGAGGCGGCTACCGCGGTATGTATACGGCGGGCGTGCTCGACGTTTGGATGGAGCACGGTTTGACCTGCGACCATATGGTGGGCGTCTCGGCGGGCGCGGCGTTTGGCTACAACTTTAAATCGCGCCAGATCGGCCGCGCCATTCGCTACAACAAGGCCTATTGTGCCGATAGGCGCTATGCGAGCGTGACGAGCTGGTTGCGAACCGGTGACATGTTCAATGCCGATTTTGCCTATCACGAGGTACCCATCGAGCGCGATCCCATCGACCTGGAGACATATCGCGCCTGCCCCATGCGGTTTACGTGCGTGTGTACCGATATCGAGACAGGCAAGGCCGTCTACCACGACCTGCCCTATGGCGACGAGAGGGATATCGAGTGGATCCGGGCGTCGTCGGCGATTCCCGTGGCGACGCGCCCCGTTGTCATTGAGGGGCATAAATATCTGGATGGTGGCGTGGCTGATTCCATTCCCAGCGCTTGGCTGTTTGCGCAGGGGTATGACCGCAATATCGTGGTGCTCACGCAGCCGGCGGGCTTTGTGAAGCAGCCCAACAACGTGATGCCCATGCTGCGGCGCGTGTTCCGTCACTACCCGGAGTTTGTCGCAGCGCTTGAGCATCGGCATGAGGTCTACAATGCCACGCTCGATGACCTGGCACGCCGCGAGGCTGCCGGCGAAATCTTTGTAGTGCGGCCGAGCGAATCGGTGAAGGTGCCGTCGCTGTGCCGCGAACCGGATGAGCTCGAGCGCATCTACCAGATCGGCCGCCACGATGCGGAAGCGACTTTGCCTGCGCTGGAGGCCTACCTAGCGGGGTAGAGCAACTTGCCGTGTGCTCGGCGGAAAGCGCATCCCGGAATGGACGTCCAAACTGGGATGCGCTTTCCATTGCTGAAGATATGAGGCCGCGGAGCAGCTGCTCGGCCTATGTCTATGCCTGCTGCCAGGTGTCGACAAGCTCCTTGGCCGCGGCGTGGGGGTCGTCGGCACTGCAGACGGCGCTCACCACAAAGAAGCCATCGACGCCGGTGGCCTTGAGCTGCGGCAGGTCGGCCGTCTTGACGCCGCCGCCCACCACGATGGGCACGGGGCTTGCCGCGTGGAGTGCGGCCAGGTCCTCAAAGCTCTTGGTGATGATGGAGCCGTCGGCCGCGCGTCCGCAGTCGCGCTTGGTCTCGGTCTCGTGGAGTGGGCCGATGCCCAGGTAGTCGACCAGGCTCATGTCGGCGGTCTTGACGTACTCGAGCATCTCCTCGCAACGGGCCGAAAGGCCCACGATGGCGTCGGGCCCCAGCAGCTTGCGACAGACCTCGACGGGAATGTCGCTCTGACCCACGTGCACGCCGTCGACAGCAATGCCCTGCTCGCGCGCGGCGAGTACGCAGTCCAGGCGGTCGTCAATCAGCAGGGCGACCTGGCCGGTCTTGCCAGCCTTTGCGATTGCCTGCGCGGCGTCGCCCGTCAGTGCAATGATTTCGCGGGCGCTTGCCACCTTGGAGCGCACCTGGATGCAGGTAAAGCCGGCGTCGAGTGCCTGGGCCACCACATCGCCCACGGGGCGCCCGAGCGTGTTTTCGGGGCCGAGTACCAGATAGGCCGAGATATCAAGGTTGTCGCGGATGCTCATCGTGCTTCCTCCTGTTTCTTGATCTGTGCTTCCATGCGCTCGAGTTTGCCGGTCATGGTGTCGGTAAATCCGGGTCGAATATCGGCTTTGAGCACGACTTCGGTGCGGATGCCCTTGCTCGCCAACACAAAGGTCGCGTCGCGCACGACTTGCATGACCTCGTCCCAGTCGCCCTCGATCTCGGTGAACATCGAGGTGGTGCGGTTGGGAAGGCCACTCTCGCGAATGACGCGCACGACCTCGGCGACCTCGGCGGACAGCTCATCGCCGGTGCCGCACGGGGCGATGGCCACGGCGACGAGCGTGTTCATGCCGGCGTTGGTTGCGGGTTCGGACATGGCTTATGCCTCCTCGAGCTCGAGTCGGTTGTCGGCGATGTCTTGGGCGGTTGCGCGGTAGAGCTCGTCGATAAAGGCGACCTTAAAGCTTGCCGGGGCATCGGCGACAGCGGCGGCACGTGTGCCGGCGACGTTGTAGACGGCGGTGCCGCAGATGGCTGCCGTAAACGGGTCGGCAGCGCAGGCGTACACGGCCAGCACGCCGCCCTGCGAGCAGCCGCAGCCGGTGATCTTGGACATGAGCGGGCTGCCGCCGTGGGACTTGGCCACGGTCGTGCCGTCGGTGATCAGGTCGACTTCGCCCGAGACCACTACGGCGCCGCCGGTGTAGCGGGCGAGCGCTACGGCGGCATCGCGGGCGGCATCGACCGTGTCGGTGGTATCGACACCGCGTACGCGGCTCAGATCAGCCGCCTTGCCCTCAAGACCCCACAGGCCGGCGAGCGCGATAATCTCGGAGGCGTTGCCGCGCACGATGGCGGGCTTGTACTGCTTGAGCTCGTTTACCAGCTGGGTGCGCAGGCTACCGATGCCCAGACCCACCGGATCGAGCACCCAGGGCTTGCCGGCGTCGTGTGCCGCCTTGGCCGCGCGGGGGATCGTCTGCTCGTAGATGGGGAAGAGCGTGCCCATATTGAGATAGATGGCGCCGCCGCCGGCAACGAGTGCCTCGCCCTCGTCGGGCAGATAGACCATGGCGGCCGAACCGCCCACGGCGAGCTGTGCGTTGGCAACAAAGTCGATCGTCACCGTGTTGGTGATGGAGCCCGCCATTGGGTTGGTGGCTCGAATCTCCTCTACGGCCTTGACCACATTTTGCTTAAGCTGTTCCGAATCAATCACTGCACATGCCTCCTTGGCATAGAAAAGGGGCGCTGTGCATAGACAGCGCCCCTGTAAAGGCGGCATGCTCCCTACGCCAGCATTAACTGACAGGTTCAAAGGATTGGGCCCTATGCCCTCTCAGCCTTGTGGTTTGCACCGCCGGCACTCCCGCATCGAATCTGTTGCTCCCTATACTAACGCACCTGCCAAAAAGGGACAGGTTTATTTTGGCAGGTAACAACTGGGGCTTTGCATTTTCCCAGATAAAACCTGCCAAAATAAACCTGTCCCTTATTGGCAGGTCGTTACAATGGTTACGGTGAAAATGACTGGGGGACTCTATGATCAAACTTGTGCTGACCGATATGGACGATACGCTGATTCCAGCCGGGCATGACGGCGCCAGCGACTACGCCATCGAGGGCATTCATGCCATGCAGGCGGCGGGTCTGCACTTTGGCCCGGTTTCGGGTCGCCAGCCGTCCGCGATGGGCTGGATGTTCAAAAATCGTTCCGAGTGCTTTTCGACCGGTGCGTTCTGCAACGGCCAGGTCATGTTTGTCGACGGTCAGGCGGTCGCTTCGCGCGCGACCGACAACGATGCCCTGATGCGTCTGGCCGATTACCTCGAGCAAGAGACCGACGATACCTATCTAAAGGTCTACAGCCTGGGTGACGACTTTTGGGATAACGATGCCTATTGCGTGACGAGCGACCCCGAGCGCGTGCATCGCGCCATGGAGTCGGGCGGCAACGCATGGCTCAAAGGCGAAGAGGCTCCGTGCCGTCCTGTTGTCGACGACGCGCCGGTGTTCAAGGCAAATATCTGGAGCGCCCGCTCGCGTGAGGAGCTCGCGGAGCTACGTGAGCGCGTTGCCGCTGAGGTACCGGAGCTCTCACTCGTGTTTCCCAACAATCGTGTGCGCCTGTTCGACATCCTTCCAGCAGGTTGGGACAAGGGTTGCGCCGCGCTGGAGCTGGCGCGCGCTTTGGACCTGACGCTCGACGAGGTGGCCGTATTCGGTGATTCCGATAACGATCTGCCCATGATCGATGCCGTTCCCAACTCCGTTGCAGTCGCCAATGCCAATGAGGCCGTCACGGCTGCCGCGCGCTGGCATATCGGCGCTGCGGCAGACGATGCGGTTGCCGGGGCTCTGCATCAGATTGCCGCCTGTGCCGCGACGGGGGAGATGCCGCCGTTTATGCGTCAGATGGACGCGGCGGGTCTTGGCGTCACGAACGTCTAGGGAGGGCGCTATGAAGCTTCAGCAGCTCAGATATGTCGTCAAAGTTGCCGAATGCGGCAGCATCACCGAGGCCTCGCGCCGGCTCTTTGTGTCGCAGCCTTCGATTACCGCATCGATTCGCGATCTCGAAAACGAGATGGGTGTGCACATCTTTGAGCGCACCAACAAGGGCGTCATTGTGTCCGAGGAGGGTGAGACCTTCTTGGGCTACGCGCGCCAGGTGCTCGACCAGGCCGATCTGCTCGAGGGCAAGTACAAGGGCGCATCCGAGCAGGTGCCGCATTTTAGTGTGAGCTGTCAGCATTATTCCTTTGCCGTTAATGCGTTTGTCGATGTGATCCGTGAGTTCGATGCCGCGCGCTATGACTTTACCCTGCGCGAGGAACAGACTCACGAGATTATCGAGGACGTCGCGCATATGAAAAGCGAACTAGGCATCTTGTACTTGTCCGAGCATAATCGCGAGGTTATCGAGCGCATGCTGGCGGCCAACGAGCTCGTGTTCGAAGGGCTTTTCTGCGCCACGCCGCACGTCTTTGTGTGTGCCGACCATCCGCTGGCGGACAGTTCCAGCGTGACGCTCGAAGATCTCGAGGACTATCCGTTTTTATCCTACGAGCAGGGCAGCTACAACTCGTTTTATTATTCCGAGGAGCTGACCTCGACGTTTGAGCGCCGCAAGAATATCCGCGTGCGCGACCGTGCGACGCTGTTCAACCTGGTCATGGGCCTCAACGGCTACACGGTATGCTCAGGCGTGATCAGCCATGAACTTAACGGCCCCGGCATTATCTCCATTCCGCTCGATGTAGACGAGTACATGGAGATCGGCATCATCACGCGCAAGAACACGACGCTCACGCGCTATGGCCAAGCCTATATCGACGCGATCCGCCAGCATATTTAGCCTTTTGAGCGGCGCCGTATTTAAACTTGGCGCCGTTCGATTTACCGCGAACGTCCCAGGATGAGGCTGTATTTCGAGCCACATGTCCCATTAACCGTTGCCCCCTCGCATTACCATCAAAGTGAGCCGCTATGCGAGGGGAGGTCGCCGTGGATCGGATATATACCGACAGCTGGCGTTTCCCCATGCCGCTTATGTGCGCGGCGTTTGAGCCCGGAACGCTCGACAAAACCCTCGACGTGATGCTCAAAGATGACTATGGCGTTATCGCGCGTGCCGAGGCGCACTACTATCGCGGTTGCCCCGATGAGACACAGCGCCTAGCAGAGCCGTACTTACTATCGGATGACCTTTCGCTCCGTCTTTCGGCATGCCTGTTGTGCGCCTATGCAAATCTATCGCTGAATCGCGCATTGGCGGCGCGCCGCTGCCTTGCGTATCTCAAGGAAACAGGGAAGGGTCAAAGGACGACAAAGGATCCACGCGTCCAGGCTTCATATATGCTGCTTGCGGCGAGCGCCTGTGTGCTGCTGCATTTTCCCTCGCCGGTGTCGCGCGGCGAATTCGATTTATATGCATCGCTGCTGCCCGAGGGGCTGCGCCTGTTTGCAACCTATGCGCTGGCGCACCGTGCCTACCTCGACGGCGATTACGGACGCTGCGTGGGTATGGCGGAGAACGCCTTGTCGATGAAGCAGGAGAGCTATCCCGTCCCTGAGGTCTTCTTGCACCTGATTGCCGCCGTTGGGTGGATTAACCAGCGCGAAGCTGACCGCGCGAACGCTCATTTTATGCGTGCCTGGCAGATTGCGCAGCCCGATGGCCTGATTGAAATCGTCGGCGAGCATCACGGGCTTTTGCAAGGCGTGTTGGAGTCATGTCTGAAGAAGAGCCATCCGCAGGAGTTCGCGGAGATCATCAAAGTTACCGAGCGGTTTAGCCGCGGTTGGCGTCGTGTGCACAATCCGGGGGCGGGCGCCACCGTTGCCGAGAGCCTGACTACGACGGAGTTCGCCATCGCTATGCTGGCCTGTCGCGGCTGGACCAACGATGAGATTGCCGCTCACATGGGTATCTCGCGTGGCACGGTTAAGAATCGTCTGTCGAACACCTACGCCAAGCTGGGCATAACGAGTCGCGCCGCGCTGAAACAGTTTGTATTGCTGTAGGCGACTGGGCGGGTGCGCCTGTTTTGGACGAATAATTGAATCGGGGTCGTTCAAACGAGGCGCGGCCGCCGGTGGGAGGTCCGGCGGCCGCTTACCATGGGACGGTGCGCGCCCGAATTGATCGAGCGTCACGAGGCTTGGAGTTACGAGCGCTTGCGACTGGTAAAGATGCCAGCGACGACGGCTGCCATGCCCGTAATGGCAGCGGCGACGGCGCCCATAGCGGAAGCGTCACCCGTGGCCGCGAGCGTGCCCTTGGTGTCGACATGCTTGATGGTCGCGGCGGCGGTCGTTACCTTAGGCTTCGACTCGGGCTTTGCCGGGGGCGTATCCACCGGAACGATGACGGCGCGCTTGGCGATGGCGTCGCTGTACAGGTCTGTAATCACGTCGCTGGCGGTGCCGATGGTCTGTCCACGCTGGTAGGGGGCATCGGCGGGTTCGGTGTCAACGAAGCGCACGTCGCAAATGCGTCCACCATTGGGTGTTTCGATAATGCTATCGACGATATTGATCGTTCCGGCAATGCTGCCGTCTGCACTATTCACCACGGCTAAGATGGCGGCGGTGTCGCCCTCTGCTGTTACGCGGCTGCGTGTGATGGAGATGGTCGCGGGCGTTAGGCCATCCTCGGTGAGAGCGAAGATGCCATACGTACGAGCGTTCACGTCTGGGTCAACTACGACAATATCGCCATTGCCGATGGGCGGTAGGGGCTGGTTGCCTCCATCGTGGTTGATGTAGTGGGCAATGGCCTCGACGGTCGAGTCGCTGATAAAGATGCGCCCGCCGGGGCTGCCGGTGTCGTAATTGTACGAGTAGATTCCTGAGGCGTTTTCACCCTCGGCATAGGCGTGAACGAATGAGCCGTTTTTAATGGTGATGTCGCCTTCGTCGGTGAAGATGGCGGTGGGGCTGTCTTCGCGCGCTGGGTATGCATACGCTCGTACGGTCGCCGCATCAATGGTCAGGCCATCGAAGGCATATATGCCGCTGCCGAATCCCTGGGCGGTTAGCGTGCTGTTGGATACCGTGAGGGTTTCTTCGGCGACGATGCCGCAGTCCTGCTCGGAGCGTGCGTCGACTGTGCCGCCGCCGGTTACGGTTATGTCGCCGCCGGCGCGGATACCCTCGGCGTGCGTACCATTGGCGGTAACGGTTCCGCTCGTATTGATTGAAAGGTCATTATCAGCATATATGCCGTTGGAGTCGCCCGTGACGTTAACGGCACCTGTTCCGCTGATCGTCATATCGCCCGCTGAATACAAGGCGTCGCCTTCTGCTGTTGCCGTCAGCGTGCCCGTTCCGGAGATGTTGAGCTCGGCGCCCTCGCTGGTGACGTTCTCGACGGAAATGCCGTTGCCAGACTCGTTGGCAACCGTATTGTTGCCCTCGTAGCTCACATTGAGCTTGCCGCCGGCAGCGATGTATCCGCCGTTATAACCATTGAGTGTCATGTCGTCGGCGCCGTCCCAGGCCCACGTGCTGCCGTCGCCAGCTGTGGCGCCGGCGGTATAGGTGTTGCCGTCGACCTCGACCCACTCCGCCGCAAACGAGATACTCGGCATGAGCAGCGAGCTCACGGTAAGTGCGCAGGTCAGGCCGCAGACGATGCGGCAGGTCACGCGGCGCCAGCTGCCACAGGTGAGAACGGCGCGCTGGCGCACGGGGGTCTCGGCGTAATGAAGTCCTGTAGTGCGATCGGTGTGGCGCGTGGGGGTCATAAACGTGGTCATGGTCGCTCCAATCTCTCGCGTGGCCTTGTGCGGTCACCACTAAGCGTATGGTCGATAGGACAAAGCTGCTAGTGCCATATGGGCACGAAAATGGCTATTTGCACTGGCGGATATGGGATAGTTTGGCTCGGCGGTCCGTTGGCGTGCATATAGAAGTTTCCTATATCAAACTGTTATAAACGTATATTTTACGATGGCCATATGAGCGCTCATACTCTGTCCCAGTAAAGCAACCAATACAAAGGGAGATATCTATGAGCACTTCAATTCAACCGAACGCGCCGTTTCGCGCTGATATCGTCGGCAGCTTTCTTCGTCCGCAGGCCGTAAAGGATGCCCGCGCTGCCTATGCGGCAGGCACGCTTGATGCCGAGGGGCTTAAGGCCGTCGAGGAAGAGTCTATTCGCGACCTGGTGGACAAGCAAAAGGCCGCCGGCCTGCAGGTCATCACCGATGGCGAGTTCCGCCGCAGCTACTGGCACCTCGACTTTATGTGGGGGCTCATCGGCATTGAGCGCCGTACCTCGCGTACGGGCTATATGTTCCACGACGAGGAGACCACGGCCGATACCGCCGTGGTGACCGGCCCCATCAGCGGCGAGAACCACCCCTTCGTCGAACACTTTAAGTTTGTCAAGGCACTTGAGGACGAGGGCCACGTTGCACGCCAGACCATCCCGGCGCCTATCCAGACGTTCTCTGAGGTCACGCTCGATCGCTGCGACGGCCAGCAGGAGAGCTTGCGTGCTGTCTATAAGACCGACGAAGATCTCGCCGATGCCATCGCCGCAGCATACCGCACCGTGATTGCCGACCTGTATGCCGCGGGCTGCCGCAACATCCAGTTTGATGACTGCACCTGGGGCATCTATTGCGATACCGACTTTGTGGCAAAGACTGGTATGAGCCCGGTCGACCTGCAAAAGGTGTCCGAGCTGGGCGTGGCGCTCAACAACGCCGCCATCGAGGGGAAGCCCGACGACCTGGTCATCAATACGCATGTATGCCGCGGCAACTACCACTCCACCTACGCTTTTGAGGGCGGCTACGACCCCATCGCGCCGTACCTGTTTGCGCATGAGGACGTCGATGCGTTCTATCTGGAGTTCGATACGCCGCGCGCCGGCGGTTTTGAGCCGCTCAAGTACGTTGCCCCCGGCAAGAAGGTTGTGTTGGGTCTGGTGACCACCAAGGCGGCAGAGCTCGAGAACGAGGATGTTATCGTCGAGCGTATCCGCGAGGCTGCAAAGTATGTTCCGCTCGAGAACCTGTATCTGTCGCCTCAGTGCGGCTTTGCCAGCTGCGAGATTGGCAACAAGCTGACCGAGGACGAGCAATGGGCAAAGATCGCGCTGGTCAAGCGCATTGCCGAGCGCGTTTGGAAGTAACGCTACCGGTTGCAGGTGACGGCGCGTGCGAGACATGGCGTATCGCGTACAATGGTTCGGATCGTATCGTTCGGGCAGGTTATCCGATATGCCCGATCGCCCTTCCATTCGAAAGGACATCCATGCCCCAGTCTTCGACGCCTGCCGTCACCGATGCCATCTACGACGCATCGTCGCTCGGCCGCCCGCGCATGTTCCTGCTCGGTCTACAGCACATGTTTGCCATGTTTGGTGCCACGGTACTGGTGCCCGTGCTCACTGGTCTCTCGGTTTCGGCAACGCTTTTGTTTGCCGGCTTGGGCACGCTGCTGTTCCACTTCCTGTCGCGCGGTAAGGTGCCGGCATTTTTGGGCTCATCGTTTGCCTTTATTGCCGGTTATGCCGCAATCGCGCCCAACGGCGAGGCCGAGCTTTTGCCCTACGCCTGCCTGGGCGTAGCCTGCGCCGGTCTGCTCTATCCGGTGCTGGCGGCGCTCTTCCGCGCGTTTGGTGCCAAGCGCGTTATGCGCTTCTTCCCGCCGGTAGTGACTGGCCCCATCGTCATTTCCATCGGTCTGATTCTGGCAAGCTCCGCTATTGCCAACTGCCAGACCAACTGGCTTGTGGCTGTTATTGCCGTGGCCGTGATCGTGATCTGCAACATTTGGGGTCGCGGCATGGTCAAGATCGTGCCGATTTTGCTGGGCGTTGTGGTGAGCTATGCCGTTGCCGCCGCGCTCGGCGAGGTCGATTTTTCGGGCGTTGCCGCCGCGCCGTGGGTCGGTCTTCCCATCGTGTGGGACAACACCGTGTTTGCGCTCTTTGGGCCGCAGTTCGATAGCGGTCTTGCCACGACGGCCATTATCACCATCATGCCGCTGGCATTTGCGACCATGATCGAGCATATCGGTGATATCTCGGCTATCGGCTCCACTTGCGAGCGTAACTACATCGCCGATCCCGGCCTGCATCGCACGCTGCTCGGCGACGGCCTTGCCACGATCCTGGCTTCGCTCTTTGGCGCTCCGGCCAACACCACCTATGGCGAGAACACCGGCGTGCTCGCCCTGACGCGCGTGTTCGACCCGCGCGTGATTCGCATTGCCGCGTGCTGCGCCATCGTGCTTTCGTTCTGCCCCAAGTTCGCCGCGGTCATCGCCGCCATGCCGGCGTGTGTAATCGGCGGCGTGTCGCTCGTGCTCTACGGCATGATCAGCGCTGTGGGCGTCCGCAACCTCATCGAGAACCAGGTCGATTTCCAAAACAACCGCAACGTGCTGGTGGCCGCCCTGGTGCTCGTGCTTTCGCTCGGCATTGCGTACAGCACCGCCGGCGCCATCGTGCTGGAGTTGGGCGGCGTGACGATTTCGCTTTCCGGTCTTGCCGTGGGCTCGCTGGTTGGTATCGTGCTCAACGCCATCCTGCCGGGTAACGACTTTGAGTTTGATGTCTCCGAGCTTGAGGAGGCTGCTGAGTAACAGCTGCGTCCAGCTGAATCAAAAAATGGCGTCCATGCGTACGCGCGGGCGTCATTTTTAATGCGTCAGTATCCAGTGGATGCCGCGGGCCATGCGCAAGTCGGTTTGGGCAAAGTGATTGCCGGGGTTGAGCTCGAAGGTCGTGGGGATGCCTCGGTCGCCAAGCAGCTTTTCCATGGCACGCGTGTCTTCGAGTACGTGTCGCATCATGCGGTTGGGTGTCTTGGTCTCCTTTTTGCCGAGCGACAGGTAGACGGCGTCGGGTGTAACTGCCATCGCGTGCTCGTGAGCATAGTCGATAAAGCCAGGAAACCACAGGGACCCCGATGCGCTTGCGGCGCGGTCAAAGGCATCGGTTTGCCAGAGGGCCCAAAGCGAAAAGAGACCCGCCAGCGAATAACCGGCAATGCCACGCCAAGCAGGTGGCTGTGGGAGCGATAATTCGACCTTTGGGATTATCCGGTTCAGCAACTCATCAAGAAAACCGGCAGCTTGGCCGCCGAAAGGCTCGGCATCGCGTACGGTCCCGTCGCATGCCCAGGGGCTCAGCTCGCGATTCCAATCGAGCCCGCCAATGGCGACGAGGGTGAATGGCGGACAGCCGAGCTCTCGGCAGCGGTCATAAACATCACTACCGTCGCCCATGACCACGGGGAGGTAAATGACAGGTGCGCTTTCCGTATGCTCCGAATGAACGGTTATCTGCTTTTGATGCGCTTCCATGGTCTGCTTCTCTCAGTGTTGTGATATCGGCAGCCCCAATTGTCGCACGCCAGCGTATGCCGGTTGGACAGCATCAAGAACATTCGCGCGCGCGTCGTGCGGGCGCAAACAGGAAACGCCACCGCCGGAGGGGAGCTCGGCGGTGGCGTTGTTAAACGGTGCTGGGACTCGGGGCCTTCGCGGGAGCTGCCATGTGCGCAGAGGCGTCTATGAGTGCTTGCGGCTCACCACGGCGCCCGCGGCGATGGCGGCTGTTCCCGCAAGGGCGGCTGCCACGATGGCCGCACCCGAGGTGTCGCCGGTTGCCGCGAGCACGCCGGTAGTCTTGGCTTTCGTGATTGAAGCCGCAACGGCCTTGGTCGGCTTTGAGCCCTCAGGCTTGGGGTTCTGCTTGGACTCCGCGGGCTTGCTTTCTGCGGGCTTGGTCTCGTCGGGCATGGGGTCTTCCGGCTTGGCTACCTCGGGAGGTGCGATGACCATGCTCTTGGCGACAGCTTCGTTATAGGGGGAGTCGATCACAGCGTCGCCCGTGCCGATGGCTTGGCCTGCCTCGTAGATGCCGTCACGGAGCTTGCGATAGTCAATGACCTTGCCGCCTTCGGGCGTCTGGATGGCGGCGTTCTCAATCTTGATGGTGCCGATTGTCTTGCCGTCAGCGCTCATGGCACGGGCAAAGATTGCCGCTGTATCTCCTTCGGCCGTTACCTTGCTGCGGATGATCGAGACGACTGCGGGTGTGACGCCCTCGCTGGTCTGGGCGATGATGCCGATGTTCTCGCCTTGGGGCTCGGGGCTCGTCTCACCATCTTGGTTTTCGCTGTAGGGGATGGGGCCGTCGCCGTTCTCGACATAGCGGGCTATGGCCTTGACAACGGAGTCGCTGATGTAGATGTGGCCACCCTCCTCGTTGGGTCGATCGCTTCTGGTGGAGAATGCAGCCGAAACCTCGCCTTCCGCAAACGCGTCCACGGTGGAGCCGTTCTTGACGACGATGTCGCCCGGATAGGTGAAGAGGGCGATGGCGCCACCGTATCTGCCTTTACCTGCACGGACCGTCACGTTTGCATGATCGAGGGTGATGCCCTTGTAGGCATAGACGCCATATTTAACACCGTTTACGTTGAGGGAGGCGTTTGTGGCTGCGAGGCTGCCCTTGGCCTCGACGGCAGCGTCTTTCTCGGAGCTTGCCTTGACCTGGCTGCCGTCCGAGATATTGATATTGCCGCCGCTCCAAAGGGCCTCACCATCAGCTGAGCTTGCCTCGACCGTCCCGCCACCCTTGATGGTGAGGTTCTTGTCGGTTCCAATACCCTTGTCCTCGGTAGCCCTGGCGGTGACGGCTCCGCTGTCGTCAATCGTGATATTACCGTTTGCCCTGATGCCATCCGATGCACCCGTGGCGTTGACGTTGCCCGAACCTTTGATAGCGAGATCACCCCCGGCATTTATGGCGTCAAACCCAGTGCTCGTGGCGTTGACGGATCCGGCTCCGTCGATGTTGATATTACCCGTGGAGAGGATAGCGTCCTCAGTAGATGTCACGCTGAGCGTGCCGCCCTCGTTGCCTTGGATATTGAGCTCGGCATTCTCGTTAGTGCCATGAGAAACGTTGATGCTTTCGATCCATTCGGCAGTGACGATGTTGGTTCCCGAGTAATTCACGTTGAGCTTGCCTGCGGCCTGGATCTCGCCGCCGTTATAGTTGTTGAGCTTCAAGTCGTCGGCGCCGTCCCACGACCAGGTACCGGCCTCGTCGCTCGCCGCGGTGTTGTACTTGTTGCCGCCGACCTTGACCCATTCCGCTGCGAGCGAGACGCTCGGCATGAGCAGCGAGCTCACCGTGAGCGCGCACACGGCGCCCGCGACGATGCGGCGCGTCACGCGGCGCCAGCTGCCGTGCGCGAGTCCTATGCGACGGCGAACGTCGGGTTCGGCAACATGGGTTCCGGCGGTAGTGTCATTGCGTTTGGGGGTCGTGAACAAGGCTGCCATGGTTGCTCCCGTTCTCATAGGGCCTATACGACTAGATTCAGCGTATCTGCTGGATGTTGCCGGCGGTAGTGCCGTTTGGAGGGCAAAATGGCCAAAATGGGGGAGAAATAGGCCGCACGCCGGCGCAGGGACCGGCGCTAAAAGAAAAGCGCGGGGCCGCATGGCGACTCCGCGCTTTATTGTTCAGCTTTTGCAGCCTTGCCCTTACGCTACGAAGAAGTAGACGAGGAAGGCAAGGGCCGCGATCCACCCGTCCCGTGCGAAAAAGTGTTTACGAGCGCTTGCGGCTCACCACGGCGCCCGCGGCGATGGCGGCTGTTCCCGCAAGGGCGGCTGCCACGATGGCTGCGCTCGAGGCGTCGCCGGTTGCTGCGAGCTTGCCGGTGGTCTTGGCTCCCGTGGTTGCAACTGCAACGGTCTTGGTCGTCTTCGTGCCCTCGGACTTGGAACCCTCGGGCTTGGTCTCGCCGGGCTTTTCCTCGGGTTTGATCTCCTCGGGAGGCACGATGACCGTGCTCTTGGCGACAGCGGCGTCATAGGGGGAGTCGATTGTGGCGTCACCCGTGCCGATGGTTTGACCTGCCTCGTAGATGTCGCCGTTGCTGAGCTCTTCTTTGTTGCGATAGTCAATGACCTTGCCGCCTTCAGGCGTCAGGATGGTGGAGCCTTCGATTTCGATGGTGCCGATTGCCTTGCCGTCCGCGCTCATGGCAAGGGCGAAGATCGCCGCCGTGTCTCCTTCGGCAGTGACCTTGCTGCGGACGATTGAGATGGTCGCGGGCGTGATGCCCTTCTCGGACTGGGCGAAGATGCCGATGTTCAGGCCTTGAGGCCCAGGGTCAATCTCGCCGTCCTGGTCGTTGCTGTAGTGGTCGGGGCCGCCGCCACCGGTCTCGATATAGCGGGCTATAGCCTTGACAGCGGAGTCGCTGATGTAGATGTGGCCGCCTGACTCGCCAGGGTTGTAGTTTCTGCTGGCGATAGCAGCCGAGAACCCGCCTTCCGCGAGCGCGTCCACGATGGAACCATTCTTGATGACGATGTCGTCCTCGTCAGTGATGAGAGCGATAGTTTGCCAACCGCCGCCCGTGCTTGCACGGACCGTCACGGTCGCGTGGTCGAGCGTGATGCCCTTGCGGCCATAGACGCCATACTCAACACCGCTTGCGTTAAGGGATGCGTTGGTGACCGTGAGACTGCCCTCAGCGTCGACGGCAAGGTCTTCCTGGGAGCTCGCCTCGACCTGACTGCCGCCCGAGATGTCGATGTTGCCGTCTTCAGCCCAAATCGCCGCTTCTTCTATCGAGCTTGCTTCTACCTTGCCACCGCCTTTGATGATGAGGTCACTGCCCGCGGAGATGCCGTAACTTTCGTTTCCTTTTGCGATCACTGTGCCAGAGGAATCGATGGTGGTCTTGCCCTTGGATTGGATGCCTTCGGTGCCTCCCGTAGCATTCACGGTGCCCGAGCCCGTGATAGAGAGATCGCCCTTTGCCTCAATTCCGTCGGCATTAGTGCTTGTGGTGTTCACAGTGCCTGGGCCAGAAATGGAGAGGTCGCCTGTGGATTTAATTGCATCGGTCTCGGCTGTCACATTGAGCTCATCCGTGCTATTCGAGCTCGTTATGTTCAACTCTGCTTTCTGGCTAGTGCCATCCTGCGCTTTGATGGCGGCTCCAGTGTAATCGGGCTCGGTTTTCACGGTGTTCTTGCCCTCGTAGGCAATGTTGAGCTTGCCCTTGGCCTCGATTGCACCGCCGTTATAGCCGTTGAGCTTCATGTCGTTGGCGCCGTCCCAGCTCCAGGTGCCGGCGGCGTCTCCCGCGGGCCCCGCGGCCGCTTCGTGGCGGACGCCGCCGACGTCCACCCACTCCGCCGCGAGCGAGACGCTCGGCATGAGCAGCGAGCTCACCGTGAGCGCGCAGGCCAGGCCGCAGACGATGCGGCGTGTCACGCGGCGCCAGCTGCCGTGTGCGAGCAGCGTGCGACGGCGCACGTCGGGCTCGACAAAATGGGCTCCAGAGGTTTTGTCATTGCGCTTGGGGGTCGTGAACAAGGCGGCCATGGTTACTCCCATCCTCATAGGGCCTATGCGATTACGCCCAGCATATCTGCAGGATGTAGCCGGCGGTAGTGCCGTTTGGAGGGCAAAATGTCCAAAACTTGGGAAGCAATACATCGCGCGTCCGTGCGTTGCCTGGCTTTAAAAGAAAAGCGCGGGGCCGCTCGATGCGACTCCGCGCTTTGGTGTTCTGCTTTGGCAGCTTTTCCGTTACGCTACAAAGAAGTAGACGAGGAAGGCGAGGGCTGCGATCCACATGAGCGGCTTGATCTTGGAGGCCTCGCCCTTAAAGAGCGCGACGATCACGTAGGCGATAAAGCCCAGACCAATGCCGGCAGAGATGGAGTAGGTGAAGGGCACGCCGGCGACAATCATGAACGCCGGGAAACCCTGCGACACGTCGGACCAGTCGATCTCGGAGGCCTCGCTCATCATGAGGTAGCCGACGTAGACCAGAGCACCGCAGGTGGCGGCGCTGGAAACGATGGTGACGATGGGGGAGAAGAACGCGGCGAGAATGAACAGCACGCCGGTGGTGACGGAGGTGAGGCCCGTGCGGCCGCCGTCGGCAGCGCCAGAGGTGGACTCGACGAAGGTGGTGATGGAGGAGACGCCCATAAAGCCACCGGCAGCGGCGGCCACGGAGTCAACGACCAAGATGGGGCGGATGTCCTCGACATTGCCGTCCTCGGTCAAGAACTCGCCCTGCTTGGCGACGGCCATCGCGGTGCCCATGGTGTCGAAGAAGTCACTCATGAGCAGCGAGAAGGCGACGACGAGCAGCATCGGGTCGGTCAGAACCTTCACGATGGCCATGTTGCCGTCGGCGGTGCTGGCAAACGGGGCGCCAAAGGTCGAGAAGTTGAGCGGGGCGATAAGGCCCTCGGGCGCATGGGTGACGCCCAGCGGGATACCGGCGATAACGGCGACGATGATGCCGATGAGCAGCGAGCCCGGCACGTTGCGGGAAGCCAGGGCAACCGTCACGACGATGGAGATGATGCCGACGATAAAGGTGGGGGAGGCGATGTCGCCCAGGCCGACGAGCGTACCGGCGCCAGCGGTGATGATGCCGGCGTCGCACAGGCCGATCATGGCGATAAACAGACCCAAGCCAACCGAGATGGCGTGGCGCAGGACCACAGGGATGGCATCCATGATGGCCTCGCGCAGGCCGCAAAGGACGAGCAGCAAGATGACGATACCCTCGAGGAAGATAACGCTCATGGCCACGTGCCAGTCGCCGCCGCACATGGTGGTGGCGATGCCCGCGATCATGGCGTTGATGCCCAGGCCCGAAGCGCAGGCGAGCGGGCGGTTGGCGAAGATGCCCATGCAGATGGTCATGATGCCGGCGCCCAGGCAAGTGGCGCAGGCGAGCGCTCCCGCATCGATGCCGGCGCCCGAGAGCACCGCGGGGTTGACGGCAATGATGTAGGCCATTGCCAGGAACGTTGTCAGTCCAGCGCGAAGTTCGGTCCCGATTGTGGACTTGCGCTCGCTGACGTGAAATAGTTCGTCCATGCATACCCTTTCCTTGTTCGGCCCCGAGTTTAGGCCGATTGACACGAACTCACTCACTATATCGCCTTTACAACCTTGCTGTTCCTCACATGTTGATGTTCGGCGCTTTGTAGCGGACGGGCGGTATTTTCCGTATGAAAATGTGTGGGTACCGTATACTTAAGCAGTTACAACGACCCCTATGGAGGAACGTATGATTAAAGAGCTCTGCCACGACGAGGCTATTCTGTCCCAGCGTTGCGAGGTCGCGACCGTCGAGGACGAGTCGGTGGCACAGGACCTGATCGATACCATCAAGTCGCTCGACGATGCCGGCTGCCTTGCCGCCAACCAGATTGGCGTCACCAAGAAGGTCTGCGTCTACCTGGACGATGCCGGCGAGCCCCATGTGCTCTACAACCCCCGTCTGGTGTTTGGTCTGGGCGCCAGCAAGATGGAGGAGAGCTGCCTGACGCACGAGGAGGTCACCAAGTCCACGCGCTATATCAAGTGCAAGGTTGCCTTTGACCAGATCGTCGACGGCAAGATGAAGGAGTGCCGCCGCGACTACGCGGGCTTTGAGGCACAAATGATCCAGCATATGATCGATCACTGCCAAGGTAAACTTGTCTAGGGTGACTACGGCACCGCACTTCGTCGTTTTTGGCCCGGGCGTGACATTGTTGTCATGTCCGGGCTTTTGTGTTTAGCGCCTTTTTGTTTGGTGACAATGAACTTAGCAAGAACGTAAAGCTGGGAGGCGCTATGTGTACGAGCATTCGATTTACCGATAATTCCGGCCACATGTATCTGGGCCGCAACCTCGACTGGAGCTTTGACTACGGCCAACAGGTTCGCGTGATGCCGCGCGGGTTTCACATCCCGTATTCGTTTGTCGACGATGCGTCGGCGACGCACGCGGTAATCGGCATGTGCATCGATTACAAGAACTATCCCATGTTTTTCGACTGCGGTAACGATGCGGGTCTGGCTGTGGCGGGACTCAACTTTCCCGGCTATGCCGAGTATGCCGAGGGTCCGGTTGACGGCAAGAACAATATCGCGGCCTATGAGTTTCCCCTGTGGGTGGCAGCGACGTTCTCGACGGTCGATGAGGTCGAGGCCGCGCTGCGCGACACGGTGATTGTCGCCAAATCTGCCGGAGAGGGACTGGGCGTGTCGCTGCTCCATTGGATTATCGGCGACAGCCAGCGCAGCATCGTGGTCGAGATGATGGCTGACGGCCTGCATGTATACGACGATCCGATCGACACCCTTGCCAACCAGCCGCCCTTCCCGTGGCACATGGAAAACCTGCGCACCTATATCACGGCCACAAGCGATTTTCCGCAGACGGCGACATGGCGTGGCGCCGAGCTCAAGCCCTATGGCGCGGGTGCCGGCATGCGCGGTATTCCGGGCGATTGCTATTCGCCGAGCCGTTTTGTAAAGGCGGCGTACCTCAATGCCAATTACCCGCAAAAGGAGAGCGAGACCGAAAACGTCGTCCGCATGTTCCGCTCGCTCGAGGGCGTGGTGATGATTGAGGGGGCGTCCAGGATGGGTGATGGCAAGTTCGAGAAGACTATCTATACCGGATGCTTTAGCGCGCGCACGGGCAATTATTACTACGCGATGTATGGGGATCCGTCGATTCGCTATGTGAGCCTGATGGATGCCGAGGGTGCGAGCCCCGATAGGCTCGTGGTTCCCGAGCCGCGCCGTTCGTAGCCGACGGCTTTACTGAAATGCAAAGCGGCCCTGCATCTCTCGTGAGGTGCAGGGCCGCTGCCGTTGATTTATGACGTCGCTAGAAGTTGGCGTCGTTGAGCTGTTCGCTCTCGAGGCCGTCGAGCTGTTGCTGTTCGGGCGTATCGGCGACGCTCTCGAGCAACTCGGTGGGGTCGACGTCCATGTTCCTGCCGGCTTCGTTGCCGTTGACCAGGTCGTCCGAGAAGATATCGACTTCCATTTCCTCGGCTTCCTCGATCTGGACCTCGAGCGGCACATGGGTGCGTACGAGTTTGACCGCCGGGCGCATGCGGGCGAAGAGGGGCACGTACTCGATGATTATGGCCGAGTTCTCAAGACCGTACCAGCGTGCCGGGCTTCCGCAGGCGCGGCGGACGGCGTACTTGATGGCCATGACGCGGTGGTCGTTGCGGTTGATGTCCGTTTCGGGGGCAAGCATCTTACGCAGCATGCAAAAACGGAAGTCGCCCACGTTGCCGCGTGTCTCGTAGATGGAGTAGGTGTGATGCTGCGGCGGCAGCTCACCCGATGTCATCAAGTCGCCAACAATCTGACGCAGGTAGGCGTTGATGCGCTGGTTGACCTTAAAACCCAAGTCCAAGCGTACACGGAACAAAAAGTCCGTGCCAAAGGTCTCGACGGAATACTCGTGCGTATAGGGCTCGTCGGTAACGTGCACGTTGATGAACCAATATGCCTTGGCGCGCTTGGGGTGCTTGTCCAGGATGGAATAGAGCACGTCGCGGTCGAGCGTGAGCGGGTCGGGGCTGTTGGTGAGGAACACCAGATTGTCGGCGAGCACGGGGTAGGTCTCGTCGTTGCGCAGGCGGTTGAGCTGATCGATGTACTTGGAGACGGGCAGCAGGATCGTTTGCGTGCGCTCGATGGCGGTACCGCGACGCCATACATACATAAGGCCGAACAACAGTGCCGCCAGGAAGATCATGACGTAGCCGCCGTCAAAGAACATGGTGAGGCACGAAGCGAAGAAGCACAGCTCAATGGCACCAAAGAGCAGGGCGAAGACGCAGGCACCCAGCTTGTGCTTGAGGATGCCGGCGATGTAGCTCGTCAAAAGCGTCGTGGTCATGAGCATGGTCACGGTAATGGCGAGGCCGTAGGCGCTCTCCATGCGCTCGGAGTTTTGGAACAACAGCACGATGAAGATGCAGCCGACCCACATGATGTTGTTGACGAGCGGAATATAGAGCTGGCCCTTGGTGTCGCTGGGGTAGTGGATGCGCAGATGCGGCATAAGGTTGAGACGCGTGGCCTCGGATACCAGCGAGAACGATCCGGTGATGAGCGCCTGCGAGGCGATGATGGCCGCTACGGCCGAAAGCACGATGGCAAAGGGGCGCAGGGGCTCGGGAAGCATCATGTAGAACGGGTTGACGATGTCCATCGCGAGCATCTGGGGATTGGGGTTGTTGGCGAGCAGCCAAGCGCCCTGACCCAGATAGTTAAGGATGAGGGCCGCCTTTACGAATGGCCAGGATGCGTAAATGTTAGCCTTGCCCACGTGACCCATGTCCGAATAGAGTGCCTCGGCGCCGGTCGTCGACAGGAAGACGAAGCCGAGCACCATGATGCCCGAGTGGTTGATGGGCGAGAACAGAAACATGATGCCGCGGATGGGGTTGAGCGCGCGCAGGATGGACAGGTTACCGAGCATGTTGAACAGGCCGGCGCCAGCCAAGAAGAGGAACCACAGCGTCATGAGCGGGCCGAACAGCTTACCGATCGACGAGGTGCCGGCGCGCTGCATGGCAAACAGGCCGCAGATAATGATGATGGTGATGATGATGACGTTAGTCTGGCCGTCGCCCAAAAGCGCATGGCCCCACTCGATAGTGCGTAAGCCCTCGATGGCCGTGGTGACCGTGACGGCGGGGGTGAGGATGCCGTCGGCGAGCAGTGCCGCACCGCCGATCATGGCGGGCAGAATCAGCCATGGTGCCACTTTGCGCACCAGGCTAAACAGGGCGAAGATGCCCCCTTCGTTGTGGTTATCTGCCTTCATGGCGATCAGCACGTACTTGACCGTGGTCACGAGCGTCATGGTCCAGATGACGAGCGAGAGTGCGCCCAGGATCATGTCCTCGCTGACGGTACCGATGCCGCCGTTGTTGGCGACGATTGATTTCATGGTGTACATGGGGCTCGTGCCGATGTCGCCGTAGACGACGCCGAGCGTTACGAGCAGCATGCCAGCGGAGAGGGGGATGGCACCATGCCCGCCCTGACTATGCTGGTCTTGGAGGCTTGCCTCCAGCTTGTTGTGTGCCACGTGGACTCCCTTGGACATCCGGCCTCTGCCAAGAGCAGTAGACCTTTATGCCATCTTTATACATATAAGAGCAGTTTGGCACATCGGGGTGTTCTAGACAATAATCCCCAGCTGGGGAGTAGTTGTTTGCGCAGGTGGCATTTCAAAACAGGGGTATATCCGCCGAATGGTTTGCTGCAATGTGATAACCGCGGGCGCGTCCCTGCCTTGAAATGTGAGGGGCTGTTAGGCGCGTGCTGCCTGGGCGATGCCGGCCTTGGCGTTTGCGCGTTTGCCGGCGAGTTCGCAAAAAATCGCGCCGCCGATGATAAGTGCGGCGCCCATCAGGCGGACCGGTGTTATGGCTTCGCCTAAAAGGACGGCGGAGAACACGACGGCCGAAAGCGGCTCGAGGTAGCCGACGACCGCGACGGTTTGGACGGGCAGCTTGGCGACGGCGCTAAAGTAGAGCAGGCAACCGATGCCGGTGTTGACGACGCCGAGCATAGCGACGGCGCGCCAATCGATGCCTGCGGCGATGCTGGGGGAGAAGAACGAGGGGGCGCCCTGCGTGATGAGCGTGAGGGCCAGCGCGGTCACAAAGGCGGCGCTCACCTGGAGCGCGGAGTTTTCGAGGCCTTCGATGTGCGGCGCGCCCTTGCTGGCGAAGACCATCAGCGCATAGCAAAATGCGGAGGCGATGCCGCAGACGATACCCGCAATGGGCATATTGCCGCCGAGGCCTTGGGCCGCGATGAGGAAGGCACCGCAAGCAACGGCGATAAAGCCGGCGATTTTGCCGCCGGTTAGCTTTTCGCCAAAGATGAGCGGGGAGAGCGCCATAACGATGATGGGGCCGCAGTAGTACAGCAGCGAGGATACGCCGACGCCGATCGTCTGGTAGGCGCGGAACAGAAAAATCCAGCTGGCGCCCAGCGCGGCTCCCGAGAGGAGAAGGGCTGCGGCTTCGCGGGGGCGGGATGGCGCCTGCAACTTATGGCGTTGGGTGATGGCGAGGATGGTGACAAGCGAGAGGGCTCCCAAAAACGTGCGCAGGAGCACGATATCGGAGCTCGGCAGCGCGATGGCAGCGGCGATGATGCCGTTGGAGCCAAACAATAGCAATGCTGCTAAGTACGTAAACAGTCCGTTGTTCATGCGCTGACATCCCCTCTATATCCGAGCATGTTCACTATGGGTGAGGTGGCTTTAGAAGAAAAGCGAATATAATGCATGTATAACATGACAAAAACTCATGCAAAGGTGGGGACGTGCCGTGGAGACCAATATTCAAAAGATGCAGGTGCTGCTCGAGACGGTGCGTGCCGGCAGCTTTACGCGTGCTGCAGAGCGGCTGAGCTATTCGCAGTCGGGCGTGAGCCGCATGGTGGGCGACCTTGAGGCAGACTGGGGTTTTAAGGTGCTTGATCGCAGCCGCGAGGGCGTGGTGCTTTCTGCCGACGGACGGCAGGTCATGCCGGCAGTCGAGGCGTTATGCGAAGAGTTTGGCCGCCTGCAGCGACGCGTGGACGAGATGCGGGGGCTCATGCGTGGCAAAATCTGCATCGGTACGTTTTCGAGTGTGGCGACCCACGTGCTGCCGCCAGTGATTGCGCGCTTTCGCGCCGATCATCCGGACGTCGATTATGAGTTGCTGATGGGCGATTACTCAGAGATCGAACAATGGGTGGCGGAAGGCCGCTGCGACCTGGGCTTTATTCCGCGCGAGCCACGCGACGCCGGCATGGCGTCGCGGCCGTTGGTGCAAGACGAGCTGATGGCCGTGGTGCCAGCGGACTCCTCGCTTGCCACCGCGGAGGTCGTTTCCCTTGCCGATTTGGCCAACGAGCAGTTTATTCTGCTGGAACGCGGTAGCGACGACGAGATTACGCCGCTGTTTCGCTGCGCGGGGCTGACAGTGCGCTCAAAACTGTCGACCTGGGATGACTATGCGATTATGGCTATGGTCGAGGACGGCCTGGGCGTGAGCATTCTTCCGGCGCTCATCTTGCGCCGCTGTCAGTTCGATGTTGCCGTGCGCTCGCTCGAGGGACGTCCTCATCGGCAGATCAACGCCATATATCGCACCGCTGACGTTTCGCTTGCGGCGGCTCGTTTCCTTGAATATCTCTAAAAGCGCGTACCTGTTGTCCACTTTGGGACAATTCTCGGGGTTCGGTACATTTTATTGTGAAATTGAACTTCCGGATAATGCGCCGCGCTATACTGCTGCCTAAATTGAACTCAGGTTCAATTCGTGTTCTATAAATTGAACTTTGCCAGCAAGGAGGTTCTAGTGGCCCAAGAGACGTTTAGCGATCGCCTGCGACAGGCTATGTCCGATCGCGACGTTCGCCAGTCGGACGTAATCCGCGCATCGGAGATGCTCGGCAAAAAACTCGGCAAGAGTCAGATGAGCCAATATGTGAGCGGCAAGACGATTCCGCGGCGCGATGTGGCAGAGCTGCTCGCCCGCATTTTGGAGGTCGATGTTACCTGGCTGCTTGCCGGTGACGCCGATCAAGGCGAGGCATCATCGCCCCGTAACGTTTCCAAGCCCGAACCCCATCCCTCAGCTCAAATTCCAAGGAGCACCACCATGCGTACTTTTTCTAAATCCACCAAGCTTGATAACGTCCTGTATGATGTGCGCGGTCCCGTCGTCGACGAGGCCGCCCGTATGGAGGACGAGGGCGAGCGCATCCTCAAGCTCAATATCGGCAACCCGGCGCCCTTCGGTTTCCGCACGCCCGACGAGGTCATCAAGGACATGCGCCAGCAGCTGCCCGACTGCGAAGGCTATTCCAACTCGCGCGGCCTGTTCTCTGCGCGCAAGGCGATCATGCAGTATTCGCAGATCAAAGGCTTGCCCAATGTTCAGATGGAGCATATCTACACGGGCAACGGCGTGTCCGAGCTCATTCAGCTTTCGATGAACGCGCTGCTCGACAATGGCGACGAGATTCTGATCCCCAGCCCCGACTATCCGCTTTGGACGGCGTGCGCAACCCTTGCCGGCGGCCATCCCGTGCACTATCTGTGCGATGAGCAGGCGGATTGGTATCCCGACCTGGAGGATATGGAGTCCAAGATCACGAGCGCGACCAAGGCCCTCGTCATCATCAACCCCAACAACCCCACGGGCTCGGTCTACCCGCGTGAGGTGCTCGAGGGCATCGTTGAGGTTGCGCGCAGGCACCAGCTCATGATCTTTGCCGACGAGATCTACGATCGTCTGTGCATGGACGGCTACGAGCACGTCTCGATTGCCTCGCTCGCCCCCGACCTGCCCTGCGTCACCTTTAGCGGCCTTTCCAAGTCGCACATGATTGCGGGCTATCGTATTGGCTGGATGGTGCTTTCGGGCAACCAGCGCTGCATGAGCGACTTCATCATGGGCATCAACATGCTCTCCAACATGCGCCTGTGCTCCAACGTGCCGGCTCAGTCGATCGTCCAGACGGCGCTTGGCGGCCATCAGTCGGTTAACGACTATATCCGGCCGGGCGGTCGTGTCTACGAGCAGCGCAACTTTGTGTATGAGGCGCTCAACAAGATTGACGGCATCTCGGTGGTCAAGCCGCGCGCGGCGTTCTATATCTTTCCCAAGATGGATGTTAAGAAGTTCAACATCACCGATGACGAGCAGTTCGCTCTCGACCTGCTGCACGAGAAGAAGATCCTGATCACGCGCGGCGGCGGCTTTAACTGGGCCGAGCCCGACCACTTCCGCATCGTGTATCTGCCGCGCATGGAAGTGCTCAAAGAGTCGCTCGAAGACCTCGCCGACTTCTTTGATCATTACCGCCAGAGCTAGTGGGATAGAAGCTCCGCACTATGAAAAGCTCCCTGCAGTTGTTTTGCTGCGGGGAGCTTTCTTGAATCGGCGGAACTATATAACGATCCCGTCGCAGTGGTCGATTTCGTGTTGGATGATCTCGGCGGTGTAGCCCGAGAAGTTTTTGATGCGGTGGACGAAGTTCTCGTCCAAATACTCAACCTTAATGCGGCGATAGCGGGTACAGGGACGCTCGCCGGCCAACGAGAGGCACCCTTCGCTCGTCTGGTAGGCGTTGACCTGCTCAAGAATTTGCGGGTTGTACATGAGCAGCGATTTGCTGCCGTCCTTTACGCAGATGATGCGTTTGCGCACGCCGATCATGTTGGCAGCGAGGCCCACGCACTCGTGCTCATGCTCGTGGAGCGTGTCCAGAAGATCCTGTCCGGTCGCGGCATCTTCTGGGCCGGCGTCTTCGGAGGGGAGGCGCAAAAAGAACTCGGATTTCATGATGGGCTTAATCATGGCGGGCTCCTTAAGGTGGACACGTTTGGTTCAGGCCATGATACCGCGACATGTCGCATTAATGTGTGCACATAGATTCTGCAGCTAGATTGGCGGGTGAGACCATAAACTAATGGACGTTTTGCCGAGAGGCATGAATGTTTAAAGCGCAAAGAGTGCGCGACGGGCCCCGCGAATGGGGCGATGATGCCCGAGAGGGCCAAGAAGGAGTCTCATGTCCGAGAACGAAGAGATCATGAACGAGACCGAGAACGAGACCATGGCTGCCGAGGTTGAGGCAGTCGAGACCGTGGAGACCGAAGCTGCCGAGGTTGAGGCTGCTGACGAGGTTTCCGCCGAGGAGGAGGCCGAGGTTGTCGAGGCCGCCGTTGATTACGATGACGAAGAGCTGATGGACAAGATGCAGAAGGCCGCCCGCCTGCTGCGTAGCCGTCGCTTTGCTATTTCCAAGGAGGAGGAGGCCAAGGCCGAGCGCATGGCGAACATCGAGCGCGCCATCAAGCTTCTTGACCTCAAGCCCAAGATGGAGCAGAAGGAAATGTCCGACCTGCTGGGCATGCGCCTCCGTGAGCTCGATGGTCTGATGGCCGAGGCCGAGGCTGCCGATCTGGTCGGCCGCATCGACGACGCCGAGGGCGATATGCGCAAGATCGTCGTCTTCGCTGCCGAGGATGCCGCTGAGGGCCTGGTCGAGCTTGCCAACAAGAAGGAGAAGCTCCTGCCCGAGCTTTCTTACGAGGAGGCCACCGAGCTGATGGCCGCTCTCGATAAGGTTATCGCTCCGCTCGTCGCCATGGGCCTGGACGAGGACCGCGGTCCTCGCGGCGGCCGTGACGATCGCGGTGGTCGTGGCGGCGACCGTGGCGGTCGCGGCGGCTTTGGCGATCGCGGTGGCCGTGGTGGCGACCGTGGCGGTCGCGGTGGCGATCGCGGTGGCCGTGGCGGCTTTGGTGACCGTGGCGGCGACCGTGGCGGTCGTGGCGGCTTCGGCGGCAACCGTGGTGGCTATGGCGACCGTGGTGGTAACCGTGGCGGCTTCGGCGGCAACCGTGGTAACGATCGCGGCGGTCGCGGTGGCGACCGTGGCGGCCGCAACGGTGGCGGCTTCCGCGGCAATCGTTTCTAGGGGTTACGCGGTTCTACGAACCGCGTAACTAGTTGACGCTGCATACCCGCCAGAGCGGCAATCTGCCTTTCAACTTCGGCGGCATGACCAAAAGGTCAATGCCGCCTCGTTTCAAGGCACCTTGCTCGCTCTGGCGGGTTTTCGCTGTCGGTACCAAGACATCGGCGTTGCCTTAATCCAAGCCTGCCAAAAAGTAGTCATTGGGGACGTTCTTAAACGACTACATAGAACGAGAGTGGATAATCTCCCGGTTTTAGCCTGCATTCAAGCTCAAAGTGGGAGATTATCCACTCTCATTTGTTGTGTGTCCGAAAATCCACGCTCGTTTCTATTCCGCCTACATTTGTAGGAACAGTTCGTGGAGGCGGGTGTCTTCATCGAGTTCGGGGTGGAAGGTTACGCCGAGCTGGTTGCCCTGGCGGGCGGCGACGATGCGCTCGTCGACTTTCGCTAAGGCCTTGGCGCCGCCGTGGACCTTGACGATGCGGGGCGCGCGGATAAACGTTAGCGGCACTTCACCGTCGATGCCGTCTACCTGTCCCTTGGTGCGAAAACTGCCGAGCTGTCTTCCATAGGCATTGCGCTCGACAAGTACATCCATGGTTGCCAAACGCGGCGTGCCCTTATCGTCATGGGCGGCAAGGTCGTGAGCTAGCAGAATCAGGCCGGCGCAGGTGCCCAGGACGGGCATGCCTTCAGCGATGCGGGCACGAAGCTCCTCGAGCATGCTCAACTCATCAAGCAGCTTCCCTTGAACGGTAGACTCGCCGCCGGGAAGTACCAGACGGTCAAAGTCCTGCTTCAAATCAGCCGCCTGCCTCAGCTCAATACAACGTGCGCCCAGCTCGGACAGCCTCGCCTCGTGCTCGGCAAAAGCGCCTTGGACCGCCAACACGGCGACCGTCTGGTCTGCGTAATCGCTCATGTGCGATCCTTTCTGCCGGACTAGCGCCCGCGCTCCTCCATGATGATCTCGATCTCGTCGGCGTTGATGCCGACCATGGCCTCGCCCAGGTCCTCCGAAAGCTCAGCGATGAGCTTGGCGTCGGTGAAGTTGGCCACGGCCTTGACGATGGCGGCGGCGCGCTTGGCCGGGTCGCCGCTCTTAAAGATGCCCGATCCGACAAAGACGCCTTCGGCGCCCAGCTGCATCATCAGCGCGGCGTCGGCAGGGGTCGCTACGCCGCCGGCGGCAAAGTTCACGACGGGAAGCTTGCCCGTGGCATGGACCTCGCGCACCAGCTCGACCGGAACCTGCAGCTGCTTGGCTGCCTCAAAGAGCTCGTCGTCGCGCAGGGCGACAACGTCGCGGATCTGCTTTTGGATCTTGCGCATGTGGCGCACGGCCTGGACCACGTCGCCCGTGCCCGGCTCGCCCTTGGTGCGGATCATCGTGGCGCCCTCGGCGACGCGGCGCAGCGCCTCGCCCAGGTCGCGGGCACCGCAGACAAACGGGACGTCAAACTGGGTCTTGTCGATGTGGTAGACATCGTCGGCGGGGGAGAGAACCTCGGACTCGTCGATGTAGTCGATCTCGATGGCCTGAAGGACCTGCGCCTCGACGATGTGGCCGATGCGGCACTTGGCCATGACGGGGATGGAGACGGCCTCCTGAATGCCCTTGATCATCTTGGGGTCGCTCATGCGCGACACGCCGCCAGCGGCGCGGATGTCGGCCGGGATGCGCTCGAGAGCCATGACGGCGCAGGCGCCCGCCTCCTCGGCGATGCGTGCCTGCTCGGGCGTGGTGACGTCCATGATAACGCCGCCCTTGAGCATCTGCGCGAGCTCGCGGTTGAGTTTGATGCGATCGGCCTTGCTGGTCTGTTCTGCCATGGTTGCTCCCTTGGTTGGCATGTGCATTGCTTGACGGAACATCCTATCGGGGAGCTGGGTATGGCGAAATACTCAGTTTTCGAGATAATAACAAGGTCAGAGTAATACCAGACTGAATGACTTTATAAGGTCAGGTGATAGGCTCGTGCTTGACTACAATTTGGAAAAACGCGGCGAAGCATCGCTCTATGAGTATGTTTACCAGCAAATTCGAGATGATATCGTAGCTGGACGCATTGCGGCGGGGGAACATCTGCCGTCTAAGCGCGCCTTTGCCAGTCATCTGGGAATTAGTGTCATTACCATCGAGAATGCATATAGCCAGTTGCTTGCCGAGGGTTATATTTGCTCAAAGCCGCGGCGTGGTTACTACGCGTGCGAGCTTCCCGATGCACCGGTTTTGTCTTTGGCCGCGGGGGATATCGACCGAGATGCTGTCTCTGTTGGCCCCAGCGCGCATGATTCCGACGGACAGACCGAGCAGTTCGAGGCTCTTTCTCCTTCCGCTTTGGAGGCGGCGCGGCTTTGGCAAAGCGCGCTACGGGCGACACTGACGTCCGAAGACGAACGTGAAATCTTTTCGCCCGCGCCGGCGCAGGGCACCGTTCGGTTGCGACGTGCGATTGCGCACCATCTACGCGGGACGAGGGGTATGAATGTCGACCCCAACAACATTGTTATCGGTGCGGGCGCCCAGCTGCTCGATACCATGTTGGTCCAGTTGCTTGGAGCCGACAAGGTGTATGCCGTTGAGGATCCGGGCTATCTGCGCCTGACGCGCATCTATCAGGCTATGGGTTGCAAAGTTCGACATATCCCGTTGGACGGTGAGGGCGTGGACTTGAGCGCTCTGCAGAAAACCGGGGCGGATGTCCTTCACCTGATGCCGTCCCATCAGTATCCGACCGGCCTTGTGACGAGCATTGCACGTCGCTACGCGCTGCTGAGCTGGGCCGCCGAACGGCCGAGTCGATATCTCATCGAAGA
This sequence comes from uncultured Collinsella sp., assembly GCA_905200715.1. Classification (GTDB taxonomy): domain Bacteria; phylum Actinomycetota; class Coriobacteriia; order Coriobacteriales; family Coriobacteriaceae; genus Collinsella. Next base: position 18,255 of record CAJKLK010000005.1, on the reverse strand, counting down.
TGACTTTGATTGCGAGTTTCGCCTTGCCGGCAAGCCGATTCCCGCGCTTGCTTCGATCGATGCCGCTCAATCGGTCATCTACACCAACACCTTTTCAAAAAGTCTGTCGTCGGCCCTGCGTTTGGCGTATATGGTCCTGCCCGATGAGCTGATAGAACGGTTTAGGTGCGAGCTGGGTTTCTATGCCTCGTCGGTTAGCTCTGTGGACCAGGTGGCGTTAGCGCGTTTGCTGGAATCGGGCGATTACGAGCGACATGTGAATCGCGTGCGCGTGCGCGCTCGCGAGACACGCGATGGCCTGGCGTCGCTTGTACGGAAAGCGTTTCCAGCAGGGGAGGTCTCGATCGAGCATGCAGACGCGGGTCTTTACTGCGTCGTGGCTGTGGAGCGTGACACGGGCGGAAGCTCTTTTATGCGGACCCTTACGCGCTTAAGCATCCCGTTCATCGATATCGGTGACTGTTATTGGTGTGCCGATGGCGCATCTGTCCCTGAAAACTCAAGTCAAATTCTTGTTCAGTATGACGATCTGAGTTCAAAAGTGTTAAATACCTTGGAATTGCAGCTAATGGGGGCACTCTGCAACCTAAGTGAGTAGACTTTTGGCACTTTGGCGATCAGGCAGTTTTGTAACAAGCTATCTACCTGCGGTTTTGAAAAGCAGGATGACTGGTCTGCTCGGGATGTTCCAAAAAGTCTACTCACTTGCCGCACAAAGCTTCCGCACGAGAAAAAAATGGGGTTTTCAACAGGGCCCCGTCCAGTTCTTGGCAAGCTTTTGGTCAGTTGGGGAGGGCTGTTGAAAACTTGACAGTCCGTTCGACGCCATTTTCGCTGCGTTTGCGCCATAGCGAGACCGGCTGGGTTGAAATTCGTGTTTTCCTGTGCCTATGAAGGATCTACTTTGTGACATATCGGCTTTTAGGTACTGGCGTTTGCCCCCTCAGGTCCGCGCTTTGTGTCCGCCGCTTCCACGGCCGGAAGAAGACCGGCAGCGATATGAACTCGCCCGTAACCCGACGGCTGCGATTGCGCTCGGTTTTCCGTTGTATGCATTAGTTCGGACGAGAAACAAACGGACTTGCCCTGCCAGCATTAGGCAGCGGCTGTTCCTTGGTGAGCTTCCCAGGGAATCCGTGCTGGAAACGGAGCATGGATTTTTGGTTACGTCTCCTCTACTGACGGCATTCATCATGTCGCGGCATCTGACGGATCTTCAGCTTCTTTTGGTATTGGCGGAGATGTGTGGCTTGTTTGTGGTGTGCGCTCTGCCGGCGGCACTTGAGGCGGAGCTTACGCGTGCAATTGATTCGGGCGCGATTTCGACAACGTTCGGTTGGGTGCGCTGCCCGTCCGAGGACGGTACCGCTTCAAATTTATGGCGTCGAGACGCTTTGGTTTTGGGCAGAGACCTTGACCGTTTTTGTTCAGATGTTTGCGGGATGCGTTACGGCAATAGATTTATGGCGATATCACATCTCGTTCCATTGGGTGCCGCGTCGCCTTTTGAGGTCGAGGCGTATTTGTTGCTTGGACTGCCGCGAGCCCTGGGGGGCGAAGGGTTTTGCGGCATAGAGCTCAATGTCGAAGTGACGCTAAGCACAAGCGCTCGAGCGATTGTGGGAAAGTCCCGTGTATATATCGACCTACTTCTGTCTTCGCCGGACGGCAGGCGACAGGTGGCCATTGAATGTCAGGGAAAGGCCTCGCACGGACGCGCAGGGGATGGCTTGCGTGACGCTGATCGCATGACGGCCCTTCAGGCCATGGGCTACGATGTACTTCTCCTGACACACAGACAGATATCCGATGAGGATAGATTCCGCGCGATCGTTAAGGCCGTATGCAGGATGCTCGATGCTGAATATCGTGATAAAAGCTCAGATGAGCAAAGGGCTGAGACATTACTCCGGTCTGAGCTATTCGTGGACTGGTCAAAACTGGGAGAAATCGGCGAAAAGATGCCCGTTAGATTTAAAAAGGCTCAATCGTGGACGGCTGCGGATCTAGGTGAGTAGACTTTTGGCACTTTGGCGACCAGGCCGTTTTGCAACAAGTCATTTACCTGCGGTTTTAAACAGCACTACGGATGGTCTGCTCGGTAAGTTCCAAAAAGCCTACTCACTTAGTTTTTGACGAGAATCCGATGTCTAAGGTGGTCCTATTTCAGGGAGTTAACAAGTTCGTGAGGCACGAAAAAGGCCCGAACCATGCGGTTCGGGCCTTATCGAGCTAGAGGTTATCTCTCAGGCGGCTGGCTTAGCCAAAGTAGCGCTTGAGCAGACCGGCGAAAGCCTTGCCGTGGCGAGCCTCGTCGCGAGCCATCTCGTGCACGGTGTCGTGGATGGCATCGAGGCCAGCGGCCTTGGCGCGCTTGGCAAGATCGGTCTTGCCGGCGGTGGCGCCATTCTCGGCCTCAACGCGCATCTCGAGGTTCTTCTTGGTGGAGTCGGTCACGACCTCGCCCAGGAGCTCGGCGAACTTGGCGGCGTGCTCGGCCTCCTCGTGGGCAGCCTTCTCCCAGTACAGGCCGATCTCGGGATAACCCTCGCGATGAGCAACGCGAGCCATGGCCAGGTACATACCGACCTCGGAGCACTCGCCCTCAAAGTTGGCGCGCAGGTCGGCAACGATGTCCTCGGAGACGCCCTCCATCTTGGCGACGCCCACGACGTGCTCGGCGGCCCACTCGAGCTGGCCCTCCTCCTGCTTCAGGAAACGAGAACCGGGAACGCCGCACTGGGGGCACTTAAAATCCTCGGGCAGCTGGTCGCCGTCGAACTCTTCCACATAACCGCAAACGGGGCAAACAAACTTCATGATTCGATCCTTTCGATCGATGGCGATGGTGCGCTCGTCCGGTCCCGTAAGGGCCCTCTCCGGACGTGCGTCTTGACGAGTTCTATTATCCATAAATGAGACCGAATGTGAAGCCTATTAGGAATGATTTTTAATAAAACAATTTTTGGCATGTGAAGATGTTGATTGATTAACGATTGCTAGACCTCGTGCGACCTCCGATGAGTACAATCGGTCGAGCAAATGTTGACCTATCAACAAATGAAGGAGTTTCCTTTATGCATCTAGCCCGTCGTGCCTGGTGCCGAACATATCAGACGGTTTTTCGCATCGCATTGCCGATTCTGCCCTATACCGAGCCGCGCATTTTGGAGCATGCCGAGGATGTGCCCGCGGTGCTTCAAAAGCGCTCGATCCAGAAGGTCCTTATCGTGACAGACCCTGGTATTGCACGTTTGGGGCTCACGGCATCACTCGAGCGTGCGCTTACGGCTCAGGGGATTGGCGTTACGGTCTATGCCGAAACGCGTGCGAACCCCACGGTCTCGAATGTGGAGGAAGCGGCGTCCCTGTATCGTGAAAGCGCCTGTCAGGCCATTATCGGCTTTGGTGGCGGTTCGGCCATGGACTGCGCCAAGGGCGTGGGTGCACGCATCGCACAGCCAAACAAGCCCATCAATAAGATGCGCGGCCTGCTGCGCGTTCACCGTCTCCTGCCGCTGCTTATTGCGGTTCCCACTACCGCCGGTACGGGAAGCGAAGTCACGATCGCGGCGGTTATCACCGATGACGAGACGCACTACAAATACCCCATTAACGACTTTGTGCTCATCCCGCGTTTTGCGGTCCATGACCCCGAGTTTACGCGCGGCCTGCCCGCCTCCATTACGGGGCAAACGGGCATGGACGCCCTGACGCATGCCGTCGAGGCCTTTATCGGCCGCAGCGCCACGCCCTATACGCGCAAGATGGCGCGTCAGGCGGTGCAGCTTATCCACGACAATTTGCTCGAGGCCTATGAGCATGGCGACGACATGCGTGCGCGCCGCAATATGCTTTCGGCGGCGTATAAGGCGGGCGTTGCGTTTACCCGCTCCTATGTCGGATATGTGCATGCCATCGCGCACAGTCTGGGCGGCCGATACGGAATTCCGCACGGTTTGGCCAACGCGATCATCCTGCCGCACATGCTTCGCGCTTATGGTGACGCCGCCGCCCCCAAGCTTGCCGATCTTGCTCGCATGGCCGGTATCGCGCCGGCTAACGCGCAGGACAGCCTGGCTGCCGAGGCCTTTATCGATTGGGTCGACCGCATGAATGCCGCCTTGGGCATTCCCAAATATGTGACGGGCATTCGCCGCACCGATATTCCGCAAATGGCGGCCCATGCCGATGCCGAGGCCAATCCGCTATACCCCGTTCCACTTTTGATGGACCGTTTGGAGCTCGAGCGTATGTACGAGGTCGTCGCGGGTGGTATGTTTGAGGGCGAGAACTAGGAGGGCCCATGAACACAGAGGAAATCGCGCGCATTGTCGGCGAACAGCGCGCCTACTTTAAGACGCACGCCACGTTTGATGTCGATGCTCGACGTCGCGCCCTCGTGCGCCTGCGCGAGGCGGTGCGGGCCCACGAGGCCGATATTACCCATGCACTCAAGACCGATTTGGGAAAGTCGCATGACGAGGCCTATATGTGTGAGATCGGCACCTCGCTTTCCGAGATTCGTCATCAGATCGCGCATGTGGCTCGATGGAGCCGTCCGCGCCTGCGTCCGTGTGACCTCGCCAACGCCGTGAGTGTGTGCAAGACGCAAGCCGTGCCCTATGGCGTCACGCTCATCATGGCGCCCTGGAACTATCCGTTTTTGCTGACGCTCGAGCCGCTCGCTGGCGCCCTTGCCGCGGGCAACACTGTGGTCATTAAGCCGAGTGCCTATGCTCCGGCATCCAGCGCGGTTCTCAAGCAAATCTGTGAAGAGGCATTTGATCCGCGCCTGGTGACGGTTGTCGAGGGCGGGCGCGCCGAAAACGAAGCGCTGCTCGACGAGTGCTGGGACAAGATCTTCTTTACCGGTAGTGTTCCGGTCGGCAAACTCGTCATGGAGCGCGCGAGCAAAAATCTTACGCCCGTGACGCTTGAGCTGGGCGGAAAGAGCCCCTGCATCGTGGATGCGACGGCAAACTTGAAGGTCGCGGCACGGCGTATCGCCTTTGGTAAATGGCTCAACGTGGGGCAGACCTGCGTGGCACCCGACTACCTGCTGGTCGATACGCGCGTGCACGACGAGCTGCTGGGCCTCATCAAGGAAGAGGCTCGCCGTATGTTTGGTGAACATCCGCTCGATAACGAGGACTACGGGCATATCGTCAACGCCAAGCATTTTGCGCGCGTGCGCGGGCTGATCGCTCCCGATAAGGTCGTGCTTGGAGGTACCGCGCGCGAGTCGTCGCTCAAGATTGAGCCAACGATCCTAGACGGCGTGGCGCCTGAGGATGCCGTGATGCAGGAGGAGATTTTCGGTCCCATCTTGCCGGTGCTGACGTTTGAGAGCTTAGACGAGGCCGAAGCGTTCATCACGAATCGCCCGACGCCGCTGGCCCTGTATATCTTTAGTCAGGATCGCGCGGTTCAGCAGCGCTTTGTGCGCTACGTGCCCTTTGGCGGCGGCTGCGTCAACGACACCATCATGCATCTGGCTACGAGCCATATGGGCTTTGGCGGCATGGGCGCGAGCGGTATGGGGCAGTACCATGGCCGCGAGAGCTTCGATACGTTTAGTCACAAGAAGAGCATCGTGAACAAGGCAACCTGGCTCGACGTGCCGTTTCGGTATGCGCCCTACGCAAGCTGGAAACACAAATTCGTGCGCATGTTTGTACGCTAGAAAAGAGCGCGGGTAATACGAACAAGTGTTCCTATTACCCGCATTTTGCGTTAGACTACTGCTATGGAGCACGGATGGGCCAACTCCCTTTAGAAGGGAATTGGTATGAACGTAAGCGATGTTATTTCGTTATTGGCGTTGTTGATCGCGGCTATCGAACTCGGCCTGTTTATCGGCCGAATGAAATAGCCGCCCCCGCGTAAGCGAAGACGGCCACTTCTCACGATGAAAACGTGTATCGGAGTTGGCAAGACCCGCTGCCACGGGTGCCATCCGTGTTCCTATCTTATCTGCAAGCGTCCCGTCGCGCAAGCGTTGCGGCAAGCGATTGAAAGATGCGGACGAGATGAATTTGTGTCCGCACGGGCCCGTAGACTTCTCAATAAGGTTAAACGCTGGGTATTCCGGCCGGTAGAGGAGTTGCCATGTACGAGCCTTCACGTGTTCTTTTGTCGTTTCATATTGCAGGATTTCAGTATGCCGATGGCGCCTTGGTCTTGGGCGATCTTAAAGCGGGCGATAAGCTGACGCTGTGTGCCGAGCGCGATAATCCCCATGATCCCGAGGCGGTTGCGATCTACTACGGCAACACCAAGCTCGGCTATGTTCCGGGAAACGAGGTCGGCCCGCTGTCCTTGATGATGTATTACGGCCACGAGGACGTATTTGAGGCTCGCGTGCAACAGGTTGCTCCCGAGCGCAGCCCGTGGCATCAGGTACGCGTTGGACTCTATGTGGTGGATGCTCGCTAGTCTGCAATGGAGGCAGCCATGTTCGATGACGACGACCTGTTCGATCTGGTAGACGATCCGTTTGAGTGGGATATGCTGCTCGACGATGACGAGCTGGAGCAGGACCGTAAGAAGCGGCGGGACAAGAACGCCCAGGGTGACGCGTCGAAAAAGCAGGACAAGCGCCGCCGAGGTCTGTTTGGCGGGCTCTTTGAATAACCGCCGCATCGCTGCGTCTGTATACTTAGCACGAGTTGAACACGTTGCGAAATGAGGACAGAGACGATGATGTGGTTTACCGCCGACCTGCACCTGGGCGATACGAATATCTTGCACGATATGGATCGGCCGTTTGATTCGGTCGAGGAGATGAACCGCAAGGTCATCGATGCCATCAATGAGTGCGTGGCGGCGGACGACCGTCTCTATATCTTGGGAGACTTTACCTATCGTTTGCCCCTGGCGGAGGCGGTGCGCCTGCGCGAGCGTATCGAATGCAAGAATGTGACGCTCATCCGCGGTAACCATGACGGCGATTGGGAAGATCCGGACGCGCCGCACATTTGGGATGAGGTGCGCGATTATCTGGAGATCGCTCCCGGTTACGCGAAGGGTCATCGCCTGGTGATGAGCCATTACCCTATGCTCAGCTGGAATGGCAAGGCGCGCGGCGCCATCATGCTGCACGGGCACATTCACAGCAGGGGAGACCGCACCAACGCGCGCAATCGTGATCGCGAGCGCCCAGTCCTTCGCTACGACGTTGGCCTCGATGCCAACAGCTACAAGCCCGTTAGCCGCGACCAGATCCTGGGCTTCTTTGGACTGTAGCCCTCAAACCACCACAAAGGGGACAGGCACCTTTGTGGTGGTCCTTGCATAGATTGGAGTCGCTATGAAGCAATTGCTCATTCGTGCCGACGATATCGGTTATTCGTATGCCGTTAACCTGGGGATTGCCCGCAGTATCAATGAGGGCCTGGTGCGCTCGGCGGGACTTATGCCCAATATGCCCGAGGCCGAGCGTGGCTGGTCGCTCGTGGCGGATGTCGGCATTGCGGTGGGCCAGCATACCAACGTGTGTCTGGGCAAGCCTTGTGCCGCCCCGGAGCTCATTCCGAGCATGCTCAGCGAGAACGGTGAGTTCCATAGCAGCCGTACCTTCCGCGAGCATTTTAAGCGCGGCGAGGAGTTGATAGACTTCGACGAGGCCTGCATCGAGATCCGCGCGCAGCATGACCGCTTTGTCGAGATCGTGGGCCGCGAACCCGATTACTTTGAGGCCCATGCCGTCATGAGCAAAAACCTTAACCGAGCGATCTCGGCGGTTGCTCAGGAGCTGGGCCTTAAGGAGCAAAAGGCAAGCTTCGACCCCACGGCGGTTGTGCGTTGCGGTGCCACCGACCTGCGCATGGTGATGCATTCGATGGAGCCGGGCTACGAACCCAAGGACTCGATTATGCAGACGGTTCGCGAGATGGAGGACGGCGAGACGGTCGTCTTTGTGTGCCATCCAGGCTATCTCGATCGTTTTATCCTGGAGAACAGCTCGCTTACGACTGACCGCACCAAGGAGGTCGATGCGCTGATCGACCCCGAGCTTCGCGCTTGGCTTGAATCTCAACCTGATCTTCGCCTTATCGACTACCGCGATCTGTAAGGACCCAAACCACCACAAAGGGGACAGGCACCTTTGTGGTGGTTCTGGCGCCGTTGCCTTTATGGCGGCGGCGCCTTTTTTGTCCGCGTGGCGCGGTAGAGTGTAGGCGGTTGAAATTTGCGTCCATCGAGGAGCTGCCATGAACGAGATTAAGTGCCCGCGTTGCGGCGAAGTATTTAAGGTCGACGCGTCCGGCTATGCGGATATCGTCAAGCAGGTGCGCGACGCCGAGTTTTCGCGCGACCTGGATGAGCGTGTGAAGGCAGTCCAGCGCGAGGGCGAGCAGGCGCTGGAGCTTGAACGCTCGCGTTCGTCGGCTGCCTTGCAAAGGGCAGAGTCTCAGCGCAACGCTCAACTTGTCGAGCAGAAGAACGCTGCAGCTCAACAGCTGGCACAAGAGGTTGCCAAGCGCGACGCTGAGCTTGCCGAGCTGCGCGCCAAGCTCGAGGGCGCTGCCGCGGAGCGCGAGAGCGCAAGCCAGCGCGCGGCGGTTGAAGCCCGCGCCGACGCTCAGAAGGAGAATGCCGAGCTCCAGCGCGAAATCGACAACTTGCGCGCGCAGCTTGGACGCAAGGATGACGAAGCCAAGCTCGCCGAATCGGCGGTGCGCAATGCTGCTCAAAACGATTTAGCTGCACGTGATGTCCAGATTGCCGAGCTGCAGGCAAGGCTTGCCGCGGCGGACAAGGCCCAGGAGATGGCGCTCGCCGCTGCCGCTGCCGAGTCCCAGCGCGAGCTTGATGCCGCTCGCGGCGAGGCCGAGCGCGCGCTTGCTGACTACCGCGCAAAGGTACAAGAGAAGTTTTCCGCCGCAAAGACTCAGTCCGAGCAGGAGGCCGAGGGCCTGCGCGCCCAGCTGCGCGAGCAGGAGCTGACGGCCAAAATGAACCTGTCAGAGGCGGTCGCCGCGGCGGAGCGTGAGCGTGATGAGGCCCGCGCAAAACTCACGAGTGAGCTGGCGGTGCGCGATTCGCGTGAGGAACAGGCCAGAGCGGCACACGAGCTCGAGCTTGCGCAGGCCAAGCGCGCGAGCGATGAGCTGATTCGCTACAAGGACGAAGAGATTGAGCGTCTTAAGGACATGAAGGTACGCCTGTCCACCAAGATGGTGGGCGAGTCGCTCGAGCAGCACTGCGAGACTGAGTTCAATCGTTTGCGTATGACCGCGTTTCCTAATGCGTACTTCGAGAAAGACAACGATGCGTCCGAGGGCACCAAGGGCGACTTTATCTTCCGCGAGTGCGACGCGAGCGGCAACGAGATCATCTCGATTATGTTCGAGATGAAAAATGAGAACGACGAGACTGCAACCAAACACAAAAACGAGGACTTCTTTAAGAAACTCGATCACGATCGTCGCCAGAAAGGCTGTGAGTACGCGGTGCTCTGCACGCTGCTCGAGCCCGAGAGCGAGCTTTACAACGCGGGAATCGTGGACGTGAGCTATCGCTACAAGAAGATGTACGTGATCCGTCCGCAGTTTTTTATTCCCATGATTACGCTGCTGCGCAACGCCGCCATGGGTTCATTGCGCTATAAACAGGAGCTAGCGGAGTACAAGCAGCAGAACATTGACGTCACGAACTTCGAAGCCAAGATGGAGAAGTTCAAGGATGGCTTCTCGCGCAACTACAACCTGGCGAGCAAGCAATTCGAATCGGCGATCAAGGAAATCGATGCCGCCATTAAGCAGCTCGAGAAGACCAAGGACGATTTGCGCCGTAGCACCGAGAACCTGCGCCTGGCCCACAACAAGGCCGATGAACTTACCATTCGCAAGCTCACGTGGGGCAACAAGACCATGAAGGCGGCATTTGACGAAGCGCGCGAGGCCGCACCAGAGACAAGCGATGAGCCCGCCGAGGCGGATTCGTATGAGGTCGAGGATGCCGAGTAGGTCATAGCGGATAGTGCAAAAGCGGGGCCGCTGGCGATGCTGCCAGCGGCCCCGCTTCGTTTTGTCCATTGTGCTCGGCTAGTCCTCGAGCAGGTCCTCGATAAAGCCGACACGGTAGTTCTTGAAGATGACCTCGCCGCCGTCTTGCGTGGCGTCCAGGTCGACATCGCCCATGATGCCAAAGTCGTGGTCGCCATCCTCGTCGGTAAAAATCTGGTGCACATGCCACACGTGCTGCGTTTTCTCGTCGGACTCATCGATGGTAAACATCGCGGCGCTGCGGGCGTCGCCGTTGGTGAGAATTTCCTCGTGCTGCTCATAATAGGCATCGAGGGCCTTTTGCCAGCGGACCTCGCTCATGCCCCAGTCCTCGTCGAGCTCGCCCAGATCGCGCATGTGTCCGCGGGCTGCAAGGGCCACGCGGCGGAAGAGTGCATTGCGCACCAACAGCGTACAGCCGCGGCGGTCCGCCACGACCTCGTCGATGCCCTGCGGCGGCGCGGCGTCGAGGGCTGCCGGATTGCCAGCGTTCTCCCACTCGTCCACCAGGCTCGAGTCGACCGAGCGCACCACAAAGCCGAGCCACGAAATGATGTCACGCAGGCGCTCGTCGCGCTTCTCAATGGGCACGGTGCGGTCGAGCGAACGATAGGCTTCTGCCAGGTAGCGCAGCAAAATACCCTCGGAGCGGGCGATGCCGAGCTTTTGGATATAGCCCTTAAAATCGCTCGCGCTCTCCAGCATGTCGCGCAGGACACTCTTGGGCGAGAGCTGGTAGTCGTTGGCCCAGGGCACTTCCTGGCAGTACTTGTCGAAGGCGGCATCGAGCAAGTCCTCGAGCGGCTTTTCGTAGGTGACATCCTGGATACGCTCCAGGCGTTCCTCGTATTCGACGCCGTCAGCCTTCATTTCGGCCATCGCGCGGTCGCGTGCGGCGCGCTCCTGTGCGCGCAATACCTGCTTGGGGTCCTCGAGCGTAGCTTCGACCATCGAGATGAGGTCCATGGTATAGGTCTCACTCTCGGGGTCGAGCAGCTCCAGCGCGGCAAGCAAAAACGGCGAGAGCGGCTGGTCGAGCGCAAAGTCCTCGGGCAGGTCGACCGTCAGTGCGTAGTCGATGTCCGGCGCGGCGTCTGCCGGAGCGTCGGGTGCGGGCGGCACCTCGGTGCGCACGACGACGCCGGAGTCGATGAGCGTGGCGAAGATCTCGTCGGCACGAACCTCGAGCTTTGCCTTTTCCTCGGGCGTTTGCAGGCTTGTCTCGATGAGGTCGTGTACGCGGGCGCGAGCGTCGCCGCCCTGCTCGACCACGCTAATCACCATGGAGTGCGTGATGCGCAGGCGCGGCTTGAGCGTTTCGGGCTGCGTCTCGATCAGGCGCCCAAAGGTCTGCTTGTTCCAGGTGACAAAACCCTCGGGGGCCTTCTTCTTTTTAATCTTGCGGAGCTTCTTGGGGTCGTCGCCTGCCTTGGCCATGAGCTTGGCGTTCTCGATCTCGTGCTCCGGGGCCTCGGCGATGACCATACCCTCGGTGTCAAAGCCCGAGCGGCCGGCACGACCGGCAATCTGATGAAACTCGCGGGCGCGCAGACGACGCATCTTGTAGCCGTCGAACTTGGTGAGCGCGGTGAGGACCACGGTGTGGATGGGCACGTTGATGCCGACGCCGAGTGTGTCGGTGCCGCAGATGACGGGCAGTAGGCCCTGCTGCGCCAGGCGCTCGACCAGCAGGCGATAGCGCGGCAGCATACCGGCGTGGTGCACGCCGACGCCGCATCCGAGCAAGCGCTTGAGGATCTTGCCGAAGGCCGTCGAGAAGCTCGTGCCCTTGGCCGCCTCCTTGATGGCCTCGCGCTGCTCCTTGCTGGCAATGCCAAAATTGGCGAGCGACTGTGCCGTCGCAAGGGCGGCATCCTGGCTAAAGTGCACGATATAGAGCGGGGCCTCGCCGCGGCGCGTGGCGAGCTCGACGGTGCCCTCAAGGGAGGTCGTCACATAGTCGTAGCTCAGCGGCACGGGGCGTGGGGCATCGACGACCAAGTCGCAGGTAGCGCCGGTGTGCTCCTCGAGTGAGGCGGCGATGGCAGTGACATCGCCGAGCGTGGCGCTCATGAGCATAAACTGCGTGTGGGGCAGGGTGAGCAGCGGCACCTGCCAGGCCCAACCGCGATCGGGGTCGGCAAAGTAGTGGAACTCGTCCATGGCCACGCAGCCCACATCGGCGTCCTCACCCTCGCGCAGCGCATCGTTGGCAAGGATTTCGGCCGTGCAGCAGATGACGGGTGCTTTGGTGTTGATATGCGTATCACCGGTGATCATGCCGACGTTATCGCGGCCGAGTACCTGTACCAGGTCGAAGAACTTTTCGCTGACCAGGGCCTTGATGGGGGCCGTGTAATAACAGCGTTTGCCCTGTGCCATGCCCATAAAGAGCATGCCCAGCGCGACAAGCGACTTGCCCGATCCGGTCGGTGTTCCCAAAATGACATGTTCACCGGCGGCCAGGTCCATGAGGGCCTCTTCTTGGTGATCCCACAGCTCAATGCCGCGGTCGCTCGTCCATTCAAAAAAGCGCTCGAAGGCCTGGTCGGGCGTGAGCCACGGTTCGGGCTCACTGCCGTCCTCGGGCTCCCACCAGGTGGGGGAGAGCGCGCCGAGCGAGCCGAACTCTGCCTCGGTTCCCGTGCCGCCTGAGAATGAGCTGGCGGCGCCGGCGCCGGAGACGGTGCTGGCGGCGGTATCTATCGTGGTCTGTGCCATGTGGTTGCTTTCTCTCGCCGTTTGTCCGCCATCCATTATGGCGTAGCGGCGGCGCGGGGCGCCAGCGCGAAAGAAAATGCAGGAAATGGGCGTTCTGCTCAGCCGTTTGGTGCAGCCGCGAGCTAAGTGAGTAGACTTTTTGCGATTTCGCGAGCAAATGGCTTTTACGCAAGATCTCTACCTGCTGTTTTAGTTTTTGCCATGCAGGCTGTGCTCGGCTATTGCCAAAAAGTCTACTCACTTAGATTTGAGGGCCGTCCCTCGGTGCCTATTTGCCGCTTGGTTGCCGGCGTAGCGACCGCCAAAAGCCCCTATGACTCCTGCGGAAGGCGCTTTTTGCCCTTGCGGGCGCGGTTTTTAAAGTTCTCGACGGCCTCTTCCATGCCGAGGGGCACGTAGGTGAGCTCATCGAGGTTATCGGGCAGGTAGCAGGCAAGACTTTGCTCCTGCGCGCGGCCCGCCGCGAGCTGTTCATCGCTGGGCCGTGCACCGGGTGTGGCGCAAATGCCGTAGACGACGGCACCCATCTCGCGCGTGCGGCGCTCGTATTCGGTCTCGGGATGCTTGGGATGGTCGCGGCGGACGTCGTCGCTTACCCAAAGTGTGTCGTAGCCTGCCGCGGCAAACTGCCCCAGGGCGTAGTCGCGCAGTGGCTTGCTGTCGGTTCGCAGCGTGACGGTAGCGCCGGCTGCAAGGAGCGGGCGGTAGAGCATCAAATGGTCGACATGGACGAGTCGCTTTTTGGCGTACTTGGCCTTGGGCTGCGGCGTGGGAAAGTTGATGGTTATGGCTTCGAGCTCGCCTGCGGCAAACAACTGCGGCAACGATGCGGCGCCTCGGGGCAGGACGAGTGCGTTGGTTAGTTCCTGCTCGCAGACTTTCTGTGCGGCATAGGCGATGCAGATGGGCTCCTGGTCCATACCGATAAAGAGGGTGTCGGGTTCACGGTGAGCTCGCTCAACCAGATAGGTGCCTTTGCCGCAGCCCAGATCTAGATGAAGGCGGGTGAAGGACGAGCCGCCAACCGGCGTGCAAGCCTCGCGCCAATCTCCGGCATAGGCCTCGGGGTTCGTCTCAATCGCATCGGCGTAGCGCTCCAGGCGCTCCTCGAGCACAAAGTTCTTAGGCGTGCGAACGTGGACGGCTCCCATGAGGCTCCTTGGTCATAAGTATGGAACGCATAGCTGCGCGTTCCGTCAATGGGTTGAAAAGGGGTAGGCATAGTTTGCCCGAAAGACGCGGTGCGGCTCGACGGCGAGTCGTCGGTGCCTACAGGCGCTTAAGGATCACATAGCGGTTGAGCTCGCCGCTGCGACCGTCGGCATGGAAGCGCTCAAGCTCGCGCACGGGGACCTCGCCGCTCTTGTAGAACGTACGGACGCCGCGCACCAGATCGGTGATCTGCTGATCGTCAAAGTGATGGCAATAGCGGTAGGCGTGGCGGTCGTTTTGCCAGCCAATGAGGTGGTCGCCGGCTTCAAACTGCGCGGAATCGTAACCCTCAAACGGTGGGGTGAGCTCGGCACGGGCTTCGGCGCGAACGGCCTTGCGCGCCATGCGCTCGTCGTTCATAAACTCCCAAAAGCTGATGGCGATGATGCCGCCCGGGCGCGTCTGCCGCACCAGGGCGTCGAGCACGCGTACGCGGTACTCGCACGACGGTACGTGGTGCATAAAGCCAAAACAGACCGAGATGTCGGCGAGCGGGGCGTCGAAAAGCACGTCGGGTGTCTCGGCGGGGTTGAGCTTCATAAGGGCGTCGAGCACATCGAGCTCCTGGAAGTGCAGGTTGGGAATGCGCAGCGCGTGGCCATGTGCATCGATGGCCAGGTCTTGGCACGAGTCGACGCCATAGAACTCAAACGGACAGCTGGCATCTGCCGAGGGGTTTGCTCCGTCGACGCCCTTGGCGGCAAGTGCGCCGCCGGCGGCAAAGTTCTCGAACCGCATATTGCCGCAGGCAAGATCGAAGACGCGGACGGGATGCTCGATCGTGGCGACGTCGAGCTGCCCGAGCGCGATATCCATGGTGCGCACCCAGCCGGGCCACGGGGCCTGGCGCGTATCGGAGAAGGAGGCGGAGTGCTCGCGATAGAACGTGTTGTTGAGCTGGATGAGCGATGAGGCGAAATCGCGGTTCACGGCGCGGAACTCCCTCCGTTGGCGGTGCGGAATAAACAGTACGACCATACTACCGTTAACGCCGCAACGGGGACAACCAAGCTACGGGTCATTGCTTTGTTTGGACACATTTCCGCAGCTCATATGCACCCGCAACCGCCGGTTGTCAAAAATCTCACTAGAATAGGTGGTATGCTTTTGGCGGTGGCGGATAGATTTTTAACTGTGCAAGGCGCCTTAAGAAAAAACGGTCCGGCGGCACGGCTGGCATCACATAGGAGGAACCATGAATGTAGAAACTGCGCAGCGGCTCGCCGACCTTCGTCGCAGCAAGGGTTTTAGCCAAGAAGGGCTGGCGCGAAAGCTGGGGCTGTCGCGCCAGGCGGTCAGTAAATGGGAGCGCGCGGAGAGCTCACCCGATACCGAGAACCTGATCTCGCTCGCCAAACTCTATGGCGTGAGCCTGGACGAGCTCCTCAATCCGAGCGACGAGATCGAGGACGATATCGAGTTTGAGAACGAGGACCGCGCCCGTCAGCGCAAGGCCGAGGCAGCAGAGCGCGCTCGTACTCATGAGGCGGCGGCGCGTGCCACTGAAGCGGCAACACAGGCGAGTGATGCTGCGGCCAAGGCGGCGCAAGCGGCAAGCTGGAGTGCGCAGGCCGCCAATGCTGCTACGGCGCAGGTGACGAGTGGCGGCGCGGTTGGCTCGACTCCGGTGAAGGGCCCGTTCCAGTCGTTTCCGTATTGGGCCGTGTGCTGGATGCTGTTCTTTTTGCTGATGTTCCCGTTTGGCGCCGGTCCCTTTGCCGCGCTGATCTTCTTTACGATTCCCATTTATCACTGGGTGGCTCGTGCGCTCGATGGCGATTGGGCGCGTGGGGATATCCAGGTTGGTCCGGCGCCGGTGACAACTAGGGCTCAGAATGTTTCCGCTTCGGTTGATGCTGACGTGGCTACCGCGACTACCGCTGAGCCGATTGCCAAAGAGGGTGATGAATGATGAAGCTTTCACATGAATCCAAGGTACGCTTGGGCGTTGGCATCGGAGCGTTTGTGCTCATCATTGGGCTTGTCTTTGGCATTTCGCGGCTATTGGCTCATTCCGATATGGTGCGTACGACCGGTATTCTATCTGGCAATTTGTCTGATTTTGACGATATGTTTGACGACGATAATCTCTTGGATAGCGGTAACTATTCCGCTCGGCCTCAGCAGCTTTCGAGCACGACTTTTGATGCCGATGAGTTCCGCTACCTCGATTTCGATATCAATGCGGCTTCGGTGGACGTCAAGGTTGTTGATGGCAACAAGGCTCGCGTTATCGAGCGGGGGCGCGTTGCCGAGGGTATGGATGCCTCCAAGGCCGCGACGCAAAACATCGCATCCGTCGAGGACTCGACGCTCAAGGTTTCCCAGTTTGGAAGTGATGACGGTAAGGCAATCGATCGCTCAGTTACGGTTGAGCTGCCACGCCGTGTTGCCGAACATCTGAAGGGAGTCAACGCGCACGTGGGCTCGGGTGATCTGCAGATTGCCGGTGTCATCTGTGATGGTTTCGACCTTTTCCTGGGTGCGGGAGATGTGGAGTTTACGGGCAGCGTGACTGATGCGCTCAGCGCTGAGGTCGGTTCGGGCGATGTGACGTTCGAGCTTTACCAGGCCCCCGCGAAGTCGATGGACGTGAGTGTGGGCTCGGGCGATGTGGAGATGACGGTTCCGAACTCGACGGGCTTTAAGGCGAGCCTCACCTTGGGCAGCGGCGACTTCGAGAGTGATTTCCTTCCGCTTGGCTACGACGGCGAGACCATTTTGGATCTTGAATTCGATAACGGTGACAAGTCTGCCACGTATCGTTTTGAGGTCGGTTCGGGCGACATGTCGTTTGATTCGGAGTAGTGAGGCAGACGAAAGCCTAGGCGAAGATACAGACGCGCTGTTTGATGAAGGCGCCGAAGCCGAGATCGGCTCCGGCGCCTTTGCCTTTACAATGGGGGCATGGAACAGATTATTTTGAACATACTCGAGGCCCTGCGTCGCGGCGAAACCGTGGACGACAAGGCGCTCGTCAAACTGATACATGCCGAGGCGCGTCGTGAGGGTGCCGACAAACGCGATTTGGCCAAGCGCCGTCTGCTGCCGTTCTACCAGCGGGTTAAACGTGAGGAGCCGGCTCGGTGGGCTGCGTGGAATGTCGATTCCGAACTGGAACGTCAACTGCTGCAGGTGTTGCGCATGAAGCCGCGCCGCACGGCTTCGGGCGTGGCGACCATTACTGTCATCACCAAGCCCTGGCCGTGCTCGGGCGACTGCCTGTTTTGTCCCAACGACCTGCGCATGCCCAAGAGTTATCTGCACGCTGAGCCGGCGTGTGCCCGTGCAGAGCAAAACTGCTTCGACCCGTATCTGCAGGTGAGTGCTCGTTTGACCGCGCTTTCGCAAATGGGGCATGCAACCGACAAGATCGAGCTTATCGTTCTTGGCGGTACCTGGAGCGACTATCCGCAAGGGTATCAGGCATGGTTTATGGCGGAGCTTTTCCGTGCGCTCAATGACGATGCCGTCGCCGGCGTGGCTGCCAACCCCATGTTGGCGCGTCCGGGCATCAGCCGTGCCGAGGCAGGGCGCCTGCTCGATGACGCGCCCGCCGATGCGCTGCCGCCGGTGGTGGCGGAGCGTCGCGAGCGCTATCGGGCTGCCGGTATTGCGACCGACGAGGCCGAGCTTGCGAGCGGTGTTGCCGGCGAACAGGAGCGCGTAGATGCTGCCGTGGGCGGCTATAACCGTGCGGTGCGTCGTCTGTACGGCCCCGGCACGCCGTGGGACGAGGTCGCCGAGTGGCAGACGGCCACGATGGAGGAGCTCGAGCGTCAGCAGCGCATCAACGAGACGGCGAAGCATCGCGTAGTGGGGCTCGTTATCGAGACCCGGCCCGATGCCGTGACGCCACAGGCGCTCACGCTCATTCGTCGCCTGGGCTGCACCAAGATTCAGATGGGCATCCAAAGCCTTGACCAGCACCTGCTCGATATCAACGAGCGTCGCATTTCGGTGGCGAAGATCGAGCGGGCGTTCTCGCTTGCGCGCCTGTTTGGCTTTAAGATCCACGCGCATTTTATGCTCAACTTGCTGGGCGCTACGCCCGAGGGGGACAAACGCGACTACGAGCGCTTTATGACCGAGGGCGCCTTTATGCCTGACGAGGTCAAGGTCTACCCGTGCTCGCTCATCGAGGGCTCGCGTCTGGTGGGCTGCTATGAGCGTGGCGAGTGGTGCCCCTATACCGAGGACGAGCTGCTCGATGTGTTGGCCAACGACATCGTGGTGACGCCGGCGTTCTGCCGTATCAGTCGCATGATCCGCGACTTTAGCTCCGACGACATCATGGTGGGCAACAAGA